>JBLGBK010000022.1:0-5298 GCA_047617785.1 Colwellia polaris | reverse complement strand
GAACACTCACTTCAAGTGTGGTGAATAAAATTAGTGGTTATGAAGATCGGCTTGGATTTTGACAAAACAGTTTTCGATACAGGTGGCTTGGTTGAGGAACTTCCCGTAGATCTGGAACTGTTCAAAAATACTTTTGAAAAAGTCTACCTTTCCGGAAATTATACTGCTGAACGTCACGCACAGGAGCTGCAGGATAGAGGGAAAGAGGTTTCCGCAAATAGAATTAAGGATGTTTACAGTAAGGCTCCAAACTACTTGAAAACAGAGGTCCTGGAGAAAGCAAGTTCGAAACACCGCCTCTTTATGGTTACTAGGGCAGACACCAAGGGGTGGCAACAGCAGAAAATCCGGGCTGCAGCTGCTGAAAAGTATTTTCATGATATCTATATAGTCTACGGCGATCAACCAAAAGATGTGCCTGAGCTAGATGTTCTTGTAGATGATAACTCTGAAGAACTTGTTGAAGTAAGTGAAGATACTAAGCTATATGATGGTAGTAGGCCCTTAGAGGCTGTTTTAGCAGAGTTAAATTAAATAGCTTTTTTGAGGTTGTTCGTTTTGTTACAACACTCATTCTCTCTTACATTCATCTCTAAGTAACCACAATAGTTATTAAAAATAGTGGTGTGTTCGCTTAAAATTAACATTATATGGGTGCAACCTTTCACAGTTTGAGAGATATTTACGTCTTTTTGTGAGTCTAAACTGTCTCTGATGCTAGAATGCTGCAATTATTTACCTGTTAAACAAAGACTGTTCGTGGGTTATAGAAAGGCGGAAGTGCGGGAGGTAACTGCTAGGCTGGCGGATGAGATGAAGAGAAACAAGAAGTTGGGGTTTCTATAGTCTTGTGCCTAGATCTTAGAAGAACACGAGCTTAATCCCGATAAGAACTAGTAAGACGGTAACTGAACCTCTTATGATATCTTCATCTAACTTACCTCTTATTTTCTCGCCAACTTCTAGCCCGAAAAGTCCGGGAACTAAAAGCAGCATTCCTGTGAAAAAGCTGTCAAATCTGTAAAGGCCGACGGCATAGGCAGTGATAAATCTTGAGGTTATAGAGGCGATCATCAATCCGCTTAGCAAAGCAACAAAACTTTCATGATTGTTCTCTATACGTTGAGCAACAGCTACTATCGGCACACCTACATTTGATGAACCAAATACCAGTCCTGCGCTTAAGCCTAGTAGTCCCTGATATTCATGAGATTTCTTTAGACAGAACTTTTTGAAGCCTCTGAAAAGATCTATCTCTGCCAATTCCTGCTTGGATAATACGTATATTAGGGTGACAGATCCTACGCCAATCTCTATAATATTCTGCGGTAGTGCGGCTATCATTAATGTTCCTGCAACAGATCCGGCTATCAAACTAACGGCAAAAAATCTGAAATCTTTAATGCGAGTCCAGATCTCTTTGAATCCGTATTTGTGTACAATATCAATATTTGTAGCTAAAAGTGCAGGAAGCATTATTATAACAGCTGTTTTCGCAGGGATAAAAGAGGCAAGAAGAGCTGTACCTGTTACAGCATATCCAAAGCCTGTAACTCCTTTTGTCAAACCTCCTAGAAATACAGCGATAAATCCGATTAAAATGAGGTCTAGCATTTCATCAAACACTAAGTACTGGCGGTAGTTTAAGCTTTCTCTCAAGTCTTCTCATTCAGAATCCTCAATACGATATCGCGGTTGTTCTCGGTGTATAGGACATGCGACTTATCGCCGTGCTTGGAAACAGTTACGCCTAAAGCAATGTTGTCAAAAATAGACTCTAGTTCTGAATGGATGCTTTGGCCATGGATGATAAATTTCTCGCCGTCATCCTGGATTTTTTCGATCTTCATACAGCCATCTTCTCTTGAATAGATAAAGTAGTTACGTTTAATCTATCAGATCCTTGACGCTTTCGAAGAAAGTTTTCGAGCTTCCGGGTTGTTTCTTTCTGAACTTCTCAAACACCTCTTCATCTCTCTCAGAAACATCTTCAGGTACTTCAACATCGATCTCGACATACAGGTCGCCCTGTCCACGGCGTCTCCGCTGTGAAGGCATTCCTTTACCCTGCATACGTAGGACCTGTCCGGGTTGAGTACCTTCAGGAATAGTCAACTGAAGATCTTCTGCTGGATGCGGAACTTCTGCTTTCGCTCCAAGAACGGCATCGCCGATACCAATCTTCAGAGTGGTGAATAGATCGTTATCTTTACGTTCAACTTCGTTATGCGGCTCCACAGTTACGTAGATGAATAGGTCGCCGGTCCCCTGACGTGTCTCGTTACCTTTGCCAGAGAGGCGAAGTCGCTGTCCATCCATGACGCCCGGCGGAATATCGGCGGTAATTGTCTCTTCTTCCTCAGTATATCCTTCGCCGCTACATTCGCCACATTTGGTCTCTGGTATCTGGCCTGTTCCGTTACATTTTTCGCATTCAACTACTGTCTCTGCGCGGCCAAGAGGAGTTCTTCGCACTTCTCGTTTTCTTCCTTCGCCGTTGCATTCAGCACATGTTGAAGTATCTCCGTCTTCTGCACCGGTTCCGTTACATTCGCTGCACTCAACTCTTCTCTCAACATTGAATGTTTTCTCAGTTCCTTCGTATGCGTCTTCCAATGAGATTGTTGTCTGTATCTTTAGATGTGTTTCCTGTTTGTTTCTTCCTCGGCTTTGGCCTCCGAAGCCACCACCCCCGCCGAATATCTGTTCGAAGATATCCTGGAAATTATTAGCTGCTCTTCTCTGTCCTCTTGAAGAAGAACCTTCTACGCCTTGTTTACCGAACTGATCGTATTTCTTACGTTTATCTTCGTCCGAGAGGACATCGTATGCTTTGTTTATCTTCTTGAACTTCTCTTCATCAGCTGTGTCGCTGTTACTGTCAGGATGGTATTTTTTCGCTTTCTTTCTGTATTCTTTCTTGATTTCGTCCTGACTTGCATCTTCTGAGACTCCTAGAATTTCGTAGTATTCTTTAGCCAACGAACTTTCACCAAAGCTCGATTATGTTTAAACCGGTTTCAGTAGTTGTAGAAGATTTGAAGAGAAGAGAAGAGGAAGACATTATTCTTCCTTTTCCTCTTCTGTGTTGACTTCTTCGTAGTCTGCATCAACTACATCTTCGTCGTCTGACTGAGAGCTGCCGCCCATGTTCTGGGCTGCCTGTTTGACATCTTCAGGATCCATGTTGGAAGGATCAACTCCTCCCATACCACCCATTCCGCCTGGAGCGCCTTGCTGTCCGTCTCCTCCGTACATTTCTTGACCTATTTCCTGTAGTTCTTTCTCTAGATCTTCGATCGCGGAGTCAAGTACTTCACTGGCTTCTTCAAGATCGTCGATTTCCTCGGCTTCTTCCTTTGCGTCTTCTACGTCGTCGATTGCGTCTTCAATTGAGTCGAGGATTTCTTCGTCGACTTCGTCCTCGAAGTTGTCCATCTGCTGTTCTGCCTGGCTGATGATTTGATCTGCCTTGTTCTTTGTCTCGATAAACTCTCTACGTAGCTTGTCTTCTTCTTCATGCTTCTCTGCTTCTTCCTTCATCTCTTCAATTTCGTCGTCATCAAGCCGTGCTGAGTCGTCAATTGAAATGGATGCTTCTTCTCCTGATTGCTGCTCTTCAGCGCTTACCTGTAGGATTCCATCAGAGTCAATTTCGAAGGTTACTTCGATCTGTGGCTGTCCGGCTGGTGCTGGAGGTAGTCCTTGAAGGTTGAATTGCCCTAGGGACTTGTTGTCGCTTGCCATTTCTCTTTCTCCCTGTACAACGTGTACAGTTACCATAGACTGGTTGTTCTGCGCCGTTGTGAAGGTCTTGGATTCTTCTGCAGGGATTGTTGTGTTCTTTTCAATTAGCGTTTCTGTAAGTCCTCCTTTGACTTCTACTCCTAGGCTGAGAGGTGCTACGTCGAGAAGTAGGATGTCATCCATTTCTCCTTCGATGCTTCCTCCCTGGATTGCTGCGCCCTGTGCTACTGCTTCTGCAGGGTTTACTTCTTGGTTTGGTTCCTGAGAAGTGATTGCCTGTACATGTTCTCTTACTGCTGGTACGCGTGTGGTTCCTCCTACGAGGATTACTTCATCGATATCGGATTTGCTGATACCTGCGTCTTCGATTGCGGTTTCAGTTGGCTGTGTCGTTCTCTGGACGAGGTCATCTACAAGATCTTCAAACTTACTTCTAGTGATTTCGTAGTCGATGTTGTATGTTTCTCCATCTTCCTGGTGGATGAATGGGATGTTGATCTTGGCCTGTTTCTTGCTGCTTAACTGTTTCTTGACCTCTTCAGCCTTTTCACGGATTCTCTGCATAGCTTCATCTTCGCTTGAAAGATCGATTCCGTTTTGCCCTTCGAACTTCTCAAGCACCCAGTCGACTATTTCTTCGTCAAAGTCGTCTCCTCCGAGGTCATTGTCTCCTTCGGTACTCTGTACTTCGTAGATTCCATCTCCCATTTCTAGGACAGTAACATCGAAGGTTCCTCCTCCGAAGTCGTATACAAGCACTGTTTGATCGCTCTCATCGTCAAGACCGTATGCTAGTGCTGCTGCAGTTGGTTCGTTTAGTATTCTTTCGACTTCGAGACCTGCAATTTCTCCTGCGTCCTTGGTTGCCTGTCTCTGTGTGTCATCGAAGTGTGCTGGTACTGTGATTACTGCCTTCTCTACTTCGTTACCTGTCTTTTCTTCAGCATCGTTCTTCAGCTTCTGAAGTATCATGGAGGAGATTTCCTGTGGCGTATAGTCTTCTCCTTCAAGATTTACGTTGTAGTCTTCTCCCATATGTCGTTTGATGGATTTGACGGTGTTTTCCTGGTTGGTTACCATCTGGTTCTTTGCCGGTTTTCCGATCAGCCTTTCGCCGTCGTCAAATGCTACTATTGAAGGAGTTACTCTTTCTCCTTCAGAGTTTTCGATTATTTCTGGTTCTCCATCCTTGATTTTGGCCATTGCGCTTCTTGTTGTACCTAGGTCGATACCGATTATCTTGCTCATTTTGTTTACACCTACAGCTATATTTTTGATTACGTGAATAAAAATTTTTAAAGAGAACGAATGGAGAATATTCCCTAATTTTGTTTTACCACAATTATGCCGTTTTAGTCTCCTGCGTCTTCTAAATGCTCTGCTAGTGCGAGCCCAGATCTTTCTATATCCTCTATCAGATGCTCAGGGTCGTAGAAATGTACTTCTATCAATGAACCTGTATAATAGGTTTCTTCGCTGTCTCTATCGAGATTTCATATGAGTTTAGTAAGACTTCCCGTTTATCTCGGAAATTCTTTCGTTTACATTGTA
>JBLGBK010000021.1:0-6453 GCA_047617785.1 Colwellia polaris | reverse complement strand
TGCGAGGGCGAGGATTTGAACCCCGGAACCTCTACAGGACAGCGCCCTCAACGCTGCGCCTTTGACCACTTGGCTACCCTCGCGTTGGGTTTGTAGTAGAGTATCTGTATACCTATTTTTTTAACAGGTCGGTCCCGGTCGGCAGATCGCGCAGTTAACAACTACATTCTGGAAAACAGCGACAATGTAACTTTCAGTTACAGTTCAGGGATGCCTGAATAATCCTTCGCTTTCTTTATTCTTCCGGTCTTTCCAAGAAACAGACTTTTGCCTCATGCCTGCCGTTTTCTTCTAGCAGCTCCTGAGCTGATTTCTCAGGATTAGAAGTGAAATAACTTAGAAAATCGCCGGATTTCAGTTCGTCAGCATGAAATTCCTCCATAACTGTCTGGTAGAAATCCTGTCCGCCGAGGACATCCGCTGACTTCTGCATAGCCTGTTGATGCGCCTCAACTTGCTCGTCAGATAAACCGTCTTTATACATCAGATTGTATGTCTCAGGCATTTCCTCTGCCCAGTAAGCGCGCAAGACAGCAGATTCGTAGTGGAAGCGCTGTGATACTCCAACGAGCTGATCACCGCCGAGATATAAGTCGCGTTCACCTCTTTGGAAAGTTAAATCGGTCCGTTCATCGATGAAATCGTGTAGTACTTCTGCATAACTGTTCGCCATTTTATCTTCTGAAGGCTCTAGAGGTACGCCAAAAGTCAATGCGTATTTTGAGTCGTCTGTATAAACAGTGTTGCCGCCGTCTGGACGCCTGAAAACTTCTTCACCTGGCTCTAGATCTCCAAAATCTTCGTATCTTCCTCTCATCGCATGACGGCCTTCGTATCCTTCTTGGTGATCTAGCCCTATCATTATTGGTGTGTTCTGGCCTACTTTCTGTGTAAGATTGACTAGCTCGGGTATGTGTTCTGGTTTCTCGACTTTTACATCGTAAGCTGTAATATTGTCTGGTGCGATGCTCATTCTCTATACAACCAGTC
Organism: Colwellia polaris; assembly: GCA_047617785.1. GTDB lineage: Archaea > Nanohalarchaeota > Nanosalinia > Nanosalinales > Nanosalinaceae > JBEQAZ01. The sequence goes on along the minus strand of JBLGBK010000021.1, from coordinate 5,463 downwards.
TTTACTTGAATATTTATCAGCTAACTCCTCCGCGCGTTTAACTTCATAATCTTTCAGTTCGGAAACTTCAAAATCATGGTCTTTCAGTAATCCTGATTTCAGAGCCTCGACAGCTTCATCAAAGCTTGCTTCAGATTCTGTCTCTACAGATGTAACACGCTCTCTGAACTCTTTGATCTGCTTGTCCTTTAACTTGTCTTTATTAGGTGTTAGAAGCGAGAACATATCTTCAGCGTCGACACTGTAAAGAAGTGTTCCACCGATGTATACAACACCGTCTTCTCTCTTCATAGTAGCTCCAGAAATCTTGCCTTTATCCGCTACTATATCGTTGGTCGGCTGATGATGAGAGTTGATATCTATTTCTTTCAGGCCTTCAGCTATGCTGTTGCAGACCTTCTGATACACTTTGTTAATATCATCTGGAAACTCTTCTTCAGGTGCTACTATACCCCAGGTTATCTCACCGTTTTCAGTCAGGTATGTTGCTCCTCCACCTCCCTGACGTCTTACAAGGACAACATCGTCTCGCTTCTTGAATTCTTCAGCATTTACCTCTTCTTTGAATTTCTGGCTGTATCCTAGGTTGACTGCGTTAGGTTTCCAGCCTGAAAGAAAGACTATATGCTCTCCTGTTTCTCTAACTGACTCCATCAAGGCCTTGTTCAATCCGGTTTTGAAGTAGGGATTGTAATGTTTGAAGGGTATGAAGCGGTATTTCATTCGCTTTTGCTGTGTATATTGCTCTGGATTTTAAGCGCAACGTAGGCTGCAGTTACGAAGAATATTCCTGATGCTGCTATTTTGCTCCAACCTGGTAATCCTATGGCTACAGTTCCGAAGTACTCTCTTACAACAGGTATGTAGACCAGGATAATCTGAAGAATCATGGATGCTGATAGAGCTCCTATAACCCATTTATTTGAAAGTAATGATTGCTTGTATCTTTCTCTTATGACCTGGATTCTCACCATTTCGATAACTACTATGAAGGTGAAAAGAAGTGTCTGCGCAGTCATGAGACCTGAGCTGAGAGAGGTGAAGAACACAGGTAGACCTGTTGCAGCCATCAATATTCCAATCCATGTAACTGAATATAGTACATCTCTGTTGACAAGAGAAGTGTTCATGTAGTGTTCTGTCTCCTGCATAATACCTTCTTTCGGAGGATCAGTGCTGATTGCCAACGCAGGGAATCCATCGGTTATGAAATTGATCCAGAGAAGCATCATCGGTGTAAGAATTAAGGCCTCGCTGTGTGTCTGGAATACTTCCGGGAACAACAAGCTTCCAATCAGTACTCCAAGAAAGACAGTCATGACTTCGCCCATATTTCCTGAGAGAAGGTAGTTGACAGATTTCCTTATATTGTCCGCGATTCCACGTCCTTCCTCGATCGCGTCTCTTATAGTTGCGAAGTTGTCATCCTGCACAATCATGTCGCTGCTCTGTTGAGCAACATCTGTTCCGCGATCACCCATGCTGATCCCTACATCTGCATTCTTCAAGGCAGGCGCGTCATTGACGCCGTTACCAGTCATTGCAACTTCTCTTCCTTCATCCTGAAGAACTTTCAGTATCCTTACCTTGTCTTCTGGGGATACGCGTGCAAATATCTCATTTTCAAGTACTTTTTCACGGAACTTGCCGTCATCAAGATCTCGTAGCTCCTTGCTTGAAATTGCCTTCTCAGGGTCGAAACCGGTCTGCTCTCCGATCGCCTTTGCGGTTGTGATCTCATCGCCGGTAGCCATGATAACGTCGATTCCTGCTTCTCTGCAATCCTTGACTGCTGAGGGTACTTCTTCGCGCGGAGGATCTATCATTGCCTGTAAACCAAGGAATACCATTCCATTCTCAATTTCTTCTTCATCCGTGTCAATTTCTTCAACTTCTTTATGTGCGAAACCGAGCACGCGCATTGCATCGCCTGCAAAATCCTGGCTTTTTTCGATTATTTCCTGTTTAAGCTCTTCTGTGAACTCTTCCACGCCATTTTCGGTTAGTATTTGATTACATCTTTCTACTACTATTTCTGGACCTCCTTTCATGTATGCAATTCCGTCTTCAGTTACCACAGTCATTCTTTTTCTTTCTGAGCTGAATGTGATTTCTCTTTCCCGATTCTTTCGCTCTGTTAAACCTGCTTTCTCTGCGGAGACAAGTAGTGCCACTTCTGTAGGATCGCCGTAAAAATCATCTTCCTGATCTGCTGGTGCTCTCTCTGCATTGTTGCACTGGAGCCCGCATTCAAGTAAGGGTTTCAAGTGTTTAGGATCTGTTTCCTGTCCGTGTCTCTGGAAACGTCCTTCATTACTTGTTCCTGATCCCTCAACATCGAAATCTTCGCCTTGGAAGTGGAGATTCTTTACGGTCATTACTTCCTCTGTAAGAGTACCTGTCTTGTCGGTGATGATTGTATCAATTGATCCAAGACTTTCTATGACGTTTAATCTCCGGACCAGGACGTTTCGCTTAAGCATCTTCTGTGAACCCATTGTCAGGGCAACTGTCACTGCAGCTGGCAACCCCACAGGATTAGCTGCTACAGCAAGGCTTACAGCTGCTAAGAAGATTGTTAGAGGGTCTGCTGAGGTGAATAGGAATTGGATGCTCCCTACTAGTATGATTATTCCTATTATCAAGTAGCCAAGCTTCTGTCCAAGTTCATCCACTTCTTTTTGGAAAGGTGTTTCGCGGTCATCTGCCTTGTTAAGCTGTTCTGCGATACCTCCTACCTCGGTAGACATTCCGGTCTCAGTAACGACTGCTTTTCCGGAACCGTTGACGATAGAGGTATTCTTAAAAACCATATTTTCCTGATCGGCGATTGGCTTGGGTTCAGCTACCAGACCTATTTCTTTATCGACCTCGCGACTTTCTCCTGTAAGCGAGGACTCATCAACTTCAAGACTCTCTGTCTCAATAAGCCGCGCATCTGCAGGTACTGCGTCTCCAGGCTCCAAAAATACTATGTCGCCGGGAACTACCTCGCTTATACTGATGCTTTTCTTCTCGCCATCTCTAAGCACCTTGCAGTTAGGTTTCGACATCTTTTTTAGAGCTTGTATAGATTTTTCCGCTCTGTAGTCTTGTATAAATCCTAATATGCCGTTAAGCACAAGTATGAGGATTATAAGTCCGGCTTCTGTTGTCCGTGCTTCTTCACCTGGGAGAAAACCTATGCCGAGTGAAATTATGGCGGCCAGTATAAGCATGTAGATAAGGTAATCTTGGAACTGTGAGAGAAATATTTTTATGGGGGATACACTTTCTTCTTCCTCAATACTGTTGCGTCCGTGTCTTTCCAAGCGCTGCTCAGCTTCTTCATCGCTTATTCCGTGCTTCGAGCTATCTAGCTTTTGAAGTACTTCCTGTATCTCTGCGCTGTGCCAGTTCATCTACTACATCTTTAACCCACGTAGTCTTTGTTCATAATACTAAGTTTTCGGGGGGTGTGTGGTTGATTTTATATCTCAATTTACTGAGAAAAATTTTCAAAGAACTAGAGGTAAAGGCGGCTTTAGAGCCATTTCTGCGCCCATTTATCGATTTCCTCAAAAACGGGGCAGAGCGAAGCTCCTTTTTTCGTGAGTGAATAATATGTTGCTACAGGTGATTCTTCTTCTACTTCTCTCTTCACAAGACCTTCGCTTTCTAGGTCTTTCAGTACGCGGGAGAGTGTTCTTGAGCTGGCGTCTGTAGATCTCTTTAGTTCGTTGAAACGCTTCTCACTGTTTTGTAAATTGTTTAGGACTATCAATTTCCATTTGGATCCGATTAGTTCGAAGGATTCGATTACGGAGCAAGGTCCGTTCTTGGATTTCTGTTCTGCGGGCATGGTTACAGTTGTGTAGCTAGGTCTTATATAACGGTTCGTAAACAAACCTAGTAACATAATGACACTAAAAGTAAAAGGTCTACATCACTTCACGGCTATAGCAGGAAACCCAACTGAAAACGCAAAATTCTATGTAAATAAGCTAGGTCTGAGGATGGTCAAGAAAACAGTAAACCACGATGCGCCGGAGATGTATCACCTATTCTACGGTGATAAAAAAGGTACGCCGGGAAGCGGAATCACGTTCTTCCCTGGAATGGCTAACCAGCAAGGACAACCCGGAGCAGGAATGATAACAGAACTTGGGCTCAGAGTTCCAGAAAGATCTCTAGAATACTGGAAAAAACATCTAGAAGATGAAGAAATAGACTACGAAAAGGAAGTATGGAGGGGAACATCAACCCTCGGGTTTTCCGACCCTGACGGTTTAAGTTTACGGCTCGTACCTGTAGAAGCCGATGATAACTATGCCTCATGGGAAGACAGCACTGTTCCTGAGAAAAGCCAGATTAGAGGTATGAATCATGTCAGGCTATCTGTACAGAGATCATCAGGTATCGAACCAGTAATTCGCCACATGGGGCTTGAAGCTGCAGATGACGACTACGAAAACATTTTTTATGATGCAGAAGACGGATCCTGTGTTGAAATAGAAGAAACAACCCAGAGAGGAAGAATGGGCAAAGGTTCAGTACATCACATAGCATTCAAGGCCGGAGAAACAGATGAAGAAATTGAACAATGGAGAGATAAACTGATGAAAATAGGCATGCGGCCTTCGCCAGCAATCAGCAGAAAATATTTCACCTCTACGTATGCAAGAACTCCTGCAGGAATTCTTTTCGAGTTCTCGAGCATGGGGCCAGGTTATACTGCGGATGAATCGGTTGAAGAGCTTGGAAGTAACTTTGTGTTGCCTGAAAACCTTCAGGATCAGAGAGAAGAAATTATTGAAAACCTCCCTGAATTCAGAGAAGAGGAGATTAACCAATGAGTATCCACGAAAATCAAAAACTGCTTGAAACCGGCCAGAAACTAGAAAAGGCAGAAAAATCTGTTATAATGCTTCACGGTCGTGGAGCCACTGCTCAAAGCTTTATTCAGTTAGCTGAAAATCTCCCAGAAGCATCTTACATGGCTCCTCAGGCAGCAAACCGTCAATGGTATCCGAGAAGCTTCCTAGAACCAAGAGAAAAGAACCAGCCTCACCTAGATTCGGCAATTGAGCTAGTTGACGCTCTGGTTGCAAAAGCAGCAAACAAGGTAGGTAGGGAAAATGTTTACTTGCTTGGATTCTCACAGGGAGCCTGTCTTGCTTCGGAATACATGGCGTCTCATCCTGGCAGATATGGGGGATTGTTTGCTCTCAGTGGCGGCCTAATTGGAGAGAAAATACAGGAATTTGAAGGTGATCTAGAAGAAAGTGTGGTTTTTATGGGGTGCAGTGATAATGATCCTCATATTCCTCTGGAGCGAGTTAACAAGACTGAGGAAGTTTTCCAAAGTTTGAATGCTGAAGTTGAGAAGTATATTAGGGAGGGTTCGCATCACGGGATTGTAGATTATGAAGTTGAAAGGATAAGAGATATTCTGCGTGGAATGAACTAGCCATTAATGCTTCT
>JBLGBK010000020.1:0-6531 GCA_047617785.1 Colwellia polaris | reverse complement strand
CTGTTGGATTTAAGTTAAAAGACTTCATATCGGAACGATTCACATGAGTTTGAAAATCCTGGTTACCAGCGACTTCCACGCAGATGAAGATTTGAAAGAAGCCACAATCGAAGAAGCCAACAATGGCGACTACGACATATACATCAACCTCGGAGACTACATGGGATTTGACTACGCCGACGATCTCTTTGACCGAATCGATATCCCGGCAATAGGCACAACAGGTAACCGGGACTCAATGGAGAAAGATGAGTTTGAAGAAAGCGATATACCAGTCTACAAATTCCTAGAAGCAAACATAGATGACGACTATCTCGTAATCCTTATCGGAGGAAGCTTCCCCGATGATATCAAAGATCAAGTAACCGAAATAATCGAAGAACACGGAGATGCAGACAAAGTTATTATAGGATCACATTATCCACCAAAGAATCTGCAAGATACTATCCATTCTGGCAGACATATCGGTTTTGACCAGTTCAGAGAAATAATTCTTCGAAATAAACCCGCGCTTTGGATGTCGGGACACGTACACGAAGACTACGGACGTGACTCGCTTTTCAGCACAGAAATGATCAACGCAGCAAGCGAGGAATCCGGTAAAGGATACTCTGTAGAATTAAGCGACGATGGCGGAGTAGAAAGCATCGAGGAAATAGTTCTTGTAGAAAAAGAAAATCAATAACTGTCTTTCAGCGCCAGACTCATTAGTTCTGCGCCTAGATCAGAATTGTTCTCTTCATCGAACGCTCTTATTGCACTCTCGTACTGTTTACCCTTCTCAACAGCTTCTTGGATGTTATCTTTTTCCGGTTTTGGAACATAGCCAACGAGTTCAATATACTTGAGAGCATCTTGCTCAAGCTTGTTCTCGGCGATCATTTCTCTTGTTTTACTGCGGACTTCAGGTTCAATTTGTCCGGAGCTAATGTTCTCGCTGAAGTATTCGGAGTCTTCTTCAGGGTAGTCTAGGAACTCAGCTACCTGTTCATCGGTGAAACCGCAGAACCGACCATCTACTTTCTCTAGATTTTCAAGCCTTGCTTTTTCTTCAGTAACGAAGACTGCATTCTGGCTGATCGCAGACTTACCCGCTTCGATTCGGTAGTGGATTTCAAAGCGGCCGCAAAAATTTTCCAGTTTCTGGATTTCTTGGCTCTCTGCATTCATTATCAGGGAGGAAGGCCGTTCTCCTAGGAACATCAGGAAAAGGTCCAGAACGTCTTTGTAGGGTAGTTCTTCAAGGAAGAAGTGGAAGTGTTTCTCTACTTCCTCTATCTCCGGATTTTCGGTTTTCATATTTTTGACTGTTTTTGGTGACTGTAATAACTGTTTTCTTTTTCTTCGAAATACGAAAAACTAATAATGTATATCTCGTAAAAATATGTTATGGATAAGGTTGACGAAGAGATAATAAGTATTCTGGAGGATGACGGACGTGCATCATTTACTGATATTGCTGAACGGGTTGATGTCTCTGAAGGAACTGTCCGGAATAGAGTAGAGAAGCTTCAGAAAAATGGTATGATCGAGAAGTTTACTGTTGAAGTGAATAGGGAACGTGGTATAGAAGCATTCATCTCGGTCACTGTGTCTACAGATCGGGAGTTCTCTGATATTATAGATGAATTTCCTGACGATCTACGAGTCTACGAGCTTGCGGGAGATATGGATATTCTTGTCAAGGCAGAAAGAGAGAGTTCACAGAAGATAAACGAAGTGGTTGACCTCATAAGATCAGTTGAAGGAGTAGAGTCAACACAGACCTACATGATTCTCTCTGAAAACTAGCGTAGATTCTTCAAATTGTGCGGAAATACGGGCAACTGCAAATCCATTCTTGGCGAGATAAATGATCCAACAAGCGATAAGCCAAAGATCATAAGGCCTGTACTTCCGGGAATACCTGCTCCGAACATGGAAAAGCTGAAAAGAGCAAGCACCAGTGCAGATCCTTTCCTGATGATATCGAGATTTAGATTGACTTCTCTGAAGAAACTGAAGACGATCATCGATAAACAGGCAGCTGCCACAGTTGCTACCGCCGGCATAAGATATGCTGTGCTAAGTGAAAAACTGCTGAAGCTCTGGAAAGAGATTATTATGCCGGGTAAAAGCACCCAGTGGGTCTGAATTCTATCTGCGAACTCTATATCTGCTAATTTCAAGGCAATCAACATTAGCGCTGTACCGGCCACATACTGGAGCTGTGTAACAGCAAACAGCTGCTGGAATATAGGGGCGACGAGAGCTACAGCAACTGCACCGGCTATTAGATAAGGTGTTATATTGTAAATCATTCTGCGTGCATCTTTCCGACTTTCTGACTGTGAGAAAAGCACTGCAAGAGAGCCTGCTCCTGCAAAAACTGTTAAAGCAAACGAAATAATGCTGGAAAAGCCAGATATTGAACCTGAAATAAGAAGAGTGGCGAAAACTCCGTCCACCAGAGGAAGACCTGCAACGGTAAGCAGTTGTCTGCTACCTTCGTCGAGCTGTAGCCTCTGGAACATTAATTCGTCACCTAAAGTACGTCTTCTCTCAGCAGATTGTACAGTTCGTCGCTGTTTTCTGGAAGATCTTCATAAGGATTTTCAGAAGCTACATATTCATTCAGTTCTATGCCGTCAGAGCCTCTAACCTGTACGTGGTAGTCTTCATCTCTTTCAGTAACTGTTACATCGTACTCTTCATCGAGACCTAGAGTTCCTTGTGCCTGCTGGTATTCTCCATGCAGTACTCCTTGAACTCGTTCAAAGTCTACGTCTTCAACTGTGGCCATAGCCATCTCGATTCCGAAATCTGAATCAGTCTGTTCTATTGAAATACTCATTTCTAAATCACAAGACTAAATTTTGAAGTTAAGGCTTATAAGTACTATGTTTATCGAAGAAATAATGAATAATATTACTAAATTCGTAGAAGTGATTGTTTAAAGATTAGTAGGAGGAATTTTTCTGTTGTTGAGTAAAAATGCAACTTGTCGAAGAAAATGTTTCTTTGAGAGGTCTACTGCTAGAATCATTGACAAAAACGATATTGAAGAAATAGTTGAAATTATACTAATTTTGTTACGTTAGTCGAAGTATTTATAAATTTTATTTAGAAATTCGTAGGATATGCCAATGACTGGTGAACGTTTTAAGCAACAGCACATTTGCAACCGACAGGAGACTTACGTCTTCAATTGAAAATCTTTCAATAATTCTAGACCCAGATATCTCTCCCGGTGTACACCATGAGTTCTGAAAGAGACGAACGCATGGAAAACCTCCGTGAAAGACGGGAAAACGGAGAGGCCTTCTCATACGAATTTGAGCGCTCACATACAATAGATGAGCTTCAAGAGTTTGACGAAGGAGAAGAACAGCTTCCAGATAGAGAATTTTCCACAGCTGGCCGTGTAATGGAGATCAGAGACTTCGGACAGCTTGTATTCCTAGACCTGAGAGATGAAAGAAGCGAGATACAGGTTATAGTCAGAGAAGACGACGAGGTTCTGGAAAAATTGGACGAGACCTATAGAGGGGATATCATAGGCGTCACAGGAACATTGACGTATACCGAGAGAGAAGAGTTCTCTCTTGAAGCTTCTAACGTCGAAATCCTGACGACAGCTGTCAGGCCGATACCTTCAGAACACTTCGGTGTGGAAGACAACGAACTCAGATACCGAGACAGGCCGCTACACCTGACGATGGATATGGAAGCTCGTGACAGGTTTAGACAGAGAAGCAGAATTATCTCCGAGCTCCGAACTTTTCTGGAAAGAGACGACTTTATGGAAGTGGAGACACCGACTATACAACCTGTATACGGAGGTGCCAACGCTGAACCGTTCGAAACACATGTCAATGACAGAGATATGGAGGCATACCTGCGTATCTCGCCAGAACTCTACCTCAAAAGATTGATTGTTGGAGGATATGAGAGAATTTTTGAGGTAGCGACCAACTTCCGGAATGAATCTATTGACACAACCCATAATCCTGAATTCCGGATGATGGAGCTCTATCAGGCCTACGCCGACTACGAGGACATGATGGAGATAACCGAGAATCTCATTGAACACATAGCACAGGAAGTGCTTGGAGAAACAACTATCAACTACCAAGGACAGGAACTTGATCTCTCGGCGCCATGGAGGAGAATGACGATGCACGAAGCTATACGAGAATACGGAGGCTTCGATGTAGAATCAATGAATGATGAGAGGCTCCGCGAAGTAATGGAAGAAGTTGGAGCTGAACTTGATTCCGAGTTTGAAAGAGGATTAGCGATCGCAGAAATCTTTGAAGAAGTCGCCGAGGAACAGCTTGTTCAGCCAACGCATATAACCGATTATCCTCAGGAGACTACGCCATTATGTATGGATCATAGAAGTCAGGAAGATTTAATTGAGAGGTTTGAGTCATTCGTTGCCGGGATGGAGCTGGCGAATGCTTATACTGAGCTCCGCGATCCTATCCAGCAGCGAGAGCACTTTAAAAGAGAGCAGAGAAGACAGGAAGAAGGAGATGAAGAAGCACATCCTCTAGACATGGACTTCATTGAAGCTTTAGAACTTGGTATGCCGCCGACTGGAGGTCTTGGAATCGGTATTGATAGGCTGGTGATGATTTTGACAGATTCGAGTTCAATACGAGATGTTTTATTCTTCCCAATGATGAGTGATTAACTATGGAAGAGATCGAAATCAACGGATTCGCAGCCTCGGAAATAGCAGAACAGCACAAAACTCCTGTATATGTCTATGATGCCGAGAAGATCAGAAGTCAGTACCGGCAGCTTTCCTCTGCATTCCAAAGTAACTTTGGCCTCTCCAGCATCAACTATGCGGTCAAATCCAATCCCAACCCACATATTCTTTCACTTCTTTCAAAGGAAGGAGCAGGGTTCGACTGCGCAAGCATGGCGGAGATGAAAGCAGCACTAAATTTTACCGAACCTGAAAATATAATCTACACTGCACCGTTCCCGCCTGTAGAAGAACTTGAATTTGCAGCTGAGAAAGGATTAACCGTCAACTATAACTCTGTCAACGCATTTGAAAGAGCAGAAAATTTGCCTGAGAGAGCTTCGTTTAGAATCGATCCTGGTATTGGTAAAGGTGATTTTGGACTTGAACTCGGTGGAGGCTCCAAGTTTGGAGTTGAGGAAGAAAACGCAGTTGAGGCCTACAGAAAAGCGAAAGAAGCAGGTGTCGAAAGATTCGGCATCCATATGATGACTGGTAGCGGGGTGCTTGAACCAGAGTATTTCGGCAGGGTAACCAGAAAACTCGCTGAAATCGCAGAGAGAATATCTGAAGAACTTGATATTAAGTTTGAGTTCATCGATATCGGAGGAGGTCTTGGAGTTCCTTACAAGCCTGATGAAGAGCCACTTGATGTAGCGCAGGTTGCGGAAAACGTATCTGAAGCCTTGGAAAGTTTTGATTTAGGAAATCCTGAAGTTATGATGGAGCCAGGACGTTTCCTAGTATCACAATCTGGTTATCTGATTACGACAGTCCAAGATGTTCTTGAGAAAGAAAAAACATATATCGGTCTGGATTCAGGTATGCATCATTTTCTGCGTCCGATGTTATACGAGGCATATCATGAGATAACATCTGCAAAGCCTTCAGAAGAGAAGGTAAATGCCGATATAGTTGGTTTGGTTTGTGAGAACACCGATAAGTTCGCGGAGGATAGAGAGATCTCAAATGTTGAACCTGGCGATCAAGTAGTGATTCATGATGTTGGTGCGTACGGGTTTGCTATGGCTTCAAACTGGAATACGCGCCCTCTTCCGCCAGAATTACTGGTTGATAGCGAGGTAGAGGTCATAAGATCTGCGCAGGAGGATCTTGATGTATTTCACGGTACAGGTAAACTTTTAGATTCATAAAATTTCATATTGCCTGTTTTCCCTATTTTTAGCAGGTTTTTTGAACAAGAACTGCCAATCATCATTTGATGACATCAAAAACAGGATTTCTCAGTAGTATTCGTAATTACGGATTAACTGCCTTAATTCTATGTTTAACTTCTTCCGCAGCAGCAGTTACCTCGCCAGTATCTTCAACCGGTATGGGCTATAATACTCTAGGCGCTGCTTCAGGACAAGTATGGATTCATAGGCTAATACTACTTACCGGCCTTCTCTTCGTCTCGCCTATAGTTTACTTCCTCTGGAAGTCGATGAAAGCTTTCAGCCTGGAAAGTATAATGGGAGGCTCGATAAGATATATCTACGGTGGCAGCCTGATATTATCCTTCCTTGTAGTTAAGAGAGCAATCACTGTAGAGTTTGGCTACAACCTATTTGAAATAGTACTTGGTAAAGTCAACGCAGTAATCCTATCCGATTTTCTACTGGTTTCAGCAGTCTTCTTGTACGCATACGGCTTCAAAATAATAACTACAATGTACGAGGAACATGAGGAATAAGCATGACAGATTATACTGATATCCTTCAGAAAATCGTTGATATAGAAAAAGATAATTTCGGACCTGTAGCCCTCAAACATGCCAGAAAAGTGGAAGG
>JBLGBK010000019.1:0-8611 GCA_047617785.1 Colwellia polaris | reverse complement strand
TCCTATAAGCCCTGCTAACAAAGCATATTCGGGGAGCGGTATGCCTAATATAATCGCAATATATCCTAGGCATAGGCCTATTATGCCATGGGTTGAGGTCATCATGGTATCTCAGTAGGCTCATTTTTGAGGGCGTAGTAGATAAATCTTTACTCTTTGGACAGGGATATAATGAGGGTTATATCTTATTATTGACGTGAAACACGCCATCTGTTCTTTATCAAGCGAGTTCGTCACTTTCTTATTCTGAAATCTGAAAGTATGGTTTTTATGGAGGATCTGGATCTTAAGTTAGTTCAATCAGCCATAGATGAATTAGATCGTGATTTGCAAGCGATTGGGTTCAAAGAATTTGATTCTGGTAGAGCGAGGACTGTTGTTGATGTTGATTTAAACCAGGGAGATAATCTTGTCCTTTATATTTGCCATAAAGAAAGTGTGGAGGAACGGTTTAGAAAGGAAGAAAAATTATTAGAAAGAGTTAATGATCAGACAGAGATTCCTACGCCCAATATAATCTATTCTGATCTATCTAAGCAGAAGATACCTTATTTATTTTACATTGGTGAGAAAATTGAGGGTTACGATCCTGTTGATCGGTATAAATACTTGGCTAAAGAAGAACGATTCGAAATCTTAAAACAATCGGCTAGATATTTAGGTGAGCTTCACAGGAATGTAGATTTCCAGGACTATGGTAAAATAAAATATAGAGGCAAGAACCTGGAAATTGATAGATGTTCTTGGTATAAATGGATGGAGCGTTGGGCAGAGCCTCACATAGAAAGTCTAGCTGATTCAAGGTTCAGCGACTTGCAGGAAGATGCTAGAAGGTTTATGAGAGAGCATAGGCACTTGGCAGAGGTTTCTAATCCTTGCTGTGTCCACTTTGACGTTACTCCTGATAATCTGATAGTAGAAGACGGTGCTATAAAGGCCGTTTTAGATTGGGAAAAATCTATTTCGGGTGCGCCAGAATGGGATTTACAGTATTCTAAAATTCTAATGATCGATGCTCAATTTGAGACGGGTTCAATTGAACAAGAAATGTTTAAGGAATTTCTGAACGCTTATTTGCAAGAAAATGAGCTTAAAACGGGTTGGCAGAAGAGATTTCTCTATTACAACACAATATGGACCTACCAATCATTAGCTAATTTTGAAAAACAGGAAGATGAACAAGATAAGCTTGAACAGGAAAAGTTTTTCAGAAACTTAGTTGAAAGGCGTTTTGAAAGCTTAGATGATGCCCTTCAGGAAGAATTTCCCGAAGAATTTCTATAACCTCTTCTTTCTGATTTCATATTTTCCCTGTTTTTGTGGTTATGCTGTTTTTAGGAAACTTTTTTATCGTGGCTAATTTTACAGTATTTGTGAACCTTGCCTCTTATCTTGTGATGGTTGATGGTTTTCGGGCGGTTGCCGGTGTTTTGTTTGGTTTTTTCGCCTTAGCTATCTATTGGAAGGTGCGGACGGATAGTGATGTCGCGATGAGTTCGTTCCAGTTAAACAAGGAAGAGGTTAAGCAAGATTACAAAATTATATTGTATGCCAATATCTTGATGGCTCTGGCCTTAACAGCTCACATAATCGGAGTTTTTAGTACCGCCAGTCTTCTTATCGGCAGCGTTCTAAGAACGGTTTATATAGCGATGATAGCGTTTGTCCTTATCAGATGGGTGAGGAATTTGCGATGATGAGTATCGAACTGTTTTTCGGAGCAGTCAATCTTTTGATTTACATTCTGTCAATCTACTTTACATATAGAATTGTCCAGAATCTTTCAGAGAATGCTGACGTTGCTTCCGCCATGTTTTTCCTTAAAGAAGATGCAAGAAGGATCTTCAGACTGACAGCGATAATGGTGGCGTTTGTACTTGCAGGCGAAATTCTCATCTATGCAAGCCATTTCTACAGTTATATTTACCGCGCCGCAGGGTACAGCATAGTTACAGTTGCCTCACTTAGTGTGCTCCACTGGGTTAAGATACTGGCAGAAGTTACCTCTAACCCTTCAGAATCAGAGGAATAATTGCTGAATCTATATCAATGTAGAATTTAAATCATTGGTTTGTAAGAATAACCTGTATGAAAAGTAAAAAGTTGAAGACTTATCTAGATCACTTTCTTCCACGTGAGGTCATCGGACCGGTTATAATTGTTTTCTCTCTTGAGGGGGTTATAAGCGGGTTGTTCGATCTCTACGCTCCTGATGGATACGAAACCGTTGCATGGCTTATCATATTTGTACTGTCGGTTTATCTTGTAGCTAAATGGGGTATGTCGGGAGAAGCAGAGCAAGAGCTTGAGGAGAGGATTGAGATGGTAAACGAAAGCTAAACTTTAGAACAATATTCTCAGATCTTCTGACTCTACCTTCCGTAATTGTTCATAGTAGCTCAATTTCTTTGCTTTCTGTATCTATTTTTATCTTTCCTCCTATTGGCAGAGGTATAATAGGATCTGCGTGTCCAAATTCCAAGTTGAATGCTACAGGTGTTTCAGGTGCATACTCATCTACTCGATCCTTGATAATTCGTTTCTGTTTTTCCCTGTACTCTTCTCTTTCTTCTGGGCTTGGTTCTTCATGATGTCGAGCTTTTGCTCTTCCAACTATTATAGCAGAGAACTTTTCAAGAAAGCCTCTTTCCCCAAGACTCATCATAAACCGGTCTACAAAATGTTCCTCTGGCATCTCCTCAGAAGTTTCCAGGGCCAGAACTTTACCTTCAAGCTGTTCTGGTTCGGGTAGCGGTTTGTCTGCCTGTAGATTGATCTCTACTACTTCAAGACATCCTCCCCAGATCCGGCCTTTAATCGTTTCTCCATTGGTATTGTGCCATTCCCAGCCCGGATTGTCTTCCATTTCACGATTCTTCTCCAAGTTGTCAGAATTATTCCAGTCGAGAGTTTGATCGGTAAATTGTTCCGCCGGTTCTATCTTTCCTATCGAATCCTCAAAGAATGCTTTTTCGGTATTTTCAACGGTATAATCGTGCATTTTTCCCTGCATAGCCATTTCGGTCATCACCATAGGTCCGTAGAAACTGACTATTCCATGTTTCCACAGGTAAAGACTCAGGCTAGTGTTGTCGCTGTATCCGTAGAATCTTGTAGGATTATTTTGAAGAACTTCTGGGTCCAGATACTTGATTATTCGCAATTCTTCTCCGGAACCTCCTATAGGAGCTACCACGCCCTTGACTTTATCGTCTCTGAAAGCGTCCATTAACTCCTCGGCCCGCTGCTTCGGGTTCTCAGTTCTTTCTTCCATACTCATAGTGGCGGTTGGATACTCAACAGGTTTAAGATCAAATAGTTCTTCCAATCGTTTCAGTCCAAGTTCATAGACTTCCGGAAACATATCTTTGGTTGGTCCATTACCTACACCTACTATAGCGATTTTATCACCTCTCTCAAGTGCTGGCGGCAAAATAAAGTCATTACTCATAGTATTCATCCTCTAGTATACTCATCCAGATAACATTCTTCCATTCGCCATCTACATACTTGAAGTCACGTTCAACTCCCTCTTTTTGGAAACCAGATTTCTCCATGACTCGTCTTGAAGCCTCGTTCCCGTCTATGTATCCGCCTTTGATCTTATGTCTGTTCAATGTCTCGAATGCGTATTCAACAACTAGTTTCAAGGCTTTCGAGCATATTTCCTGCTCTTGGAAATCGGGGTGGACGCTGTAACCAACTGAACTTCTCCGGTAATCATTTTCAAGACTGCCAAGATATATATGGCCGGCTTTCTCACCTTTGTATTCTATTAGGAAATGTGTGTAGTTATCTTTTGAGGTTTCCTCTCTGATGTACTCTTTCTGACTTTCGAGGCTCACTGGTGTTGGTGCTCTGCTCAGGAAAGCTCTTACATCATTGTGGTTGATTATTTCATGCAGAAATTCTGCGTCATCTACTTCAAGAGGTCTTAAAGTTATGTCTCCGTCCTGCTTAAATACTGTTTTCATTTTCTTTCACCTTTCAGAAGCCCGTAGTAAATTAAATTCTTGTGTTCGCCCTGCAGGTAGACATGGTTTCTGAGCTCACCTTCTTTCTCGAAACCTAGTTTCTCCCAGATTCTCTGCGAAGCCTTATTATGTTCATGCGCTCTTGCGTATATCTTGCTGTAGTTCAACTGGTTGAAGGCGTGCTCAATAAGAATCTCTATGGCCTCTGTTCCATAACCTTTTCCATGGAATTTAGGGTGCAGCCAAATACCAGTTTTTGCAATCTTAGCAGGTTGCTCCTTTTCTATTAATGAAACAACACCCATAGCTTTGCTGTCCTTACAGATGAGAAAATGTACTTCATCGCCGTTTTCCGTGATATGTTCGAAGAACTCCTCCTCATTCTCCAGGTTCTGAGGTCGCTCATTACCCGTGTGAACGCGGACTTCAGGATGGTTCACGCCATCGCGCAGAAACCCTATATCTTCTTTTTCAATAGTTCTGAGATTAATGTTTTCGCCTGTTAAGAAAACGGTTCCGGGCATATAATCTTGCTTGCCTTCTTGCAATTTATATTTTGGCTATCTAAGATGTTCTTTAAGCATTCTCTGAGCTTCTCTATCTATCCTATGTTCTTCAATAAATTCTTGGACGGAATCATGAGGTCTTTCAAATGAGAAGTCTTCGGCTTCGATAAATGAGTAATCGCTCATGTCGGCTTTTGGCACTCTATCTGTGCGGTTGTAGCCTCTAGGTTCAAGTTCGCCGTTATCTATGATCTCTAGTTGATCTTCTGCATGGTTGTAGCCAAAGTTTCTCGTATCGAATATGATTTTGGACTTATCTCTGTTGTCTACATTGATGAAGTCTAGTGGCGATGCTGTAGTCATACCTTCTTCAGCTAGTTCTCGTATAGGTGTAAATATCTCATCATAAACTTTCTCTTGGAAATCTCTGTCTTCCAGCATATCATCAAGTTCGTCGTGTGTTATCAGGTCATCTCGGTATTTTCCTATTGCAACTGGCTGTTTTTCCCCAGCTACAGTTGCTGCTGCGAAATCATAGTCGGTCGCTGTCGGTATTCCATAATTGCTTTGAGAATTTTCATTATGCAATATTCCTGTTATATGGATGGCCTGTTCCTGCAGGTTCGCTCCCTTGCTGGACAGAAGAGCAACTTTATCGGCAGAATTATTTCTATATACTTCTTTATATGCTCCTAATGCCTCATGTTCGTACTTTTCACCGTTTACCTCTATTGTTTCAGGACTTGTTTCTCTTGCATGATCATTTAGGGCCATTTATCCTCTCGCTCTTTCAGGTAACTTTTCCTGATTTATGTTCTGGGTGTAGAACTGTTTGTACTCGTTTTTTCTGTTTGTGCAAGGAATTTGAAGCCTTCATCACGCTCTACAAGGTGGTGTGGATAATTAGTGTCGGATTTTTCTTCGGTCATAAGGTGGAAAAAGAAGAACAATATTATATTTGTTATGTCTCGGTAATAACTTTATGATTTACATGTTTCGCAGCCTTTCAACCCGTTTCTCAAGAGGAGGATGAGTTGAAAACATTGAAGCCTTGTTCTTGAACGGATTGGAGAAGTAAAGGTGACTAACTGCCTTGTTTGACTCCATTTGTGAACTCTGGTTCTGTATCTTTTCAAGTGCTGCAGCCAACCCTTCAGGATAACGGGTCATTTCTGCGCCCGTTGCGTCCGCGAGATATTCGCGCTTCCGGCTCATTGCCAGCTGTACAGCCCGGGCGCTTATAGGTGCAAGAATTGCGAGCAGCAGTCCTGCTACGGCTAGCCACGGAGGTGCATCGTCATCGGCTCCAAACCACATGCTGTGAAGCAGTAGTTCGCTGAGAATGCTGATAACGCCGATCAGAGAAACAGCCAGTGTCATGTACATCACATCGCGGTTCTGAATATGTGCGAGTTCGTGTGCCAGCACTCCTTCAAGCTCGTCCTTATCCAAATTATTCAGAGCTCCTGTTGTTACGCAGATCTTTCCATTCTCGGGCTTTCTTCCTGTGGCAAATGCGTTGATCTCTGGTTTGTCCTGAATGTATAACTTTGGCTTCGGAAGTCCTGAAGCGACTGTCAGTCCTTCTACAAGATTGTGGTACTGTTTGTACTGTTTTTCAGCTGCTTCCTGTGCTCCGGTTACCTGTATGATCATTTCGTCGCTCTTGAAGTAAGAGAAAAGGACATAAAGAACGGATACTGCGATTCCAAGCGATAGGATGAGAAAAGGACTCATCGTCGGTGCAAACATTCGGCCGGTTACATAGATTAGGGCTAGAAGGATCAGTGGAACTATAAATAGAAGTGCGTAGCTCTTTCTCTGGTTCCACTTGATCTGATCTTCCAGCATCATCTATAATTCACTCCTTTATTCGCTTTCGCCTGAGAAATCTACTTCTGGTAGTTCTCTGTCTGCTGTTTCGATCTGAAGCTGCTCCTTTTCAGTATGTCCGAACGTATTAGCGAATACTACAGCAGGGAAGGTTTCGATCGCATTGTTGTATTCGAGTATTGCGTCGTTGTAATGCTGTCGTGAGTATGCTACCTTGTTTTCGATGCTTGAAAGCTCCTGCTGAAGCTCCTTGAAATTTTCTGAAGCTTTCAGGTCGGGGTAGTCTTCTGCTACTGCGAAAAGGCTTTTGAGTGCTTCTCCCATTTCGTTGCCTGCTTTAGCCTCTTCTTCAGGGCTTTGTGCGTTCAGCATTTTTTCTCTGGATTCTGAGACTTTGTCCATAACGTCTCTTTCGTGCTCCATGTAGCCTTCGACTGTTTCAACTAGGTTAGGTACTAGGTCGGCTCTTTTCTTGAGTTGTACGTCGATCTGGCTCCATGCGTTATCGATCCTGTTCTCCAGGGTTACAAATCGGTTGTAGTAGTAAACTGTGATTAGGGCCACAAGTACTACAGCACCTGCAGCTCCGTATATTATAGCTGACATAATCGTAAGTTTATCTGCTATATTTAAACCGGTAATCCTTTGGCGGTAGAAATAAAAAATATATTTCAAAAATACTGGTTATACAAATGAATTCATTCCCGTTAACTCAGGGTGGACGCGTTCTACTGGAGCATCCGTAATACCATCTCCAGTTTCAAAGTTTCTAAAATCAATAAATTAACTGTTCTCTCCTGTGATATCCGGTGACTCAGATATTTCAGGACCGAGCGGTCAGCGTTATTGACGCAACTCTGGATTGGCCGCGTTATAGCAACCGGTTCAACGAAATCCTCGGTGATGACATCAGGAAATACAAAGCGATAAAGAAAGAACTTCCTGAAGATCCTGAAGTAGTGATTATATCTGGCTCAACCTCTGGCCTCTATGAGGACGAAGAATGGATCAATGAATTGGTATCCCGGACTCGCGAATATATCGAAAACGATGTACCGGTTCTAGGTCTATGCTTCGGTCACCAGGTTATCGCCAAGGCTCTCGGCGCGGAAGTTGTCCAGATGGATGACTATGAAATCGGTTACCGGCCGGTAAAGGTCCATGAAAGCGAGATATTCAAAGGCCTTGACTCTATTGAGTACCCCTTCAATACGCATCAAGACAAAGTCGTCAACCTTCCGGAAGACGTAGAAGTTATCGCTGAGACAGATGTCGCAACTCAAGGTATTCAGCACAGTGAGAAAAAGGTTTACGGCGTGCAGTTCCATCCGGAATTAACGCCTGACGTAGCTGAGAAAGCTATACGGACTAAGGAAATGGAAGAGAACAGGAAGAAGCAGCTTCTGGAAGAAGTGAACGAGCCTAACTTCCACAGAGCTAAGAGAGTCCTGAAAGTGTTTGAAAACTTTGAACGTGCTGTGGAAGACTAATTAATTTATCTTTTTCTTATTCTTCTCCAGAAATGGTGTGATGGGTATCGTGAAGTATTTTTCCTTCTAGGTTTGTTATCTTAATATCCACAGTAACCTGGTCTCTAGGTTCAGCCTCAACGGTAACTTTGAAAGGCTGGTTTGATGAAAGACCATTGACTCTGCGGTTATCTATTGAGTCAACTGTTTCGTTATTCACGGTTATGTTGTAGCTTATGTAAGTGTCAAAGCTTTCATTCTGAACCGGTCTGTAAACGAACTCTGCATCTCCATTAACGAAGCTGGAAACCTCCACGCCGAAACGCGGCTCCGGATCTGTAATAACTTCGTCAGGGCTGAAAACCATAACTACCGCTGATACGATTATTAGAAATACTCCAACTACCAGTAGAGAATTCTCGATATCCATAACTACCAATTGGCAACAAATCTAAAATATCTTTTTCCTAATGAAAAAGGAAATAATATGGATGGGGGAGAGATCCTAGTTTCATATCGTCTTTGTAAGGCAGTCCTGCGTTGCTGATAACAATATCGGCAGGTTCAAATAGTCTTCCATCTTCTCAAACCAGATTTTCAACATTTTGTTCCACTAGTTTGCATGCAGGAGGTGCTTGTCGATCCATTTCTTGCCTAACCTTGCAATCAGCGACCTACTAGTTTCTCAAGTGTTTCGGAACGCTGTTGGATTTAAGTTAAAAGACTTCATATCGGAACGATTCACATGAGTTTGAAAATCCTGGTTACCAGCGACTTCCACGCAGATGAAGATTTGAAAGAAGCCACAATCGAAGAAGCCAACAATGGC
>JBLGBK010000018.1:0-10039 GCA_047617785.1 Colwellia polaris | reverse complement strand
GTTATTTCTTCTTTGTATTCTTCAAGTTCTTCGTCGAGATCCTCTATATCGCGCATATCTCTTCCTATCCGTGCTGTCTCCGTTTCCAGGTTCTCGGTGCTTAGCTCTTTGATTTCTGAAGGAAGATCTAGATCTGTTTCGCTACTAAGCCGATCTATAAGTCGATAGTCTTCTTTGTCTTCAGGGTTGAGACTGACTTTTGCAGGTTCTCTTTCGATAACTTCTGTCTTGATTATGCCTGTTTCCTCAAGCTCCTGGATCTTTTGATCTAGTTCTGTGCTGATGTCTTGATAGGCTGATATTCTTTCGTATACGCGTGAGGAGGAAGTGTTATAGTCGTGTTTCTCATCAAGCTCTTCCTCAAATTGATGTAGTACTAGTTGCGCCGTTGAATTAATTGCGCTTAGACCATGACTTATGTCGATTTCGCCATCTTCCCATTTAGGGCTTTTTTCCCTTTCTATTCCTTTAACAAGTCTCTCCGGTATTTCGTCCCCTTCATAAGTTATTGTTATGTTTCCTTCCTCAACTTCGATAGAGGAGTTGTTCTCTAGCTCTTCGCTTAGTTCTTCAATGCTTAGACTAAACTCAGATTCCAGCATTTCTCGGTGAGGTTCTTCAGGTTCATCTTCGGGAGTGTATAGGTTTAGTGATGCTTGACCTGAAGCATCTGAGTATTCTACATTGTTGTTGGAAAGTTCTGCTCTCTGGATAAGGCTTCCTGCTAGATCAGGGTTGCGCTGTTCTAGTTCCGGTATATTTACTTCTCCGTTTTCCACTACTTCATTTGGGAAGTATTCATTGAGAACTGCAGAGGCAGGAACGTTATTGTTTTCTAAACCTATTCTCATTCCGTTTTCATCTATGCTTATGTGGCGTCCGAATCCGGAGTTTGGAACGGTTATTTCTCCGTCTGATGAGTCAGCTTCTAACCGCATGTTTTCAAGATCTCTTGCAAAACCTGTGAATCTGAGTTCTATACTCTCGTTAAAGCTTCCTTCAGAAAAGTTATCCAGAACTCCTTGTGTAGAAGTTTCAATTGTTTCTGCTCCGTTAGAGGCATTGTCAAGAGCCCTGAGATCTCTGGCTTCCATGTCTTGACCTGTAATGAATCCTTTCAAAGTGAGTTCTCCATCTTCGTTTATCAGTCCGTATTCTTGTGCTTCTTTAACTTGTTGAATGTATTCGTCTTCTGTAAGGTCTTCATTCTCCAGAATTTCTTCTCTGGAGCTGTACTGAATTATGTCTTCTACAACTCTGTTTTCTGTTGTTACTTGTCCTTGTGCTCGAATGTTCAGGTTTCGTTCCAGTCGTTGTACCTGCTCTGGGTTAAGAGGCTCTCCATCCAGTTCTACTCTGTAGCTGTGGATTTCTCCTTCGTTGTTAAGCTGGAGGTGTTCAAGCCCTCCGTTTCTGGTCTCCTCTCTGTAGGAGTTCTCGTCCATTATGGTCCACCATTTGATGTTTCCTACATCCTGGAAACCGGGAAGGTTCTGGCCTAGAAAGTATTCTTCTCCTACGACTTCAGCGGTGGTGCCGTCTTCAAGCTCTACAGTGTTTTCTGTAGGGTTGTTAAGTGATCGAATAGGCGCTTCAAAGTGTTCTGTGACTCCTGTACGTCCTTCACGAAGATTTCCATCTGCTAAACTGCTTATCTCTCTTACTGATTCTTCTATCTCTTCGTTCTCAACTTCTTCCATCTCATTGATAATTGATTCAAGGTCTTCTTGGCTTCTGGAAGGGTAGACTTCCTGAGTTTGTTCTTCAGGATCTGTAGTATTTACGTTTTCGGCTGCTGCCATTTAGAATTCTTCACCTCGTGCAAAGACTCCTTCGTGTCCGTTGACTGCCATGTAGACATTGTCTCCATGTTCTAAGTATTCCTGAGGTTCGCTTTCAAGCGCACCCATGTAAAGCATTCCACTTTCATCTGCTACTGTTGATGCATGACTTGTTTTTCCTCCTTCACTTGCTACAAGTCCTGCTGCGTTATCTGTCCTGTTTTCAATATTTTCGTTCATTACAGGTGTTACAACTACATATCCCTCTGAGAATTGATTGTTGTATTCTTCAAGACTGCCTTCTGTTTGATACATTCCTGATGAATTTGCGTCATCGATTACTACTGCTGGTAATTCTTCTAGTATTCCTGCGTTTCTTACGATACTAGTTTCTGCAAGAACTTCTTCATTATCTATATCACGTATATCGTCTGGTATATTGAAATCAGGTTCTCCATATCCTTCAACCGTGATAGGACGTCCTTGAAGTATGTAAAGTTCGCCTTCCTGATTGTAGGCAAATTCTATATCCATGGGCGAGTTATAAACGTCTTCTATGTCTTTACCGGCTCCTGAAATTTCCATAACTTGTTCTGCATCTGGTAATGGCTCGCTATTCCCTTTGTTGTTCTTGTATTGGAAGTTTCCTTCTCCACTTCTCCCGCTTGGGATTTCATCAGCATCTACGTGTATAATGTCTCTTATGTCGTCGTCTACTACTTGCCACGGTGTTTCATTTGCTTCAATGTAGACTTTGTCGGGGTTGCCGTTTGGATCAGAACTGTACATTACTCCTCCGAAAGCAGGGTCGACTGCTTCCTGTACTACTACTGCTACGCCTCCAAAGCTGTCTATATTGTTTTCGGTCAAATATTTGATTGCTTTCTCGTCGAAAGCTGACGCGAATACTTTTTTGGTTCCTTCAAGTATTTCTCCTCTGCTCATTGGTCCGAAGCTCTCTAGTCTGCCCGCTCCGGAGTTTTCTTCTCCATCCTCGTTTACTGCGCTGCTACGTGCAAACATTTCTCCTTCATATTGGTGTATTGCTGAAGTTATGTCTTCTCTGTATTCTGCTGGTAAATTATTGTTTAGAAACACTTCTTGAGTGGTGTTCTGAATTTCTTCAAGCTCTGTTTCTGGGTTTTCTTCGATCCAGTCTAGGTCTACGTTACCTTCGTTGATCCATTCTAGATTTTGTATTTCCTGCTGATTAGTGAATCTGTCGTAGGCTTCTGCGTTGACCACGAAGCCCTTTGGGACATTCTCGAACTGTGCGAGTTCTAGGAGGTTGGCTCCTTTTCCTCCCCAGTCTGTGGTTTCCGGTGTGAGTACCGGTTTTCCTATGTGCTTTATCCGATCCCTCATATTGTTACTATTAGTTAGTAACAAATTTAAATGTTTGCATTGAGAAGGAGGATTGGGTTTTTGACCAATTCTAGAAATAATTTAGAGTAAGAAAGACGTTTGCCGGGGCCAGGATTTGAACCCGGGAACCCCTACGGGAACGGATCTTAAGTCCGTCGCCTTTGGCCACTTGGCTACCCCGGCGTATAACTACTGTTAGAACTTTCAGCCTGTTAATGTTTTAACTCATGCTGACCTTTGAACGATAGAAAGAAGAGAGAAAAAAGAAAAAGCCGGGGTTTTCTACTTCAGCTCGTAAACAGTCTTATCATCTTCTTCCCGGACCTGAATCTTATCCTCCTTTGCAAGCCATCCAAGACCCTGCTCAAGAAGACGCTCATCAATATCAGAATTAGTCCAGCTCTTCAACTTCTCAACTGTCGCACGTCCATGCTCATCAAGCCGGTCGTAGATCCTTCCAGCAGTTTCACCTACCTGGAAATCAACGTTTACCTCGACCTCAGTGCCTTTACCTGAAGATTTACCCAGCTCTTCCTCAACATCTGCAACCTTTAGGATAGTCTCAAGAGCGACGTCAGGTGAAACACTGATAGCATCGATATCCTCTTCTACAAGGAACTCTGCATAACCATCGTGGGTTGAAGGAGCATCTCCACATATACCAACGTGGTTGCCATGTCTATGAGCTCTCTCAATCAAACGACTAACTGACTGCTTTACAGCTTCGTCTCTTTCATCGAACAGGCCTTTCAGCTTGTCGCTGTTTCTGTCAACTCCAAGGGTTAGCTGTGTCAGGTCATTTGTACCAACGCTGAATCCGTCGAATACTTCTGCGAACTCTTCGGCACGGATAATATTGGAAGGTACCTCTGCCATAACGTAGACTTCGATATCTCCCTTATCAAGTCCGTACTCCTTCATCTTGGCCTTAACCTTATTCGCTTCCTCGATTGTACGGCAGAACGGAACCATGATCGTCAGGTTGTCGAGCCCAAGCTCGTCAACACATTTACGCAGTGCTTTGCATTCAAGCTCGAAAGCTTTCTGGAAAAGATCGTCGTAGTAACGTGAAGAGCCTCTGAAACCAAGCATTGGATTGGCTTCATCCGGTTCGTACTCTTCTCCACCCTCAAGCTCTGCATATTCGTCTGACTTGAAGTCAGAAAGCCGTACAACTACCTGATCTGGATAGAATGCTGCTCCGATCTTTCCGATTCCGGACCGTAGTGCTTCGACATATTCGTCACCTCTGCCTTCATCAACCAGCTTTAGTGGGTGTTCTCCAACGTGTGAAGAGATGATAAACTCTTCACGTGCGAGGCCTACTCCATCTACAGGTAACTGTGCTACATGGAAGACTTCTGAAGGCTCTCCTATGTTGACCTGTACCTCTGTATCAGTATCAGGTACTTCGTCTAGGTGATGTCTTTCGACGTCGAAGTCGAGTTTTCCATCCCAAATCTTTCCTGTTGAGCTTGAACAGTCGACTGTGACTTCTTTGCCGTCTGCGATCGATGATGTTGCGGTTTCCGTACCAATGACGGCAGGCACGCCTAGTTCACGTGAAACGATCGCTGCGTGCGAAGTTCGCCCTCCTTTGTTTGTTATGATTGCTCCTGCTTTCTTCATGATTGGTTCCCAGTCAGGATCGGTCATGTCAGTTACAAGCACTTCTCCTTCCTCGAATTGGTCGATCTGTTTCGGAGAATCAAGCACGTGCGCCTTTCCGTTCCCAATCTTCGATCCGATTGCAGAACCTTCAAGCAGTACTTCCGATTCTTCTTTCAGTTTGTAGTCTTCTATTACGTTTTCGTCTTTCTCTGCCTGAACTGTTTCAGGTCGGGCCTGTACAATGTATAGTTCATTTGTCTGGCCGTCGAGAACCCATTCGATATCCATAGGCTTGTCGTAGTGATCCTCGATCTGCATTGCATACTTAGCCAGTTCTTTAACCTGATTGTCGGTTATACAGAAGCTGTTGCGGTCGCTCTGAGGTACTTCCTTCTCGATGTTTTCCTGTCCGTCACCTGATTCATGATCTTCGTTCCGTACAAGCTTGATTTCTTTCTCTCCTTTGTTCTTCTCGATGATTCCTAGGTTCTCCTTGAATACTGTGAACTCATCTGGATTGACTTCTCCAAGTACGACGTATTCTCCTAGTCCGTAGCTTCCGTTGATGGTTACTACGTTGTCGAAACCGGAGTCAGGGTCTAGTGTGAACATTACTCCTGCTGCTCCGATGTCGGAACGCCCCATCTTCTGGACTACTGCTGAAAGCTTAACGTCAAAGTGGTTGAAGCCTTTGTCCTCTCGATAACTGATAGCTCTGTTAGTAAACAGCGAGGCATAACAGTCCTTAATTCTCTTGATCAGGTCCTGTTTGCCGGATACGTTCAGGTAGGTCTCCTGCTGTCCTGCGAATGAAGCTCCAGGAAGGTCTTCTGCTGTTGCTGAAGAACGCACAGCTACTTCGGGATTTTCGACACCTAGTTTTTCTTCAAGGTCCTCGTAGCTTTCGATAAAGTCGTCTCTCAAGTCCTGAGGCATTTCTGCTTCCTTGATGTGCGCCCGGATTTTTTCACCTCTTTTCTGGAGGTCTGTAACATCGTCGTTGTCCAGGCCGTCTAGTAATCTTTCTATTTTATCTTTTAGCTCCGTCTTTTTGATGAAACGGTCGTATGCATCGGAGGTTGTAGCGAATCCGGGAAGAACAGGTACTTCAACTTCGTTCTGAAGCTCTCCCAGGTTGGCGCTCTTTCCACCGACCTTGGCTGTATCGTCTGCGTTTATGTTTTCGAACCAGAGAACATTTTCCATAATGTTTACGGTTTGTATAGGCTTCCATATAAAAAACGCGTTATGAGTGAGCAGTGTAAAAAATACTGTTTCTCCGCTGTAGGGGAAAGTTGATTTTAACCCGTCTCTAATATATTGTATAATGTGCGACCAGCAATTCGGAAAGCCCAGTCTTCAATAGAATTCCTGTCTGTATTCGGACTCGCAATGCTTATGGCGGCTCCATTCATAGTGGCTGCTCAGAGCTCTCTAATCCAGCTTCAGACAGGTGCTGACTCGGCCACTCTTCAGAACTCTCTGGACAAACTAGAAACCGCAGTTACAACAGTAGAAGCTTCAGGGCCGCCAGCCAAGAGAACGTTCGCAATGGATGTCCCCGGGAACGTTGAAAGAGCATATGTCGTAAAAAACAGAGCAGTTGTCTACACAGTAGAAACTCCGTCAGGAAGAACTAATGTCTCGCGTATATTTGATACAAAGATAGCAGAAACTGGTGATGGTCTTCCCGATTCACAGGGCAAGTACCCGATAAGTGTTACAGCGTGGCAGGATCAGGTAAACATTTCAGAGGCGAACTAAAAACCATGAAAGGACAGTCATCAATAGAATTTATGTCTTTTGTAAGCTTTTCGCTTCTTATACTCGTAATACTGATGTCTGCAGTAACAATGAAGCAGAATCAGGTGTCGATGCGTTCCAATACTATGGATGCGCAGATGGCGGGAAAGAACGTAGCATTTCAGGCAGAGATGGCGTTAGCACAGGGAGAAGGATATGAAAGACGGTTCATACTACCAAACAGGATCGCAGGAGAACCATATAATGTCAGGGTAATCAACTCAACGCTTGTAGTCAATTGGGAGAACAGCAATTTCGTGATGCCCACACTTTACCGCGGCAGAGAATTGAAATTCAATACTAACGAAACCAACACCTTCCGAGTAATCCACAACGAGTCAGGGGTGTACATAAATGAATCGTAGAAAAGCCCAAGCATTCATGACTGATTTCATGGCTTCAGTGGCTATATTCGGCGCCATGATAACACTATTCATGACTATGTGGGGGCTCGGAGTCGACAGCCAAGAAAGTTTCGACCAAGAAGACCTTCTGAGAAGTCAGGCAGAACGTACGGCTGATTTCATGGTAACAACTGAAGGCTATCCGAATAATTGGGAAGAAACAGGAGTGGAGGTAAGAATTCCTGGATTTGCAACTGGTGAAAACATACTATCAATGGAAAAGCTGGAAGCATTCCACAACCTGAGCTACGAACGCCAAACACATCTTACAAAGACACAGAACTTTACACTAGAGTTCAGAGATCCACAATCGGGTGAAATTCTAGATTATGAAGGGGATGCAGAAGAAAATCCTTTCGATATGGGTATAGATGAATACTCTCAGGCGAGCACGGTAATTAATATTGACAGACAGGTGGCTGTAAATCGGTCGGGAGAACTACGGGACGCGGAGATGAACTACGTGGTATGGAGATAAGAAAAGGATTCTACTTCTCGTTCGATGCAATACTGGCATTGACAGTGATGTCTGCAACTCTCGTTATGATGCTGACTATGATGGGTACAAACTACAGTCAGTACAACCAAGATGACAACGCAGCGAACAATCTGCGTACAGAATCAAGAGATGTTATGAGTCTGGCGTCCGCAGAAAGCTTTGAAACATACAATGAAAGCTTCCAAGATGAACTGGTCGCCAACTCAGTTATGAGTGAAGAGGATATGGATAAAACTGTTCTTAACGGCATAACCTATCTATGGGCGGCAGGAAATTTCAGCTATGCAGAAGAAGCAACTGAAAGATATTTTGGTCCACGAGTGGATGGAAACTACCAGATACAGATAAAAGAAGGTGGAAAAACGTACACGCTACCTCAGGATGTTGAACGCCCGGAGAAAACAGAGTTTGTCACTACTGCTTCCAGTCTTGTCTCAGGTCACCGGTTGAATGCTTCAAACTCTGGCTATCGTGCTCGCGCTAGTGTACTTCAAGGCCAGAGTCTACGAACTGAGATTAGCCCTATCTCACCTTCAGGCAATCTACCTGATGCTCCAGGAAGAAGTGGAAATGGAAGATTTGAAACAACGAAATATGTGCCTATAAAAGACGATGATATCGTTGCACTCAATTCCGGAACACTAGATCTTAATTTACAGCAAGAGCCAAGTGATGATTTCCAGGTATTTGTAAACGGTAATGAAGTCCCTGATTCAAATGCGCAACTACTTGATTCAGAAAGTGGTGGAGGCGGAGAAGGCGGGAACAGCTACTATCGCTACAACATTGCTGAATATCTAGAGATCGGTCAAAACAACAGCATAACCTATACAACAGAGTCTATTTTCTTCGAAGGAGGCCTGCTCAATCCTGGTAGCAGAGTAGAAATAAATTACACTAAAACAGCCGCCTTACAGACTGATGAAGTTAAAACCCGGCGAATCCCTCTTAAATACGTTTATTCAGAATTTTCTGGAGGTGGTGGAGGCGGAGAACAATCATCCGGGATAGTTGACATAGAAAACTTCGGACTGCCCAGAAATTCCGAGATCATCAGTGCTAATCTTACTTTAGATGCGGACAGTGTTGGAACGGAAGAATCTCCTGATGGGTGGGATGTTCAAGCCACTCTAAACGAGGAAGTAGTCATTCAAGAATCAGCTAATGGCCAGTACCAAACCACGGTTGATATCACCGACCAAATTAAGCCTGGTAGCAACCTGATGAGGATACTCATCAATCATGATGGAAGCAATTACTGGGGAGGACAGAATACTGTACTGAATTCGAACCCAGGTACTGCTGATCATTCATATATAGAAGTCAAGTACAGAGATAAGGAAGATGTTGGATACGGAAAATATGAATCCACTATATCTGAAGAGTTTGGACAAAATGGAAATCCCGTAACCTATGAAAGACAGTTCACGGATTACGATTACTTCTCCAAAGTAGGCCTATATATGTCAGTTTTTGATGCAGATAATACTGAGGTTGAGGTGAAATCAGGGACTGACCCCTATCAGACTATTTTCAGCTCATCTGAAACCAAACCGACCTTTATCTCGATTGGCTCGGATATAGTTGATTTTGATCAAAATAACTTTGTTAGACTATCAGACGCTAATGATGATACCCGCTTCTTAGAACATTCGCTGTTTGAGTACAGTACTTTTGTTGAGCCTAGAGTAGGTTATGGACCTGTATTTGATTCAGAAGAAGCTGCTCAAGAAGATGCTGTTGAAAGACTTGAGAACAAGTCTGGAGACTTCTTTAACTTCGAAAATATTGAGCCAAGTTCGGTGACTATCGGTGGAGAAAGACGTTTATGGGGTCCATCCACAGTTACACTTGTGAGGTGGGAAGAATGAGAAAAGGAATGACCTACACAACCTTTGCAGTAATGGGTTCGGCAGTATTGCTCTCACTTATGATAATGCCATACTCCGGACTGGACGTAAGCACGGACGGCGACGCAGCCTTGATAGGACAGGCAAGTTTCTACCACGATAAAATACACGACGATAAAGACAGATCCTTCAATATCGCTTTCGATCGCGCAATGTCTGGCGTAACCAGCTACATGGTAAGCGAAGGAATACCGATGGAAGAACCAAGAGAAAATATTTCACACGCAACCGTCAACGCCTCCACTGGACAGTATGAACTAAACTACACTCAAAATGCCTCCTTGACTAACTGGGGTGGAAGAGTTATAGACGCAGCAGAAGGAGCAGGATACGAATTCAGCTATAGTTTTGAAAACCAGAATGTGGAGAAAGCAAATTCCGAGTTCCAGATGCGTTCTAATATTACAATGTATTCAACTCTGCGCGATCCATCAACAAACACTGTATTTAACAAGACTACTACTTCAACTACTACCAGCAGTATTGAAGGACTGGAAGATCCATTTATTCGACTTCAAACCAATGATTTCTACGGCCATTTTTACAGCCGTTGCGGCTTCACAGATCTCTCCCAAGAAGTTGGAACGGGTACACAGAGCTCCGGCTCACTTGTATGGGGTAAAGTATCATTCAACCCAGTCATTGATGGGGATACCCAGTACAGTA
>JBLGBK010000017.1:0-10630 GCA_047617785.1 Colwellia polaris | reverse complement strand
TAGCGCCTGTAGCAGGTCTCTTGGCATTTGTACCAATTCTTGGGGCTTTCGTAAGTCTTGTACTAGGAATATTCTCAGTCTACGTACAGATCAAGGGAGTTCAGAAATTCCAAGAAATAAGTCTGGGAAAGTCAGCTGTCTCAGTACTGATTCCTGCATTAATTATCATAGGAATCTTGCTTGTACTAGCAATTGTAGCTGGTGCAATGTTCGCAACACTGACTGGTACTGGCACACCGCCAATGTAGAGAATCTGTCCAACCACTTTTCCCCCTCTTTTTTCTTCACATGTTAAAAAAAGTCGTTAACAAGACCTAGTTATAGTAAAAGATGAACGATAGAAAACAAAACATTCTATGGGTCGGAGTAGCAACCCTGATATTCGCTGTCTTGCTCTGGACTGCCGACCTTAACCTTTTCTTGGAAAAAATCAGCCAGGCTAGACCATCCTACATAGGAATAGCGCTTCTAGCCGGTTTTGGAGTGCTTCTATCCTGGACAGCTAACTGGTATAACTTCTTCAAAGTCAGCAACATAAACTGTAGCTTCAGAAAGACCTTTCAGATGATGTCCGCAGGCCAGTTTCTCAACGCAGTAACACCGCTAGGCCAGTTCGGAGGACAACCATTCATGGCCTATATGATATCCAGCAACTCCAAGACAAGCTACGAAAAATCCCTGGCAACAGTTATGTCCGCCGATCTGCTCGCAATAATACCTTTATCCACCTTCGTGCTATCAGGTTA
Organism: Colwellia polaris; assembly: GCA_047617785.1. Lineage (GTDB taxonomy): Archaea > Nanohalarchaeota > Nanosalinia > Nanosalinales > Nanosalinaceae > JBEQAZ01. Next base: position 9,884 of record JBLGBK010000017.1, on the reverse strand, counting down.
CCTATACACTGTATTCTCAGGAAGTAGTAGCAGTCAAATCGCAGGAATGACAGCTGTAACCGCTTCACTACTCCTCTTCGGAATAGTGATGGGTTACATCGGCTGGTACCGGCCAGGAACACTGGAAAACTCTGTACTTGTAGTATTCGAAAAAATAACAAGTTTCATCGGCCGCGGATCGCATCTTGTCGACAAGCTCGAATCAAGGCTGGAAAACATAGAGGATACATTTGAGACAGTTGGAAATAATCCGAAAGCTATCCTTCGCGCATTAGCAATAACACATACTGCTTTTCTTTTCAAAATGGCTGCATTCTACGCAGTAGTCATGTCTCTCGGCCTAAGCATCAATCCATTTTACGTCATGCTAATTATCCCTATTGCAAGCACTGCAAACTTTTCACCAACCCCCGGAGGCACAGGAACTTTTGAAGCCGTCATGGCACAGCTTACAATGATATTTATGGGAGTCAGCTTCGAGATAGGTCTAGCTATCGGGATTTTACATAGAGTAGCTACGTACTGGCTCCACATAGTAGTAGGATATATCGGAATGAGTACTTTGAATATCTCTACAAATAGTATGGAGAAAATTCCCGAATAATCCTGAAAATTTATTTAAAAATACGATCTCAATTTCTCCTTACCAATGAAAGGTGGATGTTTTACCCGCCGGCCACTTATGCATTAAAACTTCTCACAGCGACAGCTGTTTCCAAAACCAATTAAACAACTTCTCCCGAAGTGATCCTGTATGAGCATTGAAGTAGAGCTTCCAGACGGATCAAAGCTAGAAGTAGATGAAAACGCCACATTAGAAGACGCAGCATACGAAATAGGGACAGGACTTGGCAACGCAACAGTAGCCGGAAAAATCAACGGCGAACTAGTAGCCAAAGAAGATTATGTCAGCGACGGTGACAAAATAGAAATAATTACAGAAGATTCAGAGGAATACATAGACGTCCTCCGACACAGCGCCGCACACGTCTTCGCACAGGCACTCAAACGGATCTATGGTAACGAAGTTAAACTAACAATCGGGCCGTGGACAGACGAAGGATTTTACTACGATATCGAAGGAATAAATCTCGACCAAGAAGACTTTGAAGAAATAGAAGAAGAAATGGAGAGTATCGTAGAGGAAGACCTCGATATTAAGCGCGAAATGCTTGACCGAGAGGAAGCAAAAGATTTTTTCGAAGATAACGAATACAAGAAACAGATTCTAGAAGAAGAAGCAGGCGAAGGCAACGAAGTCAGCTTCTACAAACAGGGAGATTTCAAGGATCTTTGTAAAGGACCTCACGTCTCCTCAACCGGCGAAGTAGAAGCATTCAAGCTTCTTGAAATCGCAGGCGCCTATTGGAGGGGTGATGAAGAAAACGAGATGCTGACACGTGTCTACGGAACAGCATTCTCTTCTGAGTCAGACCTAGAAGACTTCATGGAGAGAAGACGTGAAGCTAAGAAACGAGACCACAGAAGAATCGGGAAGGAAATGAACCTGTTCTCTGTACCAGAACATGCACCAGGCGCACCTCACTACCACAGAGCCGGCATGATAATAAGAAGAGAGCTTGAAGAGTACATCAGAGAAAAGAACAAAGAGCTTGGCTACGAAGAGGTCTGGACTCCAGAGTTGAACAAAGCCAACCTCTGGAAGAAGACCGGACACTACGAAGCATTCAAGGAAGAAGGAGAGATGTTTGCCTGGGAACAGGACGACATCGAATATGGACTGAAGCCTATGAACTGTGCAAACCACAGCCACATCTTTGACTCAGATACACGCAGCTACAAAGATCTGCCAATCAAGCTATCTGAGTTCGGAACAGTTAATCGTAACGAACAGTCTGGAGAGCTCTCAGGTCTGCTTCGAGTTCGAGTCATGACCCAGGATGATGGACACGCCTATATCCGAAAAGATCAAATCGAAGAAGAGGTCAAAGCACATCTTGAGAAGATTATCGAGATGTACGACGAGTTCGGATTCGAAGTCAACTTCATCATGGAAACCAAGCCGGAGAAAGCTCAGGGACCGGATCAACTCTGGGATAAAGCTGAGAACGCACTCGGAAACGCAATGGATGAAGTTGTAGGAGACTACGAAGTCAAGCCAGAAGAAGGTGCTTTTTATGGGCCGAAGATTGGAGTAGAAGTTCAAGACGCCATCGGAAGAGAATGGCAGCTTGGAACAGTGCAGCTAGACTTCATTATCCCGCGAAACTACGGGCTAAAGTACCAGGGAGAGGATAACGAAGAACACTATCCTGTCATGATTCACAGAGCCATCCTTGGTTCAATTGAACGTTTCATGGGCGTTATGATTGAGCACTTTGCAGGAGATTTCCCAACATGGCTTGCCCCAGAACAGGTCAGGATTCTGCCTGTCAGCGACGAAAACATGGATTATGCCGAAAGAGTTCAGGAAGAGCTTTCGGATTTCAGGGTTAAGATTGAAGATCGTAGCTGGACGGTAGGAAAGAAGATTCAGGCTGCTCACGACGACAACGTTCCATATATGCTCATCCTTGGAGGTAACGAAGAGGAAGCAGAGAATTTATCGGTTAGAGATCGCAAGGAACGCGAGCAGAACGATGTAGGAATTAATGAGTTTAGAGAGCATCTGCACGAAGAAGTAGATGAGAAAACTCTGAGCACCAATTTCCTCGACTAAATAAAAATTTTTCTTCTTATTTCTACTTTAGCAGGTGCAGCGGTCGCTTTTGCTAATTTCTACATAAGTTTTCCAATATCGATACTCAACCCACATCATAGAGTTCTCTAACAGATTTCTGTGTGGCCTTAATCGGATGCTGGTCTCTGTATCCTTTGACTGGTTTGTCGTATTTTGTTAATTCCAGATAGGATTCAAAGCCTTTGAATATAGATTTCCATGTACCTGTTCCGCTTGCAGAAAGCCTTTTCAGGGTTAAACCAGCTATCTCGTTTGCTGCTTTTTCGAAAACCTTGCGCCCTAGCTCATCATCTATCAGGCGCCCGTAGTTCTTGTTAACCTCACCACCGTGAAAAACCTGCTCTGCAGCCATATCCGCCACAGCGTGACCTGTTTCATGGAACAGATCCACCATGAAAACGTCCGGAGCTTTTGAGGGCGTATGATCTTCACCCGGATTCTTGAAACCCATCGGAGCGCTCTCTATAAATCTTACAAGCTCATCAAATGACTTGTCTTCAGTATCAGTCATAAGATCGAATAGTGTTCCTGTGCTTTCCTCATCGGTGAAGTGCAGTACCCATTTACCATTCCTGTTCTTCCCAAAGTATCCTATCACCTCTTGGTTTGTCTTGACAACTAGATCCTCTGGAGTAGCATTGATATTTATTGAAAGTGCGTTCTCAACCGATTTAATCATCTCACCAGCTACGTAATTCTTCATTTTTTGAACACGGTCATCTGAATAAAGTTTGCCGTATCGCGGTAGTTCGCCTTCGATTACTGCCTCTTTAGCTTCAACTATATTGCTTATGTTGGAGTTAACCTGCTTGATCTCTGACTTTAATTGTTCAAAGTCGAGCTGTTGTAGAAGCATTGACTTTGCGGTGCTTTCAACCATTTCAGGATTGTTACCAGAGACAGCTATAGAAATCTTGTGTCTTTCTCTACCGTACTTCACAGTATGTCTTTTCTGGTAGTTTTCAAGCTCTTCAGCCACTTTCTGGCCCGGTCTCAAAGACTTGGCAACACCAGTGTTAGAGTAGATTACGCCGCTAAAGAAATCGCGTATCCCCATATCAATAACTTTGAACTTGCCAGACTGCGAGACGATTTCTTCTCCATTGTAGTTCGATACATCTTCCAGAAAAGTCTTTGCCCATCTTGAAATCTTTTCTTCCTCACTGAGATCAATGAACTTTTTCAGTTCATCATGACTTTCCTTCATCTCCCTGTACGCTTGTTCGTCGTTTCTGCCTTGCAAGAGAATTTCCAAGCTATCAATTGATTTCTTCAGACTGTCTTCAAGCAATGGAGGTAGAAGGTCAAAACTGCATTCATTCTCGATTTCGCGGAGCAGGCGTAGAGCAGTCTTCCGATCTGAACCTAGGTTAGAGGCTACTCCTTCAACTTTCTCACCTATATCGCTGTACTGAGAGAATATCTTCTCTAGTTCCGAGATATCTTCCCTCGCGACCTTAATTTCCTGCTCCGACACCATACACAGAAAAATTATTGTATTGTTGGTTCATAAACCATTGTCAGTCAAAAAGTTCTTCTAGGAAATCATCTGAAGGTAGGTAGTAGTCCTGTTCTTCACTGTACGTTTCCGGCTCTCTGCCGTTGTTCTTGACACTTCCCAATTCTTTGAAAAGTTTCTCTTCTTCCAGCCACTCCTGCTTGATAGAATTAACAGGGAGATATGTCTGACTTTTCAGAATCTCAAACATGGCTTCAGGTATACCTTCCTCTTCAACCTCTTCTCTACTCATACCGAAACGTTCGATCACTTCTTTGATCCCTCTTAATAATTCTTCGTTTTCGTCCATAGTACCATTCTGCTATTTGAAAGACTTTCAAAAGCAGATTTACGGATGAGTTGATAAGTGTGTTTTGGAGCAACTGTAAGGGTTAAATGATTCACACCCTAATCACATATTTATCGTGAAAGAAAAACTGGAAGAGTTCGCAGAAGTACTTCTGACAAGATCGATAAATGTAGAAAAAGGAGATCATGTATACCTCCTGACGAAGTCCGTGGACTCATTACCGCTATTCAAAGAAGTAAGAAAACAGATAATACAGCGAGGCGGAATACCGCATGAACACATCCTCTACGACTCACAGCTCGGAGCAATGGACTACACATGGATGAAACACGCAGACAAAGATCAATTGGAGACTGTATCAGAATCCAAGAAAAAGGAGCTTGAGGAAATGGATGCATACATTCGAATCGGCGGAGCGGACAACACGAAAGAACTGAAAGGTATAGACAGCAAGAAAATCTCCGTTAGAGAAAAAGCCACAAAAGAACTACTTCGGAAACGACTGGAACTTGACTGGGTCGTAACACGCTACCCTACAGACGGTATGTCACAGGCAGCAGAGATGCCAACAGAGGAGTTCCAGAAGTTCGTTTTTGACGCAGTAACCGAAGTAGACTGGGACTCACTTGAAGAGAAAAACCAGAAAGTAAAAGAAATATTTGATGGAGCAGAAGAAGTACGAATCCAAGCAGAAGGAACAGACCTCACGCTAAGCCTGAAAAACAGAGACGGAATGCCCTGCAATGGTGAAAAAAACATGCCTGACGGAGAAGTATTCTACGCGCCAGTCAAAGACTCGCTTAACGGCAAAGTAAGCTTCGAATATCCTGGAGTAACAGATGGAGACGAAGTAGAAGGAATAGTCCTCCACTTCGAAGACGGAAAAGTAGTAGACTACTCAGCAGAGCGGAACGAAGAACTACTGAAGCAGAAACTGAACACAGACGAAGGTGCACGGTACGTTGGGGAACTAGGAATAGGTACAAACCCCGAAATCCAGCAGTTCGTTAAGAACACGCTTTTCGATGAGAAAATCGGCGGAACAATTCACCTAGCGCTGGGACGAGCATATGAAGAGACGGTTCCAGAAGGCGAAAAAGCTAATGACTCAGGTATCCACTGGGACATCGTAGAAGAGCTGCGTGAAAACGGAAAGATAACTGTCGATGGCGAAGTAGTCCAAGAAAATGGAGTATGGAAGTTTGAGGAGTAAAAACCTCTTTTTTCCCGGTAGCATTTCACAGAAGTGTTGGAATTTAAAAGTTTTTGACTAAATGGTGTTTGTATATGACGACAGCATACGATGTAAAAGCAGAACCTCTGATCATGGAAGTTGCAGAGGATCTGGAAGAAGAGTTCGACGCACCGGAATGGACAGAATACGTAAAAACCGGTGTCACCAAAGAGAAACCACCACAGCAGAGCAACTGGTATCACATCAGATGCGCAGCAGTGCTTAGAAGAATATACATGGATGGTCCACTAGGAGTATCCAAGCTTCGAACAATCTTCGGAGACAACAGCAACAACGGCCACGCACCTGAACACCACGGAAAGGCATCCGGAAAAATAATCAGAACTGCACTTCAAAACCTTGAAGAAGCAGGACTGGTAGAAACAGAAGAAGGAGAAGGCCGACAGATCACCGAAGACGGACAGGCACTACTAGACGACTACGCATCAGAAGTCCTGGCAAAGTAAAGCTGGGAAAAAGATGGTTGACGAAGAAGAACTCAAGAAACTACGAGAACAGAAAAAGGAAAAGCTCCAGCAACAGGAAGAGGAAGCGGAGCAACAGAAACAACAGATCAGCCAGATAGCTAAAAAACACCTCACAAGTGAGGCGCAGAGCCGTCTGGAAAGAGTTCGCATGGCTCAACCAGAACTGGTTTCCAGCCTTGAAATACAGATCGCCCGTATGGGAGAGCAGACTCAAGGCAAGATTGGAGATGACCAGTTGAAAGACATACTTAAATCAATTCAGAAGGAAAAACAGGATAACGAGTTCGACATCAAGTTCAGGAGGTGAACACTTTACTATGGGAAAGAAATCAAAGGCAAAAAAGAAGCGACTTGCGAAAGCAAATAAAACCGCTAAATCCGCTCCACGGTGGGTTTCAATCAAGGCATTTGGAATGGACCAAGCACGTAGAAAGTCCATTAAGCCTCGAAAGAGCCGACACTGGAGACGCAACGACACTGACGAATAAATGACACGAGAAACCGTAAACCTTTCACGAGCACGTGTAGCATCACGCAACAGCCGTGCAAAGAGAGCTGTAAAAATCCTCCGGGAAAAACTAGAGAACCAGGAAGGAGAAGAAGTAACAATCAGCAGCGAAGTCAACCAAGAAATCTGGAGCAGAGGAGCAAGCAAACCTCCAGCAAAGATTACAGTCGACTTACAGCCAACAGAAAAAGGACTGAAAGCATTTTCAGCTGAACAACCAAAAACACAGTCCAGTTCAAGTTCTGGAAGCAACGACGTTGACTACGAGGAAATAGTTGAAGGAACAGTCTCGGAAGTTAAGGAGACTGTAGAAGAGAAAGATATCAATCCAGAAAAGGTTCTGGAAGCAGAGAAAAAGAAGAAGGATAGAAAGACCCTGAAACAGTTCCTCAAAGACCTGATCTAAGGTTTACCAATATAATTCTTCTTTTTCACTTTAGGTCAATTCTAATAGATGACTCAACAAGGAGAACACCAATATGATAGAGAAATACAATTACGAAGGTAACACCACAGTAGGACTCTACGGCGTAGCCACCAACGAATACGCTGTAGTAGCACCAGAATTCACGAAAAAAGATCTTTTCGAAGTAGAAACAGTGGTAGAAACATACATAACGCAGACACGGCTAGTAGGAATGTTCACAGCCGGAAACTCAAACTGCCTTCTACTACCGGAAAACGTAGGAAGCAGGGAAAAAGAAGCACTTGAAGAAGCAGGCATACCTTTCAAGGTAATTGAAGCTAAAGGTAATGCGCTCGGCAACCTTGTACTTGCAAACGATAAAGGCGCAGTGATCAGTCCGAAACTTGAAGAACAGCGTGAAATAATAGAAGAAGCACTTGAAGTAGAAGTCAAAGTAATGGAGATCGCAGGAATACCTAACCCTGGAGTATGTGGGAGAGCGAACAGTCGAGGAGTACTACTTCACAGAGCTGCAAGTGAAGAAGACGCAGAGAAAGCGAAAGAGGTACTTGAAGTAGAGAATGTAGATATTGGAACAGTCAACATGGGCTCTCCGTTCATAGGCTCGGGGCTTATCTGCAACGACAATCTTATGCTGACCGGAGAGGACAGTACAGGCCCAGAAATCGGCCGTATAGACACTACTCTCAACCAGTAAATTCTCTTTTTTCTCGTTGTAATTGCCCGTTGTACCTCTGTTTTATTTAACCGGAGACAGCAAAATAATTTGTAATGGATCCAACCGTCTCCGACCAGTACGCTCAGTACTTTCTACCGCTGGCAGAACATGCCAAGAGACTGGTTCCAAGCATAGAAGAAGATTTGAAAGGAGCGCGGATGGATTTAAACCCGGAAAGCTACATCGCAGGATGTATAGCACGGGCAGTACAGGTAACGCTTGCAGTAGGCAGCTCGCTTATAGCAGCCGGGCTTATAATGGGCAACAGTCTTCTATGGAAAATAGGAGGACTTGGAACGCCCGTACTCGGATTTCTAATATTTCTAACTTTTGTATACCAGCCTAAAGTAACAGCGAACAAGAAATCACGGATGCTGGAGAAAGAACTCCCGTACGCGTTAAGACACATGCTTATCGAGGTCAGCTCAGGAATCAGTCTATACGAATCGATGGTATCAGTAAGCACAGACTACGGGGAAGCATCCAAAGAATTCAAACGGATTGTAAACGATATACAGGGAGGTAAAAGCCAGGTAGAAGCTCTAGAAGACTCAATTACACGCAATCCAAGCATTATGTATCGGAGAGCTGTCTGGCAGATGATCAACGCACTGAAATCGGGAGCAGACATTACAAAGACACTTGATTCTCTTGTAGATACGATGATCGAAGAGCAGAAACTGAAGGTTCAGAACTACGGAGAGGATCTCAACCCATTCATCCTGATGTACCTAATGCTTGCAGTCATCTTCCCCAGCCTGGGAGCAACACTGATGATCGTAATATCCTCATTCACCGGTTTCAGCCTCAGCAATAACATGTTCCTCGGAATGCTTGGAGGACTAGCTGTATTTCAGGTATTCTTCCTCAACCTAGTCAAGTCAAAGAGACCTGAGGTGAAAGCAGCATAATGGCGGATCTCCTGAAAACAACATACGAGAAACTACCTAGCTTCTACACAGACAGGCTAGAAAAGGAAGCATACTACGCACGTATAGATGACTACGAACAGAAGTTCTTCCAGATAGCAGCACTTACAACAGTGCTTGTATCCGTACTAGCTTTCTTATCCAACTTCAGCCCTACAGTAAAAGCAGGTATAGCCGGAGTATCAATACTAATCGGAATACCATCTGTACCCTACCTCTACATATCACTGAAAGCAGAAGGCCGAAAAGACGAGATGGAGAACTTGCTGCCAGACGCATTACGCCTGGTATCCGCAAACATCAAATCAGGACACAACCTGGAAAAAGCACTACTACTTTCTGCAAGAGACGAATTCGGACCATTAGCCGAGGAGTTCAGAGAAACAGCCATGGACATGTACGGAGGAAAACCAGTAGAAGAAGCACTGGAAAACATGGAAGACCGTGTCAAATCCGAATTATTCGGAGAAACCATCAAACTCCTCGTAGACGCAATGGAAGCAGGAGCCAACACAGCTGAACTGCTGGAAAACAGCAGTAATGACGTCCGGAAAAGCATCGAACTACGAGACGAGATTAAGTCCTCTATTCGTATGTACACCGTATTCATCATGATGGCTGCAGTCGTAGGAGCACCACTACTTTTCTCCATCAGCGTCCACATGGCACAGGAAACCACAACTATGTGGGAAGAAGCAGATATCGGCAGCATGGAAGATGCCGGCGGAGCAGGAGGCGGAGGAATGGGAGGAGGAATGGGAATGAGCATGGACTTCTCCGCACCAGACATTGACATACAATTCTTCACACAGTTCGCAATGATGGCAATCGTACTGATTAACTTCTTTTCAGCATTGATAATAGCCCAGATAGGCAGTGGAAACATCAAGAAAGGAGCCAAGTATATCCCGGTATTCGTAACAGTAGCATTAGTGCTGTTCTCACTAGTGAGAACTGCAGTAGCCTCATTAATGGGTAGCATGGGCTAAAAATAGGACAAAAAACAAAAACAATGTTACAAGGAAAAACGCCGCAATAAGCCCAAACAAAGCAGAAAAACACGTAGCCACC
>JBLGBK010000016.1:0-11770 GCA_047617785.1 Colwellia polaris | reverse complement strand
ACTACTCCCCAGACTGCAGAACCAATCAATGCAACGAGGATAGCAGTACTTATGCTTGCCGAACCAAATACGATATAAGCTCCGGCATAGATACTTAGAGCACCAGTTATAAGGCTTAAGATAAACGCCCCTACTGAACTCCTAATTTCTCCTCTACCCTGTTTTTCTACCATATCGAAAATATGTCCTCGACTCATAAACTCTTTATTTCGATTCAAAAGAACTGTTCGACTACATATAGTAGCATAAAACTATCTCTGAAAATAGGCTACTTGTCTTATTTTGCCTTATAGGCTCGTCTCTAACGTTTATTAAGATTTTCCTTACACTTCCATATATACGTATGAGTACGATTAAAGAAGATCTTGAAAATGATTCATTAAGCTGGGATCAAGATCTAGTTTCTGAGGACAATCAAAGAACAGAAATATCGGGTATTAATGACGATATGGCAAGAGCAGACTCTGGCGAACTTGCTATAGTAGGCCTAAGCAAATGCCTGGGATTAGCAGTCTATGATTCTTCTTCCGAAGTGGGTTATGCAGCTCACGTTAAAACTGCAGACAAGGACGCCACTGAACTCGCTGAATATCTATCAGAGTTCAACACTATGCTAGACATAGATGGAATCGACTATGGAAATTCTGAGATTATGATTGCGGGAATTGATTACAGCTCCACCGTTTCTGAATACTTTATAGACGAAGAACGAGAATTAGATGAGTTAATCGAGGAGGGGGCCAAGCAAAGTGTAGCAGAAGAATTTGCTAAGAATTATTTCTCAGATGCCAAAATCTTCTGGAATATTGAAGAGGGCAGAACCTCGGGAGTATTTCTTGATATTGATGAAGGCGTTCTAGAATATGATGCATCTTATAACGGCCGATAAACAAACTTAACCCAGAGCCCTGCATCTTATGAAACTCCACGAACACGAAGCCAAACAGATTCTGCAAAAACATGGCTTGAAGACGCCCTCGCAGCAACTAGACTCTGCGCAAGAATATGTCGTTAAGGCACAGATACTGGCAAACAATAGAATGGAAATGGATGCGATTCAGTTTGCGAAAAATGTGGAGGAGGCAGAAGCACTGAAACATGAGATGATGGGTGCAGAGTTCAAAGGCGTCGAACCTGAAGAAGTTCTGGTAGAGAAAAAACTAGATTTTGAAGGAGAATACTATGTATCTTTTATGTACGACACAGATACACGTAATCCGGTTATGATTTTCTCAAGCGAAGGAGGAACAGGTATTGAAGATAGAGAAGCCAGTAAACTTGTATTGAAAGACGGATCAAGTTTCAGATTTCGCCAGTTTCTTAAAGAACAAGGTTTCGAAGGTAAAAAGATAATTGGGCTCGGCAGCACGCTACAGAAACTGTTTAAAGCATTTCTAGAAGAAGATGCAAGACTGCTGGAAATCAATCCTCTTGCGGAAACAGAAGAAGATTACGTGGTTCTCGACGCTATGATGGATTTGGAGGATGATGCAGCTTACAGGCACGATAGGGAATTCCCGGAAAGAACAGCGACAGGGGAGCAAAAAACAGAAAGAGAACTTGAAGCCGAGAAAATAGATGAAGACGACCACAGGGGCGTAGCAGGTAAATACACAGAACTAGACGGCGATATAGGCATGATGTTGGCTGGAGGAGGAGCCAGCCTAACAAACATGGATGCACTGATCGAGTACGGAGGCAAACCAGCAAACTATACTGAATACGGCGGCAATCCGCCGACAGAGAAAGTCTACAGACTCAGCAAGGTTATCATGAGTAAACCAGGATTGAACGGTCTCTGGCATGTAGGAGGTACAGCAAACAACACCGATATCTACAGAACTATGAAGGGATTCGTAAAAGCACTAGAAGAAGTTGAGCCTGATTACCCAATTGTTATTCGGCGCGATGGACCGAACGCAGATAAAGCGTTCGAAATGTTACGCGAAAAGAAAGAAAAACTCGATCTTAACATGCAGCTGTTTAGAAACGATAAACCAATGACGGAAAGCGCAGAAGACTTGATGGAGCTGGTTGAAGAATACACGGAGGAGGAATAATGAGCAGAATACCTGTATTTGATATAGGAGATACACTAGTACCCTCACGAAGATTTGTAGAGCATGTTATAGAGGATGAACTACGTCAGCGCAACCATGAACCAGTCCACGAATTTGATCCGGACAAGTTTATGATGTACGATCCTACAGAGATCGAGGAATACCTTAGAAAATATGAACTAACGGGAGATCCAGAAGAAATAGCACACACCTGCAGACACCGCTATCTTGATGCTTTCGAAGATCTATTGATTGAAAATAACGTATTTGATATCCTAGCACGATGCAACCGCAAGTTTGGAACTATAGGTATAATAAGCGATAACACCGTCAGAGCCAAACATCTTCTGGAAGCAAAGCTCGACAGACATAACGTTGACTACGATAAAATCGTTGTATCAGACGAAGTAGGGGTTGAGAAACCAGATCCGCAGATATTTAACTCGTTTGTAGAGCAGAGAAGTGAAAGCGCAGAAGATTTCGTCTACATAGGCAACGATGCGAACCGGGATGCAGGAGCACTTGACGCAGGAATGCAGTTTATATGGACAACGCAGTTTGATACCGTAAACTCCAGTTTTGAGGGACCTAGAATCAATCAACTCAATTTTAGACAGCTCAAACAGGTGATACAGAACCTTGACTAAGATACCAGTATTCGATATAGGAGACACGCTTGTACCTTCACACAGCAAGATAAACGAAATAATACAGCAGCATGTAGAAAATGCTCCAGAGATGGATATCAACAAATACAACATCTATGTACCAGAACAGGTGGATAAATGGCTGCAGGAAAACAACCTTAACGGAAATGCAGAAGATATTACGCAGTCCTATCTTGAATGGAAATCAAATTATCTGAAACGGAAGATCCTGCCTGAAGTAAAGGAGATAAACGAGGAATATGGGCCGGTGGGCTTCATAAGCGACAACAGCAAGGAGGCCAAGAAGTTCTACAAACAGAACTTTGAGGAAGCAGGCATAGGTTACAGAGGTTTCAAAGTCTCGGCTGAAGTAGGTGTGGAAAAACCTGATGCTAAGATATTCAAGGCGTTTCTCCAAGAACGTGAAGAACCGGCAGAGAACTTTGTCTACTTCGGAAACTACGTTGACAGAGATAAAGCAGCTGAAAAAACCGGTATGGACTTTGTATGGGTTAAAGAATTCCATACTTTCGGATCGAGCACTGAAGGTTTACAGATAGAAAAACTGGATTATGAGAACGTCTCCAAAGCGCTTCAAAAGGTGAATGACTAGATGTCAATACTGGTAGATGGAGATACGAAAGTGCTGGTACAAGGAATTACGGGGAGGGAGGCTAGTGAAAAAGTACCGGAGATGATCGAATACGGAACCGACGTTATTGCAGGGGTAACTCCTGGCAAAGGAGGACAGGAGGTCGAGAGTGTTCCAGTCTATGACACGGTCGCAGAAGCTCTTGGAGAACATCCAGAAATCAATGCCTCGCTGATATACGTGCCTCCTTTCGCAGCCAAAGACGCAATATTCGAAGCACTGGAAAACGGCATAAAAACACTCAATGTCATAACAGAAAGAATACCGACTAAAGACGCATGGCAAGTATACCAGAAGGTACAGCAGGAAAACGCAACGATGGTAGGGCCAACTTCAGTAGGAATAATAACTCCAGGAGAGGCGAAGCTCGGGCCTATAGGAGGAAACGAACCGGGAAAAGTCTACAAACCAGGAAAAGTGGGAATAATATCCAAATCTGGAGGAATGACAACAGAAACTGCATGGGTCGTACGCCAGGCAGGTTACGGCGTATCAACCGCAGCAGGTCTCGGAGGTGACGTCATCGCCGGAACAACATTCGAGGATGCGCTGAAAATGTTCGAAGAAGACGACCAGACAGAAGCAGTAGTAATATACGGAGAACTTGGGGGAACATATGAAGAAAAAGCAGCAGAATTCCTTGAATCAGGAGGGTTCTCCAAACCATTGATCGCGTTCATAGCGGGACAATTCACCGAAGACATGCCTTCGCAGCAGTACGGACACGCAGGAGCAATCATACGTGGAGAAAGAGGAAAACCGTCGCACAAGGAGAAGAAGCTGCGTGACGCCGGTGCACATGTAGTAGATGTACATCATGAAATCGGCGACAAGCTACAGGAACTGCTTTGATATCCGCACCTTATAATTCTCTCCGGAAATAATTATGATCTATGTACAGCATGACTAGAGAGACGGAACTCAATTTTGGGGAGGCAATTGAAAAGACTGAGCAAGAACTCGGTAAGCAAGATTTTGGCGTACTCACTGAGATAAATATACAGGAGAAGCTTGAGAAAAAATTGGATGTAGAATTCCAGGAGTACACTATACTAGGCGCCTGCAGCCCGTCACACGCATACGAAGCACTTCAGGAAGAAACAGAGCTTGGCCTACTTCTGCCTTGTAATGTGATAGTTTACAAAGAAGAAGGAAACGTCTATGTTTCAGCAGTAAACCCTGAGAAACTTCTCGAATTGACTGACAATGATGAACTGGAAGAAGTGGCTATAGAGATAAAGGAAGGTTTAACGAAAGCTATAGATAATGTATAGCTAGCTGATAAATCTGGTTAAAAGGTTTTCTGGATTCATTTTCTTCATTAATTCTTCAGCTTTTCCATCCTCATAGCCTGAATAACTTGCAACGCTTACAAAGTAAATTAAATTGCCTTTCTGATTGTAGTAATAGACAACATCTTTGAACAATGTGCGCTGATGTATCTTGACTATATTTCCGTTTCCGAAATCAGCGCTAGTTACGTTATCAGCTGTATGATCTATAAAATCTGTGCGAACGCTTCCTGCAGCGCTTTTTGAGCTGTAAACAGTGGCTGAGCTGAGAATTACTGTGCTCTTATTATCTACAAATCTTCTATCCACGCGCATTTCTATACTGGAGTTTTCGTAATTAGTGGTGTTAGATATAGTTTCGTGAGTCAGTTCAAAATCTTCACCTAGCTCATCAGCGCTTAGAACCATCCTGTTCAAATCTTCCATGTTAGTTCTATGCTCCAATAGAGCAAAACCTGTTATTCCTGAAACTAAAACCGCTCCAGCTGCAATCGCTGCCAATATTCTGCGGTACATGGAAAAGACTTTTACCGCAATAGCTTTTGAATCTCCGGCCGAATTATATTCATATGACCGAATGGAAAACAGACATCGCTTCCTCAGGCGAAGATGCTGTAATAAGAGGAAAACCGTTGGAAGAAGTAATGGAAATGAGCTTTCCGGACGCTATATGGGTTCTTCTCAAAGGTAAGGAGCCGACTGAAGAGGAATCAGAAATATTCAATACGATACTATCGTCATCAATAGATCATGGAGTCGGAAATCCATCAACGGTTTCTGCACGGACAGTTCAAAGTGGAGGAAACGATATGAACACTTCTGTAGCTGCAGGAGTAATGGCTCTAGGCGATAAACACGGTGGTGCGATCGAAGAAGCTATGGAATTACTGCAATCTGAGGATACTGCTGAGACAATAGTTGATAACAAGCTTGGAGCTGGTGAGAAAATACCGGGTCTAGGTCATAAAGTCTATACAGGTGAGGATCCGCGTGCATCAAAGATTCTGAACAAAGCAGAAGGGCTGGGTTTGGCAGGCCCAAGTGTGGATAAGATGCAAGAAATCAGAGAAGTCTTCGCGGAGCGCAAGGTCGACCTTGTTATGAACGTGGATGGTGCGATCGCAGCTGTTATGAGTGATCTGGAATGGCCTCCCGAGCTTGGAAAAGGCTTCTTTATAATCGCTCGGACACCCGGACTAGTCGCGCATGTACATGAGGAAATGGATGAAGAAGATTTCAGAAGAGAAAAAGGAGAGTATACAGGAGAGAAAGATCTATAGTTTCTGATCTATACTCTTTAACAACTTTCTGATCTCCTGTAGCTCTTCTACAACTTGATCGCTGCTTCTCTGAGCTCTTTCGGTCTGTCGGCTTTCCGAGGAGTGGTCAAGGTTCTTGTTGATAATGTTTTCTACTTCTCTCGGTCTATTGATGCTGTTGAAACGCATCTCTACGCCCTGTCCGCCAGCGGTACTAATTTCGATATTGCCGTAGTCGAACTGGCTTCCAAATATTCCCTGGCTGAATGAAATATTCTGGACCTTGTCGAAACCAATTTTCTGGACGTTTCTTGAGAGAATTCCTGTCTTCTTATATAAGCCCTGATTAGTTACAAGGAAACTAGTGTTCTGAATCTGAAGATAGGCGCCTATAATTATCAGAAGACCTACTCCTACCAGAGATAGAGGGATGCCGATAACTAAAGCAGGTAAAATGCTTTTCATCCGTGGCTGGCCTTTCCAGAGGATTTTCTCACCCTGGTCAAGGTTTGCCCAGTCAATACTGTCTTCTGGCATGTTTGATAGTTCTTAAACAGGTATTATTAAAGCACGGGAATCTATTCAAAAAAAGTCGAAAGTATAAAACGTGTTTAGCATAATAATTCAGTTATGAAGAAAGGAATAACGCCAGTAGTTGCAGTTGTGCTTTTAATCTCACTTACAGTAACAGCTACAGGCACAGTTTATTTCTATGTTAATACAGCCACGCCAAATACGGATGAAATATCGAATTTTGAGACAGCTCTCGATGTAAAATTTGAAAGCTGCTGGCAGCAGGGCACAGAATATCACTATAGTATAAGAAACACAAATGATGCGGCGTTCAACTCCTCAGAGGTGAATGTATTCATAAACAATAGACCTGTTGATAATCCCGTATGGACGCAAGAAGTGGTTGACTCAAGAGAAACCGTTCAACTTCAGGTTCCTGATGTAGACTCTGGAGATCAGCTCATACTATCGCTAGGAGGAGATGAGGCAACAGAGGTCTGTAGGAACTAATAGAAAGTCCAGAAAAATAATAGTACAGGAAAAGTGCGGTCACCGGGATTTGAACCCGGGTCGTCGGCTCGAAAGGCCGACATGATTGGCCGGACTACACCATGGCCGCATTTCCATTAACCTGTGTCAATACAGGAGAGGTTAATACTTTTAAACATGTTCTAGGTTTTCCGTTTATCATGTCAACTACCTCCCGTTACAGTTAACAGTCGCAGCCAAAAAATACTGGTTATGAGCGTAGAAAAATTCAAGTCAGATCTTGGCGAGGTAGCTCTGACAGATACTCATGTTGAACGCAGAAAAAATAATGATGAGGAATGGGGAAGGATCAAAAACAGCTTCAGCGAAAGAAAGCTCCTAGACGAAGTACATTTCTCCGATATCAAAGAACTAGAGTACGACGACGGATCAGTATACCCGAACATCAAGGTGAAGACAGATGCGGGTTGGAAACGAATTTTCTTCCACGTCGGGGATGAAGCCCAAGAATGTTTCAAACGCCTGAAGTACAAACTAAATGTCTACAGACAGACATACGCTTGAGGAAAGCTTTTAACCGGGTACACGTGTATAACTGTAGTTATTATGGTAAGTGTATTAAGCCGAATAGTAGACAAATTCACACACGACGACCAGATCAGCATCAACGACATGGATCTAGATGAACTGAAAGAAGAAAGATCCAACCTTAGAGCTGACCTGGAACTAAAACGAGATAAACATGAAGGACTGGCAGAAGACCGCAGAGCCAAGTTCCAGAGACTGCAGGAAACAGACGAACAACTACTGAAAGAAGAGCTTGCAGAAGAAATAGCATCTATTGAAGACGAAATGAGCATCTTCCATAACGAACACGCACAGGTAATGGATGCCCTACGCGTAATCGACGGGTTCATCGCGATTAAACGTAAACAAGAACTGATGGAAGACCGGGGAATCGTCAAAGAAATCGAAGACATGGACCAGGAAGAACTTGTTGACACTCTGAAGCAGGAAAGAGTACAGGAAATGATCCAGGACGAACAGTGGAGCGAACTCGAAGATGTATTCCGTGGAGAACTACGACCGGAGTACAGCGGCAACAAAAGAGTCAACGAAATCATCGACTCCGCTGAACAGACTAAAGATCAGTCCATAGATCAAGCACTAAATCAGAGAGACAAAAAAAGACAGAAAATAGACTAAAAGAGTGAAAAATATATGACTGATGACTGTATATTCTGCCAGATAATCGACGGAGAACTACCAGGACACAAAGTCTACGAAGATGACAAAGTGGTCGCATTCCTGGACGCGCATCCGGTATCCAAAGGCCACACGCTTGTAGTACCTAAGGAACACGTCGATGATATCCATGAAGCAGAAAACATGAGCTACATGTGGAAGCCGCTTGTCAAGGTTTCAAACGCTGTAAAAGAGAAGTTTGGTGCAGAGGGTGTAAACATCGCACAGAATAACGGTGAGAAGGCAGGACAAGAGGTATTTCATCTACACTTCCACGTCACACCGATCTACGATGGCAACGAACTTGACATTACGTACAACCGAAGTGAACTGGAAGAAGGCGAAGCAATCGCAGAAGAGCTACGCGAAGGACTCGAGTAAAAACCTCGCTAACTAATTTTTCTTCTCTTTTTGATACAATACACGGGAAGAAACTGTAGGATTAATAATCATGGTTCTACTATTTGCTTTCGTATGATCGAACTAGCAGGAAATCTGATAGTTGAGGGCGGCAAAGTACTTCTTATCTATCGAAGCAAAGAGGAATACTGGGAAGTACCTGGTGGTAAAGTTGAAAACGATGAATCGCCGACCCAAGCAGCAGTACGTGAAGCAGAAGAAGAGATAGGTATTGAAGTTGAACTGGAGAAACCTTTCTACACAGGAGAGTTCATGAAGGATGGTGATCTCTACATGTGGCACGGCTACATTGCTTCTACAGAGGAGTCACCTTCTCTAGAGGAGGAAAAGTTCTCCGACCTGAAATGGGTGGCGAAAGATGAGTTACAAGAACTGGAATTGGCGCCCAATCTACGGCAGATCGAACCAGCCTTGAGGAAGATACTGAACTAAACAATATTTTTTAACTCCAGCTCCCTTAATACAAGCTATAGATGCTACAGTTCCTGCATAGAAAAGAAGTAGACCAGATATACTTATACGAGTTCCTCCAAAGATTTGTGGTGTCTCTGATCGGTATATTCATACCGATACAGATCGTCTCAGCAGGGCTTTCGTACAATTTAGCATTTATGTATCTCATAGTACTGGCTTCGGCGTTTGCTATCAGTGTTGTTCCGCTTTCATTTCTAATATCTCGGATAGGTTTTAAACACGGCTTGATAGCAAGTTACGCTTTTTATATACCTGCTTTTGTGCTTTTACGTTTCTATGATATAACACCTACTATAGCTGTATCTGTAGCAGTTGTTTACGCTGTAGCACAGGCGCTTCACTGGCTTTCGCTTAACTCTGAGTTCGCGGTAGATTCAAGCGACGGTGAAAGAAGCGATGAATCAGGTAAAATGATTGGGTTGCCGCGTTTAGCTGGCGCTATAGCACCTCTAACCGGTGGCGTCATAATGGCTACTTTCGGCTTTCCAATGCTTGTATCTGTCGCACTTGTATTTCTGGTACTTTCTATAATCCCGCTACTGATGTCTGGTGACCATCGTGACCCTCTAGATTATAGTGTAAAGGATATATGGGACAAAGAACACAGAAAGTTCGCAGGATTGTTCCTTCTACGTGGTGCAGACATAGGAGCGGCAGTTTATCTTTTCCCGCTGTTTGTATTCTTAGTTATTGGAGGTGAGGTAAGCGCAGGGGGAGCACGAACAGTAGAAGGTATTGGAGCAGTACTGATGGCTTTAATTACGGGTAAACTATCTCAGAAATACGGCCGTCTGAAGATGATAGTAGCTGGACTACTCGCTATAACGCTGGCGCACTTTGCACGTACAATGGTGGCTACAACAACGCATGTAGTAATGCTTTCGTTCTTTGCAGGTCTAGCATTCATGGTCTATTACGTGCCGCTTTACTCTATATACGCGGATATAGCTGAAGATGAAGACATACTGGAATTCTACGCTTTACGCGACATATTCCTGAACATAGGAAAACTAATCTTATACGCTATAGTTCTGGGAGTCTCAATTTACACAGACTCCTTCAAACAAGGTTTATCAGCAGGATTCTTATACACAGGTCTATGTACATTTGGACTACTTGGCTATTCTAAATGGTTGAAAGAAGAAGACCTTGGCGTGACTGAGAATTAGAAATTTGTTCTAGATTAAGAAATCCTTTGAGAAGAAATAAAAAAAGAAAAAAGTTGTTTGAGCGCCTTCTTATGCGATCTTGTGCTCGGCTACTTCGTCTGCGTAGTCAACGTGAGTGAGGAAGATTGTACGGCAACAGTACTTGTCAACGTTAAGGCTGTCAAGTACTTCTCCTTGTTCCTCGCCGTCTTCAACTCGTTCCTGGTATTCGTCCCACTTGTCGCCGATGACCTGTCCGCAGCTCATGCAGCGTACTGGAAATTCCATTGTACTTTTTACCTGTAAGACTTCTGCTGTTTGTGTCGGGCTCCTTTGCTCGACTGGCTTGGTTTTCTGGTCTCGGTTCTTCGAGGGTCTTCGACTATCATGTTTCTATCGTATTCTCTGAACTCTCTTTCAAGCTCGTCGCTGTCAGTCCATTCTACTAGTGCACGGGCTACTGCCATTCGCATGGCTTCTGCCTGTCCCTGTACTCCGCCACCGTTGGCGTTGACCTCAATTGTGAGGTCGCCGTAGACTTCTTCGCCTGCGATGGTGAGAGGTTCTTTGACTCTCTGCTGAACCATTTCTTCCTGTACGTGAAGAGGCCGGGAGTTGATTCGGAGCTCTCCATCTCCGTCGTTGATTGTTGCTCGTGCCTTTGCTGTCTTTCGTTTTCCTGATGCGTGTACTGCTTCGTTGCTCATTAGTTCTGTTCACCTCTGAAATCTGAACCGATGTGTTCTGAGATCTCGGTAAGTGTTACGTAGTTTCTATTTCTCAAGTCGTCTCCTTCCTTAACGTCTACATCTTGTACCTCGTCAAATCTGTCAGGTACTTGTAGGTAGGTTCTGTAGTTGGATCTGAGTTCTCTTCCGTCAGGTCCGTCCGGAAGCATGTTCTTGACTGTGCGCTTCAGGATCTTGTCGGGTCTCTTTTGGAAATAGGGTCCGCGGTCTCTTCGTCCACGGTCAAACTTCTGTTTGTAGTCTGCAAGAACTTCTTTTTTGTCTCCTGAGACAACTGCTTTCTCGCTGTTGACAATGTGGACTTCCTCTCCGTCCTTTACACGTCGTGCTACTTCTGAAGCAAGTCGTCCAAGAATCTTGTTCTCGCCGTCAATTACTGTTACTTCGCTCATTTTACAATTTTCACCTCTGAACCTTCAGGGTTTTCATCAAGGAGATCTCTGATAAACTTGAACTCTCCTTTTTCGTTAATCTTGTTTTTAGCATTTTTAGAAGCCTTGAAAGCTGCAACTTCAACCTCTTTGTTCAGAAATCCTGAACCAAGAACCTTTCCGGGTACGACTACTGTGTCACCTTCTTCAGTTACTCTTTCAATATCTGAAAGGTTAACTTCAGGTCTCTGTCGATTTACTTTTCCAAGGTTGTCAGCTACATCTTTCCAGATGTTTGCGTCCTGCTCTTCGAGAGTTTCGATAGTCTCACGCAGGACAGGGTTTGTAGGGTTAGCTTTCTTGTCCATAAATAGTGTTACACCTCGCGGCGTCAAAAACGCCACTTTTCGGTATAAAGGGGTTTGAATGTGAAATTTTATAAATTAGGTTT
>JBLGBK010000015.1:0-14667 GCA_047617785.1 Colwellia polaris | reverse complement strand
CGCCCTCCGCCCTTCAATCCTGTGTTCAGCGCGGATAATATCTTCAGCTTTATAGGCCGCATATAGTCCCTGATAATTTGTTAGTTCTTTGTTGTAGCCGCTGAAACCTGCCTAATCTGAAATTTCTTTGAACAAAGTTTGATACAGAGGTAACTTTCGACGGGACTGGTTATAATGGGAACGTCGTACTAGACGTAGATAATGAACGAATTAAACGCGAATTTGCTTTTTATCTCCGAGATTATCGCCAGTATAGCAGATCTATATAACCTAGATATACACCGCGATCCAAAAGGTACGGAATACGCGATCAGAGCACAAAAACAAAATGAAAAAGTTTGTTACTAATTGGAGAATCCAATAAAACTTAATAAATACAGACAGCGATCAAACAATAGTCCGAACAGCATGTTTGGAGGCAGTTTTTCCCCTCTAAAAGGCTTTTAGAACCCATTATCAACGCAGTTTACAGATAAGCAAGAGTTCGTGCCATCACTAAAAATTATTTAAATTTCTGGACCAATGCCCTTTAATTATGCCGTCTTATGACACTCCTTTTGGTAGAAAAGAACGAACTAGAGAGCTAAAGCAAATTTTCGAAGAAATCAAGAAACTAAAGCAAGGAGAAGATCAAGATGAAAAAGACACGAACGAATTATTAGAGCTCGTAGAAGAATTGGAGAAATTACACGAACGAGAAGAAGTGGCAGAAGGCGAGAAGGTGAGCCGAATTCAAGCTGAAGAAAAGCAAGATCTCGAGGAGATGCTTGAAAGAGTTAGAGAAATTCACGAGGACGTAGAGAAAGAGCATGAGCTATTGAAAGATCTTGGTACAAGAATGAAAGGCATGATAGAAGCTTTCGACCTTTAAATCCTAAGGAATAGGCAAGAGAAAACCCGTCTTGGTTAATATTCTATTCCTTGACCTATCTAATAGAACTACCTCTCATACAGCCCAATTCTTGTTTCTTATTCAACTAAAAAACCTTTCTCAGGCTTAGAATGTTTAATGCAACCTTTCAGACCAAAAATCGCATAGATTAATCCTAACAGTTCTTTGGAGGTACAACACACCTCCTTTTTCAAAATCTTCTAATCACTTTTATTCTAGTCTTCGGAAAACAGTATATCATGTTTCCTGAAACCGTAGCAGCATTGCTAGTATTAAGTATAACTGGAGGCGTTATCGCAGGTTTAGGCGGTCCTGGCGGCATGCCGGTAATCATCGGTATAACCGCTTTGACCGCAGTTTCACCTGCCGTTCAGGCAGGCACAACAAGCACGATATTTTCCTTTGCGACTTTGTTCGCGGCTAGCATGTATGCTTATTCAGGAGATATTAGAAAAGATCTTGCAGTACTACTTGCAGCGCCTACATTGATTGGAACGCCTATAGGAGTTTATTTCAACCAGTTTATGCCTGAAGAAACCTTCAACCTGATAATAGGTGTGCTTGCCGTACTTACAGGCGTTATAGTAACCTATAGAGAGTTCAACGAACTGAATTCTATACATGATATTGATCTTAATGAAAAATCAGGGAAAATAACCACGGTGGTAATTGGGATTTTGGTAGGTTTTATAGGCGGTTTAACCGGTATAGGAGGTCCTGCGCTTTCAATACCTATACTTGTAATAGTTGGAATCCCTGTACTTGAGGCAATCGGAGCAGGGCTTGTACAGGGCTTCTTCGTAACGACTTCAACAGCCGTCAACTACATTAACTCAGGGAAAATCTCGACCAGCTTACTGCTGATAATGGGCGCTCCTTATGTATTATCGCAGATATTTGGATGGTACTATGCGCAGAACACAGATACAAGGAAACTGAAAATCATAGTAAGTCTGTTCCTAGCGCTTTCCGGGCTATATCTGGTCTTCGTATAGACCGATTATAAACTCCAAGATAGATTTAAACCCGATCCAACCCTATAATTAGTTATGGCTTTCAAAGGGCAGGCAGCTATAGAGTATCTGGCAACCTATGGTTGGATGCTTGCGGCCGTCGCCATGGTCTCTGGCATAGTATACAGTTCTACAGGTGCAGCTTTTTGCCAAGATTCTGTCTCAGGGTTCACTGGTCAAAGCTTGCGAGTTGAAGACTTTGGAATGTCTGCAGACAGTGCTGATATGATGCTTTCTGTGGAAAACCAGGATTCACAGGGGTTCTACAACCAGTTGAAAGAAATACAGGTTAAGAATCGAGATACTGGTGAGACAATTGTTGCAAGCCCTGATGCTCAGATAATCACTTCCGGAGAAACAGAGGTTTTCAATATTAATGGATTTGAGAAGAGCAACAGCTGTAACACCTATAATGTTGAACTGACTTATGATCGCGGTGATATTCTTCCTAGCCAAAAAGCAACAGGAACTATTACTACAAATGCAGAGATATTCTCTGAAAGCTACGATCCATTTGAACCTTCTGAAGACACCTCCTATTTGGCAACGACAATAGAAGATACTAACTCTCCTGTGGAGGAAGGAGAAATTCTTGAAGTAGACTATAATATAGAAAACACAGGAACTAAATCTTCAACACAGACTATAGAATTCAGATACGATGGAACAGTAGAAGAAAGCTTGAATGTAGAACTTGAGCCTGGAGACTCCTCTTCCGGGACTTTCACTTATACAACAGGTTCGACTGGAGACTATACTGTAGAGGTACGAAGCAATAATGAGACATCTTCAGATACAGTAACTGTTCAGGAACCAAGTCAGGATTTCGTAGTATCAAATATAGACGCCCCTGATACAGGATATCAGGACACAGAAATAGAAGCTTCAGCCGAGATTACAAGTAACGGGCCTTCTAGCAGCGATAACGCACAGCTAAGATTGGGTTCGGATATAACAGGTGCTGAAGGCGCGGATTACGAAGTAATCGAATTCCAACAAGTAGAAGTAGAAGATGAAACGAAGACTGTTACCTTCAACACCGTCCTAGACAGTGCAGAAGTAGATGCTGGAACAGGACAGGAGATTGGAATAGAATATGAAGGAAGAACAAGTAGCAAAACTATCGACATCTACCAGCAGCCGGAAATAGTAGATTTCACAGTTTCAGACAATAGTAATAGGGGTAGAGGAGCAAGATATGATATAGAATGGGAAGCAACCGACCCCGCCAATAATCTTGAAGAAGCCAATATTACAGTCAACAATGTAGAACAAGCAACAGGTCTCAGTGGAACTACGGAATTTGGCAGCGGAGATTACCAAGAAACATTCACATTCAGATTCCAGTCTAGTTATTCAAATGGATTCTATCTGTGTAGAGAGGTCACAGATCAAGCAGATGGAAACGAGGCAACAGGTTACAGCGACTGCAGCTAAGCCCAAGGTAACTGGTTCTTACTAAAACAAGCCTAACTAATTCCTGAATTGTTATGTCCGAACTTGATGATGCAAAGCAGAATCTGAAAAATACTCTTGAACACTTAGGAAAAGAGGAATACTACGAACAGTTATCTAACCCAGATAGGTTTGTAGAAACCAGTTTCACTGTTAAAATGGATGACGGCGAGAAAAAGATCTTCAAAGGCTTTAGAAGCCAGCATTCGAATACAAGAGGGGTCTACAAGGGAGGAATCCGTTTTTCTGGAAACTTAAATCAGAAGGAGGTAAAGGCGTTAAGCCTCTGGATGAGTTTGAAGACTGCTGTAGCAGACATTCCCTTTGGCGGAGCGAAAGGCGGAGTCAAGGTTAACCCGGAAGATTTATCTTGTTCTGAAGAAGAAAGACTTTCCAGAAAATACATCAATTCGATAAGCGAGATAATAGGTGAGAACAAAGATGTTCCGGCTCCCGATATGAATACTGGCGGCAAGCAGATGTCCTGGATGATGGATGAGTATAACAAGGGAGATAAAGAGCTTGTATCTGGCGTAATAACCGGTAAGCCTGTAGAGGTGTTTGGAAGTAAGGGCCGAGCAGAAGCAACTGGCTATGGAGCAGTTTACATTATTGAAAAAATAATTGAAGAGAATGACCTTCAGTCAGATAACTTAACTGCTGCCGTACAAGGATTTGGTAACGCTGCAGCTCCCGCAGTAGAACTTCTTGACGAATTAGGCGTAAATGTGGTTGCAGTATCTGATTCTGCTGGTGCAACGAAGAAAGAAGAAGGATTTCGTTATAGCGAACTTAAAACATGCAAGAGAGATCACGGAACAGTCTGTAAGAAGGGGGACAAAATTAGCAATGAAGAACTGTTAGCTATGAATGTTGACTTTCTTGTCCCCGCTGCTCTAGAGAAAGTTATAACAGAAGAGAATGCTGATAGCGTGAGAGCCGATTATGTTATCGAAATCGCCAATGGACCGACTACAAATGAAGCCGACAGAATCCTGGAAGCGAATGGAGTGGAAATGATTCCAGACATACTGGCTAATTCTGGTGGAGTAACAGTATCCTACTATGAATGGGTGCAAAACCGGTCCGGCGAGTACTGGAGCAGGGAAAAAGTGCTTGAGAAGCTGAAAGAGAACATTCAGAACGCATATAGCCAATTCCAGAACGCCCGTAATAATGAATCATTGTACGGGAGAGAGGCAGCCTATCTAATCGGTGTTAGGAAAATTGTAGAGTCAATTGAGGCAAGAGAGTAAAAGACAATTAATAACATAATCTTCCTTCTATCTTGTATTTTTCTATGATAGTAGCAGGAAAATGCAAACCGGAACCTGACAGGTTTAGAGAGCTTCGAGAGAAGGGATTTGAGAACGTTGAGCTCTATCTGAAGAAGCATCATGTTGACAACTTCGAACAGACACTAGCTAGGTGCAGAGAGGCAGAAATTAATATCAGCTCTGTACACACGCCTCACGTTCTTCCCGAAGACGAAGAATATTTTGTTAAGAGTGATGAACTAGCAGATAAGCTTGATGCTACATTGGTCGTCCACTCGCAGTACTTGCATCACTTCCATATTGAGAAAGTTCTTGAGAACTACAACTTTCAGTCAGATTATGCGTACGAGAACAATCCTGGTATGAGCATACCTCACCTAGAGAAGATGATCCCTAATGCCGGACATCAAATGGTTTTGGATACGGCACATCTTTACATGTCGTCAGACCAGAAGTTCCAAGAGCATCTAGATCACTTCTTGAACAATCACCGAAAACAGATATCTTTGATCCATGTATGCGACTCCACGATGAAAAATGACGGATTGCCGTTTGGAGAAGGGAAGATGAACATGGAGCAGACAATTAAGACAATCAAAGAAAAGTTCGACGGAAAAATTACTTTGGAAGTAATGCCTAAAAGACAGGAAGACGCACTGGAAAAGTGGAATTCAAATTTCTAGAATCGAACCCTATATAAAGTTTTGAATCATGTTCATGGATGCGGACAGGCGACAAGGTAGAGACCCTGTCTGCGACCAACAGTCCGAGGCTTGACCATTTATAAGGTTTAACCTTGACTGTATTGTTACCCGATCACGAGAGTGAGTCCGGGGTATAGTCCGAGAGGACGATGATGAGCGTAGTAAAATAATATTACGTGATGTAGGAGAGACGGACCACGAAACACATATCTCGTGTTTCAACTATGTAGCCGCATACAGTTTTGCTGTATGCACTATCTTGACTTGGAAAGTTTGGAACTTTCCATTCATATTAAATACCCGTCAAGAACCCTCCAATTGAGTTTGGAGCAATTCCGGTTGATCCTGCCGGAGGTTACTGCTATCGGAGTCCGATTTAGCCATGCTAGTCCACCGATTCGTTCGGGGCAGATAGCTGAGTAACACGTGGCCAACCTGCCCTATGGACCGGGATAACCTCGCAAACGTGAGGCTAAGCCCGGATAGCAGAGAAACGCTGGAATAAGCCTTCTCTGTTAAACGTTCCGACGCCATAGGATGGGGCCGCGGCTGATTAGGTAGTTGGTGAGGTAAAGGCTCACCAAGCCCGTAATCAGTAGCAGCCGTGAGAGCGGTAGCTGCCAGTTGGCTTCTGAGACAAGAAGCCAGACCCTACGGGGTGCAGCAGGCACGAAACCTTCACAATGCACGCAAGTGCGATGGGGGGACTCCGAGTGTAGTCTCCTCACAAAGGAGGCTACTTTTCTGTACTGTAAGGAGGTACAGGAACAAGGGGTGGGCAAGACGGCTGCCAGCCGCCGCGGTAATAGCCGCACCCCGAGTGGTGACCATTATTATTGGGCTTAAAGTGTTCGTAGCCGGACCTGCAAGTCTGCTGTGAAATCCAAGAGCTTAACTTTTGGAAGTGCAGTGGATACTGCAAGTCTAGGGACCGGACGGCGTCGAGGCTATTCCATGGGTAGGAGTGAAATCCTAAAATCCATGGAGGAGCACCTGTGGCGAAAGCGCTCGGCGAGTACGGATCCGACGGTGAGGAACGAAAGCTAGGGGAGCAAAGCGGATTAGATACCCGCGTAGTCCTAGCCGTTAACATTGTGCGTTTGATGTCGGACAACCTTCGAGGTTGTCCGGTGCCGAAGTGAAAACGTTAAACGCACCGCCTGGGTAGTACGGTCGCAAGGCTGAAACTTAAAGGAATTGACGGGGGAGCACCACAACCGGTGGAGGCTGCGGTTTAATTAGATCCAACGCAGACCACCCTACCAGAGCCGACAGCAGAATGACGGTCAGCTTGAAGAGCTTACCTGACGCGCTGAGAGGAGCTGCATGGCCGCCGTCAGCTCGTGCTGTGAAGTGTCCGGTTAAGTCCGGTAACGAGCGAGACCCGCATCTCATGTTGCCATAGAACCACTCCGGTGGTTTTGGCACTCGTGAGAGACCGCTGGTGATAAACCAGGGGAAGGAGCGGGCCACGGTAGGTCAGTATGGCCCGAATGCTCTGGGATACACGCGGCCTACAATGGCCGGGACAAAGAGATGCAACCCCGAGAGGGGAAGCTAACCTCCTAAACCCGGTCCTAGTCCGGATCGAGGACTGCAACTCGTCCTCGTGAAGGCGAAATCGGTAGTAGTCGCTGATCATTATTCAGCGGCGAATAAGTCCCTGCTCCTTGTACACACTGCCTGTCAAGTCACCCGAGTTAGGTTCAGACGAGGACTCCGCCTAGCGGAGGACAAGTCTGAGCTTGGCAAGGGGGGCTAAGTCATAACAAGGTAGCCGTTGGGGAACCAGCGGCTGGATCACCTCCCTAAAAATCAGGTTTCCCGGAAACAAATCTGGGAAACCACGATTTTCTGTCTCTCCTACTTACTTTTCTCATCACTTTTCTGAAGAACTGTAATTTTTCTTGAATAGATAGCTTGACGAATTCTTTGCCTTTTTGTCACGCCCTATAGAAATAAGAGAAAGTATTGAAGAACAGATATTGGAAATTGGTTTCAACGGTTAATTGCCGCTTGATGAGCGAAAAGTATACTTTTCTTTAACATACTCTTCTCGCCCAACCATGTAGTTAAGAGATGGTGGAATATAATCCATGAACGTTCCTATCATACCTCGCTGTGATACTCTTCTTCCCGAGACCCAAACTTGTTTATCAAGTATCTTTATCTCTCCATATTCTTCCAGCTCCTCAAGCAAGGCATGATCTTCATGATATGGAAGTTCTGCATCATAGCCTCCTATATGCTGGAAGACCTTTCTGTCAACAAACATGAAGGTTCCAACTCCTGCAGTCATTACTCCTGTCATATTGGCAATTTTCATCATGAAAGAACCTGCGCCAAGCATTAGTTTCCCTCGAATGTTTGTGTCATAGGTCTTCCATGTTGATGAGCCTCCTACTACAGAGTCATCTTGCATGGTTTCAATTACATTATCGAAGACTTTCTCATGCATTAGACGGGTATCAGCGTCTAGGAAAAGTACTATATCTCCTTCTGCCTTTTCAACCCCCTGATTTCGGGCATCTCCAGGGCCATGATCTTCAGAACTTACAAACTGAACATCGAAGCTTTTAGCTACTTCTTCCGTATCGTCGGTACTTTCAGCGTCTTTAACAATTACTTCATAATCCTCGAACTGCTGGTCTCTGACCGTTTCAAGAAGCTCTTCTAGATGTTCCGCATCGTTATATGCCGGTATAATTACAGATAATTGAGTCATGATATCACATGTAACCTAGATCTTCAAGCCTGTCTTTTACTTGCTCATCGTCAATATCGGTATCTCCCTGTGAGGCCTCTCCTATTCTATCGATTTTCTGCCGGAACTGTTCTTTGACATCTATTTCTTCGTTTTCCTCTAGATCAATCATTCGATAGTACGCATCTTCCTGACCTTCTTTGATCAGTTTCTTTTTTTCGGAGCGTACAAAGCGTAATTGCTTTCCGAGGTCTTGCTTATCTTCAGGAACATTCTTGAGTTCCATAACAGGATATTCATAGCCTCCTAAGGCATATTTAACGCCTGATAGATCAGCTTCAGCATCCTCAATTTCTGTCAGTCGTGGTATAACGTTGTAGAGTTCTCTGAGTTCGAAAGGGGTTTCTACTCTTCCGCTCTCAACACCTGGCGCTCTAATCAGTAGA
Organism: Colwellia polaris; assembly: GCA_047617785.1. Classification (GTDB taxonomy): domain Archaea; phylum Nanohalarchaeota; class Nanosalinia; order Nanosalinales; family Nanosalinaceae; genus JBEQAZ01. Next base: position 6,176 of record JBLGBK010000015.1, on the reverse strand, counting down.
GGGATGTTTACTACTTCTTCAGATACTGAGAACTGGTGTCCATACATGTCATCTTCTCCCAAGTTCTCCCCATGATCTGATGCTATGACAAAAACGGTATCTTCTATCAATCCTTGTTCCTCCATATAGTCGAAGAAACGCCCAAGCTGGTCATCAAGATAGTCTGCCTCTGCATCATACAGCTTCCTTATAGATTCGAAGTCAGCATTCACCAGATCTGCGTTATGTTCATGAGCTCTTTGACAGACTTCTGATGGCTCGACATTCGATGCATGTTTCTCTCTGTAGTCTTCCGGAGGATAATAGGGTAGATGTGCATCAAGCAAGTTCATGAAAAGGAAGAAGTCATCTTCTTCATTGCTTTCAATAAATTCTTCAGCTTTGTCAAGTGTTTCAGGGGTTTTTGAGATTTTTCCTCTATCTGTACCCCATTGCAGGTACTCTCCTAGATCTACTATTGTTTCTGTTATCTTTTTTGTACGTCCCTGGTTCGCCCATATCCATAGCTTACTTGCCTTATCGGAGATGAAGTTGTTGTCTATCCAGCCGAACATGTTATCAGTATCCTCAAATCCTTTCGTGATACCAGTGTAGGGCGAAACCCAGGTATTGGCGGTGTAGCTTGCTGTGCTGTATCCTGCCTCTGTAAACTTCTCTGCTAGGGTCGTCTTATCAGTTGTCAAAAACAGGTTTTTCTGAGTTGCATTATGTTCCCATGGATACTCTCCCGTAAACATTGATGCATGAGAAGGCAGAGTCCACGGTGCCTGCGCCATAGCATTATCATAGACGAGCGATTTCTCCGCAAACTCCTCTATATTATCGGTGAAATCAATTTCCTCATTATATATTGAAAGACGATCACTTCTCAAGGTATCCAGTACAATAAATACAACGTTCATGGATGAGACTTACCCCTTCAAAAACTTAAATCAAACTCAACAGAGCTCAAAAACAGAAACTAGAAGTAGACCTAAGTTATATTTCGCATACTTAGACATGTTCGTTCTAAATTCCTCTGTATCCAGCAACTCAGAACTTAGTGGTAGGAATTGAGTTTTCCTCACATAGAGTCTATAAATTCTAGGAGGCATCCTGAAAAGACAGATTTAAAACCCTCTTCTGACTCCTCGATCAGATTGTGCTTGTGTATCTCTGGCAAGTTATTTTCCCGGTCCTTTTTCTGGCCTATACAGGGTAGGACGATATAGCTCGCTGTCTAGAATATGAGGGAAAAGTAATTTGAATACCCTAGTAGCATCTAAAGATATGGATTTATCGAAAAGGAAAATAGGTTCTATAGCTTTAGTTCTGATGATTCCTATGTATATTCTTACTGTTTTTGCACTGCCTGGAAATATATCAACACAGTGTGACCCTCAGGTGGATCCTGAGAGAGGGGTGACCGATCAGGTCGGAGTATGTACAGAAGTCAGTGCCACAGTAATGCGTGAGTATTATTTCGGTACCTTACGGCTTCCTGTCCATACACTTAGCATAAACATGGATATCATCAACAAATCTTTCATACCAGTTTTGCTGGCAGGTTCATTGATTCTCTGGCGCGAATATATTTAAATATTTAAACCAGCGTCAGCATTAGACTTGTTATGGAAAACCCAATGGAAATTTTAGGGCAGGGTGCGCAAGGACAACTTGTAGCTCTGCTTTCATTAGGACTAGTAGTCTCCTTCGGAGCAGGAGCAGCTTTTGATAACGGAGACGTTATGCAGAAAGCAAGTTCTGCAGAAGACTCCAGTCAATGGGAAGGAGTTTATACCGTTGAAGTAGAGAGAGACGGTGAAGTAGTATATAGAGAAAAGGAACATAACATCCTGACCAATCAAGGACAGAACTGGATCAGAAGCCAGATCTCAGCCAACAATGGAGAAGGAAGTGACAGCAACGAGGCACAGTACATATCAGTTGGTAACACAACCGCTCCTCAAGCTGGCGATACAGTTCTACCTGGAGAAATCACACAGTACAATCTTGAGAGAACTCAAGGAACTACAACAGTCTTCGGAGACGGAGAATTCCAGGTTCAGAACACTTTCACCGCTAACCTTGGCGAGGATCAACAATTGGTAGTCAACACAACCGGACTAAACTACGCATCTGATAACGCCGGCAACCAATTAATCTCAGGAGGCGCATTCCCGGACGCTAACCTGCTTGATGGAGATCAGTTAACAGTTACCCATAACGTCACAATTAGCGACGGAGGCAACTAGAGATTAAAACTCTAGCCTATTTTTCTTCCTTTTTTATCCTATTCTTGAGCTAAAGTATTCTTACTCGTTTAAATCTATCTAAACGGTTAATTGTAACAATTTTTTATTCTAGTAAAACTCATATTTTCCTAGATCATAGGAAAATATCAAGAAGCTGGAAAAATGCTGACCTCAGAATCTTTCCGAACAGCACTACTAATAGCACTTTTAATCATATTTACAGCCTCAGCTATAACTTCTGCAACAGCTTATCCAACCCAGCAGACCGAATCATTTATCTACGAAGGTAACAATCAAGCGCAGACTTGGACTAAACCTGAGAAAGGCGTGGTAAATAAAGAAATTAACGTAGAAGTTAATGGTCCTGGAGGAGGAGGTTCAGGAGACGGATACCAAGGTGGATCAGGAGGATTTATAGAAGGAAATATATCCACAGCATCAAGAACGCAAATCGAAATCTATCCTGCCGAAGCAGGAGGCGGAAGCAGCAATAGCGGAAGCGGCGGTTGGGGCCGAGCAACAGGTCAAACCGCCCCCGGAGATTGTGGGACCAGTGGTGGCGGAGGAGGTATGTCCGCCGTCGTAGATCCTGGCACAGGCAATGATTTGATAGTTGCAGGAGGAGGTTCTGGAGGAGAAGGAGAAGCAGGGTTTCTTGATGGCTGTACAGCTAATGCCGGTGCAGGAGCAAACGGTACTGTGGGAGGAGCAGCCCCCGGAGGAGATGAGGCCGGGACATCAGGAAATCCGGGTTCAGGTCTGACAAGTAGCGAAGTAGAGTTAATCAATCAAATTGAGGGAGGAGGCGCCCCCGGAGGAGACACAAGCGGATCAGACGGGAGTGATGGAAGCATATTAATAACTTATACTCCTAACGAGAAACCTCTAATAGATACTAAAAAGACATTTAACGGAACTAACTACCCAGATCTAAATAACACAAACCTATTTGTAGACAGCGATAAACTGACTTTGAGGAGTAACGTGACAGATATAGATACCTTAGTAGAGGTCCAAGTAACGATAAGAGATTCTAATGGCGATATAAGGTTGAAAAACTCTTCAATGTCCAATATTTCCTCTACAAATCTTAGAAACGACTCAGGGACTTTTGAAGCCAATTATAGCTTTAGTGAGAGAACCTCGCTAGGAGAATGGTCCTATACAATCTGGGCTAAAGACAACCACAACCTTTGGAGCAACAGTACAGGAAGCTTTGAAGTTGTGGATCTCACCCCTCCTGAAACAAGAAATCCTCAGCAAAATCGCTCTCTAATGACCTTTAAAGATAGTATAAGATTGGAAGCAGAAGGTAGAGATAATTATGAATTAGAGTCTGCAAAACTTGCTACTAACGAGACAGGTGCCTGGCAGAATAAGACAGAAAATTATGGTTCTCCCATACAGCTCTCCTCAGTAGATTCATGGAAAACCACTTCTTTCAATTGGAAAAATGAGAGCATAAAAGGAAATAAATCTATTCACTGGAGAATATGGTACAACGATAGCTCAGGCAACACACAATCAACACAGACCAAATCCTTCAGAGCGAGAGAAAATTACAAATACAATAGAACTAAAACAGAAAAATTCTCCTTTAGATTCAAGAAATTAAGAAGTGATTTTAAAGGAGGCAGAAGTTATGCGCAGAAAATTAATGCAGATACAAATAACTCTAGGAAAACAGCTTTCAGCAGGCTAAGTAAAGAAACAATCACGTCTGCAGAAACTTCAAAGAGAAGACAAGTTATCAAACCGGAGCAAGATGAAAGTATATCTGCTGATGAAAAAAATCCAAGAGGAGCAGATAATCAGAGACCTATTATAACCGGCGCCAGTTTCAAAGCTCCCGGGGTAAGAATAAATGATCTTACAAGAGTCTTCAGTCAAGCAGTAGAAATTAATCTAGATGAATTTTCATTTTACCAAGGTTTCCGAGACCAAATCGAATCATTTGAATATCAAGAAACACTTACCAGCTCACAGAACATATTCCGAAACAATCCAATCTCTCTAAGTGTAGCCGATCTAAACTCTAGATCAACCTCTTTACAAAGAATGTTTGAGGAAAACTATAACATATCTGATTCGCCTTCGCGAAGAATAATAGCAGAAAGACTACTAACTTCCTCCTTTAATCTCAATAGCGCAGAAAACAGATTTCTCTCAAATCTAAGAACAATAAGCCAGAATCTCAATACCACCTCACCCGCCTCATACAGAGAATTCAGAGGATTTAGAACAGTTACAGATCAGATTTACAATACTGACTCAAACATAAGACAGTTGACCAACCTCAGAGAATTCATAGACAATTTCTATTACACTAGCGACCAAGATATAAGCTCAGCTATTAATAGAGAATTCAATCAATTCACCGGATTTGAAGACACTTCTCTAAGAACAGCTCTCAACTCCCGATCAATTTCAGAGAGCTTTGAATCAAGCAGCAATATAGCTCGAGAAATAATTTCATATAGGAAATTGACAGAAAGCTTAGGAGCCAACAGCGATCTTACCCAGTCTGGCACTCTTCAGCGTTTACTAGAAGATACATACGTCCAAAGTATTGAAGAAGCAAGAATTGTTGCAGGATCAAGAACCATAAGCCAGACATATTCCTCTAACATCGAAAGCCTCAGAGAACTAACGCAGCTAAGATTAGAGAATACAGCAATAGATATTACAGACACACAATCCCTACAAACAATAATTCAAAGAATAACCACAGAAGAAATACTACAATCAAGCAACACTGAAAGATCTCTAGTAACTTCAAGATTATTCGAGCGAACTTTGACGTTAGAAAATACCGCTACACGTAATTCAAACGTTCAGAGATTGGTCGCAGACACAGTTACATCTCAAATAAATCAATTTAGAACATTAAATAGTATAAGATCAGTTAGAGAGAGTTTATCAGCCGAATCATCGGCAGTGAGATCCCTTATAAACGCCAGATTATTAACTCAAGAACTTGAATACCAAGAAGACATAAACCGTATATTAGATGGAGAAAGAGATATTAGGTCAACTATTTTAAGCAGAACATCTATACAACGACAGACCCTACAAGAAAGAATTACTAACGAAATAATATCGAGTGAACGGACAGTATCGAGAACTATAACCAATTTTAGAGAGAACAGTGCAAATATAGCGACAACTAGCAGCTTTTCGAGAGCAGAAGATATAGCTAGAATACTTTCTCAGTCGACAGGTTTAGAAATCAATTCTAACAGAAACTTAGCAAACAGCAGATCTATTATGGAAACAATTGTAGGCGAGGGAAACGTTGAAAGCCAAATATTTTTGGAAAGACTTGAAAATTTGGCAATGGACTACTACGAAAACAGACAAAGAACATCGTCAATCAACAGAATAGAGAATACCAACTTTGAAACCCTAACATCCGAATTAAGAAGCCTAACAGAGTCAAGACTCCTATCAGAAAACTTCCAAACAAATAATGTTCAAAACTCAGCTAGCAACTTAATTAGAACAGACGAAACAACATCCTATTTCACAGGGAGCTTTACAAGAGCAGTCGCAGGAAACAGAATAATCTCAGATATTATTTCAACAGGTATAGAGAGAAGTAGAACAGAAAGTGTACAGAGAGAGTATAGTTTAACAGCCAATATAGGCACAACTAGTTCAAGAGCACTCACAAACTTGAGAACCCAATTAGAAACTTTGAATTCAGAAAGTGAAATAACAAGAGCTACAGACATCGCAAGACTACTACAGCAACAAATAATACCAGAAGACCAAGAAACCATCACCTCAGATTTGGGTAGATCTATAAGCGAATCATTAGTACCTACCACTAACTCCTTCAGAACAATTTCCTCAAATAGAATCGAAATAGTAACAACAAGCTACTCAACAACCACCTCCCAAATAAGCAACCTCCTCAGAAACGAAATCCTACAAATAACC
>JBLGBK010000014.1:0-17394 GCA_047617785.1 Colwellia polaris | reverse complement strand
CAGCCTAGATAAAGACGAATTTAACACAGTAAACGCATTGATAATTTCTCTTAGCAAAGAATCTTACGAAGAGATTGATGCTGGCGAACAAATAGAGCTCAACAAATTCAATAAAGGAAAGCAACTTGATTACGAAAGTAAAGCAAGAATGCAAGTAACAGAAGGAAGATTACATAGCAGATCAGCAAAGAAATGAAGCAATCAATTGAATACGTCGACAAACAACTAAAAGAAGGCGATAAAGACGCATATAAGCAACTAAATAAGGTGGCTGGTTACGAAATAGAAGATGAACTCAGTCCAGAAGCACAGACAGATCTAAAGCTAGCAGAACTGTAAAGTTCTCTTTTTTATATTATATCAAAAGAGCTGCTAGTGGTACTGCTACCAGAGTGACGATAAATGCTATCATGACTGGTGTACGGGTTACAAGCGCGTCGAACATCTTCTGAAGCAATTGGAAGTACTGCTTGTAGAATATGAGAGCTAGTGTTGTTATGACAAATATTCCTCCCGTAAGTACTAGAACTTGTGCCATCCCTTCTTTTGTCCCAACAATCATCGCTGAAATTACAAAACTGATCATGGTTGCAAGGTTTGCTCCCATGATGTACGGAATGATCTCTTGACGTTTGATAAACCCTTCATTGTATAGAGGCACGATTATTCCTAGTGATAGAGATACGCTCGTGGTTAGAAGCGTTAGTATTGAGCCTGTGGCAAATGCTATCCATTTACTTCCCATCAAGTACTGTAAGTAGTTTCCTCTCAGGCTTTCTGCATTTAAGCCGTTGAATGCTAGTCCGAAGATTCTCAGTGCCAGAATTAATAGGCCTATCGCTACGAAGAATCCTAGTCCCGGGCCTGTTATAGATGCTATGGTGTTAGTTGCCGGAGTGAAAACTGAGAGAAGTGAGTTCTGCAGGAACGCCGGTCCTGAAAGATTGAGGAATCCTGTCGGAAAGTTCTTACTGTAAAAGTATGACAGCATTATTGCTGGCGTGTAGATTGTATACGCGATGAGGAAGCAGATCATTCCTATCGACGTTGAGTCCTTAATACTGTCTGCTTTACCTTGGAAATATTCCAGCACACCGATGAGTATGACTACGAAGGCTGCTGCTAGACGAGATCCAGAAAGCATTGTGAGGAGTTGCGTGGAAGTTATTATCCCGCTGTGGAATAGCGAAAGCCCTATGGCGGCCCCGGTCGTTCCATTGAGTGTTAGGTATGCAGTGATCCAACCCGCGCCCAACGAATTCAGGTCGTTATCGAGTAATGGTTTGAGGCTCTGCTCAAGTACGGGCGTTAAATCCCCTGTAGAGGTGCTTAGGAGCTGTAGCGCCATTATGAATAGGCTGATTGCTCCAACAGCATATCCTATCCTCTTGATTTTCTGCAGAACCATGGTTATATGTAGTTTATATGGAGTAATGTTTATAGACATCGCCGACTAATATTCAGGTGTTGGACAAAATATAATGACTGATATCGAACGTGACGAGCCTAAAGAAGAGCACAAAAACGAGTTTGAAAACGTCACAGTTCTGGGGGATATAACTGTTGAAGAGTTCTCCGGAATTAAGGAGCGATTAAGCGATAAAGAGAAGATTCAGCTTATTTCTGGCGTAGAGCTTGGTAATATCAAAGGTAAGAAAATAGTAGTGGTTACAAATCTCAGGATTCTAGACATAACTGACGCTAAAGTTTCTCTGCTGGGCGAGAAGAAGCAGTTCAGAGACATCAAGATTGACAGTATCGACAAGATGGAAGTCAACGACAAGAAGACGCTAGACAAAGTAATTCTACAACTTCCAGAAGGTAGAAAGCAAGAGCTGATGGTTCCGGACGACGCAGGACTGAAAGTTACAGGGCTGATAAGAGATATCCAGAAGAATCCGGATCCTGCTGATAAACTAGAGAAGATTTCAGAACAGCATGAACGCGGCAATATATCTAAAGAAGAGTTCGAGGATAAGAAAGACGACCTAGTTGACCGTATCTAGATCGCAGAGTCTAAGCATTCTCTGTGGACACTAGTTTTCTCCATATGTACGTGATGACCGCTCACTTTTTCCCCACAGATCATGCATTCTTTTTTAGTCATTCAGCCGACACCTCCCACGTAACATATACGTTCCGCTAGTATAAATAATAAACCGCAAACAAATAACCAGTAAAACTTAAATTTTCTGTATAAACATTTTCTTATCATGGTAGATGACTCAGATATTCAAATAATTGAACAGCTCCGAAAAGAAGGGCGACTCTCCCTCCGGAAATTAGCGGAAAGAGTTGATATCTCTGCTTCAACAGTCAGCAACCGATTCAACCAACTTGTGAAAAACAAAGTAATCAAAGGATTCAAACCAGTTCTCAACTACGAAAAACTCGGCTTCGGACTTACAACAATCATACAACTCACCACAGAAAGCGGAAAAATGGATTCAGTTGTAGAAGAACTCAAGGAAGTAAGCTATATCGAATCAGTCTACGTCGTAACTGGAGACACCGACGCAGTAGTAATATGTAGGTTCAAAGACCGGCAGGATATGAACAAAGGAGCAAGAAACCTTCAAGACATAGATGGAGTAGAAGGAACAAAAACAAATGTAGTGCTCGAATCAGAAGAGAATCTAGATATCGAGCTATGATTCCTTTTCAAACAAGCCTTCTTCCGCTGCACGGCCGCTGTAAGAACGTAGCAGCTTATCTTTAATTCTTCTTGACTCCTTCGGATTACTTATCCAGAAAGAGGACTCAACAACCATTTTATCATCTTCAACTGATTTGAAGTCTGTGCTTGGCGCTGGCTTCTTCCAAACCTCTTCATCCGACTCAACAACACTCTGAAGAATTTCAGATGCCTTATCAGCCTTATCAGGATCTACTTTGACCTGGATATTTTTCCTAGTCTTTCTGCCTTTAGTATAGTTCTTCAAGGTTTTCGTAGTAACTAAGTTGTTCGGTATAACTTGCTTGGGATGGCTATTAGACTCTATAACTGTTGCTCGAAGCTTTACTTCTTGGACAACACCTTCATGATCATCAATACTGATGTAGTCTCCTTTGACATACGGATTATCTGTATGGATAAATATCCCTGCTACAAGGCTCGATATCTGATCCCTCATTCCGAAACCTATGGCAACTGTTGCTGCAGCAGCTATAGTTCCCAGAACAGTCAGCAGATTTCCAAAGTTAGCTATCTGCAGAGCCACTGTAAAGGTGACGAAAAGCCCTGTTAATCCTACAATATTTTGTACAGAATGAACCGCTTTAATATCGCCATCTCTTCTTTCCATTACTCTTCCTGCAGCAGGCATAAGAAATGTACGTGTCACACCTACGCCAAAAATTATAGAGGCGAAGAAAAGCGCCAGTTGAACATAAAGATCAGTATTCAAGGAAGCTATCATAGTAGTCTACCGAGTTACAACTCTAAGTTCTCCTGAAGATGCGTTGCCGCCTTGCTCCATACCTGCAAAGTATTCGGAGCCTATATCTTCAGCTTTCTGGATTTTCTTGTTTGTTATTTTACCGTCTATAGCTACGGCGTAAATTTCGTCAATATCTTCAATAGCATCATCAAAGTTATCTCTTGGAGCCTTCCTCACAGGTTCTAGATCTTCGTTCAAGAAGTGTACTGCCCTGGTACCTATCATCTCTGTCAGATATTCTTTAACGGCGCTGTTCTCCTCAGGCACTTCTAAATCCTGATCTGCGGATCCTACCTTGTCCTTATCGCGTACCGATCTCATCAATTGTTTCTCGCTCAGATCTTCAATCTCTGTGTCTTCAGGAGCTCTTGCAACGAAATCGATATCTGCTTTCTGCTCCAGCTCTTTTAGAATCAAGTCGCCACCTCTATCACCGTCAAGCAATGCAGTAGCCTTTTTATCTTCTGCAATATCCACTATGTTGTCCGGTACAGAGGTTCCTCCGATGGCTACTACGTTGCTAATACCTACTGACAGAAGGTTCTTGAGGTCTGCTTCGCCCTCTACAAGAATTACTTCATCCGCATTTTCTGCTTTTTCTCCCGCCTTAAATCCTTTGTATTCTTTAACTCTCTGCTGACGGTCTTCATCCTGTATTTCTTCTCTTATCTGATCGATATCAGGTTTATCTGTCTTTATCTCGTTAAGAAGCTGCTTTGAACGCTTTACAATATAATCTCTCTTTGATTTACGAACATCAACTATCTCATCTACACGTATATCTGTGTGTGCCGGTCCTACTTTCTCAACAGTCTCTATGCTTGCTGCTAAGATTGAAGTCTGCTCTGCATCAAGTGAGGAAGGTATCTCAATATCAATATGTGACTTTCCGTTTTCTTTGTTCACTTCTATATTCATCCGACCGATCTTTCCTCTTTTACGTAGATCGGCTAGATCCATGTCGTTGCCTAACAGGCCTTCTGTCTGTCCATGAAGCGCTCCGATTACATCGGCTTTCTCTACTATTCCTGAGGCTTTTGCATGTGCTTTAACTAGGTATTTACTGTTCTTCTGTGCTATCTTTGCCATATTCTTCTAACCTTTGTTTCACCGTGTTTTCATCCAGACTGGTTTTCAGTTTCTTCCGGCGAGACTGATATCCGGATATCAGACCTGGTTTTTCCCCTAAAATATTCTGCATTAGGTTGATGAGCTCGGTGTTGGCTCTTCCCATTTGCGCAGGCTGTTCCAGCTTTACGTTGATAATGGAACTTGAAGTATTAACTGACTGTTCCTCGCTGTCCGGTTCAACCTTAACGTAGAACTCTGTCATCAGAAATCACTTCTTTTTGTAGAAAAGTAGAGAGAATTTGGCTGCCCTGGTAACATAGGCAATCATTCCCGGTAGTCCCGTAAGGTCATGCCTACTGACCGTTTCTTTGAAATAGGGCAGCCAAAAGATTCTCTATAAACAATAGTTATGCCGTTAACTTTTTACCAGTTAACAAAAAACGCAGAAAGAAGTTTTACATGAAGAACTTTCTCTCTGCCTCATTAGGCTCGTAAACCGTCTGACGCGACTTTGCCTGAACTGGCTCCTCTCCATGATACTGTCGCAGATAATCAAGATAAGAATACATCTTCTCACGGGCAAACTCTCCGTCATGCTCAATCAATTCCTCTGCGATAAACCGCATGTAAGCCCACTTGAAAAAGCTGTTAAGCGGGTAAGCAAGGAAACGCGGAAGCTTATCAACACCTCCAGGTATATCGTAGTCTATATACGTCCTTACAAAGTATTCAACAAGTGCAAAATCGTTTTCTCCCGAAGGAGGTGTTTTAGTACGTATACGCGTTCTTATTCTCATTTCTCCGAGGCCGCTAGGCAGTTCGCATTCTGAATCCATCTTAGAACGGAATCCTCCATCCCCTATTGACTGTTGATAATATTTTTCGTAGGGGCGGCCCATATCTATGTTCTTGAAGATGTATTTGTGGTCTTTGTAAATGTCAACAATGTGCGGGCTTTCGTACCATTCAACTTTGTTGTGTATTTCCTGCTCCTCTTGGAAAAGCGGGAATTCATGCCATACATCGTCGTCCTCCCAGCTTCCATCCGGAGTCTTGAACCATCCAAGAAATCTATCGAGTGTATCTCCCATTTTGTGTCACTGCCAAGGTGGGGTGTACTGTGAGGCTCCTGATTTTGTGATGGATTCTTCCACACCAAATTTTTCTCGCATCAGGTTATGAAGGTGCAGGACCATTTCCTCCGCTTCCTCTTCATAACGGTCGATCTCTTTCCTGTAAAAAGTATTGTACCATACAGTGGTCAGTATATCGTAGAATTTGGAGTTCTGGAACATAGACGTATCTTCTGGTCTCATATAGTTCTCAGGGATTCTCTTCTGCGGTGTATCTGTAACATGTTCTGGCAACCATGGAATTGCCTCTCCACCAGGATAAGTAGTCAAAACTTTGGCCTTGGTCTTGACACGTGCCTTAAGCACATCTTTAGCTCTCTGAGACTGGTAAATATGCCTTGGTGTCTTACAACGCCATGAAAGATTGAAATATAGAACAGTATGTCGGCTTTTCTCCTTCCAGGCATGCATACGGATCTTATCCTTTGCGCTTGATGTTGAAAACTCCATGCGTGCCTCTTCAACACGATCAATACCTAGTTCCTCTACTAGCACATCCTTTAGATCTCTATATATCCGCGCTGCATCCTCCTCGACGAAAAAATGATCTGATTTGGATATAACGTCTTCTGAGAACTCTGTCATTTGGTTTCTCACCTTTCAAGCAGGTCACGGACTCTTTCCATAACCTGATCTGTTTTTTCCTCTACTGCGGGTATGTATCCGTGCCTTACTTCTCCATAAAGGAATTTATCGAACAATGAGCGGTATGCATAGTACCAAAGTGATTTCTGATAGCTGTAGCTCTCTGGATATTCTGTTATTATAATGCCTTTAATCTGGAGATCCATCTCGCCTTTGTTCTTATCGATTTTGAGGTATAACTCGAGCTCTTCTTTGCTGTAACGATCGAATGCTTCAATGGTTTCGACTCTTGCACGTATAACACCTTCATCAACGTCGTTGAAGTACTTCTCCTCTGAAACATGATCAAAGCTCATTCGCGTAGATAGAAGATCTCGCAGCTCTGCATAAGCTTGATTAGGATCTTCCAGTTCTATAGTCTGGCGTCTGCGAGTTACCTCCTCTTCTATCTCCATAGCGTTACACTGGTTAAATTAGAAAGCTATGATAAAAAAGCATGTAGTCGCCTAGAAATCTGTTCCGTAATCAAGCAATTCATCCAGTTCAAAATTTTCGGCCTCTAGACCCTTATTATCAGCGTTTTCAAGCGTGTACTCGGCGAAGGCTGCGATAGATTCATCTTTCTTATTCTCACCATCATGGGAGCTTGGTCTAACAGGAGTTCCTGTTGACTTGTAAAGCGTGCTGTTAAGACCTCTGCTTCGAAAACCTATCTCCTCCTTAAGTTCCGATGTATGGCTTCTGTTCTCCGAAGTCAGTCGGATATGGACGCCCTGATTTTGTATCGGGAAAATCTCAACGAAGTAAGCCTCATCGTTATCAACCATCTCCTCTAGATCATCGGCGGAACTCGGATTAGAATTGCCATCAATGTAGTAGCCGAAATCTGTCATTCCCTGACTTAGTTTGTAAGTGCTGTCGACGAACAGTCCTTTCACAAGCTGTAAATTAGAGTTCTTGTGGTTAAAACAGTTTCGACAGGCTAAACAGGTAAAATAGAAATAGAAAGGAAGAGCGTGCGTTTATCTACACTCTGGACAGAGAAACATGCCGTTCGTCTCGATAAGTTCCTCACTGTAGTTCTCACAGCTTTCACATTCTCCGCTCTGAGTCTCTACATTCGGAATTGCTTCTTCATTCATCTCTATCTCTTCTCCCATGATTTCTGCGAATCCAGGCCATGCGCGCAGAATATCTGACTGTGTAAGGATTCCGACAAGCATTTCTCCGCGTACTACAGGTACACGAGAGATATTGTTCTTTGCCATTGCCATTGCAACGTCGTCAAGGTATTCATCTTCCTCTGCGACGATTAGATCAGTGCTCATTATATCTTCAACTTTTGTCTCAGATGGATCTCTCTGTGTAGCAACCACTTCATAAGTTATATCGCGGCAGACGACTACTCCAACAGCTTCGCCATCATCAACAACCACTAAACCTCTGATACCTTCTTCACGCAGTTTCTTGGAGGCTTCGACGACACTACTGTCTTGTTCAATTGCTATGACGCCTTCGGTCATGACTTCGTTAATTTCAACTTCTTCTTTCATAACAAGAAAGAGTAGATGGAGACAGACTGATTAACCTTGTGGTAAGAATACCTCCGTCATCTATTCCAGGTCCCCCGATAAAAAAGCCTTTTTGTTAACTACAATTCCAACTACTCTAGTGTGGAGAAATACAGTACCACCCTAGGATCCAGAAAAAATGGAAGGATATGGAGTAAACTGAATATATTAGCCAAATACCTGTCTTCAACCTAGAAGACAAAATCTAGGACGTAAACTGCTTCAAACCGCTCTGGCGGTTGGACTTTCCAAACAAACTCTGAAGAGTCTTGTTAAGTATCAAGATCTGCTGCCTCACATACGGATTAATCTCATACTTATCGATAATCTCCTGAGACGGCTGCATATACTTTTTAATCGTTCCTTCAGAAATTGTCAGCAGAACTTTACCATCACAGTCCTCCTCCGGACACTTAGCAGTTACTTTTCCGGACGGTGCAATCGACTGATTCGTCATAGGCACACGCCGAAATTTAGCATTACAGTCAACGCAACGCATCTTCTGCTTCGAAAAGCTCCTCAAATTACCTTTAATATCCGGTATAAAGTGCTTCTGAAGCAAAAGCTCTGCAACCTCATTCTCATTAACTGCCTTCAACTTTTCACCAAGACCTAACTGGCTTTGAGTCTTCTCGCTCATCTCATCCAACGTAACGTACTCAGACTGATTTGGCGCATCCTCAACAGTCTCAGATTCATGAGTGTAACCATGTGTAAACGGCTCATCACTGTGAACGATATCTTCTCCTATCTCAATATCTGTATCTAGCTCCCACGGGTACTTGTACTCTTCTGTTTCCTCATAGAAGCTGAGAGGATACTCACTTACTGTTTCAATCGCCCACGCCTCGTCATCAACTTCATCAGGGTTCAAAACCGTGGATAAAATCAGTGGTGCATCCATAGTATTGTGAGCGAAAATCGGATGAGGTCCGCAGAGGAAGTTCTGATTGCTAGGTACCTCAAGATCGTATACATAATCATCACCGTAATCAACTTCTTCTACCTCTTTGACCCTCTCCACAGATATATCTCCTTCGACAGGTTTCTCAAGAGATTCAAGGCCTTTACTGTAAAGTCTCTCTACTCTCTGCTTTGACACAGTCTTCATTCTGTCGTTCTTCCTATCGTTTGAGAACTCTTGCTTGATCTCATCGTAGGAGAACTCCTTATCCTTCAAAATCCCTCTTTCTTCATCAAGTAGCTCCCAAAGAGGCCAGTAAGGATCTTTATCTCTCCACTCCGAGTAAAGTACCTCCCACACCTCATCTACCTGTCTCGTAGATGACTTGAAACCGAGTTTCCGAACTAGTAGAGCGAGCTGGGTCGCCATCTCTCCGCTTTTCGTGTACAGCTTGGAGCATCCTTTCTCCTCGCAGATACTTCCATCACCAGCTCTGTAGGCCGTGATGAACTCTTTAATTTTCTCTTCCTCAGCACCAAATACGAAAGATGGTATCTTCTCGTCAAACTTTTCTCTCTCAAGACCTAACTCTTCCAGAGCCCTCATTAGGGTGGCCGGGGTATCGACCCAGTAACACTTCTTTCTGCCCTCTCTATCGTCAACATCCGTCCTCGGTTCTACACCAGTAAGATCTCGGATGCAGTGTTCGATATCTTCAATTACTTCTTCATCAGTATTTGTTATCCGGCCTCTGTCGAGATCGCCTTCCGACATCAGATAACCTAAGAGGCGGTAAAGCTCCCCAGAGTTTTTGATAAACCGGTCAATAGGATCTGAATTCGCTCCCAAACTGGCCTTGCATGACGGCACTACCCCTACATCTTTGTAAAACTCCAGAGGCGCATCTCTTCTACCCGTTCTGTACCTGTAAACATTTTGTCGCCCATACTCATTCGTTACCTTTTCCCCCGCCTCAGTCTTAATCCGCGGGCCTATCTCCTTAAGCTCGTCTTCAGGAACCTTCACATAGCATTCATCATCTGGCAGCACCTCAAAAAGGTCGATCTTATCATCAAGCCCTTCAGCCTTCAAATTAGGATTGGAGGGGACAACTATACAGTCTCCTTTCTCCAGCTCTCTGACTGGCTTTGCCTCTATATCGCCTCCTTTTGTTACGAAGACGCTGTGGTCTCCGGTTACAGATATCTCTCCTCTAGAGGTATTCACATTGAAAACCTGTTTATCATTCTCATGTCTTATCAATGCTGAGACCTCTTCGAAACTGACGTTGCCTTCTTCATCAAAGGAAACCGCCTCGATAGTTTCATCAAAATCTCTATTAACTTCAAAACCGTCTTTCCTGGTTTCAAAGCCCTCATCATCCAGAACGCTATCAATAAGTTCATCTGCTCTAGGAGCTTCAATATTACCGTTTTTCTTGATAACAAGGCGTGTATCTTTAGTAATACTCCTTGCTCCCGTCATATCAGGAAGGAAATCTCGTGAAAAGTTCAGTAAACCATCCATAAGCAACAGAATGGCGTCCTCATCTCCATCTGAATTCCGTCTTTTGGCTGCGTGCCAGTAAGGATGTGCGTAGATCCCTTTAGCTTCTGTAAATCCTATTATGCGCCCTACTGTTCCTCCTGATGTATGCGGTGCTAATCCGATCACGAGCGTACCTACAAGGTCTTCCTTGGATTCTACATCGTAGTATGAGTCGATGCCGTAGAACTGTTCTAGTAAATCATCGATGAAGTTAGCGACTCTCACGAAGTAGTCTGAAGCTGTCAATGTATTTTCTCCGTCCGGCAGGATTATATCCTGAGGTTTGAGAGCTACAACTTGATCTTCGTCTTCTAGAGGTTCGCCGTCGATATCTTCTGTATAGCCCTGTTCTTTCAGCCTTTCTATCGATACACTGATCTCCTTCGGCTTGAAGTGGCTCATAGGTATGTCTGTAGCATCGTAACGGACTGTTCCGTCTTTATTGACGTATAAGTCGTGTTTTTGTCTTAGAAGTCCTTTTTCGAGCGGTTCAACGTGTTTGTGCTTACCACTCATTCCACGGACTGATTTGAGAAGTTCTGGAGGATGACGCATATCTAGATTCTCTAGAGCTTTGTCCATCAGATCTCTTACATTGATATTTGTTCTCTTGTAGCGGTTGAATACTTCATGTCCGCAGCTTTCGCAGCTTTCTGGTTCTTCTTCGTACATATTTCCACAGTCTCGGCAGAAGTAGACTGGTTCGGCGTGTGCACCACACTCTGTACAGTATGAGAAGTGTGTTAGCTCACCGCATTCAGCACATTTGTTATGTATTATGCCTTGGTGAACTTCTCCACGGTTCTTGTTAGGCATATTGCTCATTTTGTGCATTTTGTTGTTGTATGCTGCTACTAGGTTTCGCATACGGCCTCCTTCTTTCTTTCCGCATGGGAACATGATTTGGGGCTTGCCGTCGATTGTTCTTCTCTCGGCTTTCTCTGGTCGGCCCATGCGTGCTCCGACATAGTGCGGTACCTGTGTTCTGACCTCGTAGCCTGAAACCTGTTTTATGAACTCTGGTATATCTTCAGGGTTCTCTATAGCGGATAGAAGGTTGCTGTTGTCTTCTTCCAGTGCGAGAAGTGTTTCTAGGACGACTTTATGATCTTCTGCAATACTGAATTCTCCGTCTTCGGCTTTGTGTGGTAATAGTATGTCTTCAAGCGCTCTCTTTGCTTTATCGCTGAATTCGTCGTTTCTAAGTGATTTGTATAGTTCTTTGAATTTTTCAGCGCTTGTTTCTCTCCAGTGGTATGTCCACTGTGGATGTATCGGTATTCCTAGTGCATCGGATATACGGAATGTTTCTTCGGGGCTTGGTGCTCTATCTGAGAAGTCTCTTCCGAGCTCCATTTCTTGGCGTTCAAGTTCTTGCTCTAGTTCTTTCTCCCACCATTCGTCGACGTAGCCTGAGGGTAGCAAACGTTTACCGTTCTCAACGAACTCTCCGTAGGTTACAAGCATGTCTCCGAGGAACAGTATTTCATCTACGTCGCTCTCTATCTCTCTGGCGTGTTCTCTTGTATCAACTTTGACAACAGATCCATCTTCAAGCCTGACTATAGGCGGATGAATGCTGTCTGTCGGTGTTGTAACAGTTCCTTTCATTGGGTACTCTGTCTTCAACTGTGTTCCTGTTGCTATGAAACGTTCTGTGATCTCCATTGTGGCTGGATGGACAGAAGTTGCTGCTAGTCCGTTTACACGTGAGTGGCCGTATCGTAGTCGGAATCCTCCTTTCTTTCCTGGGTGCCCGAATACAGGTCTCCCTGCAGTCATTGAACCTAAGAACTTGTCGGACGGGGTATATTTCTCTTCTTCCTCATCTTCTTCCTCATCTTCTCCGCTGCTGTGGATTTCTTCCTGAAGCTCTAGGTAGTCTTCAACCCATTCCCAGTGCTCAAGTCCGAATTCTTTACCCCATTTCTCGATTCGCTTCTTTATCTTTGGTGCTTTCAGCGGTAGACCGTCTAGGTATACTAGACACATGCCTCCTCTGATCTGGTTGGTTTCTACACGTTCTAGGTCCTTGTAGTTTGTTACATCGAGTTGTTCGGTTGGCGACCCCGTGACTTCGACTGGAACATTTCCAGCGATCATCTCGGTTTCCTCTCTTTCTGGATAGTATTGTTTTGCGGTTACACGTGTGTAGTAGTCGTCTACTTCTGCTGCATATCTCTTTACAACTGTATCTGAAGGTTTGAAAGGCGCAAGATCTACGCCGATCCTAACATAGTCCGCGAGAAGTACGGACATTGCGGAGGCTGTTCCGCCTGCGGAACGAATAGGTCCTGAGTAGTATATTGCAAGATATTCTGAACCATCACTGTTTTCTCTGACTTTTACGTCACCTATCCCTTCTAGAGGTGCTGTTGTAATTCCTCCTGTCATGTAGGATGCGCCGACACGTACTCCTGCATCACATGCGCGCTCAACATCGTCGAACTCGTAGAATTTTTCTTGTGCGATCTCTCTTCCAATCTGGAAGGCTACACGTTCGTCGTTTTTACCGTATTCATCTTCAAGTTCACGGATACGTTCAGCTACTCCTTGATCCTCTAGTTCTGGGAACTGTGCTGCGATAACTAGGCTGGAAGCCTTCTCTGGGAGATCTTCTGCGACCGGGATATCTACTCTCTGTTCAGGGTCCTTTGACTGTTCACGAGCTTTCTCCGCTACATCGTATGCTTTATCTGTCTGGTCTCTTATGCTGTCAAAGTATTCTTCTGTATCCATTACTTATCCTCTCTCTGTTCTATCTTGTTCAGTATTTGATTGAAGGTGCCTGTAATTGCGTCTATATGTCTGTATTTGACTTCTTCCTGGTTTTCTATCATGTAGCTTTCATCTGCGCTGTTCGCTATCTCAGCATCGTTTTTACCGTTACCAACGAAGACTAAATGATCTGCACCAGCTTCTCTAAGCTTTTCTACAGCTTCGCTCTTGTCATCTGCATAAACAGATTTCTCGACTGTTTCGAAACGTCCATCATGGATTTTAAATTTCCAGGTTGGTACTACGAAGTCTGCGCCGACTTTTTCAGCAGTTACTCGGGAAAGGCTCTGTGAAGTATGTGATATTATACCTATTACGTAGCCTGCTTCTTTCAGATAGTTTACTAGTTTTTGACTATCTTCACGAAGATTAAGGAAGGCGTTATTGTACCAGGAAAGCAGTTGCTCTGCGCTTTCATGCTCAGATCTGTCAACAAGTCTGTTTAGCAATCTCATATTTTCAGATTCGAACTCTTCACTGCTTATCTGATCGTTTCGCCATCTATCCACTCTTTTAAAGTATTCAGTAGGTTGTTCGCCAGCTAGAAGATGCAGCCCGCTCCAGTAGCCTAGATCTGTTTTGACCTCAAGATCTTCTCCTTCAAATATTTGGTAGACGTGTTCTGGATTTGGATCTCTGGGTACTTTTCTGTTTCCTGGTGTAAGCGTACCTTCTACATCCAATAGTGCTACTTTTTGGTCTTTTAGAGAATTAAAGTCCTTGTCGCCTGGTATAATATCTATATTTTTCATCTAGAATTGTTTCACCTCGGTATTCCTGGTCTTGAAGTCGACTATTGTGACTTTTCCAGGATCTGGTTCGTGTCCTACGCGTTTCTGGAAGTCTGTCTGTGCCTGGAAGGTAGATGAGCAGATGACGTTAACGCCTTTGTAGCTCTCGTTACTGTGGCTGTGGAAGTGTCCGGAAACCATGACGTCTGGTTTGTGATTTATAACCAGCCTATCGGTTTCTTCCGGGCTAAGGAGGTTGGAACCATATGTTGGCGCTAGATGCCTTCTCTTCAGTAGATCTATCATAACGTGGTGTGGTTCTTCATACGCTCGTTCTCTCAGGTTCTGAATACTGTCCGCGTGATCGTCGAAGCTGTAGCCATGGTACATCAAGTGGTTGATACCCTGGCTTCTGATACCGTGGAGTCTCAGGCTCTGCGGATTCTGGACCATGTGAACATTATTGTAGTCACTTATATTCGGAAGAGCTTTCTCCGGTAATACTGGTTGTGGCTCAGCTAGACGTACAATATCGTGGTTTCCTGGTCCTACAATTACCTGTAAATCATCAGGAACTTTCTCTTCAACCCAATCCTCAAAGAGCTGATACTGTTTGTAAATATCTGTAACTTCTAGTTCGTCTTCTTGACCCGGATATGTTCCTACTCCTTCAACTATATCCCCTGTAATAACGAGATAACCGATGTCGCTGGCTGCTTCAGTGTTAAGCCAGTCGCCGAAACGGTTGAAACGCTTTGTTAATGTATCTTCACTTCCCAGGTGTAAATCAGAGATGTAAGCTGCTCTTACCTGGTCTTGCGTGGTTTTTACGCCTTGCGGTATTGGAAGGTCTGGTCTTATTATACTGTTTGCGTAGATGATATCTCCACCCATGTTTCCTCTTACTCCTATTACTTCATCCTGGACCATCATCTCTCCTTCATCTTCACTTGCTAGTACTTTGAAAGTACCTGTATTATCTTCTATCTCTACTATCCATTTTCCGCTCTGTGTAGAGTATTTATCTTTTACAAGCCCTACTGTTGTAGCGTCTTCTCCTTCATCACGTCTTTCTAACCTGTTGATAGTTGTGGCAGACTTCATTTCGCGTCTACGGAGAAGTAGTTTCTTCATCTTATCGTAACGATCATTGTAGTACTGTAAGAACTCTGGAACGTCTTTTTCCTCTCTGCTTATTTCTTCATTATCAAGAAGCTCAACTTTGGTATTAAGCTCTTTTCTATCCCTGTTATCACGGATCTCGACAGTTTTGTCAGTTGAGAACTTTTTACCTGTCTCTCCGTAATCGTAATCGTCGTCTATGCTGCTCCCCTCTGAATTAGTTTCTTTTTCTGAACTCTTTTCTACCTTTTTCAACATCTGCCCAGAAGAAGTCTCAACCTCTTTTTCAACCTCTTCAGCGCTACTGCCCTCTTGGTTGTTGCTTTCTCTAAGCCTCTCGACCATATCGCTGGAAATATACATCGGAGTGACATCTAATTCTTTGATACGTTGAATGTCATCTTTCTCCAAGATCTCGGCTGCATCTCTATCAACCATGCAACCCTGCTTCGTAAGTTCCTTTACAACGTTTTGATTAACCATTTTTTGTTCTAACTCTTGCTTTTTTTCTAAAGTGTTTTTTGAGAGAGGTTCAGCATCTTAGCTGTGAAAATATGGTTTTTTGGTTCCTTGTTGAGGTAGTCTGAAAGGAAAAAATTCTAGATGTAAAAATTATCCTCAACAAGCTCCTCTATCTGATTTCTAATGTCTTCCGAGAGATCAACGCTGATCTGCCGTGTGCGTCCGTAACGACCTTTACTGATAACTTTGGCGTTGATGACACCGAGCATGTCTAGCTCTGAGATCAGTCCTGAGACACGTCTCTGTGTCAGTTCTGATACATCAACATTGCCGCAAAGCTCTTTATACTCACTGTAGACATCTCCAGTAGCGATCTCCTCATCATCCTCGGTCATGTCAAGGATGGTGTAGAGTACAAGTTTGGAGTGCTTTGGCTGGCTTCTAACAGTTTCAACGACGCGGTCGCGCTCAATCTTGTCTTGAGCCTTGTCAACGTGACGTTTCTCAATCTTTTCATCATTTGTACGTTCTGCCAGTTCTCCGGCTACACGTATCAGATCGAGAGCTCTTCTAGCATCACCGTGTTCCTGTGCAGCTAGTGCCGAACACTTGCTGATAACCCCATCTTCTAGGACGTTATCGATGAAACCTTTCTTGGTTCTTTCACGCAGAATTTCTGTAAGCTCAAGTGCATTGTACGGCGGGAAGATGATCTCTTCTTCTGAGAGACTGGATTTCACTCTTGAGTCCATGTACTCTGTGAAGTTTAGATCGTTAGATATTCCCAGAATAGAGACGCGTGTCTCCTCTAGATCATCGTTGATTCGGGTTAAGTTGTAGAGGAATTCGTCTCCTACCTTCTTGACTAGTGCGTCGATTTCGTCCAGAGCAATGATCACTACGCCTTTCTGATCCTTGAGTGCTTCGAAGAATCGGTTGTAGATCTCGTCTGTTGGTAGGCCTGTACTGGGTACGTCTTCTCCTAGTTGTCTTGCCAGTTTGGCTAGTAGCCGGTATTCTGTGTCGGCTACCTTCTTCATTTTGCAGTTTATGTATAGTATATTGAGATCGATTTCTTCTTCAGCTGCAACGTTTCTAAGTTCCTCGGTTACGTGTTTGACAATAAGTGTTTTCCCGGTTCCTACTGAACCGTAGAGGAATACGTTGCTTGGATCGTTCCCTTTTAGAGAAGGTGCGAGAATTGATGCGAGATCGTTGATCTGTTCATCACGATGTAAAATGTTGCTTGGTCTCCAGGATGTGGTAAGTGCGTCTTTGTTTTTGAATACAGAGTCCTTTTCGATGTACTCGGAAAACATGGAATTCAGATTGCTCTGACTCAAATTTCATCCCCCCGTCGTAGAAGCATTTTGTATTCTGTTTGAATTTCCTGATCCCCTCGTAAAGTTCTACTTGAAACCAAGGTTTATAATCCTATTCCAGGTGAAGCCAGGGTGGTAACCACCCCCACCCCCTGATTTCATGTGGAAACTGTAATAATAGATATATCTATGGTATAACAGTGTTATATAATTATAACGTTGTTATATAATTATAAGTATGTTATATCGGAATTTCCGGTTCAGAAACTCTGTTCCACTCGAAACCAGGGGGTGAGTGGTCCGTTTTCTTCTTAGAAACTGTACGGCTCGTCTACCGCACCCACGAACCAGCGGCCGATTCCCCTCCGGTTACAGGTACTCGAGCATCCGGCCAGATTTTTCACCTCTGTTAAGACTAGAACTTCTGAAACGAATTCTTCTCGCTTCTTTCAACTTCTAACCTGTCTTGAATTAACTTATTTTCCACTCGAAACCATAGGGTTGATTCTGGATTTCAGTATCGGTAGAAAATTCTTTCCAACCCCCTGATTTCATGTGGAGAATCTCTGAACACAGTCTCATATATAAGCCTTAATTTCAATTGGAAAAAGAGATTTTATTCCTCCAGTTTCAAACAGCATAAAAAATTCAACCACCTCAACAGAAATCAGTGAGCGAAGACCACGGCCACGGATCAGGATTTGAAGCATACACCAACAGAACCCAG
>JBLGBK010000013.1:0-17455 GCA_047617785.1 Colwellia polaris | reverse complement strand
ACACGTCATTGATGAAACCGAGTTGAAAGGACGTTATTCGCCGGTAAATTAAGATGAGCAAGGAAGTATTAGTTATCGGCGGCACAGGATTCATAGGCACACATGTCTGCAACCGGTTAAATAAAGCTGGATACAAGGTAACAGCAGGCGTATCTGAGAAACGTGAGAGCAAATATCTTGATTCTGAAGTAGATATCGAACTAGCCGATATAACCTATCAGGGATCGCTGAACTTTGGAAAATATGATACCGCGATCAATCTTGCAGGTCTCAGCCCATTATTCAAACCTTCAGACGTAAGTTACTATGATATTCATGTTGAAGGAGTTGAAAACATAATTGAAGAAGCAGAGCGAGCCGACCTAGATCATCTTATCCACATGAGTGCTTATGGCGCAGACCCGAATGCAGAAACCGAGTATCTGAGGACTAAGGGTGCGGGACAGAAATTAGTAGAAGACAGCGAGTTGGAAACGTGTGTGTTCCGCCCATCCGTTGTCCTAGGCAAGGGCAGCGAGTTTGAAACCTTGTTCTCACGCCTCCGAAGGCTACCTGTAGCAGTTCTTCCGGGCAACCCTGTTTTTCAGCCAATAGATATGGCTGACGTAGCAGACATTTTCCTGTATGCGGTCGAGAAAGGGCTTTCAGGCGTATTTGATATCGGCGGAGAAGAAGTTCTAAGCATGAAAGACATGGTTAAGCGGCGATTCCCGGACAAGCCTGTACTTGTATCGCCTTCCGCATTAACGCGTATAGGTCTTCAAACCGCGGAATTCCTGCCTCTTCGTTTCGGCATAGATCAGTACAAATCGCTTCAAATGGACAACAGCTTGGAGAAAAATGATGCAGAAGGGTTTTTGGATAGTTTCAGAAGGGTTTCAGTGTAGGTTTCGTTCACGTACATTGTAGTCATGTGCGAAAAGAGCGTATCCAACTTTTTCCGGTGTGAAACCGGTTTCCTCCGCTATTTCTCTTATCGTTTCGATCATGGTAACGTAGTCATCAGCGTCAAAAGTTCTTCCTGATGTATGCATCACTCCAAGACTGTGCTGAACCGTGTATGTGCGGCGCTTGGGTAGAAGAGCGAGGATAGTCCTAGCTGTCTGATTCTGCGTAGTCTCTGTACCTTTGGTGTGTCAAAAAGTTCTTTCTCATCCTTATTCAGTTTGATGTAGCCGTGTAAGCCGTCCTGTATATGTGTCACAGTAAGTTTATTCGGGTTGAAGAACCAAATAGTTGAAAGGAAGAAAGAGTAGAAAAAGAATTTAGAACAGGTTACCGAGCCAGGAGAAGAATCCTCCTGAGCTTGGTTCAACGATTGAGACTGTTCCATCCATTCCTTTCTGCTGGTGCTGTGGAAGCGAGCAGTGTAGAAGGAGGTCGGTTGGTTCGCTAGGCGTAATGAATGTACCCTCAACTGTTCCACCATCCATGACTTCCAAGTTGAACATTCCCATCGGATAGGTTTCTTCAGGTAGTCCATGGATCATCCACTGGTGGCGTGTTTCGTCATGGTTAACGAACTTGACGTTTATCTTCTCGCATGTGTTGAACTCCATATTGTCCATGTTGTAGCCAAATGCCTCTCCAGGCTCTGCGAATCTTTCACCTGCCTCTAACGTTATATCTCGGACACCTCTGATTTCTTCACATCCTTCAGGCAACTTGTCTTTGTTCTCGTTGACTACTGTTCCGTTGGGAACCATTTCCATGTCCATCATGCTCATCATGTCTCCACTCATACCCATTCCTTGCATGTTCATTTGGTCGTTATTTGTTGATGCGGCCGGTACATCTACCTCATTTGGTTCTTCAGACGGCGGGTATCCGAACGCCTGTTGATCAAGTCCTTCGTGGAAAGGTACTTCTCCTTCGTAGTACTGTTCACTGAAGTACTTGGATATGTTAACCGCGGTTTCTGGCATTCCGTTCTCCTTGAGATGGCTTTTGTAGGTTATAGTTGCCGGATTTCCACCTGGCGATATTCCATCGGTGGTTACTGCTTCCTCGGAGTGATCGTGCATGAGCCATATTCCCTCACCGTACGAGTTCAGTCCATCTCGTGTAGTGTTGAGAGACAGGTCTACTCGTTGTGCAGAAGATACATCTATTACATCGCGCTGTACCTCGTTTTCAAGAGGTACGCCGTCTTTCTGCTGGATCTTGACTTTGTGGCCATGTGTGTGCAGTGAGAGAACGTCGCCTGCTGCGTTTAGGACTCTCATCTTGTATCTTTCATCAGGTTCTACGTTGATGTTGGATTCTCTAAGTGTGTACGGGTATGATAGCCCGTTAAGCATGAAGTAGTCTTTGGATGCGTCAGTGATATCGTAGTCGCGGTTTACTGCTTTTGCGATCTCTCTTGTATCACTCAGGTTCTGTGAGTACTGATGAAGCTCCTTGTCGATATCTTGGTACACCATGTCGTACTCTGCAGTGTAGTTTTCATCTACGCCTTCAGAAGTGTGTCGTACTTTTCCTGCCTGAGGGTTCAGTGTCTGTACTGTGTTGTTGTCTTTTTCTTCTTCAACTACGAACATGCCGTTTAGCCCCATTGAAACGTGTGTGTTGGGGATTACGTGGCAGTGATAGAACATCGTTCCCGGTGTTTCCGGCGTGAATGTGTATTCTCTGCTCTCTCCTGGTTTGATAGGTTTCTCGTTGGTGACAGGTACTCCGTCACCTCCTTCAGTTTTGTTTCCTCCAGAGTAAGGGTGGTCGACTCCGTGAAGGTGTACTGTGTGGGGCATATAGTGAGTGTTGTCAACTTCAACTGTTACTGTGTCTCCTTCCTCTACTCTGATTGTAGGGCTTGGTACCTTCATCAGATCCTGTACTTTCGAGTTGTCGTCCGTCATCCCTCTTGTCTTTGGTGAGAATGTCCAGAACGCTGGTTTAATTCCCGGTGCGATCTCCTGTTCTACTACTGCATTCTCCTCGTTAACTCCAGATATCTCCAGAGTGATATGTATATCGTCAGGGTCTCCGTCTCCATCAGTATCGTTTCCTTTGACAACCGCATTCCGGTTAAGCCCGGACTTCATAAGTACATCCATAGGTACGTTGTTGGTTCCTTTGACGGATGCAGCCACCACATTAGGATTGTCCGGATTGCATCTCTGTGATTCCTGTATTTGTACGCCTGCAATAGTTTGTTCATCTCTCCAGCCAGGATTCGTTTCTGTACATGGTTCTTCCAGAACCTGCTGGGATGTTTCAGTTGTTTCCTGGTTTTCCTGCGTCTGCTGGTGTTGTGCTATTGTATGCGCAGATACGCTAGATACTAGAAGTGCGATAAAGGTTAGAAGTACTAGAGATGCTGTAAAATATTTTTTCATAGTCTAATTATGCAATCGGTTTTAACTTATAGCTAGTGGGACAGCAAACAAAACGGACAGGTTACGTTAAGTAACTATAAAATACTAGCCTACACAATTGAGACATTATGAGCGAAGAAAATGAGATGAAAGTCTGGTGTTCCACAGAAGACTGGTGCCCTGTTACTGCAGCATCGCAGATTCTAGGACGTAAATGGCACCCAGTAATAATCCACAGACTTGTCAAGAAAAACGATTTGAGTTTCAACGAGTTGAAGAGAGAAGCTAACGGTATTTCGAGCAAAGTACTTTCCGAGACATTACAGGATCTCCAAGATAAGAACATAGTGGAGAAGGAAATAATCTCTGAAAGCCCTAAGAAAGTCAGCTACACTTTAACTTCTGTCGGCAAAAGCCTCGAACCAGTAATCCTAGGAATGGCAGAGTGGGGACGCAAAAGACTGCAACCCGCCAAAGACCTTGATTCCTCATTTGAGATTCCTTCAAGGTAAGCTAGTTCTTTAAACCGAAGCAGCAATAAGTACACGTTATGACTTTATACGAGTTTTACGGCGAAGAATGCCCACACTGTGAGAACATGGAGCCGAAAGTTGAACAACTCCAGAAAGAAGAGAATGTTGAAGTTGAACAACTTGAAGTTTGGCATGATGAAGAAAACGCCGAAATGATGGACAAGTACGATGAAGGTTTCTGCGGAGGCGTACCGTTCTTCTTCAACACAGAATCCGAAGAATGGATCTGCGGCGAAACCGATAAAGAAACCCTAAAAGCCTGGGCCAAGGGCGAGGAAGTATAACGAGGCGATTAACAATGAGCGATAAAGTATGCAAAAGATGTGGAACCGATTTTGACAGCGACGAAGAGTTAGAGGATCACAAAGAGGAAGAGCACTGAGAGAAATCAATCTCATAAATCTCTTTTTTCTCATTTTCAACCTGTTCAAAAGGCAATAGTTTTTAGTTATTCATCGAACAATACTCCTTATATGGCAGATTATGAGCCTGGAGTATGCAATATTGACAAATCCGGGCAACGAAAGAGATACATTCTAGGAGTTAGCGGCCTTGCTTCAGGATTTCTACTTTCTACGGCTAGTTTTATCACTTCCGTAAGCGATCTAATATTTTTCGGCGTTGCAGCACTGCTTTTCATAGGATTTGAGGGATTGTTCCAAGGATACGAAAGTTTCTGCGTAGCACACGCCAGCAAAGGTACTTACAGCGAAGACGGCAGGGAAGAAAACGTTGAAGGCGAAGAATCACATATAAAAGATCTTGAAAAGGCTAAGAAAATCCATCTGAAATCTATTGCTGCCGCAGCCTTTACAACAGCAGTTCTCTACCTAATACAGATTTAGACCTGGCTCTTAGAACCGAGATACATATTTGGACTAACAATAAATAGATATGTTGTTGTAACTGCAGAAATTAAACGGCTTAAAGCAAATCCTATGTACCCCAAGGTTTGAATCGTTCCTTGCGCTATACCGGCTAATGCAAGCAAGATAATGCTGAGAATTAACATCGCAGAAACCTCCCAAGAATTTTTACGCGAAGCTCTCACCGAATTCACCAAACTTGATCGCAAATCTTTACTTTCAACAATTGCAATAGGCAGGAAATAGATTGCGAACGCAGTGAGAATTAAAAGAAGTATAGAAACCATGGAAGCCATCAGAAAACCTGTTAAACCTATTAAAGGATAAAATACTATGCCTGCCGTCATAGGAAGTGAAACCAGAAATCCTGCAACCATCAATACCGAGGTAACCTTGAAAAGACGCCCTAGAGCACCAATAGTATACGTAAACGCATTTTTCAGCTCCGGTCCTTTGTCGACCATTCTGGCAAGCATTACCGAAACGAATACACCTAGAAAAACAATTAACGGACCAGATACAAAGTAAAACGCTATTTCAGCATTTGAGAGTTGCTGAGCTAGGAGACCTGCCATGTACCGTTCAAAGAACAACACAAACCATAAAGTTGAGATGCTTGTTGATACAAGCCTTGGCACAAAGAAGCGTGGCTCATCCTTCAACATCTCAAAGCTTTCAACCAAGATTTTGTACAGTTTCACAGGTAAAAATTAGCATCAGAGCATGTAAATTATTGTAGGTGAAAACATTCCTGGTTTTTTATCACAGCTCCGACAGTTATATTGTATGAAAGCAGTAGTATTCGATCTCGATGGCGTAGTGGTAGACACGGAAAAGTACTGGAATAAGGCAGAAGAAACAATCTACCAGAAAGCAACTGGAGAGAAAGTTAAAACCGATGAACTGGCAGGAATGACCATATCCAACACTTACGAATATCTGTCAGAAAACTACAAAACCGAAGTGAATTACGAAGAATTCTTCCAAATGTATGAAGATCACGCCGAAACAATCTACAAGAAGAACGCAGACCTCATGCCCAGATTCAAAGAACTGGCAGAAGAACTTAAGGAAAAAGGGCTTAAAGTAGGCGTAGCCACAGGATCATACTGGGCAGATTATGCTATAGAGCGTTTCGACCTTGATTTCGATGCCAAGTCAGATTCAAACATGACAGAAGGAAACGGGAAGCCCGATCCGGAAACATATCTAATCGCAGTGAAAAAACTGGACGTAGAACCGGAAGAAGCAGTAGCTGTTGAAGACACTGATGCAGGAATAAAATCTGCTAAATCAGCAGGCCTCTACTGTATCGGATACGAAGGTTCGGACGGACAAAGCCTTGAACAGGCAGACGAAACAGTAAATGGACCTGAAGAACTGAGAACGGTACTGCTGGAAAGCCAGATAAAAAACCGAGAGGAACCTCCGAGAGAGTGATGAGGCTAAGATTTCACACCTTAGAGTTAATATTAGAGTATTGAAATTAATGTTTCTGCCAGCGTTTCAGAGTTTGTTGCTTCTAAATCTGCTTCTCTTTCTCCATTGATGTAGATTGTTTTGAATCCTTCGTCTTGAGCGGGTTTGACATCCTCCTCAAATGTGTCTCCGACATAGATGTAGTTTTCTCCTTTCAGCCTGTCTTTAGCTAATTTGAAAATCTCTGTATCAGGTTTCCTAACTCCTTCTGGATTTGAGATAATGATCTCGTCAACAAGCTCATCCAAGCAGAATTTCTCTATTTTTCTCCTCTGAACTTCTTCTACACCATTAGTCAGTATTCCTACCTGGTGTTTCTCCGAAAGTTTCTCTATTAACTGCTTCATTCCTGAATGAATTTGTGTAGTTTGAAGTTCAGTTTCTATTCTTCTTTCTGCAGCTTCTTCTGGATTAATGCCTAAATCAAATTTTCGCTCGACTTTCTCTAAAGCATCTCGGTACGGTTCTTTTTTCATATCCTTGATGTTGCTTAAGAGATGCTCTGTCCAGTAGTCGTGAACTTCTTTGCTTACCTCAAATCCAAGAGCCTCCTCAAATAGCGGGTGAAAATCCTTACTATATGTAATCAGCGTGCCATCTAAATCAAAGTAAACTACGGACATAGAAATTATATTGAACCGAACGCTTAATCATTCTTCGCCAACAGGTTCAACCCTCCAGATATCTAAAACAAAACTCTAATTATTAGATTCTAATAATAGCTAAAAAGGTAAAATTTAAGCCCTTGGAGGGATACTTCAAATCCGTGAACAATACAGGTCAAATACTAGGTAATAGGCAGTTTAAACTCCGTTCTTTTATAAGTAATACCGGCGTTTTCATTCACCGCTTCGCCCCTTAGTTAACTAGGGCTCACTGGGAAAATATGTTTCCGGCACGTGCTCGCCCTCTTTCGGCCAGTGTGAATCTAAGAAGGCTGTAAGATCAGCTTCTGCAGAGGAATTATCAACCCTGATATATGAGTGATGTAGGCCCGGAGGTGATGCAGATCTATCAACGACATAAGTGAACAGTATTACTGAGCCAATATCGTGATTAAAGACATCTAACCTTTCCTCAACCTGTTCCTCGATATACTCCTGAGAATATTCCTTTTCACGCTGCGCCATAGCGAAGTAAATGTTAGTGATATCGATGAAGAGAGCGTTACTAGAATCAAAGTAGCTCTTACCCGATTTACTTTCTATAGCCTGTTTTATCTTCTCTTCAGGAGTACGATCACCGCCAGAGAAGTGGCTTGTAGTACATTCGATAACGCAGTCACGGTTTACTATATCGAAGTCAGGAGGATCAGGGTGATCAAAGTCGATATCCTTTCTGATCAGTGATGCAGCAATATCTACCTCGAAACGGGTTCCAAAATATTCGTTATGGGTTTGAGACTTCAGCTCCGACCTAAACTCCTCAAAAACTTCATTCCGCTCTTCCTCCACTTCTTCCAGATGCTTAGCGAAAATAGCCAATCTCAATAAGTGGTAGTCTCGTTCTCTATAGCGCCCAGAGTTATGCATTTCCAGAATATTTTCCGACGTATTGTATATGTACTGAGTTATCTGATCTTTCTCTCCCGGAATAAACTTAGTTTCCAGAAGATCTGCCAAGCGGTTCTGAATCTGGGCGAACCTGGCCATGAAAGTAAGCATATACAGTCTATACTCAATGAAAGGTAAAAACTATAGTAGTAAAAGCACTGCAGGTATCCAGAAACCTAGAATTATAACAGCCTGAAGCATTCTATACCTCTTAGAACTATGAAAAGCATCATTCAGTATTGCCTGAGACCTCTTCCACTTGTTAATACCTTCTACCGCGAACACAAATGCCGCCCCGATCAATATCATATTGAGCGCACCTCCCAGATTTACACCTCTAGCAGCTGTAACACTCATTTCTGTAAAATTCCCCGCCATCTGGTCTGTCAGAGTAGCATTGATATTATTATAGTTCAAGGTACGTAGCCCCAGAGCCATAAATGAAGTGCTTGAATTGAGGCTCATAGCAGCAAGAGACACTCCTATCCCCGAAGCGATAAACAAACCACTAGCTAAGGATCCAAAGTAGTTAGCATAATCTCTATAGGCCTGAGCATTCTCAATCTTCAGCTTTTCCTCATCCATACAATGTTATTCTCAGCTCAGTCTTTTCACACTTTAGGCAGCTCGAGAGTCTAAAGTTCATGTAAGTTATAGAAGCTTAGTCTCAGAAGTTACGAGTTATCCACGATTGTAGAGAGAAAGAACGATTTTTTTCCTTGATGAGTCATTTCAAATAAACTCATTAGAAAGTTCTCCTTCACGCGAAGGTTTAACGTTGTAAGTACCTCCATATTCCTTTCTTCCGGCTCTGAAGATAATGTGAGCTTGTAAACTGTGATCTTCCGCATCCTGTTTCGACTCAAATTTTCCTTCAGAGATTTAATTAAGTCATATTCATTAGGCAGTGTGAAATGTATTGATTCTCCGGGGGAAGTTCTGGCGCCTTAAGCAATCCGTCATAATCATAATGTAGATCTTCCAGTATATTCTCTCTTGTATTCTCAGCTAAAACAACATCCACGTCAGTGAAAGCCCAGCTTTAATTTTGACCGAATTGATTCACAGAATGAGAAGAGCCCTCGGAGGGATTTGAACCCTCGGCCTACCCCTGTCTTGCAGTGATGTTACAAGGGGGTCGCTCTAGCCAGACTGAGCCACGAAGGCACAGAAAGTGTGTAGTAGGTAACATTTATATTAGAATCCACTGACACAAACTGTGGTCTTCCGTCCAGGTAATACCTTTCTCTTGATTATTGTCTGTTTAAGTCGCTCTTAGAAACATCTCGTTCCTGAAATCTCCCTTCACTAGGCACTTCACAAAGTTTCTCATTCTGAGGACAATATGCCACATATTTGTCGATTTAAATCTTATAACTAGTTTCAGAGGTTTCTAAAGATTTAGATCTAGTACTAACGGTCTTAACTACTATGACACCATTTCAAAGAATTTTTGTCTTACAAGAGACTCTTTCAAAGCTCATCAACCTCTCATCGATGAGAGTCATATCTAGCATGTTTCCAAAAGGTACAGACAAGTTAAAATCTCTTTTAAGCATCTCTGATACTATAACAGTTTACGAATTCATAAAAAGAATAAAAAACTGGCTTTATGCTTCTGGCATGTCGTCAGGCGTGTCTGGTCCGCGTTCTTTGACTTTG
Source organism: Colwellia polaris (assembly GCA_047617785.1). Taxonomy (GTDB): domain Archaea; phylum Nanohalarchaeota; class Nanosalinia; order Nanosalinales; family Nanosalinaceae; genus JBEQAZ01. The sequence goes on along the minus strand of JBLGBK010000013.1, from coordinate 8,045 downwards.
CGATCCATTGCGTCTTTGATGCGGTTGACATTGACGCTTCTTGTGCATTCCGGGCATTCAATCCACCATGGTCGAGAACCTAGTTCTTGTTCCCCTTCCCAGTGGTTGCCGCAGTATGGACATTCGATGTCGTAGTGGTATAATTCTGTATCGTAGGAGAACATCTGAACTTTGCCGGTTTTCTCTCCTTCGTCGTTCTCCAGTTTTCTGTTGGTTGAGTATTCTACTCTTTCGAAGTCAATGTCTTTCTCCATGATTAAGTGTTGTACACCCTTCCGATATTATTTGCAGTACAGGTATGTATTAGGTTAGGTAGTATTTTAAGTCCTTTTTTTCTATGTCATCATTTCTCTGTAAACTACAGGTATTTCTACTTCTTCCATCGGTACTTCGACTTTTTCGGTGTTTTCAGATTCGAACAGGGCTTTTTCGATTCCGAGTTCTTCCTTCGGTTCGTTGTTTTTGAGTTCGATGATTGCCGGGTTGTATTTTCTGAGCTGTCTTAAGTCCCAGTCTCTTCCGGAGTTCAGGATTACGAGGTTGTATCCGTTGATGGTTGCTAAAAGTGCTTTGACTGCGTCTTCTCGTGTTTCTAGTTCGGCGTATGCTTTTTCTTGTACAGGTCGGCCTTTCAGACCTTGTTTTTCTTCTCCTTCAACCGTGTATTTTTCTATTCCCGGTGTTTTTGCGACTGTTTCTTCCTTCTCTACTTCTACTTTTATCTTGTCTTCCCCGAGTTCTATGCGGTCAGCTGTTTTTTCCAGGTTGTCACGGAGTTTTTCTGGTTGCTGTGTAGGAGTTATTTCTATCTTCATGTTTTTTCCTGTATATTGTGTTGTGGACGGTCAAGCTTTTTTATTTGAGCGAATTCTACTTTACTAGTTATGTTATTTGATAGCTCTGATGAAGAGACTGAGGAGGTTTCACTGAGAACACCTGATGAAGATTCCAGCGACTCTGGAGATAACACTAATCTTCATAATGAAGTTGAAACACGTCTGGGCTCTGTTGAGGAGACAAGTTCTTCAAGCAGCTCCAGTTCTTCGACAAGAACAGGTAGTTCCGGTGACGTCGACCTTAAAGAGATTAAAAGGCAGAACGAGCAGATTATTTCGCTTCTGCAGGATATCAAAAACAGTGGAGAAACAGAAACAAAGGATAATGATGTAGGAGGCGATCCAACTGAGCTACTATGACAACGTGAAGGATAACGTGAAAAATAATAACTCAAAAAGTTCGGGAAGCAGCAGTGGAGGAGGAAACTTCGACACACTGAAAGAAGCTGCTCAAGATGAATCAAACAGCGAAGGTGGCGACGATACGCCTATAGAAGTTCTTGAGGAGGGTGGTTTAAGCCGCGAATCTCCTAAGAATAAGCAGAAAAAGAAGCAGCGTTCCCAGAAGCAGGTTCAGGATAGAAGTTCTCATCAGCAGGAAGGAAGATCTGAGCCAAGTTCTGAACAGGTTTCTGCAGATCTATCCAGTTTGGAGGAGCGCCTAGATAAGATTATTGACCAGAATGCTCGTATGATTGAGGTATTGGAAAGTTTCGGAAATTAGTGAAAACTAAGAGAATAGTTAAGAAAAAGAGATTTAATTGATAGAGAGCACTCTTTAGACTATCTGTACTTCTATCTTTCTTCTACCTTCTTCCGATGTCTCAATTTCTTCTCTAAGCTTGATTTTTATTTCAAGCTCTCTGTAAGATTCTTCCTCTTCGAAATCAAGTGATAGTTCACTGTCTCGTGTAGGTTCAATGTTTATCTCTTCTCTTCCTTTGAAACTTAGACCTACCTCGCCTTCTCTAATCTTATCGGCGAAATTATCAAGGAAGTTAGCTAATTCATCATTTGAGAAATCGAACTCAAGGTCGAGTTCCTTACTTGACATAATAATTACTTGTTAATGATAAAGAGTTTTAATTCTACCCGATAATAAAATCAAAGAAAATATGTAGATGAAAGAATAAAGAAAAATTTATCCTTCTTCGTCTTCGGACTCTGCAGAATTGTCTTCTCTCCCAGTCATTAACTTTCGGGAAAGGAAGTGATCTTTCTGCTCCAGTTCACGCACACTCTCAAGTACGAACAGGTATCCTGTTGCTACAAGCATAAATCCAAGGAGTACTGCAGGATTAGAGCCTAGTCCAGCCGTATAGAACGTAGAGTAAAGTACAAGTACACCGAGGATCATCAAGGTGAATGAAATCCCTAGTTCTGCATCGCTATCAAGTTTAGGTAGTCCGAAAATATCTTTTTCTCTATCTGCGTATTTGTCAGCCATTCTTGTTTAAAGCACCTTTATAATACAATCAAGAGGTCCGGCGCGTTTTAAACATTACCCAATTAAGCAGAAAGAACGACTATAATTCACCAATATCAACTTGGCGAGATTCCTTCTTGAAGGCCGAAGGCAAGTGGATTCTGTATACTCCTTCGCTTTTCTCGATTACGAGCGGTAGTTCTTCGAGCAGACGTGAGACGTTGATATCATAGACGCCTTCTTCACGGACCTTGATAGAGTCAAGATCAAATTCTATTTTGATGTTACCTCGTTCTTTTTCACCGCTTCCAACCATTTCACGGATATCTTCTTCGACTTCTTCCTTCTCTTCCTGAAGTTCTTCTTGATCGCGTTCGATCTCGTTTTCGTACATGAAAAGTGATGAACCACATTCACAGCCGTTTAGAAGTTCTTCAGAGTCATCATCATATGTCTTACCGCAGTTCATGCATCTGTGAGGCACTGATTTTTCACCTTAATTACTTTGCTCATCCATTCGTGCAAGGAATGAGACAGTATCCTTTTCTTCCTTGATTTTCTCCATCACTCTTGCGTTACCGACTATTGTTAATCCGCGACGGTATTTCTCGTTAAGGAATTTTTCGTAGAAAATGTTACGGGCGCGTTCAAGGCGTGAATTATTGGAGGTAAGACCTAGAAATTCAATTCCAGGGAAGTCATCGTCAATGTTTTCCATGGAGGATTTGATTAGTTCTCGTTTTTCATCTGGAGTCCATCCTTCTTCTAATACGAGCACAGAGTTGTCTTTGACTTTTTCCAGTACTAGGTCTAGCTTGTCGTCAAATTCTTTCTCGCTAAGCTTCTCTTTCGAGAGAAATTCGATGGTAACTCCTTCATCCGTCATTAAGTTAACCTTTCAACTATTTCCTCATAAAGTTTGTCGATGTTTTCTCCCTCTTTCGCGGAAATTTCAAGTACCGGATGCTGAGGGAAGGCATCTCGGACACGATCTGGTTCTGCATCCTCTAGATCAGTCTTGTTAGCCAGTACAAGGATTGGGATATCTTTGGCTTCTAGGTTTCCGATTATTGTTACGTTTACTTGTGTGTAAGGGTCTTCTGTGGAGTCGAAGATAACTAGACATGCGTCTACATCGTCTAAGTATTTGATTGCTTCTACAATTCCTTTTGTTGCTTCTTTTGCTCGTCCCTTCGCGTCTTCTTCTTCTAGACCGTGTTCTGTGAAGTCTTTGAAGTCGACGTTTGTAGAAATTCCTGGCATATCTAACAGATTCATCTGGATTTCTCTTCCGTTTGCTTCCAGCGTTGCTCTCTCTTTTTTCTCTACAGCCCTTGTTTCGTGCGGCACTTCTGAAATGTTGCTCATTTCTTCGCCTGTCAGATCCATTGAGATCTTGTTGGCTAGAGTTGATTTACCGGCGTTTGGAGGACCATAGATACCTATGCTTATATCATCCTGCTCAGAATCCTTGAACAGGTCGCTGAGAAACTGTCTCAATTTACTCATCATTTGAACCATTTTGACACCAGTCAATGATAAAAAAGAAGCGTACATATAAAAATCATTTCATAACTCGGTGTAAAATGTGGAATAAAGCGGAGGCTAACCCAGAGTGAAAACAGAAAAAGGCGTCACAATAGTAGCGTACAAAGAATCAAATAGGAACAAACGCTTCCTCGTTCTGCAAAGAACCAAGAACTGGGATGGATGGGAGCTACCGAAAGGTCACCTAGAGAACGACGACCACAGAGAGACCGTCGAGCTAGAGCTAGAGGAAGAGGCAGGTATCTCGGAAGAGAGCATTGAGTCTCTGGAAAGCCTTGAACAAGTTATGGAATGGACCTTTGAAAGAGACGGTGATGAGATCAAAAGAGAATACAGCTGCTATATAGTCAAAGTAAATGAAGACGCGATAGTAGACACCACGAACAACCCTCATGATGAACATGAAGGCGGATACTTCTTCGACCTAACAGACGCTAAAGCGCTTCTAACGTACGACAACCAGCGGGAGTTGCTTGAAGAGGTTGCTGAAAACCTGTAGGTAACCTTTCCTCATTAAAAACCTCGAACTTCTTTTACAGTACTAGAGAGGTAAACAACTAATGTCACAGCCAGACGAACTAATCGAACTATACCAGTTCGAACAATGCCCTTACTGCAAGAAAGTCCGCGAAAAACTTACAGAACTGCAAATCGACTTCATCGCACGACAGGTAGATCCAAGTGGAGATAGAGAAAGAGTAGAAGAAGTTTCAGGACAAACCGGCGTACCTGTAATCGTTGACTCAAACACCGATACAACAATGCCGGAAAGCGACGATATCGTCGACTACCTAGAAGAACACTACGGATAATATTTCTCTTTTTTATTTACTCTACTTCAGTAGCCAGATTGTTGTCACCGTCACATATTAAAAACTAAATCTATGTTTGTCTTCTCTATGCAAGGCCCTTTAGAGAGACTAAAGTCTCGCTTCCTTGAGAACAGTAATTCAGAAGAAATCAAAAACCCCGGTCAAGAACTCGAAAACCTAATAACAAAGGATACAAGAAGAACAAAAGATTTTAACCAGAAACTCGTAAAGAATTACAGACCTCCAATACGGGAAAATATATTTCTAGACGAAAACGTCATCATTGATCTAGCACAAGGCGCTGATAGAGCGACCACTGCATACCTACCCGTTAAATCAGAAGAAAATGCACATGTTAAAGGAGGAGACGGCAAAAATTATAGACGCGTTGACATAAATGAACCACTAGAAGAAACAATATCTCTGCTAGAAGAAGCCGTTACACAGAACCGAGGTATTTTCTATCCGTCAACATTTGCGAGAACTGAAAGTGAGACCAACGAATCAGTTCATAGGTTCCTCAACGAATATGGAGAATCAGTAGACGTAGATCCAATACCTACGAGCGACTATCCAGAGGATGCAGGGATAACAGCAGCGGCTTTAGAACGAGATGCAGTTATAGTAACATATGACGGAGATTTCATAGATCAAAACGACTTCGCAATGGAGCACAGTCCAGAAATATACACGCCCGGACAGCTATACCAAACAATAAGGCGCGAATAGATAGCGGTAAAGGAAAAAAGAAGAAAGAAAAAGACGAATTTCTACATCTAGGCTTCTGTCTTTGAATTGACTTTCTCGGACATCTCATCGTAGCTCTTTCTATCTTCCTCGTCAAGCGAAGGTCCTACTTTTTCGATTGCCTGTTCGAGGTATTCCTGTGTTATCTTGAGATCTTCCATGTTTTTCTCAAGGTCTTCAGGATTGTTGTCTTTCATGTAGTCTCTCATAGCAAGCATTGAGGCTTCTCTGGTTACTGACTCTATGTCGCTTCCTGTGAATCCTTCTGTGATTTCTGCCAGCTTATCGATGTCTACATCTTCCAGTGGCGTGTCTTCTAGATGTATCCTGAAGATTTCCTGTCTTGCCTCTAGATCTGGTACAGGTACTTTGACTTTTCTGTCAAGTCTTCCCGGTCTCAGGATTGCTGAATCAATCATATCCGGCCGGTTGGATGCTGCGATTACCACCACATCTTCTAGCTCTTCGATTCCGTCAAGCTCAGTTAGTAACTGAGAAACTACTCTTTCTGTGGCTTCGGAGTCTGTGCTTCCGCTGCTTCTTTCCTTTGCAATTGCGTCTATCTCATCGAAGAAGATGATCGCTGGAGCATTCTGTCTTGCTTTTTCGAATACTTCTCTTACGGCTTGTTCTGATTCTCCTACATACTTGTTCATCAGTTCCGGTCCTTTGACTGAGATGAAGTTTGAGTCGGAGGCATTGGCTACTGCTTTCGCCATCAAGGTTTTTCCTGTTCCTGGAGGTCCGTACATCAGGATCCCTCTTGGCGAGCTCGCGTTCATGTGCTCGAACATTTCACCGTACTTCATAGGCCACTCGACAGCTTCTACTAGCTCCTGTTTGGTTGCTTCTAGCCCGCCTATATCGTCGTAGCTGACATCAGGTATCTCTACGAAGAACTCTCTCATGGCACTTGGTTCGACTATCCCTAATGCGTATTCGAAGTCGTCTTTCTCTACCTGTAGGCTTTCCAGCACCTCCGCAGGTACTTCGTTTTCCGTGTCTATATCTGATCTTATCTTTCTGACTGCGGACATTGCTGCTTCTTTTGTCAGTGATTCCAGGTCAGCTCCTACGAACCCATGTGTTCGTTCAGCTAGTTCCTCCAGGTTGATTTCATCGCTGTAGGGCATTCCTCTTGTGTGAATCTGCAGGATCTGGTGTCTTCCGTCTTTGTCCGGGACTCCAATTTCGATTTCTCGGTCGAATCTTCCTCCTCTTCTTAGTGCTGGGTCGATTGCGTCTATCCGGTTTGTGGCTCCTACTACTATAACCTCTTCTCGGGCTTCGAGTCCGTCCATCAGGCTTAGTAGTTGTGCTACTATTCTTCTTTCCATTTCTCCGGAGTCTTCTCTTCCTGGTGCTATAGAGTCTAGTTCGTCGAAGAATATTACTGTGGGACTGTCTTCTTCTGCTTCTTCGAAGATATCTCTTAGTTCTTCTTCGCTGTCTCCGTAGTATTTGGACATGATTTCTGGTCCGGAGACAGATATGAAGTTGGCATCTGCTTCGTTTGCTACTGCTTTGGCAATAAGTGTTTTTCCTGTTCCCGGTGGTCCGTGCAGTATTACTCCTTTTGGAGGTTCTATTGCCAGTTCTTCGAAGATCTCAGGGTTTCGAAGCGGCATCTCGATCATTTCTCTGACCTGTTCGAGCTCTTCGTTTAATCCTCCGATGTCTTCGTATGCTACTTCCGGTACATCTCTGTTATCGGATTTTTCTTTTCTCTTTGGGACCTCTCCTTCTGCTGAGAGCTTGATCTCTGTTCTTGGAGTTACTACTACCGGTGCATCGGGTTTTGTGTCTGTGACTGTGAAGTTGACGGGGGAGCTGATCAGTCTTATTCTGAACTTGTCTCCTAGCATCAGCGGCATTTTCTGGAGCGCTCTTTTCAGGTAGTTTTCTCCACCTTGGATCCGCATTGAGCTGGAGCTAGGTGTGAGAGTTACTTTTTCTGCTTCTCTGGCTTCTACTTTCTCTATTTTTATTTTGTCGCCTATGCCTGCTCCGGCGTTTCTCCGGGTGTTTCCGTCTATTCTTATGATTTCTGTGTTTTTGTCTTGGCTGTATCCAGGTACGGCGATTGCTACCGTTTTGGTTTCGCCTTTGATGGTAACCAGGTCTCCTTTTTCAATTCCTGCTGACCTCATCACTTCTGAATTAATCAAGGCCTTTTTCTTTCCTGCGTCGTTTGGCTGCACTTCTGCAACTTCAAGTTTTTTTATTGACATGATTAAAAATTATTACGGCGTATATACTTATATAACTACCTTCTTAGACATCGAGCTAAAAAATAAGATAAAACAACTCTACATTGAACACTTCTGATCACATCTGCCCGTGCCCCAACCAAGAACAAGAGCTCCAACAACAGTCAAAACCTGAAAAGAACTTAACTTCAAAACCTCCTGACTGAAAACTGTCTGAAGAATAAACCCTAGCAGAAAAATTCCAAGACCCGCAACCATGAAATAACCGTGATGATAACGCATCAACTTCTTCTGAATCCAATGCATACAGTAAAATTCGAAAAGCTGATTGATATAGAAAGTGGACCGGCCCAGATTTGAACTGGGGACCTCCACGTTATCAGCGTGGCGCTATAACCTGGCTAAGCCACCGGTCCTTGCATGTATAGGTTAACTCCTTGACAAATTTTTTAAGGAGTTTTGAGTG
>JBLGBK010000012.1:0-17929 GCA_047617785.1 Colwellia polaris | reverse complement strand
GGGTACGCCAGACAAATCAGGCATATAATAAAGAAGGTATACTATCCCTGATTTGGTAGACGCACTCGACTCAACAGTTCGCGATATACCTTCTTTGTTATGGAGTGTTCTCGGAAAACACCACCAAAATAGATCAGAATTAGTTGTCACTTACAAAACATAAAAATTTGTCGGCAAGCGATAATACATAAAACTAAGAAAATTTGATCAGTACGAACTGTCAAATATCCGACGCCTGCAGAAAATCTCGAAATTAAGATAGGCGTCTAGCCTAGGCTGGTATTTTGGCGAAGACGAACTCAAATTCAGGTTAGAGAAGTTGCCAGAAGAAGCCGAATTCGACTACCTCTCGGTTACTTTACGCCATGAAGAAGCTACTAGAGAAGTTTTCACCGAGTTATTGGAGACTTTTGCGAATATAGCCGGAGATGAAGATCTTATAGAGAGTCTAGATTAAATATCATTAAATCTATTCTGACTTAATTTTCACGGCTCCAAGCTACAACCCGGGTTGTTCATTAAATCCAAACAATCATTCAAGAAGCGTTATCACTTCAGAAACAAAACAAAAGTATTTAAAAACATTTGAATGTTCGTTATTTACTAACAACATAGTGTTCATGAAGAACGAACACTCATAGAGATGATGTGAGTTCTGAGAGGGTTGAAAACCAGATTTTTTAGCTTGGGAAGTTGAAGTAGACATGTGAAAGCAGCTTTCGTATCTGAGAACGGACGTGTGCTGGAGAGGTTGAAGGACGAGTTCGATCTGATTATTAGTGATCGAGATGTTCTGAATCAGGTATGTGAGGATAAGTTCCTGAACCTGGAACACGATGAGGATAGAATTCTGGAGGTGCTTGATTCGAAGGGTGTTTCCACCGCAATTAGCCTGGGTTATCGGCGGCTTTTTTCCCCAGGGTTTCTGGAGCAGGTTGAGTGCGAGATGTACAACATGCATCCCTCGATACTACCAGCCTTCAAAGGACTTGATGTATACTGCCGCGTGATTGAAAGAGGGGTAGATGTGAGTGGTGCAACGCTCCACAGAATAGAAAGTGAGATGGATGAAGGTGAAATCATCGATCAGATAAGTTATCGTGTGAGAGATGATATGGAAGTGGAAGAACTGAAAGATTATGCTGCCGATTATGAGGCAAAACTGGTGAAGTCGAACATTGAAGCACTGATGTGAGTATTAGAATCAGTTTTCCATGCCGTTCTGATCTATTTCCCCTGCCCTGATATAGGTGGATGATATCGGCTCTCCATTTACAGACTTTAGTTTCTGCACCACTTCGATATTTATCGGTTCTCTGCCTTGTTCCTCTCTACGAGTGTTAATCTTTTCGGCATTGTTTCTGGATTCAGGTGCGATAAGTAATGATTCTCCTTCTTCTACTGCGTTACCGTAGATATCGTTTATCTCTATCAATCGTGCGTCTTCGAACCTGCTCAGCGAGCGAAGGAAATCCTTGATATTCTGTCTTCTTTCTTTGAAACTGTCTTCAGGAGCTTGGCCTAGTTTTTCCTCTATCATTTCATTTGAGGTGATCCCGATATCTATTTTTTCTCCCTTATCTAGTGCGGAGAGGATTATGTATCGATGACCGGAGTGGAATATGTCCCAGCTACCGCCTACAATCAAGTGTTCAGATCTATCGGAGGAAACTATTTCCTCTATGAAGTCTTTATTCTCTTCGCTGGCTTCCATAAGCACTGCTCCCTCCTTCCAGTGGCCGTATACAATAACTGCATCTTCGGGTGCGAACAATGTAACAGGTAGTGCCAGAAGATCTTCTTCACCATCAACGATAATCTTGGTCTCGCACGTAAGCGCTGAGGCTTTCCGGACTGTACGCCACGCTTCTTCAGTTATTTCACCTGCAGGATTCTCTGTCCTGAAAGTTCTTTCAGAGTTTATCTCCTCGAAATGGTCTTTGCCTACATCTTCACGTTGGATGCTGCCATCAACTATCGACAAATCAGCATCTATATCGGAATCTGCTATATCCTGAGAGACCCTGTCACCTACCGTGATCACTTTGCTATACTCTCTCTTCTTCAGCTGCTCAATAAGCTCTTCATCCTGAAAAGTGTCCCCACGCGGCTGTTTCAGTTTTTCTCTATCTTCCTTCGAAGCAGTATAGAAAGTCATTTTTCGAAAATAGAGTGTTTAACTGGAGCGAGCCAGTATCTCAACTTCATAACCTTCCGGATCCTTTACGAATGCGTAGTCTCCAGGACATTCTTCTGGCGGACGATAGTCTTCTCCACCTGCGTCTACAGCTTTGTCGTATGCTTCCTGAAGCGTCATATCCTCTGGGCTGTGAATTGCGATGTGGCCGAATCCCTCTCCTTTATCGTACTTGTCGTCTTCTCCGTGGTTGTATGTTAGTTCGATTTCTGCTGTCTGGCCCGGGTGACCGATGAAGTATAGCGTGAAAGTATCCATTTCCTTCTTTCGCTTCATCTCCATGTTGAAGGCTTCTGTATAAAATTTAACCATCTCATCCGGCGAACCGGTCCGTAGCATGGTGTGTGCTAGTTTCATAAGGTATAATTGTAGTCTTGATTCTTTAAATCAGCATATTCAAAAATTATTGTTGATCTTTGATAGTTATGGAGGAAGTATATCCAGTAGGTAATACTCACAAAACCTATTACGACGACGTGCTGGACTATTTTGAGGAAAAGGGTTTTGAGTCTGAGAACTCTCACATTTTGGTTGTTGGAGGAGAACTTATTGCGTGGACTATCAAGTCTCGTTACCCTGATTCACATGTCGAGTCTATCGACGTTAAAGAGAGAACTATGGATATTCAGGCGGATATAGCTGAAAGGCTAAATTCTGGCGAACCGCCTTCAGATATAACTCGGAACGTGGAGAACCAAACGCTCAGAGAACTTGGTGATGTAGGAACAACCTATCCTGGTATAATAGGAGAAATTGGAGAAAACGTTTTAGAGCCTGACAGTTCTCAGGTAGGAAATGTAGAAGACTATGAGGGTTCGGCAGATATGATTATTTCTAACAACGTTTGTGACTATGCTTTTGGTTTTATGGATGCTGTTGAGCGTGTTGAGCCTGATTATGTCGAACTTTATACTATACAGCCTTCCGAACATGTTACCTCAGGTTATAATGGAAAGCTAAAAGCCGATGTTAACCCTGATGTCGATTTCTGGTGGGCTCCTGGCGGTAAAGATGATAACGTAGACGTTATACTGTACAGCGAATAAACGATCAAATAAGCCATTAAGAAAAATTTCTTAGCTCTGTGGTAGGATGTTAACTGCTTCTGTGTGTTTGCTGCCTTCTAGTTCGTTGAAGAATTCAATGACTTTGTTTGCCTTTCCGTTTGTGTGGAATACTTCCAGACAGTTTTCACCATCCAGCTTGCTGTGGAGTTGTGTAGTGATTACTTCGTCGAAATCATGCGCTATAGATCCTATTCTCTGTTCTTTCTTATGTGGATGCCTTACAACTATTACTGCGTTAAGTTGGCCGCTTAAGCTTTGATTATTGATTGTTTCTTGGTGCAAGTTTTCTATTGCTTTTCTGAATAGTTCGCTTCGACCGTTGAAGCTTGATTCCTGCTGTATTTCTTCGATTTTTCCCATTGTTTCCTCATCCAGCGAGAGACTTATTATTTCCATAACACCTGATTAATAGCATTACTTAAAAAGTTATTAACCGTTTTGTTGTGCATGAGCCTACACCAAACATTAATCGCACTAGGAATAACCGCATTATTCTCTGCAATCGGCGCATTCTTTCTATTCATATCAGACAGAGATTTCGAGAAACTGACCCCCTTCCTGATATCTCTCGCAGCAGGAACCATATTCGGAGGAGTATTCATACACCTTGTATTCAGACTAGCAAACGAATACAGCTATGGACGCGAAACAGGTCTGCTCATCATCGCAGGAATGATCGGATCATTCTTCCTAGAAAGAATAGTTCACTGGCACTGCCACCATACAGGAAGACACAAAGAACCACTACCATACGTTCTAGCAGCAGGAGATAGCGTACACAACATACTCGATGGAATACTGATAGCTACCAGCTTCCTAGCATCAACATCTGCAGGAATAGCCGCAACAATAGCGATCATCGCACACAAGATTCCGAAAGAACTCGGCGACTTCGGTGTCATGGTCGAAGGAGGATTCTCACAGCTGAAAGCCCTAGGCGTAAACATAGGAATCAGCTTATTCATGTTCCTAGGTGCAGGACTTGTCCTCGGACTATCTCAATTATCTGCATCAACCGTGCCCATTCTGCTCCCTCTAGTAGTTGGAAACTTCGTATTTATAGCCGGAAGCGACCTTCTACCAGAGTTCAAGACCGAAGACCGATGGGATCTGCACCTAATCATGTTTTCAATAGGTGTTGCAATAATGTACTCAATACCTTATCTGAAAGCAGCAATATAGAGAAACAGATACCTCAATAAATTTTTAGAACTCAGAAAGAAGGTCACTAAGTCTCTTAGCTATCCTCGTACCTTTATCAGTCAGGAAGATGTTTTTCTTCCTTCCTTTCTCCTCTGTCTCAACCAGACCATTCTTCTCCATCCGTTGAATCACACGTACAGCGTGGGAATATGTACAGTCAACAGATTTAGATAATTCCGAGGCATAGTTCTCAGTACGCGGATTGTTTATTTCTATAAGAAGTCTTACCGGCTTTTCACGCACGAAAAGCTCTCTAAGTGGTTCTGACACCTGTAATTTTCCTCCTCCCCTCTAACAATACAACACAGGTTTTGATACACTTAACGTCTAGGGTTGAAACCGAGATAAGGTGCCCTTTTTATGCGTTTATGGAAACTTTACTGTCTGTGAAGCAACAATGGAATTCTCTAACACAAAGATGAAGGACATGATCAAAGATGAAGGAAACAAGAGAGTAGCAGAAGACGCAGCCGACCTTCTAGGCGAAGTACTTGAAACATTTGCAGGAGATGTCGCAGAAGAAGCAATCGCAATCGCAAAAGAAGATGGCCGGAAGACAGTCCGAAAAGAAGACATCAAAGACGCTCTTCAATAATTCTCTTCTTTTCTATTTTACACATATCTAAACACGCAATAACCAACTTCTAACACCCTAAATCATCACCGATTTAAGGTTTCCATATAATTCAATTAACTATGAAGATGGACAAAATAATCGCCCTCATAGTCGAGGAATCAGAACTTGAGGAAGACGACGTAAAGGAGAAAGTAGAAGAAAAAATGGAGGAGTTCTCCGGACTGGTCAGCGAAGAAGGAGCAGCACACCTAGTCGCTAAAGAACACGGCGTACAAATCTCAGAAACCGCCAACGAAGACCTGAAAATAGATAATATCGTACCAGACATGCGGAAAGTAAACTTCAAAGCCCGCGTAGTACGAATCTCCGACCTCAACACATTCGAAAGAGACGACGATGAGGAAGACGGAAAAGTTCAAAACGTAGTCCTAGGAGACGACACCGGAACAATCAGAATGACTCTCTGGGACGAACAAACACAGATAACCGACAAAATACAGGAAGAAGACGCAATCGAAATCGGCGGCGCATACACAATAGAAGACGACGACGGAAACGCAGAAATCCGTCTAGGAGACGACGCGCAGGTCGCAATGGCTGACGAAGACGAAGTACCAGAAATTGACGAAGAAACAAGAAAAGCCAACACAACAACAGAAAGCAATATTCGAGAAGTAAGATCAGAAAACAGCTCGTACAAAGTCAAAGGAATGCTAATGGCGATGTACACAAACAATCCTTTCTACCGAGTCGACCCTGAAACAGGCGACACAGTAAGAGAGAACGACGACGGAGATCTCGAAACCGACGAAGGAAAAGAAGTTGAAGATCCTGATCACCGACTAGCTGTCTCCGGCGTAATAGACGATGGAACAGGAAACATGCGCGTAGTATTCTTCGGAGACAACGCACGAGAAATCCTTGGAATGAGCGAAGAAGAGGAGAAAGACGGAGACATGGAAGCAGTCGAAGAAGGAGTAGAAGAAGCAATAGGAAAAGAAATTGCAGTAGAAGGACGCACACGACACAATGACTATTTCGACAGTCTTGAAATACTTGTCAACGACATAGAAACGATCGACATCGAAGAAAACATCGAACAGCTACTGGAAGTATTAGAAGCATAATTTAGGAGGGGAACAACACAATGGCAGATAAAGACGACATAGAACTAGAAGACTTAGACGGCGTAGGAGGAAAAACAGCAGAAAGACTAAAGGACGAAGGACTTAGCAACCTGATGGAGATCGCCAACATGAAAGCAGGCGAACTATCGGGCAAAGTCGATGGAATCGGTGAATCAGCAGCCGAAAGCATCGTTAACTCCGCAAAAGATCTCGCAGATGTCGGAGGATTTGAAACAGGAACCGAAAAGATGGAACAGCGGAAAGAGATGAAGAAGATTGCAACCGCAAGCCCAGATTTCAACGACATCCTGGGAGGCGGAATCGAAACACAATCAATCACAGAGATCTACGGAGAATTCTCCGCAGGAAAAACACAGATTGGACATCACCTAGCCGTAAACGTACAGAAAAGCGAAGAAGAAGGCGGCATGGACAAAGGAGCGATCTACATAGACACAGAAGACACTTTCACACCAGAAAGAGTCGAAGAAATGGCAGAAAGTCAAGGAATGGATCCTGAAGAAGTACTTGACAACATCTTCGTAGCAAGAGCCATGAACTCCGACCACCAAATGCTTCTAGCTGAAAAGGCCAAGCAAATCTGTAACGATAACGACATCGGACTAATAGTGGTTGACTCACTAATGGCTCATTTCAGATCAGAGTACGTAGGACGAGGAGAACTAGCAAACAGACAACAGAAGCTAAACAAGCACATGTCAACACTGCTGAAAGTAGCCAACACATACAATGTAGCAGTAGTAGTTACCAACCAAGTTATGGACAATCCAGACCAAATGTTTGGAGACCCTACAAAAGCAATTGGAGGGAATATTGTCGCACACAACTGCGCAGTAATCGTATACCTCAGAAAAGGAAAGAAAGACACGCGCGTAGCACGACTAGAAGACAGCCCTTACCTGCCGGAAGGTGAAGCCGTCTTCGAGATCACAGATAAAGGAATAGAGGATGCTTAACACCTCCTCTATTTCCCAACCCTAATAAGTCCGCCTTAACAATACCAAGAGATGAGCCTATATCGCTTGTGGGCAGGCAAGGTTATAGAGGAAAATCCTAAACGATACTTTGAGGCTGATGCAGACTTTATTCTGAAAGTCTCTGAAGATATCGACCTAGAGACTGGAGAGATTAAGAAAAATAAGAAAGAAGCTCTCCAAAGTTTCAACTCTGAAGATGAAGAAATAAGCCCTGACGCCAAGAAGCTAATTTCTGCAGTTTTTATTGGAGATACAGAATGGTACCAACTACTAGAGGAATGGCTATCCTTCCCTATCGACAAAATTTTCTTCCTGATGGACTCTAACAACCACAAGCTGGGTAAAGATACCGCCAAAGAATATGGCAGCCTGAAAAACCTAGATTATCCCGACTACAGCAGACCAGAAGATCTTAAGATAGACGATAAAAAACCAACAGAGCATACAAACGGAATAGTAGATCAATACCTTCTTACAGTCGCCATACTCGACCTAGAGTGGTATTTCTATGCAGCAAAAGAAGCAGGAATTGAAATCAGCGATGAATTCGCTGAGAAAGCTAGAGAAGAAAGCCTGAGATATTTCACCGGCAAAGACGGAGAAATGTCAGAAGAAGTATCCCATCTCCAAGAATCCCTGCTTTTACACGCAGCAGAATGGTGCGACGAGCTTCGAGAGGACTATCGTTTTAGATCAACAGTACTCAAGAAGACAAGTAAAATTTTGAAAGAAGAAGCCGAAAAAATATCAAGTAGAAATGAATAAGACTTGCGATTAACAGAAAAGAGAGTTTCTCTAAACAATCTCGTCTTCTGAGACAATCACGAAGTCTCCAATACTCCTTACAGAGGAGAAAGGTATAATGCTTCGTCCTTTACGGTCCTGCTGTAGGTTAGCATCGGTTAAGTGCTTTGTAGTATCAGTGATTAGAATATTCATGAGTTCGCCAGTATCTGATACATAAGAGATATCTTCTACAGTTCCGAACTTCTTACCATGTTCTTCAGATACTATAGTTTTCCCAGTCAGTTCCGTCGCCCGTGGTTTTTCAGCCATAATTAATTGTTACACCTTCTGTATTAATAGTTTATACGTATCGAACGGTTAAAAATGTAAACAATGACGCGGGTATTCACCGCCGTAGAAATCGAAAACGACGAGATTCTGGATGAATTGCAGTACATCCAGCAAACACTCGACATGAACTTCCGGACAATACCTCCGGAAAAAATGCATATTACGCTCGAATTCTTCCAAGATTTAGACGCAGAAGAAGTTCAACACCTTATCAAACATCTGAAACAAGTTGATCTTAACAGCTTCAACTCTGATATCGAAGGGGTCGGTGCTTTCCCTTCGAATGATCATATACGCGTAGTTTGGGCCGGAGTAGAAGCTGAAGAGTTTCAGAAATTGCACGAAGAGGCAAGCAGTCACGACTTGGTTTCCGATAATAGCCACGAGTTTCATCCACATATTACATTGTTCCGCGTCGATAACCTGACGAGAAAGAAAAAGAAGAAGCTTAGGAAAGGAATGCGGGAATACAAGGACTACTTCTTCGGCCAAATCAAAGTCAGTTCCGTGAAAGTATATGAATCAAGGCTCAGCGAGGAAGGAGCTGAGTACAGAGTTCTGGAAGAAATCAAGTTCTGAAGGACAAGACACTTGTTTTAGCCACAGTAACAGAGCTTATCTTGCTCAGTACAACAACCTTCTCTGCAGAACCCGAAGATGTACCTCCAGAAGAAGCAGATAAGTTGATGCTCGGCAAATATATAGCAGTCGAAGGCGCTGTAAGCAACCTCAGTAGATACAACCAACACACATTCTTCCAGATAGAAAAATCTGGATCGATCAACGCGGCCATATTCAGCCGCCCAGAACTCATATTATAATGAAACAGTAGAAATAAGTGGTCGAGCAGATCTTCACATGCAGTCTGCAGGTTGTAGCGAAAGAAAAAGAGATAGAAGAAGATAGTTAGAGGTTGTAGAGTTCTGAATACTTCTCCTCGACATAGTCAAGGAAAGGTTCCGGAGTAGGTTTCTCGCCAGTGGCCTTCTTTACAAGCTCCTCGGTTTCGTATAACTTTCCGTGCTGGTGGACATTCTCACGTAGCCAGTCACGCAACGGCTCGAAGTTACCTTCCTCAATTTTTTGATCTAGGTTGTCAATCTCGCTCTCGGCCGCATCAAATAATTGTGCAGAGAGAACACTACCTAGAGTGTATGTTGGGAAGTACCCGAAATTGCCTCCTGCCCAGTGAATATCCTGCATAACACCTTCTTTATGGTTATCTGGCGTAACACCCAGATACTTCTCATATTTTTTATTCCAGATTTCCGGAAGCTCTTCAACTTCGATTTCTCCGTTAATTAATTTTCTTTCTATCTCAAATCGGATCAATATATGGAGATGGTAAGTAAGTTCATCAGCGTTGAAACGGACGGTATTGTCTTCTCTTACATGGTTAATTGATTCGTAGCACGCCTCCAGAGTATCTTTTCCAATACTTTCAGAGAAGTTTTCCTCAAGTTTTGGAAGCATGTATTTCCAGAATACTTTTGAACGTCCTACATGATTCTCCCATAGTCGTGACTGAGACTCGTGGACTCCTAACTCTCTTGAAGCACCTATAGGAGAATTATATTCATCTTCCGGAAGGTCTTGCTGGTAGAGCGCATGACCTCCTTCATGCATAGTAACTAAAACACTTTCAGACAAGTCATTCGCATTGTAACGAGTAGTTATACGCGTATCAAAAGTGTTTCCTGACGTAAACGGGTGTGTTGAAACGTCTACACGATTAGAACTTTCTGGCAGACCTATATCCCGCGCGATATTCTTGCATAGTTTTTTCTGCGTTTCTTCGTCAAACCCGCCTTCAAAAAATCCTTTGTTTATATCCACATTAGAGTCATGTATGTCCTCAATCAAAGGCACAAGGTTCGTTTTTACCTCTTCCATTATCTCCTCCATAGATTCAAACTTGAGAAATGGCTCGTAGTCCTTGAAGAGCACCTTATAAGGCTCTGAATCAGGATTAATATGGTTAGCATATTCTCTATACAACCCTACAATTTCTCCAAGGATTTCAGCAAACGACTCGAAGTCATTCTCCTCACGAGCTTCGCGCCATACTTCGATACCTTCAGACGAGGTCTCTGATATCCTCTCCATCAACTCCTCAGGAACAGCCTCTGCTTTCCTCTTATCTTTTTCAACCTCTCTAAGCAGAGCTTCCTGGCGTTGGTTAAGCTCAGAACGTTCAATATCCTTTAAAAGACCATCTAACTTGTCACCTGTAATAATACGGCGTTGAAGCTTAGAAACTGTTGATTGCTGATGTACACGGGCTTTCTGACCTCCCTCAGGCATCATAACCTCTTTATCCCAGGAAAGAAGGTCTTCAATATACTCAAGGTTTTGAAGCATTTTAAGCTCTTCTTCAAGTTGTTCAAATTTTTCTGACATAATAATTTTACACCTCTAAATTGCTTCTTCCATAGCTTCTACACGTCTCTCATATCTTTCAATAGCCTTCTCTACTGCCTCAGGTTTGCGCATATCGACCCCTAGATCTTCAAGCACTTCTAAAGGATAATCACTGCCTCCTTTTCTAAGCATATCCAGATAGTCTTCGGCGTTGCCTTCTTCAATCACTTCATCGATTATTGCGTGCGCGGCCGACAAACCTGTAGAGTACTGGAAGACATAGAAATCATAGTAGAAATGCGGTATGCGCATCCATTCCTTCTTAATTTCCTCGTCCATCTGAACCGGTTTGTAATATTCCTTCTTCTTCTCACCATACATCTCGCCGAGTATATCCGCAGTTAATGGATCGCCGTTCTCAACACGTTCATGAGTCTGTCTTTCAAAGTCTGCAAACAGCGTTTGCCGGAAAAGTGTGTTCCGGAAACCCTCTAGAACGTAGTCAAGCGCATGCTCCTTATACTTACCTTTCTCTAGCAGATGACGTGTAAGTAGAATTTCGTTCAACGTGCTTGCAATTTCCGCAACGAAGATCTTGTACTGACTATCCAAGTAACCCTGCTCTTGATTTGCAAGTTCAGAGTGAAGAGAGTGGCCAAGCTCGTGCGCAAGAGTGTACATTGAATTCACATCTTCCTGATAGTTCAGCAGGATGTATGATGGCGTATCATATGTTCCTCCGCTGTACGCTCCGCTTCGCTTACCTTTGTTCTCGTAAACATCTATCCACCGATTTTCGAGGAATTCTTCCGCCTTATCCACATATTCTTCGCCCAGAGGCTGTAATGCTTCCAGAACATGCTGTTTTGCTTCCTCATATTCGATTTCTGGTTGCTCTTTTTCGGTTATCGGCATGTATATGTCATGCATCTCCAGTTCATCAAGATCCTGAACCTGTTTCTTAAGCTCAAGATGTCTGTGTAGAACATCAAGATTGTCTTCAACCGTATCCACGAGATTATCGTAGACTGATATAGGAATGTTATCCTGCTTGAGAGATGCTTTCCGGGCTGTATCGTAGTTCCTGATACGCGACATCTTCACATTCTTCCGGATTTCCTTATCTAGCATCGTAGTAATACTGTTCCTAAACTGGCCTATACGCTCATAGAAACCATTATACACTTCTTTCCTGAAATCTCTGTCTTCATCCTTCAACAGCTTCGTGAAGTTAGCATTAGTGATCTGTACCTCCTCACCCTCTCTTTCAACAGTCGGAAAGGTTAGATCTGCGTTAGTAAGCATTGAATAGGTTTCTTGAGGTGTAGAAAGAATTTCTCCAAGATCATTCAGCATCGACTCGGTTTCAGTATCAAGAATATGGTTATGAAGGCGCAGAATGTTCCGGATGTAGTGTCTGTACTCTTCAAGCTCTTCTTCCTCTTCTATATAACTTTCAAACTGTTCTCTGGATAGTTTCTTGATCTCTGGCTGGTAGAAACCAACTTTTGAAGCAGCCTGGCTCTGAAGCGAGTCGGCCTTTGACTTCAACTCCTGTGCCTTCTGATCGCTCATGTCCTCATGCGTCTTCATCCTCGCATATGCTGCTAGATTGGAAATATCGCGCATCAGGTTGTCTTTTGCCTTTAACCCGTTGAGCAGAGTTTGCGCCGAGTTTGTTAGTTGGCCTTTGTACTCTTCTATCTCATCGAGTTCTTCTTCAACCTGGCTGCGTTTCTCCCTCCACTCTTCCTCGCTTTCGAAGATTTCCGTTAAATCCCATTTGTACTGCTGTTCTATTTCTTCTCGTTCTTTTACCATTCTGAAAACCTCCTAGAAATACTGCGGAAATGTATCGAAAATATCTGACACATACTCCGTTGTCTTTTCTATATCCGACATCTTTACTGTTTCAACCGGCGAGTGAATATGCCTTGTCGGAATAACGACCACTCCTGCTGGAATACCCTCTTTCAGAAATCTTATCTGTGCTGCATTTGTCTTACCTCTATCGTACAGCTTCCTTTTGTAATTATAATCTTTTTCTTCTGCTGTATCTATCAGCCAGTTCCTAACAGGTTCCGGAACTGTTATTGCACGGCCTCCTTCTTCAATCATAGTTATACCGAACCCTTGACCTGTGTACTCATCTGATTCATCTACATCGATGTGAGGTACGTCTCCAGCCTGCGAAACCTCAAGTGAAACTGCTACATCAGGTTCAAGACCAAATACAGAGGTTTTTACACCTTTACCACCTATTTCTTCCTGTGAAGAGAATAGAGCAATCATTTCATAGCTCTCATCGAAATTCTTGAATGCATCTATAAGCAATGTACATCCTACGCGGTTGTCAAGCGCAGGGCCTGTTACATAGTCATTTGCAAGTTCTTCAAAACCAGTGTCATAGCTTATGTAATCGCCTACTCTAATTCCTTTATCAAGTACGTCCTGTTTGTCTTCTGCCCCGATGTCAACAAATATCTTGTTCATATCTGGCAAGCCTTGGTTCTCTCCTTGTACGACGTGGGCCGGCCTCATACCGATAACCCCCTTGATATCTTCGCCTTCCGACGTGTGAATATTCACTCTCTGATTCGCCACACTTACAGGATATATCCCTCCTACGCTTGATATACGTAGAAATCCTTCTTCATCGATTCTTCTAACTGCTAGACCGATTTGGTCCATGTGAGCATCGAGAAGAAGTGTTTTATCTGCTTCCGGGTTCTTTCGTGCGATGAGATTGCCCATGTTGTCTTCTTCAATCTCATCAGCATGGTCCGCTATTTCTTTTCGGATTGTTTCTCTAATTCGGTGTTCGTTTCCCGATACTCCGGAGGTGTTAACCAGTTTTTTCAGAAGTTGTTTCATGTATATAGAAGCGGCACTCAGATTTTAAACGCTAACCTACGTCAATAATGTGTACGGGAGAAAAATGATAGGATATTTGCTAGTTCTGCTGCTTGCATTGCCGTTCATAGATTTCTACCTGCTGTTTGTAGTGGCAGAAAGCATTGGATTTGTACAGACAATAGGCGTAATACTACTAACAGGTATAATAGGAGCTCATCTGATCCGAAGAGAAGGCATCCATATACTGATGAAACTACAGCAGTCAGTGACTGCGGGAGAAGCATCACGTAACATGGTTGAAGGCGCTATGATTGTATTTGCCGGAATCTTCCTACTTACTCCCGGGTTGATAACAGATCTAGCAGGAATAGCACTTGTCTTCAGACCTCTAAGAGAAAGATTGGTTGCAAAGCTTATGAACAGCTCTGACACTTATTTCGAGGTAAGAAGCGCCCAGTTCTGAACTTCAGGTCTTGACGCAGCAGCCACGGCCGTAGAAAGAACCGCCAAACTTAGATGCGAAGGTATGTTCAACCCTAGGAGAGATAAACTAACCAATATAAGAACCAATGTTCCCGCACCCCGTATAATATCCAAGTTGAGTCTTTCCGGATCAAGGTAGGTTGCTGCGTATAGTACAAGCAGCGCTGTAGCCACAGTTAGTAGAGCTGGAGCAACATAACCCGAGGTTATGGCTATAGAGGCTGGCTGCTTCAAGGAAAGAGCCATTCCTGTAACTATGATGCTTGGAACTGTGAATTTCTCTGCTATATCTACTTCTGATATTTTCAGGGCTATAACCAATACTGCAATTGCTGCAGCGTACCGAAGCCGTGATAGATAGAAGATTTGTTCGAATACCGGCGCTACTAACGCCACAATTAATGCTCCTGATACAAGATAAGGAGCCACCTGTTTAACCATTTTCTGCGCCTCCTCTCTGCTTCCTGATTCAGAATAAAGTATAGCTAGCGCTCCAGCTCCTGTAAATATAGTTAATGCTACTGTAAGGATCTCGGAGAATGTCTGTACTGCCCCAGTCACAAGCAAGGTGGCGAACACACCATCTAGCAACGGTAGTGCGAGGACGAACAGAAGCCGTTGGGCGCCAGAGTCAGGTAGAATATCTATTTTGGAACACCTTGAAAGGAGAAATACGTAGAGAGACCGATTTTAATGGTCAAGGCGTCCTGGAAAGAGATAACTTACTTCCAGGTAAAGATATTAGCAAAATTAAACTTGGACTTAGAGAAATTCATGCACGGCATAGCACCGGTTGATACAGAAACATTTCCTGAATGTACTTTTCCGCGCATAGAACTGTTAATACAGATCCAATATTTTAAAACTTCTTACTTAGAAGTCACTTTCTTGGTAACCTTCAGAAGCAGATCGGATATCTGTTCGACCTTCTCCTTGAAGCTATGGAACTCGGACTCTGTTACAAACTCTTCGTCATGCCTATCCTCCAGCTGATTTACTCTGCTCTCTAAGCTGGCAAGATTGTTCTTAACATTTTGAATCTGATTGCGTTCGGCTTTATGAGATAGTCTTGAGTCAACACCTTCCTCAAAGCTTTCAAGGTCCTCTCTAACCTGTTCAACAGCGCGAGAATTTTCTTCGCCAGCAGCCCTCTCTGTCTTTATTTTTTCCTCAACTACATCTATCGCATCCCATAGGCCCTGAAGCTCTGATTTGGTTGCATGTCGTTCACGTAACTCATTCTCAGATAAGCGGAGCTGTACTTCAATCTCCTGTTTGAGATCTGTCATCTCTTCCTCCAGCTCGGACTTATCTATCTTTTCATCTAACTCAATCTTATTCAGTTCTTTACGTAATTGACCGATTTCGACCAGTTGATCTCCTCTAATTTCCTGTATACGCTGTTTGAACTGAGACCGATCAACTTTCTCCTCAATAGCCAGGTTATGAACCTTTTTCTCCAAATCCTTCAGAGAGTCAGAGAGCTCTGATTCAAGCTCCTTTTGCTCTTCAACAACAAAATGAATATCTTCTTCGAGATCGTGTACTTCTTCTCTATCGGGGTAATCCTCTAGAAGCGTGTCAAAGTCGCTGCGCAGACCATCAATATCTTCCTGTCTTTCCTCTCTAAGATCTTCTATATTATCGTTAACCTCGTCTTCAAGCTCGGTGATATCTTCTCTCAATTCCTCAATCTGCTGGGTCTTATTGTTTATACGAGAAATCTTCTCGTTCAAAGATTTGATCTTATTATCATTTTCAGAAGTAGTATCTTCTACTACGGAAACCTCTTTTTCCAGCTGTTCAAACTGTTCTTTATCGACCTTCTTGCTCTCAATACGATCTTCAAGCTGGCCGAGATCCTCGAGTGTAACTATGGATTTTTCTTCAATATCTTCAATATCGTCGAAAGCCGATTCCAGAGCTGGTACAACAGATTCTATAACCTTTTTTTGCGACTTAAGCTGATTCATTACGTTGCTGAACTCTTCAGATGATGGAAGTTCGCTATACTCCATTGATAAGTCATCAAACCGGTCAAGTAGCTGGCTAAAGTCCTCGCGTAGCTCTTCCTGGTCCTGAACAACTTGATCGATAGCTTCTTCTTTCTCCTGAAGCTCCTGGTAGATATCTTCTACTCTATCAGCTTCGACTTCAACTTCATGATCCATTTCTTCAACTTCTTCAAGAACGCTTTCAGTATCTTCTTTTAGCTGTACAAGGTTCTCAATACCTCCCATTTCACGGAACTGAGATTGAACCTCATTTAACTGTCTTTTTACCTGTTCAACAGTTTCATCATCTCTATCAATGCCTTCCAACTCCTCTTCAACAGAATCAAGCTCATCTTCCAGCTTTTCATTTTTATTTTCTATACTTTCTTGGTTTTTCTTAACCTGGTTAAGACGGGACTTGAGATTACGGATCGCATCCATCATATGCGTCCATTCTTTATCTGATTCGGAGCTTTCAGCCTTTACTTTAGACTCAGAGATTTGCTGGGTCTCTTTCATGGCTTCTGAAAGATTCTCCTTTACTTTATTTGAGGAGTCGAATATTCCCATCTATACAAGGCAATGATTGTTGAAGCCAGTACTTAAAATCTAGTCGAGGAAAACTGGTTTGCCTTGGTCCAGAACCTTCTGATCATCGAACCAGACAGTCGGCGATTCACAGATGGTATCCCAGTGTATTTCACAGCTCTGACGCCTTTCATGCTCTTCCGGAATGTAGCTAGAGTTATCTCCAAACGCGACATGAATGGTTCCAAGCACTTTCTCATCCTGAAGAACGTTTCCGATCAGGGTTGCTTTAGGATTGGTTCCGAAACCGAACTCTGCAACATTTTTTGCGCCTTCGTATTCTTCGAATGCTTCGGCTAATTCAGATACTTCCTCATCTACATGTTCGACCGATACCGCTTCAGCATCTTTGATTTCGACCTTGGTTCCTGCCGGTGCGAAAGGGAAGTGATCGGTTACAAGCATGCCGTTCGCGTCTACGACTCCGCCGTCTGCCTCTCCAGCAGGAAGGTTGCCGAAGTCGCCTGGTTCTTGGATAATACCTGTGTCCTTGTGGAAAAACTCGATGTTCACCTCCAATGTAAGATCGGTTCCTGAAGGTGTTTTGATCCTGACCTCAGAAGTATCTTCCAGTAGCTCATATGCTTTCTTAGTTATGCGTTCAACCTCTTTGTAATCGGCCTGGAGAGAAGTATTCCAGATCTCTTTAGTTATAGTTGGTAGAGTTGCCACGCGGCTACCTGATTCACAGGCCTTAATACGTGCTTCTGTATGTGAAAGAGATTTGAGTGTAGGTGCGATCACAACATCGTAGTTTTTCATAGCCTCAGCTATTTCTTGAGGTGGCTCTTCACCATGGTTCTCTGGTTCCGGATACTCTTTCAAAGTATAGTCATAATCATTTTGTTGCAGAAAACGTGTTAGCGTGTTTATTAAATCGGCATCATTCCCGTCGTTAAGAACGAGTACGGATTCATCTTTTTGGATATTTAGACACTGTTCGACAATAGTTCTTGCACCGGAATCAAGAGAACTCATACAGATAAATTAGGGAAGAGAATAATAAAACAGTTTTACTTGAGCTGTACCGCAGTACCTCTCTGCTTATCCACAAACTCAAGCTTATCCTCACGAGCAAGCCACCCGATCGCCATATTCACTTTAGATCGGGGCGCATTTACAGCTTTACAGACCTTATTAAGAGAGTGCTCACCGCCATCATCCAATAAACGGTAAACCTCACCTGCTAAATTTCCAATTCTATCATCCATTCAAATTAACACCTTATATTACAAAAATTACAGCTAACAGTATATAAAACAGGTAACACCCCCTGGCAGACATAAAAAACTCTACAGAACAACTCTCTACACAAACACGCCTCGTTGGCTCAGTCTGGCTAGAGCGATCCCCTCGTAAGGGATAGATCCCGGGTTCAAATCCCGGACGGGGCTAAGACCT
>JBLGBK010000011.1:0-22621 GCA_047617785.1 Colwellia polaris | reverse complement strand
GTAAGAAACGAAAACATAACTATACGGCTCAACGGTGTCGATACGCCAGAAGTACATGCTGAAAACACTCCGAAAGAATGGGTGTGCAATCTTTCCAAAGAACACTTGAGAAACTACGGTGAAGAATCTTCTAAGTTTGTAAAAGATAATTACAGCAAAGTAGACGTAAGAATAGTTTACAAAGGGAACTGTGCATATGGCCGCACTCTCGTGTCTATATACAGAAACGGAACTAGTCTTGAGAAACAATTGCTGCAGAAAGGTTTGGAACAGACCTATGGACACACAGATTTCGAAGGAAAATCTCGGTTCCAGCAGATTGTGTCAGTAGCAAGAAGAGAAAAAGAAGGAATATGGAGTGGCTGTTAGGCCAAAAAGATCAGGTAGACAAATGAGCTGATGATCAATGCCCAAACAGCCATAGAGAATGCGTTCACATACTTCATGTTCTCCTCTCCTGTAAACTGTTCTACAAATACTCCTAAGATATGTCCTCCATCCAGTGGTTTGGCTGGAAGCATGTTGAATAGTCCAATCCCGATGTTGAGAATAGCTATCATCTCTAGTAAGCCGGTAAACCAGCTGAGAAATCCGCTGTAGTTCTCAACGCTTTCATTGTATTCTATCGACTGACCGGTGAAACCTAGTCCTATATAGCCTCCTTCAAAACCTTCACGTTCAGTAGCTGTCAAGGTAAAGTTACCTTCACTTGTCGACAGGCGAACCGTATCGTTAGCTTGAATACTGTCTGTTGCCTCGTTCATAGACTCAGGGCTATCAATAGTGTGGTTATTGATCTCATATAGCGTTCCGTTCCGCATACCTGATTCATATGCGGGATATCCTTCCTGTGCCTGGTAGTTAAGTCCTGCAACATCAGTAGTCGCCGTGGCTAATCCAATAGCAAGTACTATAAACAGGATAGCGGTCAGGTAGTTTGCAAAGCTTCCTGCGCTTAATACCTTGATACGGGATTTCCAGTTACCTTGGTCCCACATACCATGGTGTTCTCCGTCTACTTCCTGTTCGCCATCTCCGTTTGGAAGCATTTTTTCTCCTTTTGGCTCGACAAAGGCCCCGGGTATTATTCCAAGGACTATCCATCCAACGCTGTTCAGTTCGAAGTCTTCTGCTCTAGCTACGATCCCGTGGCTCATTTCGTGTACGAACATGAGCACGCCTATAGATATGATCCAGTACTCTACCGGTATGAAGAAAGCTGGTCCGTTGATACTTGCTTCTGCGCCTAGCCCGGGAAGTACTGCTTTAGGTCCTGCTGTAGAACCTCCTGTTGAACTACCGATACGGAGTAATGAGGATCCGATTTGCTGCACTGCTACAAATACTGATATTACGCCGACACCAAATCCCGCCCATCCGTATGCTTTCCAGAAACGCGGTGCTTTCTTTGCTATACGGTCTATCAGATCTAGTCCTCTTTTTGTACGTCTGTAGAAAAGTATTGATACGCGGTTAACGTTTTTCCGATCTTTATACATTAATGCACTTAGAATACCTACGAAAACTATCAGGAATATGAGACGTGGGTTAATATCCATCATAGTTATTTAGCCGTCAGCCGTAGTTTTAAAATGAAGCTGCTTGTCAATGTAGAAGTTAAAAAATATTGATTGCGAATCAATCATGTATGAGCGATCAACCTCTCTTCTGGAGCGACCAGTTAGCTTTTGCGACAACGAAAAAATTCGAGGACAGAGACACCTACGTATGCGCATCAGGTATTTCACCATCCGGAATGGTGCATATAGGCAACTTCCGTGAAATAATTACTACAGACTTCGTTGTCAAGTCGCTCAAGGAAAGAGGAGAGGACACGAGATTCATCTACTCATGGGACGACTACGACCGGTTCAGAAAAGTACCAGCAAACGTACCGGACGAATGGGAGCAGTACATAGGACTGCCTCTATCAAAGGTTCCAGACCCAGAAGAATGCCACGACAGCTACGCAGAACACTTCGAATCCATGCTTGAAGAACAACTAGAAGACATGCACATGGATATAGAGTTCATCCGGCAGACCGAGATGTTCGAAAAAGCGGAGTACGCAGACCTGACCAAACAGGCTATGAACAACCGTGAGAAGATCAAGGAAATACTTGACCAGTACCGAAAAGAACCATTAGAAGATCCTTACTACCCTCTAAGAGTTTACTGCACAGAATGTGGAAAAGACTTCACAGAAGTTAAGGATTACAACGGTGAATACACCGTAACATACTACTGCGAGAAATGCGGCGACACATTCGAACTCAACTTCCAGGAAGAAGGAAATGTTAAGCCGCCTTGGAGAGTTGACTGGCCAATGAGATGGCATTATGAACAGGTCAGCTTCGAACCGGGAGGCAAGGATCACTCAGCAGCAGGAAGCAGCCGAGACACAGGCAAAGAAATAATTGAAGAAGTATACAAGGATGAAGCCCCTGTATACCAGATGTACGACTTTGTGAAGCCGAAAGGCAGTGACAAGAAGATATCTAGCAGCGCAGGGGAGAACACGCTGACACTGGACGATCTGAAGCAGATCTACAGCCCTGAAATGATCCGGTTCCTGTTCTCACAGAACAAGCCAAAATCTGAGCTAGTACTGGCTTTCGACGAGGAGATCATCCAGGTATACGACCGATTTGATCGATTCGAGAAAACTTACTTTGATGAAATCCAGATGGAGAACGAGAAGAAAGAGAAACACCGTGAAAGAGTCTACGAGATTGCAGTGGTCGATATACCTGATGAGCAGCCCGTAAGGATTCCTTTCAAGCACGCTTCGCTTCTTGCACAGACTATTCCTGAGAAAGACTGGGAGACTACTGCGCTCGAGTCACTCCGCTCCACAGATCATATCCCAGAAGAACTTAGTGAGAAACAGAAGCAGCAGGTATTTGATCGCTTGGAAAAGGCGAAGAACTGGGCTCGGAACTACGCTCCTGAAGATTACCTGTACAGTATCAATGAGGAGCCGGATCAGGAAGTACTGAATAACCTAAGCGAGGAAGAACTGAGAGCTGTAGAAATTCTGTACGAAAGCCTTGATGGCGAGTTCGAGGATACTGATGAGCTAGATGAAGCAGTTTTCGATTCCAAGGACGAATCGGAGCTTTCTACAGGCGAGTTCTTCACAGCAGTTTACAACGTATTCCTTTCACGAGACCAAGGACCACGACTATCAACACTGATAGCTGCACTAGGAGTAGAAAAATCGCGTAGCATTATGGAAGGATACCTCTTAGAAGACTAATCTGTTCCGATGGCTCAAACCTACTTCTCCGCAGTTATCCTTTCTCTTTTCATGATTTCGGTTTATATTGTCCAGGCTACTGCTGGTTTTAACCCTGCTTTCACTGCAGGAGGTCCGCCAGAAAACTTTATAATTTCAATTTTTGGACATGGAGATGCCTCACACCTCTACAATAACTTGTTCTTCATTCTGATATTCGGTACTATGTACGAGCTGCGGACATCATCCAAAATGTTTCTAGGCACGTTTCTAGGTTCTGCATTACTCGCAAATCTTTCCGCATTCATTTTCTATACCGAATCTGCTATCATCGGCGCTTCAGGTGGTGCAATGGGCGTTCTTGGAGCATTGGCAGCTTATCGGCCGAATGATATCGGCCTAGCGCTTTGGGTTCCGCTTCCTATGTGGGCTGTACTGGTTTCTTATCTTGTAATCAACTTTGCTGGTTTAACTGGCGTTAACAACGTAGCATACGAGGCGCATATTATCGGTTTGTTCGTAGGTCTTGGCGTTGGCTATCTTCTACGAGAACAGGACTATGTATCTACAGATTCTGATGACGAGAATGAAGATGCTAATAACTGGAAACAAAGGATTGAGACCTGGGAGCAAAAGTATATGCTAAATGAAAGCGACTAGATAGGTTATAACTCCTGCTCCAAGCACTGTAGCTATAAAGCTCCCTATTGTTACGAAAATAAAAGTAAGTACAACGACTCCCGCCTGGTTGTTCCAAAGCTGTCGATACTCTGTTATATCGACTATTTCTTCCATATCCTTGACTGTTGGCGGATGGAAATAAGCCTCTGCATATGCTGCCACCATGCCAGCTCCAACTGTTGGATTTACAGAGGTTAAAGGTGCTGCTGCGGCACTTATCAGGCCTGTTGACAGATGTGAACGCGCTATTAATGCACCTAGAAGTGATAAGCTGCTGTTTAATACTATCCATGGCACACCAAGCTGTATTAACTGGTCGACACCGCCCTGCATGAAACCGTATGTGAATAACCCTAGTACGAGCAATGGTATGCCATACATGGCGGCTTTGCCCCAGGGAAATGTTTTCTCTACTGTGTAATTGTGCTGAGTATTGTTCTGCAATTCCTCTTTAAGCCCTTGAACGTGTGCAGCTCCTACCACCACTAAGCCGTTTTCAAAGCCTGATTCAAGTATTTTTTGCGCCATGTAGCTGTTTCTTTTATCCAAAAGTACTTCTTTGATCTCTGGGAAGTCTTCTCCCATCTCTTCTACTAAAGCTTCTATCATATCTGCCTGTTTGAGCTCTTCAATATCTGTTTCCTCTTCATCTTCTCCGAACGCCATGAATGATGCGATAAGCGCCGATTTCTTCCAGAGGCTGAGATTTTTTCTTAGATCGTCGATCGTTTCGTTGATGTCTCGGTCAACCAATTCGTACGGTATTCCATTTTCTTCGCTGTGTTCTACTGCTTTCAGTAATTCTGTTCCTGGTTTGATTCCATGTTCAGCTCCTATTTTTTTCTGGTATATTGAGAGCAGGAGGTTGAATGATAGGAGGTTTATTTTGCCTTCTCTGATTACCTCTAGGAGGTCTGTGTCTTTCCAACCTGATTTTTCTTGAAGCGAGTGCAGACGGTTTTCGTCCAGTTCGACGAACACTTTATCTGGTTGCTCTTTATCAATAGCCTCTATCACTTCATCTATACTGTCTTCAGATACGTGAGCCGTTCCTACTAGCGTGATCTCTCTATCATCTAACTGGATTTTCTCCTTCATGTTACAGAGGTGTTAATGTGAGAAATAAAAAACAAGCAATCATCTGTGAGAAAGGGTAAAGGTTGAAAAAGCTCTTCGCCTCTTTTTTCTTCTATAATGAATTGGAAAATCACCTTGCCAGTAATACTTGTACTAAGTATTGCAGCTGGATATACGTACGGAGTAAACACTCTGCATAACGGAGAGGAGAACAAACTCTACAGTGCTGATAAAGACCTTAAGGTCAACGAGACTAATCCTAACGGCGAACTAACTTTTAATAATAATTCTCTAGGCATTTGGTATCAGGAAGATGTTTTCTACTTGGACATGGACGACGATAATTCTTTTGAGTCCGAGCTTTCGGCAAGTGAAATCAGAGAAGGTGATTTTGTGCGTGAAATAGTTCGTGGCGAGAAGGCTTATCAGATTTACTTTAAATACAAGAACAGCACTGAAAAAAGCTCTGCATCTCTCCAAGTTTATAGAATTCGCCAAATCTAAGTTTTCTTACCTTACACCTTTATTAATCAGAAATCTAAAAAGGAGATGTAGTAGAGGTCTCATTTATGGCTATTGACTTCCATATAACATACGAGTTTGTTATAGCAATTCTTGCCGCAACGATAGGTTTATCTACAGGATACCTACTTTTAAGGATAAGAGACAGCCCTCAAGAAGTTCTTACAAAATTTAAACTGGACTCAGATAGTACTGCACGAGACTTCAAGATTTTATTCATCTCAGAGATAACCCTAACCGTAACCTTTCTTCTTTACATAGCTGCCGGAATACTTGAGAAACCCATACTTACTAGAGCCGCCAGAATAATTTTACCAGTCTTTACAGCATCAGTGGGAGTAGTATTTATCCGTCAATGGAGGCGATCAAGATGATCCTAGATGCGCTAATATTTGGAGCGATATCAACCCTAATAAGTGCTACAACAGTATACTACAATTATAGAATCGTAAAGAAATTTTCAGAGAATAGTAAGCTAGCAGCTACAAAATTGGTGCTAAAAGACGAGGTAAGATCTGCCTACAGCATCTTAGCTTTCACTGCCATGATATTTTCAACTTTAACAGTTGCCGGTGCATACGCCCTGGGTATAGAAGGTTTTGATAATTTTCAGTACCTTTCAGAGATTGGCGGAATTATATTTATGATAGGATTACTCGCATTCCATAGAAAGATATCTTTCGCAGTAGAAGTAGAGGAAGATGAAGAAGATTAGAGCTTTTTACGGTAAAAGAGTTTAGTCCCAGCCTTTTCCAAAGCTTGGATCTACCTGTCGATCCTCTCTTTCAATAGAATTGATTTTTTCGATATCTTCCTCATCTAGCTCAAGATTCTTTGCGTTCCAGTTATCTCGTATATGATCTTCAGATGAAGCTTTTGGAATAACTACAACATTATCGTGCTGCATTAACCAAGCTAGACTGACTTGTGCTTCAGATACGTTATGTTTCTCAGCAATTTTTTGAATCTCAGGTACCTCAAACACCTTCCCGCGTGCCAGAGGGCTATAGGCCACGAGGCACATGTCGTTGTCCTGGCAGTACTCGAGAAGCTCTTCCTGCTGAAGTAGTGGATGCATTTCAACCTGATTAGCTAGAATCTTGGTGTCCGCATGTTTCTGTGCTTCTTCGATCTGTTCAGGCGAGAAGTTGCTAACACCGATATTGTCAATTTTTTCTTCTTCAACTAGCTGGTTAAATGCAGCCATTGTTTCCTCTGGGTCATATGCTCTCGCTGGCCAGTGAACGTATAGTAGATCGACGCTGTCGACGTCGAGCTTGTTCAGGCTTTCTTCTGTTGTTTCGAGTACGTCGTCGTGCGCCAGGTTGTCGATCCAGACTTTAGTTGCTAGGAAGTAGTCTTGTCTTTCTACGTCTGCTGCTTCCAATCCTTTTCCTACTTCTTCTTCATTGCTATAGGCTTGGGCTGTATCGATGTGCCGATAACCCATGTTTAGGGCTTGTTCAACTGATTTTACGCATTCTTCTGGAACTGTGTTTTGCCAGGTTCCGAGACCTAGCTCTGGTATTTCTGTCATAGTATGAGTTTACCTCTTCTAGAAGAAAAAGACACAAACTAATTTGGTTAAATATCCAGGTTACCTTGAGGAAACCTGTGATAATAGCACCAAAAACTTTACGTGAAACGCGGTATCTTGGCTACAACCTTATTTCCATCTCTTTCTCCGACTGTCGCCAACTTCTTCAGATGTTCTGGCAGATGATCCAAGTCCTTTTCGGAGTCAATTTCGTA
This sequence comes from Colwellia polaris, assembly GCA_047617785.1. Classification (GTDB taxonomy): domain Archaea; phylum Nanohalarchaeota; class Nanosalinia; order Nanosalinales; family Nanosalinaceae; genus JBEQAZ01. The sequence goes on along the minus strand of JBLGBK010000011.1, from coordinate 15,351 downwards.
GCAAGGAACCCCATTCACTCTATAGTCAGGTCTCATGGTTAACTAATCGGGGCGAAAGTATAAAATCTTAATGAAAGTCTTCAAAAATAGTATTACTTTATCTTTACCTTTTTCTGAAGTAATTTCTGCGCTTGCCTGCCGATTTCTTCCTTTTTACCTTCTATCTTTTCATATGAATCTTCTTTACTCCTTCGATAAGCTTCCAGTTGATCTTTCAGTTTATCGCGTTTATTTTCAAGTTTTTCAATCCTCTCTTCAAGACCTGATTTCTTTTCTACGACTTCAAAATTATCGATTTCTTCCCTAAGCCCCTGTATTTCCTGGTTTAATTCAGTCATATCTTTAGCTTCGGAAACAAAGCTAATTTCTTCACTTACCTGGTCCTTAAAGTCATCTAGCTGTCTACCAGTTAATATTTCATCTTTTTCGATCTTCTTCTCTGCTAATTTCAAGTCATCATTCATCCTTTCAAGTTCGGTGAAGTTCTCATCTCTTAAATTAACCAAATTCGCTTTGCTGCCGTCAAATTCCAACCCCCGGTTTTCGATCTGATAGATCAGCTTCTTTAAGCCTCTATCCAAGTTAGAAACAGCACTGGAAAGCCGCTTTTCGATTTGCTTTCTATCAGAATTCAACTGCTCAATCTCTTTCTCAAGTTCTTCACGCTTCTTCCATTCTTCGCCTTGCTCTAGATCTTGAATAGTTTCCTCCACCTCGTTGACTTCATCAGCTAGTTGTTCAAGTTCGTCTTCTGTTTTTTCCAGCTTTTCTTCAGCATCTTCTTTCTTATTCTGTAGTTCTTCAAGCTGCGAGTATTGGTTTCTCAGTTTTTCCACATCTTTTCGGTAGTTGAGCGCGTTGTTATTGAATTCATCTAGGTCTGCTAGCGCTTCATCGAGGTTCTGAACGTTCTGTGCTATACCGGCTACATCGCTTTTCATTCTGTCCATCAGTGCTTTCTCTTTTCTGTCTACATCGTTGAACTCTTCTAGGAACTTCTGTAGTTCTTCTTGATAGCTTTCCGAGTTTTCTTCTGGATTGAAGTTTTCAATCATTATTTTACGGGAGTTGTAGAAGCTTTCGGCGATATCCTCCGCTGCTTTGATTCCGTCAATATCTTCGTATTCATCTACTTTACCCAGGTTGTCTCTCAGTCCATCAAGCAGTCGGTCGGTTTCAGAGATTAAATGTTGCTCTCTGTCTTCTATCTTCTGCAGTTTCTCCTCAGAAGTTTTTTCAACCATTTCTACAGCTTCTTTCGGTTTCAGAACGAGCTCCTCACCTGGTTCTTCTGTTTCATTGCTGGAGAATATCTGCTGTAGCTTCTGTAAAATATTCATGTCGGTACACCCTCTGTATAAAATATGCTTTGTACGGTTTTACAATTAATCAAAGAGACGTTCAGTAATACTCATCTATCTCGTAGTTGTCCTTCAGAACCTGTTCAACCGACTCAAGACGCGCCATATCAACTTTCTCCGGCATATATACATGCGGTGAATTTGACTCAGTACGTTTTTCAACAACATCCAGTTGATCCAGCATGTCAAGGCACGAACCTGCGATCGGAGCAGTCAATGGAAAATTATCAGAAAGCTTGGAAGAGGTGAGCGGGCGACCTTGTTTAACAGAGAAATAACGTAGCGCGGAACGAACAACGTAAAAGTTATCTGAGAGATACTTGAACTTCCGCTCATTCATATCTTTAGCCTTCACAACCTGCTGCTTTACATCACTGTAAATTTGTTCCGACACTATCAAAACTCCTCGATACAACAAACATGAGACTTACTAGAATTTAATAACACTGCCTAAATGAGAAAAGGGAGAAGATAGGAGATGCGAAGAATAATCAAAGACGTAGAAAACCGAAAAGCCTACTTTCCTGATTTTCATCCAGCAAATCCAATGGAATATAATGCGGCACACTATCAGCAGTCCGATAAGAATCTGTCCTCATATAATCTTCACCTCGTAACCGCTAATTACCACTCAACCCCTAATAAACCGATTCTCGACTGTCCGACATGTCCGAAACAATAGGAATAAAAGGCAAATGATAAGTCAATTGCCCTCCAATAGTATAGTATGTCACCAAAAATACTGAAGACTGAAAACAAGATGAGCAGAGAAGACGCTTCTGAGAAAATTCACGGCCTCGCTGATAAGATCGCGGAGGGAGAAATAAATCTGAAGTCAGGAGACAACTCAGTAAAACTCAATCCTGCTGAACAAGTAGAGTTCGAGATAGAGGTCGAAGAGGAAGAAGATGGCGATATCTCCATCGAGATAGAGGTAGAATGGTCTAAAACCGTCAAAGATGAAAATTTGGAGATCAACTAGATCTCTTATTCCAAGTGATTAATAATGAAGAAAAATGTGAGTCATAAGGATAGGAAAATAAGAATCACCGTAGGAGTATTCCTGATTGTACTAGGTGCTGCAGGTTACGCAGGCTTAGTCCCCTTAGCAAATGTTCTCCCGCAAGCTCTTACATCGGTTCTGCTGACATTTATCGGACTGGCTCTTATAGTTACAGGATACACCCGAAAATGCGTCATTTACAGAATCTTGGGAAAAAGTTCCAATAATTAGAGCCTCTGAAAGCAGGAAAAAAGACCTACTGCTTTCTAGGTTCTGTACAGTTAATCATTACTTAACTGTTCAGGTCTCTTCTACTGTTAAGGTCACCAGTGGATTTGTGAGATCTACCGGAAGACCTGCTCAGGGAGAACTTGATTCTCCTCGGAGACCTAGACTTGTTGATCTTGGCTCCTAATGAGTTCTAATTTTACAATCTGTGGGAAACCAAATCTGAGATAATAGTTATTCCAGATAATAGATTTTACCGCTTTTCTCTCCTCTACTCGAAATCAACTCGTATGCCTCCATTTTATTCAGATACCGCCGTAATGTCCGTTTAGTCTTTGGATTATCGACTTCTTCTTGGTACAGAGAGTATAGTTCGCTCATCTTCAGATTGTCTTCCTCCTGCAAGAGGTTGTAGACTGATTTCTGGTGGCGGTTCAGTCGTTCCAGTGATTCTATTCTGTCCTGATCCTGCGAGTCAGTTATGCTCTGATCGATTATTTCATCTGTAACTTGTTCCAAACCCTGATTCTCTGCATCCTGCACTGCGATACGCAGGCTGTTCAAAGCCATGCGTGCGTCTCCACTGGCATTGCCAGATATAGTTTTTAGTTGATCATCCGAGATAGTATCAGGATATAACCCATATTCTCTGCGCTCCTTCAGTATATCGAATAGTTGATCAGAGCTGTAGCGTTTGAACCGGACTTTCTTCATGCCTGATAACCGGCTGCGTACACGATCATCGAAGTTAGCGAGTGCGTTTGGACTGTTAGCAATTAGTATCAGACCTGCTTTTTGGAAACGTGAAATCTCAAACAGTACATCGTCATCTGCTATCTGATCAACCTCGTCGATAGTGATAACTGTAGGGTTCTTTCGTACATCTTTTTCGAATAGATCGATTACTTTTTCTGTGCTAGTTCCATCGCGCGGCACTGTTGCTTTTTTACCGAGTAGTTTGTAGAATATTTCGAATCGGCTTTTCTGGCTGAAGCAGTTGACGTACGGTGTTTTGACAAAGGTTTCTTTCTTCAGTTCTTCAACAACATATCGCGCCATAGCTGTCTTTCCTGTTCCTGGAGGCCCATGTACAAGCATGTTAAGTGGTTGTCCCTCCTGCAGTACAGGCCTGAGGTTGCGCGCGATTTCCTGCCGTTCGTTATCTCTGTGTACCATGCTATTCGGCAGATAGTCAGCTGTGAGAACACGTGCATCTTCAATTATCTGTTTACCAGGCGAAGCCATTCACCTCAATTGTTACACATGTACAATCAAAACGTTTGTCATTCAAACTCATTCCTTCAGAAATTTACCGCTTAAAATTTAGGATTTGGGGTTCTAATTGTCTCTCATGCAGGTTATTCTCGTACGCCATGGGGAGACAGAACACAACAAAGATGATGCCATTACCGGCCAACTAGATGTTGGTCTGAATAAGTATGGAGTTGAACAGGCAGAAAAAGCAGCTGAAAGGCTTGAGAGCTACGATTTTGATGCTGCTTATTCCAGCGATCTTGAAAGGACCTATGAGACTGCAAAGATTATAGCAGATAAACACGGTTTGCACCCTGAAAAGTACAAAGAGTTGCGCGAACGAGCATTTGGAGAATATGAAGGACGACCTAAGGATGACTGGAGAGAAGTAGTAAGAAACCATGATGGAAAGAGACACAATCTGACGCCTGAAGACGGTGAAAGTCTAAAGGAGGTCGGCGAGAGATTCGTTGGAAAACTAGATGAGCTACAAGACCTGCATAATGAGAGTGATAAAGTATTGGTTGGCGGGCACAGTGTGGCAATAAAGGCTACAGTACTTGAAATCCTGGATCTCAGCGGAGAGTACTACAGCAAGATAGATCTCGGTAATACAGGTCTAACAGGACTTGAATACGACGATAAACATGGTTGGAAACTAGTCAGGCTAAACGATACCGCACACTTAGAATAAGAAAACGCTGATATCTTTCAACTCTCAGCTCGGTCAAGATAGAAGTTAATGTAGCCAGGGCCTTCCAGCTTCACATCCTTAACTTCTGGTAGTTCCAGTTGCTTCTCTACTTTCTCCAGGAAGTCACCTACTCCGATTTCTTTCTGGGCTGCTACCTTCATAGCAGGGAAAGCCAGATCTCCGTATTCCGTACCTGGAACTTCTAGCTCCTGTTCTTCTACTTTGTGGTTTAAGATTTCTGAGAGTTGTCCAGCAAGCTGCTTCTTTATCTTATCTAGCTTCATGACAGCTGTCCTCTTTTTTGATTATTATTGTAGAAGATTTTCTTTTGCGGTATTAAATCGCTGTTTCTGCGCTTCCCAGTAGCTCTCAATTTCTGAGCAAGATTGCATCTTTGGTTCTTTGATTTTCGTAGATTTTTCGTATTCTTCACTTTTCTTCACCTGCATATAAGCATCTCGGAAAGGGATATCCCGTTCTACTTCTTGGTTGGCTGTGTATGCAGCGTAAACCTCATCCTTGATCTCAAAATTGTCGGAAATCTCCAGCTCGGAGATCAAGGCAGTCGTTATCTCTAGTGTCTCGATGACTGTCTCTATGGACTTGACCAGGTGTTTCTTGGTCTGCTGAGAGTCTTTGTTATATCCTGAAGGCAGCTTCGATATAACCCCATGTATGGCCTGTGTTGAGGCGTTTAATTCCTCTGCCTTGGCTCGAACCATTTCCAGTGTGTCAGGGTTTTTCTTCTGCGGCATGATGCTTGAACCTGTGCAGAATTCATCCGGCAGCTCGAATACCTGCTGATCTTCGGAGAAGTTAATTATGTCCTCAGCCATCTTCTGCAAGTCCATCATCATGTGGTTTAATGCCTGAACGAGCATCAACTCATGTTTCCCACGACTCCCGCAGTAAATCGGGTTCTCTTGTACTGAATTGAATCCCAGTAAATCCTTAGTCTTCTCCCGATCTATGTCTAAACTTGTTCCATATGAAGCTGCAGCACCAAGCGGATTTTGATCAAATATCTGATAACTTCCCTTCAACAACTTGAGATCATCGACAAGTGCATCTGCAAAGCTGGAGGCCCAAAGACCTGTACTTGAAGGCATTGCCTGCTGTTGATGGGTGTAGCCCGGCATCAACTGATTTTTCTCCTCTGCAAAACCTTCTATCGTCTTAATTAGCTCCAAGGTTTTCTCTGCTATATGAATACTCGAATCCTTCATCAGCAATCGGGTATCGAGAAATACCTGGTCATTACGTGAACGTCCGGTGTGTATCTTTTTACCAGCATCTGTTTTCTCCGTTACTTTTTCCTCGACAAACGTATGCACGTCTTCAGCCTCTATTTTCCCATTGTAGTCATAAAGCTGCTTCAGCTCCTTTTCTACTATTTCAAGTTCTTCCTGTGTCATATATTCTTGCTGCTTGAGCATTTTGACATGCGCCAGATTTCCGAGTATGTCATAAGGTAACATCTTCTGCTCAATACCTTCTTGCTCAGTCGTAAACTGCATTGTCTTGGAGTTGGTTGAGTCTTCCGCTGTCTCCCAAAGCATCTATTTCTCACCTCCATTGATCTCGTTGCTGAGCTTGGTTTGAAGTGAATGAAGCTGGATAAACCCGGGGGAAGCCTCTTGATTAAAGGTTTCTCCCTCTTCGTAACTAGCTAATTCATGTTCATATAGAGCTGATTCTGATTCACGTCCTGTGACTTTTACGCTCCCCTTGTACAGCTTCAGCTCGACTTTACCTGATACATTCTGATTCATAGATTCAATGAAGCTGTCAAGATGATTCATTATGGGATCGAACCAGAGGCCGTTGTATGCGTGTTCAGCCCATTTCTTATCCACATACTGTTTTATCTGGTTCTCGTGCTTGGTTGACACCAACTTTTCCAGTTCTTGGTGAGCCTCGATAAGGGTTACCGCTGCAGGACATTCATAGACCTCACGGGACTTCAAACCAACAACACGATCCTCCATCATGTCGATAATCCCTACGCCGTGTTTACCCGCCACATAGTTTAACTTCTGAATCAGTTCATGAAGCGGAAGTTCATCACCATTCAAGGATTCAGGCTCCCCGTTCTTAAACCCTATCTCAACATATTCAGGTTTGTCGGGAGCTTCCTCCGGAGGCGTTACGAACTGGAAAACCTCCTCAGGTGGCTCGTTTGCAGGATCTTCTAGAGGTCCGCATTCACTGCTCTTACCCCAGAGGTTCTCATCTGTAGAGTAAGGCGAGCCTTCCGATGCTTCTACAGATATTCCATGCTTTTCGGCATACTCTAGTTCCTTGTCACGAGTCATGCTCCACTCACGTACAGGAGCCAGCAGCTTGATGTCGGAATCAAGACTTAGAATACCTGCCTCGAAACGCACCTGGTCATTTCCTTTTCCTGTCGCTCCATGAGCAATTGCGTCTGCACCTATATCATCAACCACCTCGACTGCTTTCTCACATACCAGATATCTTGCAATCGCAGTGGAAAGAGGATATTCTCCCTGATAAAGTCCGTTCGCTTTGATACTTTTGGCTATAAACTTGTTAGCAAAGTCTTCCTTGGCATTAACCACGACTGCTTCCTCGGCTCCGATATCCAGTGCTTTCTCTTTTGTGGCTTCTAAATCAACGCCTGGCTGACCGAGATCAAGCGTCAGCGTTACGACATCCGCATCGTACTCCTCCTGGATATACTTGACCATTATGGAGGTGTCCAGGCCACCCGAGTATAGAAGAACAACTGTGTCAATGTTTGAAGGTTTTGCAAGATAATCTATAGAGTCTTTCGTATCCACCCTTCTGAGCGGAAATTATATTCTGTTCCATTAGTTGTCTCACCTTGTGTTACTACTTTTTGTTCTGAACACTATATAAAGATTCAGTTATATTCTTAACAAAAAAGTTAAAACTTGTTCTAAATAAGTAATTACTATGTCTGTCCGAGAAGAAGTCGAAAACTACGTAGAAAAACGCCCCTACATACAGGAAGCACTGGCCGAAGAGATCGTCAACTACTCAGCACTGGCTCGAAAAATAGAACCAGAGATCGAAGGAGGGTTTGAAGCAATAAAGATGGCGTTACGCCGATACCAGGAAGAAATGCAGGGACAGAGAAAGCAGAGGCAAGAAGATATTACACAAGTTCTGGGAGAGACAGCAGTTGAACTCAAAAACAACATCAAAGTCTGCAAGACAGACGAACTCTCGGACGCCGAAATCTACGCAAAGACAGAAAACGGCTACACACTTATCCTTGACAACGGAGAAGAATGCAGCGGAGAAGTGATCGAAGACCAGATAGTTGTCACCCTAAAAAGCCCCAACAGTCTGGAAGACACACCGGGAGTATTAGCCTACATACTGTCAATACTCGCAGGAAGAGAAATTAATCTTACAGAAGTAATATCCTGCCGAGAAGACACACATCTGGTAATAAACGAGGAAGACGCAACAGAAACTTTCCAACTGCTGAACGAGAAACTGAAATAGAAGAAATATGAAATAAGATTAGCTATTGTCGATTTTGTCGATAGCCTACACAGCAATCTATTTATTCTGAGTTATCAGCCAAGACCTTGGCGACTGTTCGATGGTTTCCGTCATTAATCATCCCCCCAAGTATCCGCTATATCCCATTCCTTCCCACCATCAGCAGAACCCTCAACAACTCTGCTCTGAAGTTCTTGTTCTTTACAAAGCATCCCATAGAAGATAATTATCAATAGCCGCTTCGGTAGCAGTCATAAAAAACAGTCTATTACCGGCAGCCTCGTTGAGAATTTAAGCAGAAATTTAAGAATTTATGGCGAACAGAGGGGTTACAAAACCTAGCTCCCTATCCCGCATTATATCAATAGTAAGGTTGCGGCGTTCGGGATTTGAACCCGAGTCTCCACCAAATAACACAATCCACCGCTATAAACGATAAGACTGTTTGGCAAGGTGGGGTCGTAGGCCACTGGACCAACGCCGCTTGATTGCCGTATGTAATGTGTGGGTCGGTAAATAGTTAAAAACCAATTGGTGCCCTCTCTCAGATATTGTTTTCTATGTGTCTGTTGATCTCCTGCGTCACGAGCTGCACGTATTTTTCCGGTTCTTCGACTACGTCCATTGGTTCTATGCCCCTAAGGTACAGTTGTTCTGCCAGTTGACCGCCGACATTGTGAGGGTAGTCGATGCTTACATCGTATTTTTTGCCGTATTTCTGATCGGAGATACTGTTCATTACAAAGTATTCAGGAGAGCCGATAGTTTCAAGATTATTTTTCACGTCCTCCATATCTTCGCGTGCGTCCCAGAGATCCGTTTCGATTGATTGTACGAGAACTTCTTCCGGCCTATCCTCTATCTCATCTAGTGAGAAGTCCTCTATTACTGTTGCGGCTCCAGCAAGCTTCCCCCAAATACGCGAGTTATCATCGTAAGCTGCTCTAACAGGCTGTTCCGCATCTCTGATCTCTGTGTTTCCAGCTACTTGAGCCATACTCCAGATATCATGCGTTGTCTCAGCCACATCACTGACTGGCGAGTAATCCCTTGTGCCGAAGAAGTTATCGTAGAACATATGACTGACCTCAGGACTGTCCGCAAGTTTCTCAATGTAGTTTTCAGCCCTAGCCCGCTCATATGAGATATCTCTTACATCAAGTACTGGCGCCGCTTTTGGTTCTGAACCTGCTAGAACTCTAGCATCAGTCTGTAAAGAATCCCAATTCTCCCTTTCAAGGTCATCTACAATATTATCTATCCGCATAATGCCTTTCTCCCAGTGCTTTGGATTAAGTAAGTCGGAAACGCCTTCGTATACCGAAAGGTCTTTATCCGGGTCCCTGTTGAGTTCTCTATCTTCAGGTTCTATATCAGAGAAGTACAAACTGTTTAGGTCTGCGAAAAGTTCTTTGAAGGCACTGTACACTACTCGAGGACCTTCTACGCGCGAAACCGACTGTAAAAGTGCATCATGACCTAATTCATGCGCCATAGAAGAAATCTTGCGTTCAGGATTAACTTCAATAAGAGGCTGACCTGGAGGTGTCTCATCATTGTTTCTATCGTGGAAAAAAGCGCCTTTATTGTTCTCTCTGATATCAATACCTGCAGGAAGATTGTAGTCAGGATAGTATTCCATCATGTCCTGAATTAGCATGTTTGAAGCTAGTTTATCTTCAACAGACCAGTCTGGGTAGTCGGGCGACAGATTTGAGTTAAGAACATCTGTAGAAGTGGCAGAACGTGGTGTAGTTGCCTCCTCATCAACCATGAGAACGTTGTTACTCAAACAAAGTTAAGTATGTACTAGGATGCATGCTTTCTACTCCAGGGTTTCCACAAAGTAATGTAGGTAGTTTTAATCTTAGGCCTCAAAGAATAACTGTATATGAGCGACGTACGTGACATAATCATAATCGGAGGTGCTTCAGCAGCACAGTCAGCAGCAATATACGCCAAGAGAGCAGGTATGGATGTACTTGTAATAGCAGATGAATACGGCGGACAGATAAACAATACTGATGTAGTCGAGAACTGGCTCGGAACCAAATCAATTTCAGGCCCGGATCTAGCCGAAAAATTTACAGAACACATGAGAGACTACAACGTCGACGAACATACAGGCGAGAAAGTTGTAGATATACGTAAAAAAGACGATATCTTCACAGTTGAAACCGAATCAGGAGAAAAATTCCAGAGCTACGGCGTTATAATAGCAACAGGCGGATCAAGAAGACGCCTCAACGTTGAAGGAGAAGAAGAATATAGAAACAAAGGAGTAGCCTACTGTGCAGTATGTGATGGGCCGCTCTACCAGGGTGAAGAAGTAGCAGTAGTCGGCGGAGGATACGCAGGAACAGAAGCAGCAGACTATCTCTCAGACGTAGCAGAAAAAGTATACCTGCTCTCAAGATCCGGAAACCTGACTGGAGAAGAAATAACCATCAACAAAGTGGAGAACGATGAAGACGTCGAAGTACTGAGGCAGGCAGAGGTGTCCAGCTTCGAAGGAGACCAACTTCTGGAAGAAGTCAAGTACGTCCATAAGGACGAAGTGAAAGAGCTTGATGTTCCCGGTGCGTTCATCGAGATCGGAACGGTACCTAACTCTGATATCACGGATTTAGTGGAAACTAATGAATCCGGGAAGATAAAGGTAGGTCGAGAGATGGAAACGGGTGTCGATGGGCTGTACGCCGCAGGAGACGTCAATGACATGGGTGCTCAGCAGCTAGTAGTGTCCGCAGGACAGGGATGTGATGCCGCACTTAACGCCTCAGAGTACGTCAAGCAGAAGAAGTCCGAGAAGTAAGTTATACGAACTCTATTTCATCTTTCACTATCTCAAATATTCTTTCATGACCGTCAGTGTTTGGATGAACCCCCTCCCACAATTGATCACTCCAGTTATGATCTTTCAACCGGCCAAACAAAGGTATATAACGAGCCGAAGACCTCTGTACGACAGATCTAACGACATTATCGTATTTCTGAATACTCTGGTTTCTGTATGAGTGTGTTTCCCTCCAAGGTATTGGATCAACTTTGCTTTCGTCTACAGGTGTAAGTCCAAGAAAATAAGCTTGTTCAGCAAGTCTATCTGATCGCGCCACAAGCTCTCTGAGGTTGCCTCTAAAGGTTTCCTTAGGCGTAACGTGTTTTCCGGATCTGTTCTCTATCTGCGTATCGTTGAGTCCTACCTGGAATATAACTTTAGCAGGATCTTCGGAAACCCGTCTTTTCAGTTCCTCTTCAAACCGGTTCAAGAGGTCAAAACTAGTATCACCTGATACTCCAAGATTGTAAACTTCGCGATAGTATTCTTCTTCGACTGTACCTGAGTGGACGGATTTCTTGACTTTTTCCGGCCAGCCCCCGTTTTCATCCCATAGTCCGCGTGCTATGCTGTCGCCGAAGATCAGGATATTCATAACAGTGTAATACTCGATAGTTCGGGTTAAATCTTTCCTATCGGATTCAGTATAAAAAATTCTCTGTGTATTTCCTTGTACATGCCTCAGGAAACTAAGATGACAAAATGCGTTTTCTGCGGAGAAAGCGCAACTACTAAGAATAAGGAAGGTCAACCGGTTTGCAGCAATCACAGAAAAAACGATCCTAAGGATGTTGCGTGTCCAGAATGCGGTATGCCTATGAAGATCAAGGAAGGGCGTTACGGATTTTTCTGGGGATGTGAGGGATATCCGCAGTGTCAGAAGACTTATCAGATTGAATCCGTAATAGATGATGAATACAAGGACGACGAATAAAGTATGAGATTTCGTGTAGGAGAAACAGAAGATATCTTTGATAGCAGACCTGTAAGAACTTTTGACAGTGATTTCTACGTCAATGTCGGACCTGAAAGAATCTATACCTCTAAACTCAGTCACGTAAACTATCCTGAGCCAGAAGAGACAGTAGACCTGAACTCAGATGAAAGAAATCTCTATCATGAGAAAATTGCATATCATCCTGAACAGGATAGTTCCATAGAAGAAAATTTACTTGAACTTTACCAGCACGTTGGTTCCTGGTTCGGCGCCAGCCCCAAGAGTTTCAGGTGGTTAGATAAACAACTTGAAGAAGCAGCAAACGAATCTCAGATGGAGCACATGCTTGAGAACCTTGTGAAGGCCGGTTACATGGAAAAACAGGAAATCAGTGGGGAAAATGTTTATTTCCCTGAAGCTAAGTTTGCCGATGAAGATCTTAGAAAACCATAATTAACATCTAAATCATTTCTCGCAGATCTCTGTTACCATAGTCGGATATAACCCATGCATCCTGTTTATCTCCCTCCATAACTACTCCAGCATACTCTGCCCCTGTCTCCACCAGCGTTTCGTATATAGTTCTAATTTCATCTTCACTATCTGCATGCATGCTCTCTATCACCGTGTTATTTCCTCTATAGCTAGCCGTAAATCCTCCAGAAACTTCGCCGCCAACTTTGAAAGCAATCATGGGTAGCGAGTCCTGATATGCTTCAAAAGCGGTATCTGAGTAACCAACAAGACTGAAGGCCGCAGCGTTGATCTCTAGATCTTCATTTGCCCGAGTGTAAATATCCAGAAAGTCTTGGTTATCAAAATCAAGGTTTATTGAGACTTCTTCATGAATCTGTTGCGGTCTTCTGTGTTCATCTCCTCCAGCACGCAAAACAACTCTAGCTCTTCTGAATCCCTGTAAATCCTCGATATAGTCATTTAAATCTTGTACGGAATCAGGAGAGAAAGAGTCTTCAAGAATTTCAAATCCGCGGCTTTTATCGTCTATTGGTTCAATTCCTCGTCTTTCAGCTTCCGTCAAAAGACGGTCCTCATTTTCCTCAACAATATCTTTTTCTCTTCGCTGACCGGGGATGCTTACGCCATCAAAGCCATCGTTCATACCTTTGTAAACTATAACTCTAATCTTAATAGATTGCTGCTTCACTTATTGGCGCGGACCCTGTAGCTCATAGGGATGCAAGCACGACCCCTACAACTATCATCAGTGTTGCAACAAGTTTCTGAATCAGTATTCTACGATCAAGTTTTTCATGGATGATTTCAGGGTGTAAGCGACTGATGGCCGTTGCCCCAAAGAATATCAGCAGGAACCGTGTCTTTGTAATTGTTGAAACCAATACTACTGAACCTATTGATACTGCAAGGAAGAAGGTCGCTTGAGCTACCCCGGATATTAGCCCTGAAAGAACCATGTGTTCAATTCCTTCAGTATTCTCTATTATCGCATCTTCTGCTCTGTAGATTAGAGGTATGGAGAATATCATTCCTGTTAATCCGAAGTAAAAAAGTAGTGGCCAGACTTCGATACCTGTTGAAACATGTTTGAATATGACTTCACGTATAGAGTAAGCGAATGCTGAGGCTAGTGCTGCGATTAACCCCCAGCTAGATTTCATTTTCCTCAAGCTATGCATAGGATCTTCAAGTGAAATCAGTATACACCCTAATACCGTAAGTGCTACTCCTCCGTACGCAAGTGGTGTTAAAACTTCGCCGAGGAAGATGAACGATAGTATTGATATGAATACGATGTCGAAGGATAGTACTGGCGCGAAACGGGATACTTCTTCGCTTCCAACTCCGGAGAACCAGAAATAATTCGCTACTACGTAAAGACCTCCGATTAGAAGCCCTGCGAAAGCTGTACTTAGAGATAGGTTGAATCCGCCTAATGCGTAAGCTATAACAGTTACTGCCAGACAGTTGAAGAATGCGTGAAGTCCTCCAGTACCCATTGGATCGTCGATTTCAGAGTCTATTACAAACTTGTCTAGTAGAACAACGAATGCCCAGCCAACAGCTGCAGCAGTCGCGAATAAAATCCAGGCGTCCATACCAAAAGCAGTAGGAAACCAGATTTATATTAGAACATGAATCCTATACTAGTGAGAAAGAAGGTAACTTACCGGAGATCCGTCAATTCCGGCATTTTTCTCTTATGCGCAGTTTTCTGATACATGTTGTTGAATCTTTCTACTTCTTCCGTATCTATTGATAAATTTTCAGCAGTCTCTGCGATTGATTGCTGTTTATCTACGAGATGATGTAGAATCTTGTCCATGTCTTCGTAGGTGGCGCCGAGTTCGTCTTCATCAGTCTGTCCTTCCCAGAGACCAGCAGTTGGTGCTTTTTCGATGAATTTCTGATCAATATCTAGATGTGCTGCTAGTTCTTTTACCTGTGTTTTGTATAGATCTGCTATAGGCATTAGATCAGCTGCTCCGTCGCCGTGTTTTGTGAAGTAGCCTAGAAGCAGTTCTGTCCGGTTGCCAGTGCCTAAAACAATATTATCGTTTTCGTTAGCTTCCAAGTATTCGTAGATCATCCGTACTCGAGCCCGGATATTCCCTTCCGAAACTTCCTCCACAGAAATAGGAGACTGTTCTACAACTGATTCTACAACAGGATCTATACTTGTTTTACGATACTCTATACCTAGATCTTCTGCCAATTCTACTGCATCATCGATGTTCTCTTTGTTGCTTGTGCTGGCAGGTGTTATCCATCCTGTTACGTTTTCTTTCCCTGCAGCGTTGACCGCAAGAGTAGCTGTAACTGCTGAATCGATTCCGCCGCTTATACCTACTACAAATCCTTCAGCATCCGTATTATGTAGCTTTTGGTTCAAGAAATCAATAATTTTATCCTGTACAGCCTGATAGTCCATAACCTTGAATCGTCTGATAATTTTACATTATTATGGAACTAAACCACGTGTTCTGAGAACTGGAGATGTGCTATAAAGTATCCTGATAGAACCACTCCTGCGCCTGTTGATGCCAATATAACTTGATCTTCAATAAATCCATAGGATCCCGGAGAGTTCACTACCACAACTGAATGGTTTTTTACCATTCACCACCTCATTTTTGAGTATGAAGATTTCCCGGCACGAAGTAGAAGATGATCCTATTAATAATAGAAGAACTGAACTTGTGGAACGAAAAGGACTTGGACACCCTGACAGCATATCAGACGGTATAGCTGAAAAAATCTCCAGAGAACTCTCTAGAGAGTACCGGGATAGATTCGGACATATTCTACATCACAACACCGATGAGGCGCAGCTAGTAGCTGGAGAGTCCAACCCTGGCTTCGGCTCGGGGGAGGTTATAGAGCCGATCTTTATTCTATTGGCTGGACGTGCAACGAAAGAATTCAACGGCGAGGAAATACCTGTAGATCGTATAGCGCTGAACGCTGCAAAAGAATACATCAACTCCAACTTCAAGGAACTGGATAGCTCACAGGTCGAGCTGGAATCCAAGGTTGGGGAAACTTCTACAGACTTAGAAG
>JBLGBK010000010.1:0-28698 GCA_047617785.1 Colwellia polaris | reverse complement strand
GAAACCGTAGTTAAGTACTTTCTCTTTGACTGGGAATATAAGGTAGGCGAAAGCTGATGCAAAGAAGATAGTCCAGATAACTTCCGAAAGAAGTACCATTCCTACTAGGGATAAAACAGCCAGTAGGACTATCAACCAGGCATTTCTAACATCTATTTCATCAGGAATAACCTTCATGTCTTAATTGAGATGGTAAAAATAAATAAGAGATTTATTTGGCAGATTTTACTTCATCAATCCTGCCAGGATCGTCGAAGCCACCAGAATGGCAGCTGAAAGCACTGCAAAGTTGCCGTCCGGTGTATAACCTGCCAAGTTTGCTCCGGTACCGATTACAAACACGGTTACGAAGAATGACAGAATGGCAAATACCAGCATCACTACGCCGGCAACTACGTTTTCGACAAGACCGGACAGTGCTTCTCCTATACTCAAATTATTCACCTCCTTTCAAGCGCTAATTAACAATCCGAGAGTGTTATAGTTTATGGCGTGTCTTCTTTGCTATTTCATTATTTCTCTTTTTCTATTCGACGATTTAAAGGCGTATTCTTGTGCAGAAATGTGGGGTTGTGCAAAGCCGAAGTCTAGGAAAGTGTTAAAAAATTCACTGACAAGTAACAATCATGAACGCTAGAAAAGACATGGACTCTGAACTTCACAGCGATATAACTTCTGTATGCAGGAAAACTGCAAAAAGCCTTGATATGACGAGCAACGGCTCAAGATGGAAATGCGAAGTAACCGAGGTCAAAATCTCTGACGAAGGAGTCAAAAAATACGGTTTCTACGTAAACGACAAGAAGGCTAACAGAGAATACCAAGCAGAAGCCCGAATAGAAAATAATGAAACTGCAGAATGGACGATTAATGAAGTAAAATAGATAATTTACTGGACTCTTTGAAGAACGTTATAGGCCAACGGTCCAACAGAATTAGCTCAAAATAGAGAGATTTTGAGAATCTATGAAGGACGCCTCTTTCCTATATGTATAGCGTAGATGCCATGTTCTTCAATACGTTCATTGTAATCTTCCGGCAAATCTCTAAACTCCTCTATAACTTCATCTTTTTCTTCCGCTTCTGGAACAATTTCATCCCATACTTCGCCTTCGAGCAACTCATCAATTGATTCGTAATATGTCAAATCTTTCGCTTCAAAGCAGGAAGATGGATCTTTGTCATCATTGTAACAGAATTCGAGTACGTCCCCTTTCTCTATTTCTTCGTATCTAAATTCTCCGTCAAGTTCTGGCGCACGAGCTTCAACAGTTTTCTCTCCATCCATAATAGCGTTGTAGTACTTTTCCCGCACTTTTAGCTCCCATACAGCCATTAAAATTAACTCCAACAGCAAAAATTAAATAACTAGACTAAACAGATTACGGAACCTTATTCCGTTAGAAAGTAGAAAAAAGCAGAAAGAGCCCCGTCCGAGATTTGAACCCGGGACCTCGTCCTTACCAAGGACGCGCTCTACCGCTGAGCCAACGGGGCAAGTGGTATGTTTAAGTGGTCGGTGGTTATTTCTTTAAATGAAACGGTTAGTTTTCTCTTGTCAACGTGTTTTTGAGGGCAGATGTTACGTTGGAGAGTGTTTTGCCTGAAGGCATTTTTTTGAATAGTTTCATCAATCGTCTGCTTTTCTGGTAGAATTCTTGCAGGTTCTTGATTTTTTCCTGTTCTGTAGTTCCTTCTTCGGATTTTTGTTCTGCTTCTTCTAGTGCATCCAGCATAATTTCTATTTCGTTTGATGCCTGGTTGTCCATAAATTTCTTCATAACTTTTTCCAGGTCTTCTTCTGCCGTGTAGAATTTTGTTTTGCCGTGTCCTTCTCGTTTTTCGCTGTGGACTAGATACATTTCTTCTAGTTCGTTTAGCGCGTCTGAGATTGTGGACTTGGCGAGTCCTGTTTCTTCAACTAGTTCGTCCATGATCATGGCTTCAGTCTTGAAGTACAACGTTCCATATATCTGGGCGTAGCTTTCTCTCATTCCGTAGACTTGTGCGACATCTTTCATCGCTTCGACTACTATCTCTTTCGGATCTTGTTCTTCCACCATTATTATGGTTAATTGTACAGGTTAGAAATATAAAATGGTAAATTCGATGAAAACCGAATTTTTCCAAAGGTTTCATAAGATTCCTAAACAATTAACTTGAACACATGGCACTCATAGAGCTTGAAGATGTCGTGAAGGAATACCAGATGGGAGAGAACACTGTAAAGGCTCTCCGCGGAAGCAATTTAGAGATTAAGAGCGGTGATTTCGTAGCTATCATGGGGCCTTCAGGCTCAGGAAAAAGTACTTTGATGAATATGGTCGGGGCACTTGATGTTCCGACTCGTGGAAGGGTAGAGCTTGATGAAAACAATCTTTCAGATCTTTCAGGAGATGAACTCGCACTTCTCAGAAGTGAAAAGGTAGGATTTGTATTCCAAAAATTCAACCTGATCTCTTCGATGACGGCACAGGAAAACGTCGCGTTACCTATGCTATTCCGAGGTAGCAGCCGTAAAGAAAGAATGCAACGAAGTAAGGAACTTCTAGAGCGTATGGGCTTAGGCGACCGACTTGATCACATGCCTTCAGAGCTTTCTGGAGGGCAGCAGCAGAGAGTCTCCATAGCACGCGCACTTGTAAACGACCCAGACATTATTCTGGCAGACGAGCCAACAGGAAACCTAGACACCGATACCGGTGACAAAGTCATGGATCTCCTCACCGAGTTGAATAATGAAGGAAAGACTATCATCATGGTTACACACGATCCTCACGATGCACAGTACGCAGAATATATTGTTGATATTACAGACGGCGTTACAACACGTAAAGAGAAAGAAGACAACTACGAATATACTTCACGAGTTGAAGGTGACTAAAATTTATACTATGAAACAACTAACAACAGCACTTACAATCTTAATCCTTCTAACAGGATTCGTATCAAGCGCAGCAGCACAGTCAAACGAAAACATCGAGGTTCAGAAAATGACAACAGAACCTTCACCTCTTATGATCGGCCAGTATGCCGATGTACGATTCAAAGTAACCAACAACATGAACGAAGACTTCGAGAACGTCACAGTACGTTTCGAGGAAGAATATCCTTTCTCAGTTGATCCTGACAACAAGAAGAGCTGGCGTATCGCCAGTTTTGAGGAGGGTGACAGTTACGAGTTCCGTATGCAAGTACGTGTAGATGCCAACGCGGTACAGCGCGATGAAGAACTCAAAATCAGAGTAGACACAAGCGACTCAACGACAAACGCACGACTGCCTGTAGAACTTAAGGCTGACGACGACGGCCTCGTAATCCAAGAGGTAGAGTTCCCAACAGCAGTAGGTTCAGGAACTACAACACATATGAACGTCACTTTAGAGAACACAGCGAACGCATACTTCAGAAACATCGAACTCGGTCTAAATCCTGGTCAACAGACACCAGTAGTTGTATCTGGAACTTCAACCGAAAGAATCAGCAGCATGGCTCCGGATCAGACAAAGACTCTTTCATACACACTAAACGTTGATGAAGGAGCAGAAAACGGGGTTTACACCGTTCCAATATCACTAAGCTATGAGAATGAAGCAGGAGCATCGATCAGTCGCTCAGCTTCCACAGGAATAGTTATTGGCGGACGACCAAATATCGATATCGGACTCAATAATGATGGTTCGATCAACGCAGGTTCAACAGGTGAAGTTAACTTCCGATTTGTTAACCGTGGAGAAGGAACTGCAAAGTTCGTACAGATAGAAGTACTGGACGGCGAAGACTACACAATTCGTTCCGGAAGCAGCGTTTATCTCGGAGATATGAGTAGTGACGACTACCAGACAGCTTCAACAGAAATTTACACAAACGACACTGTTGACTCAGTCACAATGCCAGTTCAGGTAACTTACCAAGAAAACGGTCAAGAACAGACATTTACGAAAGATGTTGAAGTTGATGTCCTGACAGAGGAAGAAAGAAGTCTTTACAACACCTCTTCCAGAAACCCTGTAATTCCAATAGCAATAGTATTGATCATTGCAGGCGCTGGAATCTACTACTGGAGAAAGAAAAGGTAAGAAGCGTATGTTTGACTTCCTCCGGCTAGCAGCCAGGAACATCCAGCACCGTAAGAAACGTTCCTGGCTCACAATTCTTGGAACCCTCGTAGGAATCCTTGCAATAGTCGCACTTCTATCCATAGGACAAGGACTTGAGAACAGTGTTGAGCAGGAGTTTCAGCAACTTGGAGGAGACAAAGTCTTTGTATTCCCTGGAGGAACTAGCATATCATCTCGTTTTACTTCTAGTACTGCAACACTTGACGAAACCGATTTACAAGTTATAGAAAATACTCGTGGAATAGATCAAGCTGCCGGAGTTATACAGTTTAATCGGAGAGTTAGGTATGGTGATCAGTCAGAATTTGTAACAGTTATAGGAGTGCCAACTGACGAGGGACTTAGTCTAATTGAAGAGACAAATAATTTTGAGCCTACAGCAGGCAGATTTCTCAGAAGCGCTGATAGATACAACATTGTGGTCTCCGAAAACCTCGCCACCACCACATATGATCGTGACGTAGTTATACGTTCCAAACTGAAAATTAACGGTACAGATTACAGAACAGTTGGATTAGTGGAAGCGACAGGAAACGTTGGCGAGGTCATACTGATGAATATTGAATCTGCAAGAGCCATCACCGGTCGAGAAGATGAATACGACAGGATTGCAGCACGTATAGGTCCAGGATACGAACCATCAGAAGTAGAAGAAAACATACAGGAAAGCTTGAGAAACCATAGAAACGTCGAAGAAGGAAAAGAAGACTTCTCAACCAATACAGCTTCCGATATAATCGATTCATTTACCAGCCAGCTCAGCCTGATAAGAGGATTCCTAGCAGGTCTAGCAGCAATTTCGCTTCTAGTCGGAGGAGTAGGTATAACGAACACTATGTACACCTCAGTAACTGAAAGAACCCAAGAAATCGGAGTTATGAAAGCAGTAGGCGCAACAAAATGGCAGATACTCCGCGTCTTTATATACGAATCAGGCATAATAGGATTAGTCGGAGGAATACTTGGAACAGCACTTGGATTGCTGATAAGTCTTGCAGCAAGTCAAATAATATCACAAAGAGTCGGCATACAAATGACGCCAGGAATGAGTCCGCAACTAGTTATAGGTTCACTCACATTTGCCTTCCTAGTAGGCACACTTTCAGGGCTTCTACCTGCACGAAAAGCAGCTAAAATGAATCCTGTAGATGCATTGAGGTACGACAAATGATAGATTACATTAAAATGAGCTTCAGGAATATTATCCGCAGAAAAAGGCGTACCGCTCTAACAGTTATCGGAATCTTCATCGGTATTACTGCGGTTGTATCGCTTGTATCTCTAGGTCAGGGACTTGAAGCCTCTGTTGAGAAAGAGTTTGAATCCATAGGAGGAAACAAGTTGTTCATCAATCCCGGAGGCGATCAGACACAGGGACAGATATCAGGCTCCTCTGCCCTTGGCGAACAAGATCTTATAGCTGTAAGATCAGCAAGAGGTGTTTCTGAAGCTGAAGGCGCACTATTCATGAATACGGGCGTAGAATACGGCGATGAATCCGGTTTTCTCCCCATAATAGGTATCCCTAACGACAACAAAGACTTGGTAATGGAGAGCTGGGCTATGGAAATAGGAGAAGGAAGAATGATAAGAGAAACTGATACTTCCAACGTTGTAATAGGAAGCCAAGTAGCTAATCAAGTCTTTTCCGAAAATCCGGAGATAAGATCAAACATCAATATTAATGGAGAGAAACACCGAGTTGTTGGAATACTTGAACCTACAGGCGACCCCTCTATTGATACCGCGCTTATACTACAAATCGATCATACAAGAGAACTGCTTGATCGGCCTGAAGGAGTTGACTGGATATTTGCACAGGTGGAAGATGGTTTTAAAGCATCTGAAGTTAAGGAAGATGTTGAAAGAAGCCTTAGAAACCGGAGAAATGTTGAAGAAGGCGAAGAAGACTTCACAGTTTCAACATCAGAAGATCTTCTAGAATCATTCAATAGCATCCTCAGCATAGTAAGTGGAGTAGTAGTAGGTATTGCATCTATATCCTTATTTGTCGGCGCGGTCGGAATTATGAACACTATGTATACTTCGGTTACGCAGCGTACACGAGAGATTGGAGTTATGAAGGCGATAGGAGCTCAAAGACGCCAAATAATGTTTGTATTCCTTCTCGAATCAGCTGTCATCGGTTTCCTTGGCGGAATTACAGGGATAATTGTAGGTGTATCATTCTCCTGGCTTGGAGCAATGGGAATCACCCAGTTTGCACAACTTACTATAAGACCATATCTAGGTATAGAGCTCCTTGCAGGCGCACTATTTTTCTCAATAATACTTGGGATTATATCAGGAGTACTTCCTGCACGTAGAGCTGCAGATCTTGAACCAGCAGAAGCATTACGTTACGAGTAGAAAATTGAAATTTATTTTGATGAAAGAGAGTATTTAGAAAGGGTAGAGATACAGGAGTTTATCCTGCGAAGTCCTTGTTCTTTGCTCTCAAGTGCTTGTAACCGCACTTTCTGCAGGTTGTGTTCTCTGGATTCTGTGTCTTGTTCTTTGCGTTGCATCTTCTGCAGATGTATACGTCCTCGAAAACACGTTCTTGTGCTTCTTCAAATTTCTGTGCCATTTTAGTATTTACACCTTATAGAAAGGTTTTCCTGTCTTTATCTTTAAATAAGCTTTTTAGATGGGTTTAAAGCAGCGGCTCTATATCAGGATTTACCTTTTTCTCAATTAGCAAGTTTGCCTCTTCAAGCTGATTAATATGGTATGAGAGAGTTGCCGGTGAAATGGAGAGTTCTTCTGCTATATCAAGCTTTTTTTCATCTTCATCAAGCATCTGTAGAATAGTTTTCTTCTTGTCATTCCGAAGATATGTTCTCATACATGTACCTGTGCATTTCTGTTTTAGCTCACATTTCTGGCAGCAGCCCTTTTTCACGTATCCGCGGCCTTTCTTCTCGATATCAGCTCTTCTAAGGTGGTACTGGATCTGGCCGTTAGCTCCGTCAAGCTTTTCTTTAAGGTTTGTGAAAGTTATCCCTGCGTTATTCTCTACTACCTGTTCCAGTTCTTCAGTCTTCAACCGTCTACACCAAGAGTAGTTTAGTTACGCCTTGTTAAGAAAATAACCCTTTTTAATCAGCCAGAAATAGCCTTTCAATAGTTCGTCACGTTCCTGCCATGCCTCATTAGTTATATTATCGATTATTCGAGCAGTCAAAAGATAAAAATGACGGATTCCCACCTATTTCCCAAACCGATTTAAAAATATAGCAGCCAGTAAATGGTATCGTGGTTTCAATGAAAGGTGGACGTTTTCATCTCCCAGAAAAGGGAGAATCGACAAGTTTCAGAAAATAATCAAAATCTTCTAAACAGATCCAATTCTAGCTCTCCATTACAGGGTGGACGTGTTCACATGTTCAGCGCAGCTGGACTCTAAAGGCCGCATCACAGTTCCTTCAAGAATCAGAAACAATCTAGGTCTCGAAACTGGCGACTCAATCAAGATAACTGTAGAGAAAGTAGAAGTTAGGAGTAAACAGGTCTCTGGATTTGAAGAAGCCAATAATTTTATCGATAGCTTCTCTTCAGTAGAGAGTTTCTCGTTCGATGGAAAAACTGTAGAGGTGGTTCTAAGTGAATAAACAGGGTGAACGTGTTCATCGGTGTTCCATGGAAAGGCCGGAATTTCAAGAAAGCAGCCAGAGAAGCGCTGGATGAAACATTCTACGACTCAGAGTTTCTGGCAGATCGGTTTAATGGTCGATCAAAGGCAGAGGCCAAAAGAGAGAGCATCAGCCAAGAGTTCTTAAATGAAGTTAACCAACCAGGATGGCAGGAAGTAGGCCAATTCATAGATACAGGTAGGAAAAGCCCACGTTATGGATTCGACCAAGTAGAGACGCAGGAGGGACCTGTAACGGGATACCGAGATTACACATTTGATTCTGGTTTTGATGAGGTGTATGCACCGGACGATTTGACAGTTGATGAACTTCTGGAACAACCTGTAGAACTTCAAGAGTACGAGGGCGGCGACGTTGAGACTGTTTACCTTGGAGAGAACAGCAGTGATAACCGGAAGAAGATCAATCTTGCAGAAATCTTGAATGAAAGAGTTGACGACTATGAGATGCGGGAGCCAATCGATGATGGCGTCAGCCTCTCAGCAATGGTTTCCGAACAATTTCAACGAGGTGACAGTATCGATAAAGTTCTGGTTTCTCAGGACTACGAAGATATCTCGCGTTCGATCGCGGACTATGTTTGGGACGGCGTTGAGACAGTAACGTTTCGGGAGTACGCCGAGGAGAATCAGATTAGTTATGATGAGGAAGAAGAGCTGATAGGCGATACTCCAGAGATTGGAGGTGTCTACATAGTTGGTTCAGGGACTACAGCCGAGGATAACAATTTGAGTTATGAGCGAACTGCGGACAGTTATCTGCGTCGATGGACTACAAAACCGGAAAACTCGTTTAAAGAATTGGAGAAAACCACTGCATAAGAGGTAGCTAAAAATTATGACAATTAACCTGGAAAGCCTGAAAGGAACCTATGATCGGTACCCGGAAGACTTTGCGACTCTGAAAAAACTGATTGAAACCGTAGAAGAGACAGCAGAAGAGTTCGGATTCCGGCATATCGATCCGCCAAGCATCGAAAGGCAGGAACTATGGACAGAAAAAGAAGAGGACTCAGTAACAGATGAAATGTACGCGTTCACAGATAAAGGAGATAACGATATCACGCTGGTGCCGGAGCAGACACCTACAAGAGCAAGGCTTGTCCAGAAGAGGAAAGATCTGAAGAAACCGGTCAAGTGGTACAACACATCCAAGCGGTGGAGATACGAAGACGTTACTAAAGGTCGTGACCGCGAATTTCTTCAAGGAGACTTCGATATCTTCGGGATTGAATCTGTTGAAGCCGACGCAGAGATCATAGCAGCTGCAGCTACAATCTTCCAGAAATTGGATCTTGATGACCGTGTAAAGTTCCTTATAAATGATCGAGCTCTACTTGAATCAATCCTCGAAGCTCATGGTATTGAGAAGACAGAGGAAGCTATGAAAGTCGTAGATGACAAGGAAAAACTTACACAGGAAGAATTCTTGGAAGATCTAGAAGAACGAGGCCTTTCACGTGCGGATGCAGAACAGGTAGATGAACTAACAGATATATCAGGTCCTATATTAGACAACATTGAGGAACTACGGGAGAAAGCACCGGAAGAAGTTCAGGATAGAGTTGACCGAATGGAATCTCTAGGCGAAGCACTTGAGTCATACGGTGTCGCTGATATGTGCCGTTTTGATCTCTCGATTGTACGAGGTCTAGCATACTACACCGGCCTTGTGTTTGAAGCCTTCGACAGTGAAGGAGAACTTCGAGCACTGTTCGGCGGAGGCCGTTACGATGAACTGGTTGGAGCCTTTGGAGATCGAGAAGTGCCAGCAGTTGGTTTCGCGTTCGGTTACTCTCCTACAATCGAACTGCTGAAGAAGGAGGACCGGTACCCTCTCAAGAGTGTTGAGACAGATGTCTATGTTCTATCAGTCAGTGAATCCGTGAGAGATGTTGCCCTCGATTATGCAACCAAGTTGAGAGAGAAAGGGCTATCTGTGGAAACAGACTTGGCAGCAAGAGGCTTCGGTTCCCAACTCGGATACGCTGACGACATGAACGCAAAACGTGTCTTAATCGTAGGAGAACGGGATCTGGAGAACGATGAAGTTACAATGAAGCACATGGATTCTGGCGAAGAGGAAAACCTTGGTAAGGAAGAAGTAGTCGAGCATCTGGAGAAAGAAGACTTTTTCTAGACTAGAAGTCTCCAAGCTCTCCCTGCTGCACTTCTTTTTCTTCTTTGAAGAAATTGTACTCTCTAGCTATCCACCGAGTCAGAAGATTTACAATTGATTCCTTATCCCTTTTTGAGAGCTGGCCGCTAGCAGGAATTTTATGGGCGCGGGACAGCTCCCTTCTTGAAGAGCAGTTACATGCATGCATCGCCTTGTATACCGGGTTGCCAGCTGTCGGGACTTTTTTATCAGACTGAGGTCTTTTCAGATATCTTTCAACCATCCCACGAGCCTGTTCTCTAATATTGTTTATCCCCAGAGACTGTATCAACTCTACGTCGTCTTCAGACAGTCTTGGTCGTGTCTGATCTCTTCCTGGGAGTTTTAGCTTTCTCATAAAACTGGTTTCTGCTGGAATGTTATAAGATTCCCGAGTTCCAGTATCCGATTTTTAAGAATTCGACCTCCCGAATAAGTTATGCCTTACAAAATCGGTTTAGTCGGAAAACCATCCGTCGGCAAATCTACATTCTTCAACGCAGCAACAATGAACTCAGTTGATGAAGGAAATTATCCTTTCACAACAATCGATCCAAGCGTCGGAGAAGCATACGTACGCGTAGAATGCGCAGCACCCGACTTCGGCGAAGAATGTGATCCAAGAGTAGGATTCTGCCACGAGGGAATACGACACGTACCAGTAAAACTTGTCGACGTCGCAGGACTAATCCCCGGAGCACACGAGGGAAAAGGACTGGGAAACAAATTCCTAACCGACCTGAACGAAGCAGACGTACTAATTCACATAGTAGATTTCTCCGGAGAAACAGATATTGAAGGAGAACCAACAGAAGGCCACGACCCGAGAGAGGACATCGACTTCCTTGAAGAAGAACTAGATATGTGGTATTTCGAAGTACTGGAGAAAGGAATTGAAAGATATGAGTCAAAGAAAGGTCCACAGGACGTAAAGCTTGAGGAAGAGCTAGCTGAACAGATGAGCGCGTTCCAGACGAACAAGAACGAAATTAAACAACTTATACTACAGCAAGAACTTGAACTAGATCCTGATACCTGGAATGAAGACGATAAGAAACAACTGGCACGGACGATCAGAAAAGAGACTAAGCCGATGATCATCTCAGCCAACAAAATGGATACAGAAAAAGCACAGGAGAACTGGGAAAAAATAACTAACGATCCAGAGTATGAACACCTTGATTTTGTGCCTGCAAGTGCGCACGCAGAAAAGGCTTTGAAGAACGCAGCCGAGCAGGACGTAGTAGACTACTATCCTGGCGACGAAGACTTTGAAATTTTAACTAACGATTTGTCTGAGGAAAAGAAGAAAGGTCTAGAGCAGATCGGCGATTTCATGCAGAAGTACGGCGGTACTGGTGTCCAGCAGGCACTAGAAGATGCACTTTTCGAAGAGCTAGGCGTCATGGCTATCTTCCCTGGAGGAGCTGACGGACTTGGCGACGAGCACGGAAACATCCTGCCTGACTGCTTCCTTGTGCCCGAAGGCTCAGATGCTGAAGACTTTGCATACACCATTCACAGCGATCTCGGAGAAGGATTTATTCATGCCATTGATTGCCGAGAAAATCGTCAGATCAGCGGCGATCACAAGCTTGAGCATTTAGATGTTATCGAGATAGTCTCATCTAACTAGAAAAGATCTGTAAAAAACTGGCTATGCCTGAGAAAAGGCCTTTGTCCCGGCCAGTATTCGTTCTCTTTTTCGGTTCGTTTTTCTCTAACTTGATCCTAAATGATCAAGACCTCTGAAGTTTTCCTACTTCTAAGAAAAAGAAAAAAGGAAATCTAAAATTAAAGCAGTCTTAACTCACAATAAGCGAGATTAAAGCACCTAACAACTGTGCAAAGAACCCTCTCTGACCTCTATCTTCAAGACCGGGATGACTAATGACTTCTACATCCTCGCCGTCATGAGTTACGTTCAGTTTGTATGCATGATCCGCTGTGAAGTTTGCGTCATACTTGTGATAAGTTACTACCTGTGCACATGTACCATTTCCTGTCTCTGAGGGCGTGACGTCAAAGTTGTAGCTGTTGCCGTTTCTCTCTACCTCATGATTTAGTTCGTAGCAAGGTGTAGGCGTCTGGTAAACTCCAGTGAACGTTACCGTATCACCGTCGAAGCTGGAATTAGTTACGCCAGTGTCATTTGTCTGTGTTACATTGGTCACTGAGAAATAGGATGTATATTCAGTACCATTTTTGTTTACAGACGTAGTTGCTTCTGCACTTCCGCCAGATGTGATTGCCATTCCCCCATCATCAGGGTTTGGACCTCCTACAACTGCTGTAGAAAGTCCTACCGAAAGTAATACCGTCAAAGTAAGTACTAGTTTCTTCATAACAAAATTATAGGACCGTACC
The DNA here is from genome assembly GCA_047617785.1 of Colwellia polaris. Lineage (GTDB taxonomy): Archaea > Nanohalarchaeota > Nanosalinia > Nanosalinales > Nanosalinaceae > JBEQAZ01. Next base: position 16,397 of record JBLGBK010000010.1, on the reverse strand, counting down.
AGTTATAAAGACCTTATATAATGTTCGACAATCATCGAACCTCGCTCTCTCTTTCATCAAAGTAGTTGAACACTCCCCTCTTCATCACCCGCGAGAAGAAACTGATATCCAGGAAACTCATTATTAACAGAAACCCAGAAAATTATCCGCCCATCTGCATATCCTGAGACTGCATCTATAATCCACTAAGACTTATTGCTACAATATCCAACCTAATATAAGCATTAAAACAGAAAATGAACCCTCATTATCATCCTTCATAGAAATATAACTCTTAGTAAAAGTAAGAAGGCCATAAATGGAGATAGGAACTGTAGTACATACCAGTCCTATTACTTATATTTGCCATTAGAGTAGCAGTACTTCACACATCCGCAAAATTCCTTTTACCACCTTCTAAAGATGTAAAATTAACTCAGGCGATACATCTGGCAGGCGTAGGGATGATACTATCTCTAATCCCGCTTCCGCTTATTGCACCTATACTTTTCGTGGCGTACGCAGCCAAAATATACGATGAAAACTGACTTGTTGCACTTGTAATCGCCATGATAGCCTGGCTAGCAGGCGCAATAATGAGTTTTGGGATAGACTATGTAGGAGGAATGATTTAGAAAGAGAGGAGAAAAATCCTCTCTCTAAGCTATTTTTTACCTTTCTATAACGTGTTCGTCTTCGTAGACGGCATCGTTTCCTTCTGTGTATCTGATTCCTGCTACAAGCTGGTTTAGTGACTTTCTGTTACCGGCACCATTTCCTATAGTCATGCTAGAATCTTCTACGATAGCTTCAACTGCTCCTTTCAGGTCTGCGTATGCTTCAGCCTGCTTATCCTCGTAGGAAGGAGTTAGATCATCAGAAACATCCAGGCCGCGTACATCTCGGACAATCTTGTGCATCATGTCAACATCAACTTCACCGCCTTCTGATTCATGGTTATAACGTGCACCTGCATCGAAAAGCTGCTGCTCGTACATTGATGCTTCTTCCGGAAGGACTTCATCGTCTACTTTAATTTGCTGTCTGTATTCCTTGACTGGCAAACTCTCTTCTTGGCTAGCTGCAGATGTTTGTTTTGCTTCTACGGCGTTTTCATACATGGTGAGGATTCCGTCGTATGCGTTAATCATTCCATTTGTGAAGTTTGCTGCGAAATCTTCAGGTGCCTCAGGAAGTGTTACTCTACCTGAAGGAGCTTCATTGATTTCTTCAACACCTCCATGTTTAATATCTAGAACTGCAGTCCCTAAGTCCTTGATACTTTCAATAGCATCTTCAATTTCGCTATTCCATTCTATAAGGCTGTTGAAATCTTGTTCTGTTATCTCGCCATCTGCCATAGCATCATAGACCATTTGTTTGTAAGGTCTGAAATCGGCCTTATCTAGTAGTTCGCGTGTGTTCTCGAAGAACTCGTCTACTTCGTATTCTTCAGGCGGATTTGAGAACATTTCATCTGCTTCCGCCCATGTTTGTGGAAGATCTTCTATTATCTGATCTACCGGCCTGTTTAAACTTCGGTCTACAGGACTCTGATCTCTCTGGATGCTTGAATTCAATGTTCTTATTCCGTTTTTTGGTGCTTGAGGGCCGTTAAATATTTTTTTCTTTTCTGTATCCCAGTCTTCCCAAGTATAGTTATTATCTTCAATTTTTTCTTCAGGCAAAGCTGCTTTTGCTGCTGCTTCAATTAGGTGATTGGGGTCAAGGTAGTGTTGTCCTTCTAAACCTTCTACGCCATAACGTATAACATCTTCCAAAGGCTTTAGCTCTTCTCTTGCTTCTTGGTTAAGATCATTTCTTCTTACACGCAGGTCTTCTAGTTTTTCGCCTAATTCTTCAAGGGATTCAGTCTCATCAAAATTTATGGCTTTCGACATAACAACCCAAAATAGCTAATGTTACTGTTAAATAACTACTAATATTGGAGGACAGAACAATAGTTGCTTCTACGTACCAGAAACATTAGTTGCATATTCTTTGCAGAAAATAGAGCCATTCCATTTATTCGTGCTGCAAACCTTTTCCTTGTTTTCAGGATCGAGTTCAGTGTAGTACCATGGAAGCTCATCTTTATCACAGAACTCAAGCCGGATACCTTCCCAAGAACCTGATCGAATCTCTCCCGTAAACATGTTTTCCTGCGGGACATAAGTAGGCATATACATCAGGCAACCGCTAGACAACATGAAGAACAGATATACGAGCGTCAATATAACCGGCGTCAGAACCCCTTTTTTGCCAACTCTCTCCACTGTATAACCTGTTGCAACTCCAGTAAATATTGAATACACTAGCCCTCTACCAAAGCCAATAAAGTGAGAATGATTAAAGAACAAAATTAAACCCGCTATAAATCCTAGAAAACCTATTTTCTGAGTATAGCTTCTCTTATCCAAGCTTTCTCTTATTCTATCAACCTTTTCAGAAATATCCACATTAAAATTTCGTTAGAACTGAGATTTAAAGATAATCAACTCTGGCTCCATAGATACGGTGATCGGTTCTCCAGTACTTGTAAAGAGCCTTCGTCTAGTTCCCGGAAAATCTCAAAGTCTTCTTGTTCCTCGGGCTGACCGACCGGATCAATAACTTTGATGCGCTCCCCGTCATAGAGAATATTGTTCGATAAATCGCCGTGCACTAGACCTTCTTCGCCCATAGTATTGACGAACTCTTCTACCTTATCTAAAATCTCTAGATGCCTTTCTATATCTCCTTTTCCCTCGCTAAAGTAATCGGTAATATGTTCTCCTTCAACTCGTTCTATGTAGAAACCCCGAACTTCGCCATTCTTTTCTAAAGTCATCAGTGGCTCTGCTACTTTATCAGGAGCAGCCTCATACATTTCCTCAAGCTGCCTGAACTCGTCTTCAATATTTACATAGGATTTGCCATTTCTCGCAGGTATAGTGCGAACACGTCCGTAGTCAAAATCGCCATCGTGCTTGAAGAATTCCTCTGCATAATCAAGCCAGTCAAATGCTTCTGGATCAACGTTGGAGAAATCATATTCGGACATTATGTGTAACTATAACATAGCAACAATTAAAAGATTCTATTTTTTGTAGCAATACCAAAAATCTCTCCTCAAAAGAACCGGAAATAGATATCCGTGTAGAGATACTTAGATAGATTGTTGCAGGGATTAATTTTCTTATCCTAAAGATACAATCACTAAGAGTTTAAGTTTTGGTCTCCAATACAGACAGGTGAGCAGGAAAAGCCACATCAGCGAGGAATTTCTAGATCATATAGACCAGTTATCAGGTCTAGCCGTAACTCTAGAACAACAAGAAGAAAATTATAGAGAAGCTATTGATAATTTAGAAGACTCCGATCAAGGTAAAGATGCAGAAAGAACTTTTAATCAAGTATCCTCGCTTCTTGAATCTGTTTTCGATGAACTTGATGCTTTGGACTCTCTTATAGAGTACTCTGAGATGCGAGCAACCGTCTCAAAGGGAAGTAAAAAGGGATACTTCGATCTTGAAGACTGGCTTGAAGATACAGAAGACGGCAGATACGACAGTATAGATTCCTGGAAAGAAGCAGTCATATTTGCCGATGTCTACGACGATGAACTAGAGGTACAAGAAGAAAAACTGAGCATAGCCGGAACTTTAATCGAATACTCCGACGCAGTTGTAAGAGCGTATCAGAAGCTTGATAGACAGTTTGACTGGCTAATAGATAACGAAGAAGAAGCCAGAGAAAATGTAGAAACAAACGATCTTGGGCTATACGAAACAGAACCGCCGATCTACCAGCTACTGAACACAGAATACAATGACAGAGCATCAAAGCTCAACACAGAAGTCTAAAAAATCTGAAAAGAGTGTTTGTATTGGGTTATATATGTTCTACGTTCTCGTCAAGAATCCATGAGCGATAACGCGTGTGAAGAGATTCGCCATCATGTTCTGGGAATGAACCATAATCTGTAGTTTTCCATTCTTTGTCATCTTTCTCCAGAACCAAGTAGCTACTGTCGGTCTGTTCTCCTAGAATAACGTAGCCGCTTTCTCCAGTTATCCGATCAAAGTCATCTAGAAGGTTCTTTGCCATACTCTGGCTGTGAAGCTCTTCCAATTTCTCAAGCTGTTGTTCGGATGCGCCCTCCTCGTAATCTGTGGCAAGCGAGCCGATATTTCTACATAAATAGCTGACAGAGTTCAGAGCTACAATTCCGTCGACACTTTCATCTTTTATGGGTAGGAAAGGTGCTATACCCGAAACGTAATCTGGCTCAGGTCCCTTGCCGTATCTATTATTTGCTGTACCTCTGGAAAATGCTTCTGGAACATCTGCTCCTAGAACCTGTGCGTCAGTTATATTCGCTATTTCAACACTGGTATAGCCTTTAGAGGATCCGACTTCAACTACTATATCGTCCTCGGACACGTACTCCTCAATAACATCATCTAAATTCATTTTGCGGATACGGCCGGAAAGAGTACCTTCTACGTTACCCCACTCAGGCATGTCAAAATCTCGCAGCTCGGGAACCCACATCTCTGTAGGAAGTTCCGGAAGGGCTTCGAAACTATTTTCTGAAGACATGAAAACAGAAGATCTGTAGTAGTTTTTATCACTGTGAGGTAAACAAGAGACAATATTCCGCCAAGAATAGAGATTAAAGAAAAACAGATAACTACTTATAGGCGTAGCAACAATTGTAAACCTTGCCATGAAAAAAATCGTAATATTTATGACGCTCGCTCTGGCTTTGAGCACAGCAGTTCTTGCGAATCCAATTTATCAGGATCGAGGAGCTGAAGCCAGCAATCCGCTATACCAAGAGAAATGTGGTCCAGAAACATGTCCTGAAAACACCATCAGACAAGGGAAAGTAGCGCTCGCAGTCTACACTTGGAATTTCAGCGATTCCGATAGCGACGGAGACGGACTAGGAGATTTAACGGAGACGGAGCTAATCTCAACAAACCAAGGTACAATAGTTTCAGCTGTCAAAGCTGAGAAAAAGGATCCAAAGTTCAAGGCAGGAGCAGAACTTTCCAAAACTGTAAACGGACTTGATCTAGGAGACCTTGACGGGGACGGATACCCCGATGTAGCTATCGCAGCAGAAAGAAAAGGAGACACCCTTGAAATAAAAGGAACAGAGATCTCGAAGAGAAGTGCACGAACAGGACTCTACCAGAAAGAAAGCCCTATGAACAAAGCAGAACTCATAGAAGCAATAGCTTCTGAAGCAGGTCTATCTAAAGCAGACTCCAAGAGAGCACTCGAAGGATTCATCAAAGGAGAACTCATTCTAGGAGAAGATCGATAAAAAATACCTGAAACTATAATCTCTCTTCAATTATTTTTTCTTTTTAGTCTGCTTCAAGTACATTTCCTCCTAAGATCTGGTTCATCGTAAAAGGAGTGTGGTAGGATAACCCGCCCTCATTTGTCTCGTTGATATACTCCATGTCTTCTTCAGTGTAGTTGCCATCACGGCTTGCGTATGTTATGAATGCTGTTCTCTTTCCGTTATCTGTAAACTCATCGATTACTTCACGACTCCATCTACCAGTGGCATCTGTAGTATAATTGTCAACAAAGTTTTCTACACCCTGGAACGCAGTTTGACGCCAGTCATCAATAACTTGGTTGCCTGATTCTTCAGGATGCGGAAGCCCATAATCCCATTCTGAAGGCGTGTAAACATCAATACCTAATCTGTCAGCAAGCTGGTGTAGCTGCATTACATCTTTCGGAGTATCAAGATCCTCAACTCCTCTGAAACCGCCACCACCTTTTCCAACAATATTTTCTTCCCCAAGAACTTCTTTAGCATCTTCTAGATCCTGATCATCGTAAAGCGGAGTTCTCACAAGGAAACCAGCCCCCTCAACGAATCCTTCATAAGTATCTGGAAGGACTACTATCTCCTCAGGCACTTCAGTAGAATGATTAAACCTTCCGGGCTCAACATCCCAGACAAAAAAGTTGGAAGCCTCATACGCTTCAGAGTTCTCACTCCACTCTAACTCATCATCTCGCCAGTTATCTACATGCAACCTATCTGTCTTTCGTGCTTCAGAATACAGTTCTTCAACATCGGGACTGCGTTCTCTCATGTTGTTACCTATGCAGGAAAAACTTTAAGACTTCTAAACAAAGATAGAGGCTAAGATAAGAATTATTGTTTCGATTATAGCAGGAAAGGAAGAGTTTTTGCTTGACGAACATCACGGATACTTACTAAAGTTTAATTTCCGACAGTTTTTCTCGTGAAATTCCAAACCTACGATCCAGAAGAGGACGACTACCTTTCTTCACATTATGAAGGACTTCTAAAGAAACCTGAAAATGTTTCAAAGTATAAGGAAGCTATTGAAGAGGCGCTAAACGATGCTGAAATGGTTCTAGGGATGAGTTCGGATGTAGAGGTAGTTTTCGGCCTTGCTGATCCGAAGAAAGTGGATGAGCGCTGGGATGTGGAGACAGGTTTGAACTTCCATGTTCATGGCTTCGCTTACGGTTCCTGGTTTGACGACGTGGATCGTGACTTCATCTTTCTTTACGCCGATGACTCAAAAAATGGCTGGGAAGCTGCCCTGAAGAACACGACAGTGCATGAGCGAGCTCACATAGACTTCTACGATCATCACACAGATGAGGAACTAAGAAAAAGGCTAAGAGGCTCGATGTATGACAACGTACTTTTTGAAGGTCATTCAACCAACGCAGCTGCAGAAGTAGATGAAGTCAAAGGCTATGGGAGAAATCCTAATCATCGGCAACTTGGAGTAGTTAATCCTGATGTTGAAAAACTAAGTCAAGAACTGGAGAAGACGAGAGAGGAAAGTAACCTTCTCGACCGTGGAGGAGAATGGAGTGAAGAAGAAGGCTACAGTATAGCTTATGAGATCTTTAACTGGGTGTTACAGAGCAAAGATATAGAAGTAACGGAGCTACCTGCTCTTTCCCAAGAGAAAACTGAAGGACTCGTAGATGACGCAGTTGAAGAGCTTTACCATTAATTTTCACGACTTTTCTAAACAGAGAACTACTTTCGGGTGGAAAAACTAACATGACTAATCGCCAGACTAATAGACATGAGAGAAATGAAATGAAGAAAAGAAGAATTTTTTACGCAAGCAAGTTAGCAGCACAAGTTCGAAAAGTATATTTAAAAGCCAGTTATTTAATTTTTACCAGTTATAGAGATTTAGAGGAGAGATTAAATTAACAAAAAGAGATTAGGTCGACTTATAGCGATTAGCGGAGCTATAATCATTTTTAGCTTTATAATGGTGCCTAAATTGCCTCAACTACTGAATATAACAGGAATAACCGGACAGTTCGCCTCAGGAGTCATTCAACCTTTGGAAGTAGGAGAACCTAGTTTAGAAGACATTGATATTGGAGCCCAAGGGCTAATATTTGTGTTTAAGATACCTGTAGAGAATCCTAACCCCTATCCTGCGAACTTGGACAGAATCAGTTATAAAGCGTATATTAATGGAGAAAAAATAACTGAAGGCAGCATGCAAGAAAGCACTGTAATTCCAGCCAAAGGAAAAAGACAAATAAGAGATAGAGTAAACGCAGATATAACCGGATTCGCAATAGGTGGTGTAGATGTTCTTTCAAACAAATTGAAAGGAGAAAAGTCTCACTTAGAGATTGAAGGACAACTTCATTTTGGAAGCGGGCCAATAACACTAGATGTACCATTTAAAAAGAGATCAGCATTGAACTAACTACCTACATTCAAAATAAAGCGCGAAAAATCATGAAACTTCTAAGAGCAGAAATAGATATCTCGTATTCTGAAACAAGGTTCCAACTGATAAATTTATAGAATAGAGAAAAAGAATGAAGTTAAACTCTCAATAAGAAAGGAAAAAGTAGATTAGGAGTTTCCTCCTAACATTTCGAGTATCCGCATTCAGGGCACTTGTTACATCCCTCTTGGAGGACTAGCATGCCTCCGCATTCAGGGCATTCTGGGTTGTCGCCGTTGGCTATGATCTGTGCTGCGTCTTGCCTGTCTGCGGTTTGTTCTTCTTGGGTTTTTGGTTGTGTCTGTGCGTCGACGCTGGTTTGTGTGTCTGCTGGTGCGTCGTACTGGTCGACTGTCTGCTGGCTTCCTTTCTCTACTTTCATGTGCCGCTTCATTGCTTCTGCGATTGCGTCAGGTACGGAGTGGATCTGTGTTCCTTGGTCCCATGCAATCTGTGGGCTTCGGATGTCGTCCAGTTGTTTGATGACGTCTTCCCCTGATGCACCTGAGCGTAGTGCGAGTGATGTCATTCGACCGAGTGCCTGTGTGAAGGATTGTGTGTAACCTCCTGATTTCCCGAGGTTGGCGAATACTTCGAACGGTCCGTTGTTCTCGGAGTTATTGATGGTTACGAACAGGTCTCCGTAGGCTGTTTCTATTTCCTGTGTGGTTCCTTGTGCTACCTTTGGTCGTTCTTTGATTCCTTTCTGGTTGTCACCCATGGATGTGTGCTGTCCTGCGTCCTGCGAGTCGGCTTGGATACCTTCCTGTGTGACTTCCTGTTCAAGTTCTTCTTTACTTTGGATTTCTTCGTGTTCTTCCTGTACTTCAAGGTCTGTGTCTCCTACTACTTCTTCGAATTCGTTGGATTGAAGCAGGCTTTCTGCTCCGCCAAACTCTTCGATGACTTCGGAAAGCATGTCAACCTTGTCCATATCAGTCAAGGTGTTCTCCTTGTTGGTCTGCATGACCTGTGTGTCTCTTGTTCCGTCTCTGTAGACTGTCATGCCTTTGACTCCTTTGTCGTAAGCTCTCATGTATGCGTCGCGGACATCTTCTTTGCTTGCTTCGTTAGGGAAGTTGCAGGTCTTACTGATCCCGCTATGGTTGTATTTCTGGAATGCTGCCTGGATGTCAACGTGTTCATCAGGGCTTACTTGATCTGCCGTTGCGAAGATTTCCTTCACGTCGGCAGGGATAACATCGTCAGGAATGGATTCTACTCCGTCCCATTCGTTGTTCTCCATCTTCTCCTGGGCTGCTCTCTTGACTTCTTCTACGTCTACATCGTTTGCTTCCAGTGCTTTGATGAAGTAATCGTCGAATTCGACGAGCATGTCTTCTCCTTGGATGTCCTTTGCGACGTTCTTGAAGTAGGCAAGATTGTAGATTGGTTCGCATCCTCCGGAGGTGTTTCCAATCATGGAGGTTGTTCCGGTTGGTGCGATGGTTACTGTGTTGTGGTTTCTCATCTTGAGACCATCTTCGAATTCTTCAGGTTCTAGGCCTCCTGTGTACTGTTCGAACCATTCTGCGTACTCTGTTGGGTTTGCCCACTTGGATTTCTCCCATTCTGGGAACTCTCCTCGTACTTCAGCGAGTCGGTTACTTTCTTCTATGGAGAAGCGTGTGATGATTCTCTGGATTTCTTCTGCGATTGCTATTGATTCGTCGCTTCCGTAGCGTACTCCGAGCTGGATGAGCATCTGTGCGTATCCCATCAATCCTAGTCCTACCTTTCTGAGATCTGTAACTGTGTCTTCGATCTCTTCCAGTGGGAAGTCGGACATGGTGACTACGTTGTCGAGGAATCTGAATCCTGTCTTGGCGACGTATTCAAACTCTTCCATGTCGAGTGCTTCCTGCAGGTATTCTTCTACTGCTTCCTGCAGTTCCTGTTCGTCTTTGAAGTTGTAGTCGCTTTGGTGTGCCTGTTTCCATTCTGGGAAGCTTAGTGCTGTTCCATCTTCGTGATCTTCTACAAGGAGTGAGAGGTTGATGTGTCCAAGGTTGCAGGCTTCGTAGTTTTCAAGTGGCTGTTCTCCACAAGGGTTTGTTGCTTCGATACTGTGTTCTGGGTGTTTTTCTGTGTCGAAGCTATGCATTTCGTTGGTTTCGTCGTACATGAAGAGTCCTGGTTCTCCGTTTCTCCACGCACCGTCTACGAGGCATTCCCAGATGAATCGGGCGGGGATTGTCATCTCTTCGCCAGGTTGAAGATTGATGTCGAACTCTTCGATCTCTTCTCCGAAGGTTGATGCATGATCTCTCCAGAAGTTGTCGTCCTTGCCCTGGTCTGATCCAGCGGCTTCCGGATGCCATTCTTCATCGTTGTTGTAGAACTGTGCAGTCATTTCTGCGACTTCGAACGGTTCATCGGTTCGAGGGTTGATCAGTGTGTATTCCTCGTCGTTTTTGACTGCTTCCATGAAGTCATCTGTCAGTCCTACTGAGATGTTGAAGTTGGAGAGATTGCCTTCCTTTCTCTTTGCTGTGATGAAGCGAAGGATGTCAGGATGGTCCACTCTCATAATTCCCATCTGTGCTCCTCTTCTCTTTCCTCCCTGCTTAATCGTTCCGCACATAGTGTCGAAGACCTGCTGGAAGCTCATCGGTCCAGAGCTTACTCCTCCTGTACTTGAGACGATGTCTCCCTTTGGTCTTAGTAGGTGGAAAGGATATCCCATTCCTCCTCCACTCTGGAAGATTTTTGCAGCGTCGTGAACAGTATTGAAGATCGAATCCATATCGTCTTCAGGGTGAACAACAAAACAAGCAGATAGCTGCTGCAGTTCTGCTCCAGCATTCATCAGTGTTGGAGAGTTAGGCATGAACTTCTGATGGGACATCAGGTCTTTGAACTCTTGCCAAGAGTCTTCGAAATCCACATCGTCGTATTCTTTGTCTGGCTGTGCAACGTTTTTTGCGACTCTTTCGAACATTTCTTCCGGTGTTTCTGTTACATTACCGTCTTGGTCTTTGAGTAGGTATCGCGCCGGTAGAATTCGTTCGTAGGCATTTTCTGTGAGTCTTTCCTCAACTGTTTCACCAGTTGAACGTTTGACAGGCAGTTTGAAGTCTGCCTTTTGTTGAATGTCGTTTTTCATCGTAATACAACCTGTTGAAATTATGATTTTCGCGTCTATGCTTTGTTCTTCAGTTCCTCGACTTCTTTCTGAAAGCTTTCTATATCGTCGTAGGATTCGTAGACAGAGGCAAATCGGATGTATGCAACTTCGTTTCGTTCTACAAGCGCTTCTTTCACCAGTTCTCCGATTTCGTCAGCAGTTACTTTTTTTCGTCCTCGAATTCCTTCCTTGACTTCTTCGACAATTTCTTCAATTCCGTCTTCGGTTACTGGTGTGTTTTTGACGGCTTTTTCAATTCCTTCTCGGATTTTTTCTTCTTTGAATTCTTCTGTTTCGCCGTCTTTTTTCTCGACTTGTATGTCGAAAGTTTCTGCTGTTTCGTAAGTTGTGAATCTGCGGCCGCATTTCTTGCATTCTCTTCGTCGACGTGTTTTCTGAGCTGTATCTCTGGTGTCGACGACTTTGGTTTTTCCGTGTCCGCAGTAGATGCATTTCATTGGATATAACTACCTCTGTTCTTTGAAATCTTCAATTGCACTATACCGCATATATAGGGAGAACCTGTTCCCCCTCCCCCTACATGTTGTGCTTTCTGTCCAATTGATTGGAACCCGTCCCTTATATACTCTTCCGTGTTGAACAAGTGTACACAGCCAGAATGTTTATTCCTTAGTCACAACATGTCGGCAGTTATTTAATACTCCCTCTCGTCACACCTAGATATGAGAGAATCTGCCGACAGAGCCCAAAACTTTATCGACGCTATTAATGGACGATTTGACAGGCTATTCAAAGGCGGAACCTTCCAAACAGACAGAAACAATTTTGAAGGTGAAATAAGCATTGAAGGCGACCTAGAACTTGATAATATAGATATTCCCTCTCATGAAGCAACTATACAAAATGTAGCTCGAGATATAGACGCCGAAATAATGGACAACGTCTATGGCGCTGTAAGAAATAACAGTGGACGAAGACATGACGGCCATAACGAATTAAGAGCGCTGAAAGCCGTAGAAAGAGATGTCCCTCCCGGCTTGATTACCGGTGCAGATCCTAGAACAATCAAACAATGGTACGACGACTTTCGACAAGCAGGGCTCACTTATGAAGAAAACGGAGAAGAATACATCACAACTGAAGGAGAATTCTTTACAGACGAAGCCTACCGATTCATGAACAAGATAGGAGATGGTAAAGACGATGAAGAAGCTGAAGAAGTTCTAGGAAACATTTTCAGCAGTCTCAGCAAGAGAGGAGAAAACCAGGGAGAAAAACTGTACGGCTTCATAATGATGGCTGAAACCAATAAATCCCTGCCACAGATAGCAGAAGAAACCAGTATAAAACGTAGAAACTTATACAACTGGAAGGACGACTGGATGCCTTCTGAAGATGAAGACAGGATAGCTTTAATGAGAGGTAAGCCAAGTGATAGAGAACTAACACCCTTCGGAAATGCCGCCTACAATATGATAGGCAACCAGTACCAGCGTATGGACGCTACATCCGAGATGAAGGCTCAAGTAATAACTCATCTAGATGAAGCAGGTATGTCTGGAGAACAGTACTTCATACCCGGAAACGAGGATATGGTCGCAGAATACCTTGATGACAGCTCTCTTGCAGACGAATATATGACCCCGGATTAATGGCTACGCAACAGTCGGTTTTTCAAAACTTGACCTCTAAAGAACATCCATAGAAGACAAAAAATGACAGAAAAAATTGTACCCGACACCTCAATTCTCATCGACGGCAAACTTTCAGACCTGATGGAGCAGGGGGAGATAGAAGCAGAGGTAATAATACCGGAATTCGTTGTCGATGAACTGGAGAACCAAGCCAACAAAGGACAGGAAACAGGGTACAAAGGACTACAGGAAATAAAGAAAGTTCGAAGGCTTGCAGAAGAAAAAAGCCTCAATATACTGTTTACAGGCCGTAAACCAACTGAAGAAGAAATCCGACTAGCAAACAACGGCCGAATCGACGCACTAATCCGAGATATCGCAGAGGAAAAAGGCGCAACGCTTTACACGGGAGATATTGTACAAGCACGCGTAGCAGATGCCAAAGGCATCAAACACCGCTTATTTGAGAAAGAACGCGTCACAGAATTCTCACTTACAGAATACTTCGATGACGAAACTATGAGCATCCACCTCAAACAGGGTGCAGTACCGAAAGCCAAAAGAGGACTGCCTGGGCAGTTCGAGCTACAGGAAATCCGAAGCGAAATATTAAGCAAAAAAGATATTGAAAGCTTGATTTCAGAGACTATTGAAAAGGCCGAGATGAGCGATGAAGGACTCATCGAGATGCAGAAAGAAGGTGCAACAGTATTGCAGATAGGAAGATACCGAATTGCAATCACTCGGCCTCCTTTTTCAGAAGCTGCAGAGATCACTGCTGTACGTCCTGTAGCGAAAGTAGGGCTTGAAGACTACGATATGAGCGAAGAACTCATGACTCGATTGAAGACAGAGGCAGAAGGAATCCTCGTCGCAGGAGCCCCCGGACATGGAAAGTCAACATTCGCTCAGGCACTGGCAGAATACTACGAAGGTGAAGGAGAGGTCGTCAAGACAATGGAGAAGCCACGAGACCTTGACGTTGGTCCGGGAATAACCCAGTACAAGGACCTCGAGGACTCTATGGAGAATACCGGCGACTTCCTGCTTCTCGCACGTCCAGACTATACAGTATTTGACGAAGTGAGAAAGACTTCTGACTTCGAGGTATACAGCGATATGCGTATGGCTGGAGTAGGGATGATCGGTATTGTACACGCAAGTCAGGCAGTCGACGCAGTACAGAGATTAATCGGTCGAGTTGAGCTTGGAATGATCCCACAGGTAGTGGATACTGTAATTCATATTCAAAACGCAGATATTGCTAAAGTATACGATGTAAGCCTGCGTGTCAAGGTTCCTTCGGGGATGACAGAAGAGGATCTTGCACGACCGGTAATCGAGATCAGAGACTTCGATTCGAAGAAGCCAGAGTATGAGATCTACACATACGGAGAGGAAACAGTAGTTGTGCCAGTAGATGAAGCCAAGGAAGAGTCACGAGCACAAGAACTGGCGCGTGAACAACTAAAGCATGAGCTTAAAGGCAGAGTTAACAATCCGGAAATCGAGTTTATCTCAGATAACCATGTGAAGCTTCTAGTTGATGAAGAAGATATCTCCCATATTATAGGTGCTGGCGGAGAAAATATTGATGCTCTAGAAGATGAACTCGGTCTCAGCATTACAGTGGAGCCACGCGGAAACACCTTCAAGGATGAAATCAGGTGTGATATCGAGGAACGTGGAAACTCGGTAGTTATTGACGTTGGAAAAGAGTTCAGCGGCCAGGAATTGGATGTTTATAGTGACGATGAGTTCTTGTTCGCAGCGACTGTCGGTAAGAAAGGAGAAGTCTCAATTACCAAACAGTCAGATCTTGCTGGACGGATTCTATCAGCTTACGAGTCGGGCGTCCTGAATGTAACAGTATAACAGGTATCTCAATTTTTTCCGTTCTATTTTTATCCGGGTTTCACTCATTTGTTCATTAGAGAATGCGCCACCTACAGGTAACTGCTCCATTTGATCAGAAGAAGAAAGTGAAGGAGGTACTAGACAACCACAGTAATGATATCAGCTCTAAGAAAGCTGAAATGAACGATGAGAAATCCATAGAGTTCTCACTAACAGCAGATTCTGATGAACTAGATGATATAACTGAAGAATTGAAAGGAATCAAATCCATCGCTTCAGGCGATCTATCTATACGTGTAATGGAGCAGGAGAGCCTTATCGAGAAAGGTCAGAAAACTAAAGGTTCTGCAGAATCTCTTTCCCAGGAGGAAATATACAGCAAGGCGCAGGAGTCCGCAGAGTTCAGTAAATCTGAGTGGGGGCTTGTAGGTCTTTCTTCTGCGATAGCAGCTTATGGGCTAGCTCTTGATAATATAATTGTGGTTGTCGGCGCTATGATGCTTGCACCGATGCTTTCACCTTTTGTTTCCGGGGCTTTCTCTCTTGTAGTTGGAGATCGCACTATGATGAAGAGTTCTCTACGCTACGGCGCAGAAAGCGCTCTTATATCAGTAATAGTAGCATTTTTAGCCGTTGTATTGTTCCCTGTGCAGATTAACTCGACACTGGAGCTAGTCGTATCTCCAGGGCTTGTCAGCACTTTGCTTTCTCTTCTTGTAGGATCAGCAGCAGCTTTAACATTTACAACTGGTCTGCGCGATCAGGTTGCGGGAGTTGCAGTTGCTGTTGCATTGGTTCCGCCTCTTGCATCAGTTGGTATAGGTTTAAAGATGCTTAACTTTGGTTTTGCGGCTAATGCAGCAACAGTAGCCGTAATAAATATACTGGCATTAATTGTATCAGGCTACTTTACATTCCGTTTACTTGGTTTTCATCCGTCTACATATTACAAGAAGAAGGAGGCGGAGAAAATTCATTTTGTTGTACCACTAGCGATGATACTGATTACCTTATTCGCTTTCCAGATCGGCTATACAACTTACACAGGTTATCAGGGATATATTTCTGAGTACCAGGTTACTGAAACAGCTGAGGAATACTTCGGAGAGGACCTAGTTATGACGGATGTGCGTAGAGATGAGATACTTGTTGTAGTTGCTGGAGATCATGATATCGCCGAGTTTGAAAGCAATTTTAACGGTGAAAAGAAGGTTAGAGTTGTGGAACTTGCTAAATCAGGTTAAACATATTTAAGCGAGCTGCTGATTAACATGGCTATATGCCACAGGACGTTTTAATGCTTGCAACAAGTACTTCTATAACTTTTACAATTGGATTAATCAGTCTTCTACTAGTTTTCAGCGCTTATAGCCGTACTGATCAGGAAATTGTTAAGGAGTTCTCAAGAAGACTGATGCTTGTAATACTTGTATTGAATATCTATGTCCTGTACTGGGGAATGTACAATATTTTATGGTTTGGAAACGCCATAGCACGCTTCCCACTGTACCTAGCTCTGATATTTGTCTTTGTGTACATGATATGGACAGTGATGTCATTTGAGAACTTAATCAGCAAATTTGGAGTGTCGCAGGATAAAAAATTAGATAAAATGGAGAAAGAAGAATTAGGGAATAGAGGTTAACCCGTTAACGTTTCTCCTCTTGCTTTTCCTTCTTCTTCCGGATCTGTGTGTTGAGCTCGTCTAGAGCGGTGTCAACTGCATCAAGCAGCTCCCACTCTTCTACATTTGAGGTAGTTATTCCAAATTCGCTGTAAAGCTTGGCTACAATCTCATGTCGATGTTTCTTGCCATCTTTCTCTGATTTCTTGACGTGGAGACTAAGTTCTTCAGGTCTGTCAAGTTTGCGGCCAAGAGATCCTCTTAGCTGTGTCTCAATCTTGTTGTGTACAGCTGCTTTCTCTTCGTCAACTTCCAGTCCGATCAAGTTGACAAGTACTGTTTCCTGTACGTTGTATTTGTCGTTGAAGTGTCTGAGAAAGTCCTTGACTGTAAGGATTGCTTCCGGATATTCTCGGTCTGTGATGATGACTTCTTTGGATTCCTCGTCGATC
>JBLGBK010000009.1:0-32300 GCA_047617785.1 Colwellia polaris | reverse complement strand
GAAATACCTGTAGATCGTATAGCGCTGAACGCTGCAAAAGAATACATCAACTCCAACTTCAAGGAACTGGATAGCTCACAGGTCGAGCTGGAATCCAAGGTTGGGGAAACTTCTACAGACTTAGAAGCAGTGTATGAAAGAGAAGGTCCACGGCTTTCAAACGATACAAGCTTTGGAGTAGGTCACGCACCGTCCTCACCGACAGAGAGAACAGTCAAACAGGTTGAAAAAAAGGTTAGACAGCTTCACGAAACTGGAGAAGACGTCAAAGTCATGGGATTCCGCCACGACAACAAATTAACGATAACAGTAGCAGCACCAGGTATCTCCAGCCGCATGCATTCTATGAAAGAATACAAGGAGCACTTGGCAAAGGTTAAGGAAACGGCAGAGGAAGTAACGAGGAAGAACAATCTTGAGCCAGAGGTACACGTCAATACAGCTGACGATATCGAAGAAGATGAAGTCTATGTAACAGTTACCGGAACCAGTGCAGAGATGGGGGACGACGGATCGGTCGGACGGGGAAACCGTGTAAACGGCGTTATCACACCGCACCGCTCGATGAGCATGGAGGCTGCATCCGGTAAAAACCCTGTAACACACGTCGGAAAGATCTACAACCTGCTTTCACGGGAAATCGCAAAAAGCATCCACCAGGAAACAGGAGAGTTCGCAGAAGTCAAGCTACTCTCACAGATCGGAGCGCCTATCAACGATCCAAAACTGGTAGAAGTTGAAACACCAGCCAAGAGAAACGAATTTGAAGAAATAATCCAGCGCCATCTAGATAACATCGATGCGATAACTGAAAAATGCCTGAACAACGAATTGAAGACATTCTAAGGATCAATTCTTAACCTTATCTTCAACTTGTTCTCTTAGATCACTAGGCGTCGCAGTTTCATTATTCTCCACATAATGTACGGCACACAGATTTCCTAGAGCAAGCGATTCTTCCCATCTCCAGCCAGCGGCACGTGCAGACGCGACACCTGCGTCAAATCTATCGCCCGCACCTGTACGAGTCTCAATGTGCTCCGTAACCAAGTTTTCCACTTCGAATCTCCCTTCTTCTGTGCCTGCCACTGCGCGCGGTTTATTGTGGAGGATGTATGCAGTCACTCCTGTTTGCTCCTGAATAAGGTTTATTTTCTCTTCTATGCTACCTTCTATTCCGTATATTTCAGCGGTAGTTTCTACTTCATCAGTGTTTGCATGTACCAGAACTTGGTAGTCTTCGGAAAGTTTTTCCAGTGTTTCAAACATCTCCCTCACTATTTCAGGGCGTACATCGGTAAGGTTGCCGGGATCGAAGTTGAATACTTCAGCTTCAAAATCTAGTTCGGCAATTTCCTTCAGTTCTTCGTTCATGTGGCGGAGACTGATCCAGTTGGCGCAGCCGACTACATCAGCTGAAATCAGCTCTGCTATGTCACCTGAAAACTGCTTCATAGATTCAAGACTCCAGTCCATGAGCTCCTTGTTTTCATGCGCTAGAAGGATTGAACCCTGCTCAAACTCCCCGATCGTAACCTGTGCAGGTTCACCCATAGAATAGGTCTCAAAATCGAGGTTTTCCAGAAGTTCGTGGTCCAGAAAGCCATAGTGAGCTGTATCTAAACCTAGGCTGTTACACTGCATAGACATATTGAGAGATTTACCGCCAGGCTCCTGCTTTTCACGTTCAAGCCGGAAGGAACTAGAATCATTGCTTTCTATCCGCTCTGCTACCTCATCTTTACTCTCCATGTACCGGCCTTTTCCTTTTTCGAATCTGCAGTAGTTATCGACGCTGCCATCAGGAAACCCTACAGCAGAAAGTTCCTCCAGATCATCTATTTTTTCTATTATTTTTTGGTAAGGCATACTTATCCTACCTTAGGCTTGGTGAAGGCGGTTGCTGCCTTTTATGCCTGGATTTTTCATACATCTGCTTGAATCTTTCAACTTCCGACTCTTCTATACCTATCTTATCGCTTATCCTCTCTATATCTAGATCTGTTTCGAGTATATGTTCCATTATCGTGTCGATCTTGGAGTATGTAGCTCCTAGCTCGCCTTCATCAGTCTGTCCTTCCCAGAGACCTGCGGTCGGCTGCTTTTCAATGAAATTCTGACCCAAGCCTATGTGTTTAGCGAGTTCTTTAACTTCTGTCTTGTATAAATCAGCTAGTGGTCTTACATCGACTGCTCCGTCTCCATGCTTGGTGAAGTAACCTGTTTTTATCTCAGTTTTATTTCCTGCTCCAAGAACGAGAAGATCGTTTTTATTAGCATCCATGTATTCGTAAATCATTCTTACACGCGCTCTGATATTCCCTTCAGTTACGCCTCCTGTTGAGATCGGAGCTGTTCCAGTAAAATCTTCTACAACCTTCTCTATATCAACTTCCCGGTAGTTAAGATCTAGTTTGTCGCAGAGCTGCCGCGCATCCTTCATGTTCTCTGAGTTGCTAGGATCTCCCGGCATCACCCAGCCGTAAACATTCTCAGATCCTACTGCATCAACCGCCATTTTTGCACCAACTGCAGAGTCCAGGCCTCCGCTTACACCTATTACGTAGCCTTCTGCACCTGTTTCCTCAAGTTTGTTCTGTAGAAATCTGTGTACTTTATCGGCCACTTTTTCGTAGTCCATGAGTTTTTACCGGCCTGTTTCAGCAATTATGTGTTTATACTCTTCTATCTTTTCCTCATCACAGTCAGGAACCATGTAACGCCAATCTTTCTCTTCTCTTATCCTTGTCCTAATCTTGGTTCCAGAGAATGTATCAGGTTTGTACAGTTCCTGTTCTTCAATCTCTGCATCGGAGTACTGTCGAACCAGCCTCTGTACAAGATCGTTCCTAGTGATAACTACATCAGGATCTGTCTTCTCAATAAATCTTTCTATCCAGTCCTGATACCCTTCTTCCCCTCTATCCTCGTCTTCTATAGCTACAATCTTAATCTCCGGATAGCAGGATTCCAAAATTTCTTTTCTCTGCTGAAAGCTGAGCGGGTTTCTCTCAATCCCTGATTTAGCAGCACTTCCGATCGCAACTACGAACTCTTCGTACTTCCTTTTATACTCCTTCACAGTTTCATGATGGCCTTTATGGAAAGGTTGAAAGCGTCCTAGAAAGACGGCTTTTTCCGATTTCACGTAACGAAGTTGAACGGCAAGAACTTAAAGAAATGATTGAGGCTTTTAACGGTCAAACCGAAAATAGTAGGTGAAACGAGAGGGTCAAAATGTATAAGGACATACTACTGCCAACAGATGGAAGCGAAGAAGCTGAAGAAGCTATAAACCACGCAAAAGAACTAGCTGAAAAGTTCGATTCCAAAATCCATATAATCCATGTAGTAGACATCACACAAGGTGTAGGAGATCCAGCCTTCCAATCCCGCCTAGGCGAAATGAAGGATTTCGGGGAAGAAACAGCAGAAAAAGCAGCTGAACAAATTGAAAATCTAGATGTAGAAACACACGTGACCGTAGGGCTACCTCACCAAGAAATCAACGAATACGTCGAAGAGAACGGTATAGACATGGTTGTAATGGGAAGCCACGGACGCTCAGGGCTGAACCGTTTCCTTCTCGGAAGCGTAACAGAAAAAGTACTAAGAACTACCTCCGCACCGGTACTCACCGTCAAAAGAGAAGAGGACTAGAAAGATGAAAAACAAAGAGGTAGCAGATATTCTATACGAGATCGCGGACTACCTCGAAATGCAGGATGTGGAATGGAAGCCACGAGCCTACCGGAAAGCTGCTAGAAACATCGAAGGCCTATCCGAAAGTATTGAAGACATACATGAGCGTGGAGAGCTCGGCGAAATAGAAGGAGTAGGCGAGAACATCGAGAACAAAGTCGCTGAGTACCTGGAAACCGGCGAAATGCAGTACTACAAAGAGCTGAAGGTGGAGCTTCCTGTCGATATCGAGGCCTTAACCGCGGTAGAAGGACTGGGTCCGAAGAGAGTGAAGGAGATCTACCAGGCAACCGGCGTAACCAATCTAGATGAATTGGAAGAGGCTGCAGGGGACGGTAAAATAGCTGATATAGAAGGATTCGGCGAGAAAACGCAGCAGAACATCCTTGACCATATCGAAACAGCAAGGAAGGGGGAGAAAAGAATGCTGATAGGGAAGGCCTTCCCTATAGCTGAAAATCTAAGAGAAGAACTTGAAGAATCGGAAAATTTCAACCAGGTAACTATTGTAGGGTCTTTCAGGCGGAGAAGACCTACAGTTGGCGATATCGATATACTGGCAACTGCTGTCGACGCCGAAGAAGCCATGGAAGAATTCACTTCAGGCAGTGATGTTAAGGAAGTTCTTGGAGAGGGGGAGACCAAGTCCTCAATAATTATATCTGGTGGTCTCCAGGTCGATCTGCGTATAGTCGACGAAGACAGTTATGGAGCGGCTCTGCAGTATTTCACAGGCTCTAAGGACCACAATGTAACCCTGCGAACAATAGCGGCAAATAAGGACTGGAAACTAAACGAATACGGACTATTTGACTCCGGTGACAACAAGCTAGCAGGAAATACAGAGGATTCAATCTATGCAAAGCTTCAGCTTGACTATATAGAACCAGAGCTACGTGAAGATACAGGAGAAGTTAAAGCTGCTTCGAAAGGCAATCTCCCAGATCTTGTAGAAAAAGACGAGATTAAAGGCGATCTGCAGATGCATACAGATTACAGCGATGGCCGGAACACAATCAGAGAAATGGCTGAGAAGGCCGAAGAGCTTGGCTATGAATACATACTTGTAACGGATCACGGATCATCGCTTCAGATTGCAAGCGGAGTAGATGAGGAAGAACTGGAAGAACAGAGGGAAGAGATAGATGAAGTTAACCAAGAGTTAGATGTCGAAGTGCTACAAGGCGTAGAGGCCAACATCGATGACAATGGCCAACTGGATATCTCGAAGGAGAAGCTCGAGGAACTTGACCTGATTGTCGCAGCGCTGCATAACAAGATCGAAAATCCGACGGAAAGCATCGTCAAGACCTTGAAAGAGTATCCTGTAGACATCCTGGCTCACCCCTTGAACCGGAAGGTAAGTAGTAGAGAACCTCTGGACGTGGACCTAGATAAGATAGTGGAGGTTGCGGCTGAGGAGAACATTGCTTTGGAGATAAATTCGCAGCCGGCCAGACTTGATCTTCCGTGGCGTGACGTGAAAGAGTACCGTGACAAGGTCGACTATGTGGTGTCTACTGACGCACATTCTCCTTCGGAAATTGAATACATGCATCTCGGAGTCTCTCAGGCACGCCGTGGTTGGTGTGAAAAGGAAAACATACTCAATACACTGCCTCTAGAAGAACTGAAGGAGAAGTTACGATGAAAAAACCGGAGAACAACCCGTACATCCGCAACCCGAAACTAGATTTCCAGGACGCAGAAGAACTAACGGAGGAAGAAGCAGAGGAACAGGTAGAACTTCTCAGAGAAGCAGTAGAATACCATGACTACAGGTACTATGTAGAAAACAATCCCGTGATATCCGACAAGGCCTACGACAGACTGTTTAACAGTCTTCAGAAGCTGGAGTGGAAATTTGATCTGCAGACGGAGAACTCTCCTACACAGCGTGTTGGCGGAGAAACTCTGAACCAGCTTGAGTCGCGTGAACACGTTAAAGAAATGCTGAGCATCGACGCATCCGACGAAGCAGAAGAAGTCCGCAACTTCGCAGATAGGGTAGAACAGAAAGCAGGAAACATACAGTACCATCTTGAACCGAAGTTCGACGGACTTTCAGTAGAGTTTGTGTATGAGAACGAGGAGCTAGAAGCCGCTGTAACCCGTGGGAACGGAGTAGAAGGTGATGATATAACGGAGAATATTAGGACTATCGGTTCTGTGCCTTTGAAGCTGCACAGCGCTCCTGAAACACTTGTTGTACGTGGAGAGGTCTACATGCCGCGGGATGGCTTCCAGGAGATCAACAAGGAACGAGTTGAACGTGGAGAAGAACCTTTCGCCAACCCACGTAATGCAGCCGCAGGAACAGTACGTCAACTCGATCCATCAGTCGTAGCAAAACGGCCTCTGGACGTCTTCTTCTACGATATAATGGAGACTTCAGCAGAACCGGAGAGTCAGGTAGAAGCCATGGAATTGCTGGAAGAATGCGGACTGAAGGTAAACGAATACAACGAGATGGTAGATGATATCGAGCGGTTCATAGACTACCGCAACGAAATGATAGAACGGCGTGAAGATCTTAACTATGATATCGACGGTGTTATCGCGAAGGTCAACGATTTTGAGAAAAGAGAAGTTCTTGGAAAGACTTCGGCTCATCCTCGCTGGGCCTTCGCCTACAAGTTCCCAGCAAAGACAGGGACGACAACCGTACAAGATATAGCAGTACAGGTAGGCCGAACAGGAAAACTTACACCCGTAGCCTTACTGGAACCGATAGATGTGAAAGGAGTAACGATCTCCCGTGCATCACTTCACAACGAGAAACAGGCCCAGAAACTCGGGATCTCTCCAGGCGCAAAAGTCAAAGTGGAGAGAGCAGGCGACGTCATCCCACAGGTACAAGAAGTAGTTGAGGAAGGTGAAAAAGTGTTTGAAATACCGGAAGAGTGCCCTGTCTGCGGCTCTGAAGTTGTAGGAGAGAAAGAACACCACTTCTGCACCGGCGGAATCTCCTGCCCTGCACAGCTCAAAAGAAAGCTCCAGTACTTCGCATCAGAAGAAGCAATGGACATCGACGGCCTAGGAGAAAAAGTAGCGGAACAGCTCGTCGATCAAGGATTGATAGAGAAAATACCGGACCTCTACCGACTGGAGAAAGAAGATTTACTGGAAATGGAGAAGTTTGCCGAAAAATCCGCTGAAAACCTATTGAACGAAATCGAGAACTCGAAAGAAATCGACCTAGCCAGCTTCCTCACTGCACTGGGAATAAGACATGTCGGAAAGGAGACCGCGAGAGATTTGGCAGAAGAATATACTCTGGAAGAACTGGAAAAGGCCTCTAAAGAAGAGTTGATGGCGCTGGAGGATATCGGGCCGGAGGTCGCAGAGAACATCGAATCATTCTTTGAAGGAGCCGGTAGAAAACAAGTCGAACAGCTGCTGGAAGAAGGTGTAAAGCCAAAGAGAACTGAGACTGGAGAAGAACTTCAAGGTCTGAAGATGGCGATCACAGGAAGTATAGAACGATTTACGCGTGAAGAACTGACCGAGGTGCTGGAACGACACGGCGCTGATGTCACCTCTTCTGTCAGTTCGGAGACCGATTATCTGGTTGTCGGAGAGAAACCTGGCGAGTCAAAGAGGGAACAGGCGGAGAAAGAAAATGTTGAAGAAATAGAAGAAGATAGGTTTATGGAGGAGATTCTATCGAAAATCTAGCGCACTCATCATTTACCGGATTTTTCTCAGGTGTATGCTTTAGCTAGGTATTCTTTAAGCATTCTATCAGCGTTGAAGTGTGATGCGTTCAGTGTTATACAGTGTTTCATAATTTTGATCCATTGCTTTCTGTCGTTATGGTATGTAGCAAGGATGTGCGCTAGCTTTTCGTACATTGAAACGCTGTCTACACGATCTTCATCTTCTCCTTCTACATAGTCCTCTCCTATGTTCCATCCTGTTATATCTTTGATATGTCCTTCAAGCCACCAGCCATCTGGCGTAGAGAGTTGTGGAGTCCCGTTATGTGCAGCCTTCATTCCGGAAGTGCCGGAAGCTTCTTTCCCTCTTATCGGATTATTTAGCCATAAATCAGATCCTGCTAGCATGTAAAGCGAGTCTTCCATACTGTAGTCCTCTATAAAGTATACATCTACGTTTTCCAACATCTCCGAATATTTCAGAACCTGTCCAATCAGTTCTTTCCCATGTTGATCGTCTGGATGCGCTTTTCCTCCGAAAACAATCTGAAGACCATTATATGTATTTGCAAGCTCCTCTAACCGTTCAACGTCCTTGAATATTAATGTAGGTCGTTTGTATCCTGTGCTTCTGCGTGCGAAGCCTATTGTGAATACATTTTCATCAAGTTTCTTCCCCGTATTTTCCTCAACTCGTTTAGCAAGCTCTTCTTTACAGCTTTTCTTCGCCTGCCAGATAGAGCTATCTGAGATACCAGCTACCTTTGTTAATCGCGCCGGGTCGATCCTCCATTTTGAAATATTGTCGTTATACAGGCGCTGATACGGCTCTGCAGTCCAAGTAGCCGAATGAACTCCATTTGTAACTGCATCAAATTCGTATTCAGGGAACATTTTCCGTGATACTTCTGCATGTTTATCCGATACGCCATTGCAGTATTTGGAATGTTTCAGGGCCAGCTCAGTCATATTCAGTGTGTTTCCGAAGTCTAGTCGGTCTAAGGTTGGTTCTGGAAGTACTTTTTCTGCTAGTTCTCTTGAGAAGGTATCATGTCCTGCTGCTACGGGAGTATGTGTTGTGAATACTTTTTCTCCTTCGGCTTCTGTTGTCAGAAGCGATGAGTGCCCTTCGTTCATGTGGAAGAAATCTACGTCTATTTCTAGTTCCTGTAGCGCTCTTGTTCCTCCGATTCCAAGGATTGCTTCCTGGCATAGGCGTGTCTCTTGGCCGCCCATGTAGAGCTGAGATGTAAGTTGTTGATCTCCTTCTTTATTGCTTTCTAGCCCTGTGTCAAGGAAGTAGATATCTATTTCTCCTTTTGCTCCTTTCCACGTGTATTTCCAGATCTTTACCTCTATGTCGCTTCCGCGCAGGTTTACATGTACGGTCTTGCCTGTATCTTCGAGTATTTCCTGGTAGTTCCAGTCCTGTTTGAATTCTTCCTGTTTTTGGTCCTCAATTACCTGTTTGAAGTAGCCGTCTCTGTACAGCATTGTTACAGCAGTGAAGTCAAGCCCATGATCTGCTGCTGCCTTCAGTGTGTCACCTGCTAGAATTCCTAGTCCTCCGCTGAAGGTTTTGATCTCTGGTGTTATCCCTATCTCCATTGAGAAGTATGCTACTGAACGGCTCATAACACAACTAATTTGAGAGCCGGAATAATAATCCCACGGGTCGGTCTCCGGTAAACCTTATTTAAGAATTCCATCACGACAACTTGACTGTGGGCTCGTAGCTCAGCTTGGACAGAGCGAGCGGCTTCGGACCGCTAGGTCCAGGGTTCAAATCCCTGCGAGCTCGCATCTCGCCTTATCTTTCTCAATCAGCTTCCTGCAGGTAATCTGAATGTTGAAATTTTTGTCTTGTTGACTTTAGCGCTGTAATAATTCATGAGGTAATTGATCGAAGAGCTAACTAGCTCTCGTAGGTAAAGAGGGGAAAAAGAGGGGTGCTACAGTAGTTCTTCTGCTTTCCTGATCTGCATCATATTGGTGGTTCCTGTAACAGAGGTAGGTATCCCGGCGGAAAGAACCATTTCCGTACCCTCATCTGCAAAACCAAGTGTTTTCATGCGTTTGGCAGAAGCCTTCATCATTCCCTCTACAGCTTCAGGGAATTCTTCATAGTAAGATCTGACTCCCCAAGCCAACTGTAGCTGTCTCTCTACTATTTCTTCATCAGTGAAAGCAATTATTGGCGTTTCAGGTCGGTGCTTAGAGACGTTACGTGCTGTACTTCCCGAGGTTGTATGGGCTACAATGTAGTCTGCGTCGCTGTCGCGTGATGCTTGCCAGACATTCTTTGTAATGACT
This sequence comes from Colwellia polaris, assembly GCA_047617785.1. Classification (GTDB taxonomy): domain Archaea; phylum Nanohalarchaeota; class Nanosalinia; order Nanosalinales; family Nanosalinaceae; genus JBEQAZ01. Next base: position 22,626 of record JBLGBK010000009.1, on the reverse strand, counting down.
TCACGCGTGTTCCGCGGCTTATCTTTGACCGTGTGATGCGTCTGTTCCTTGATATGCGATTCTGCTTCTTCTATAACATCGGACATGAATTCAACAGTGTTGACTGGATACTCGCCTATTGCTGTTTCTCCTGAAAGCATGACTGCATCGCTTCCGTCCATTACCGCGTTCGCCACGTCTGAAATCTCTGCGCGTGTAGCTGTCGGGTTTTCTGTCATCGATTCAAGCATCTGTGTAGCCGTGATAACCGGTTTTCCGGCTTTATTGCATTTTTCGATCATTTCTTTCTGCAGCATCGGTAGTTCTGCCGGCGGAAGCTCCACTCCTAGATCCCCTCTAGCAACCATGATCCCGTCAGAAGCATCCAGTATTTCATCAAAGTTTTCTACTGCTTTTGCATGCTCGATCTTGGAGATAATGTGCATGTCAGACCCATGTTCTTCTAGTATCTCCCGGACGTTTTCTACATCCTCAGCATGTTTGACGAAGGATAATGATACGAAGTCGTAGCCTTTCTCTGCTGCGAATTCGATGTCTTTAACGTCTTTTTCTGTTGGTGCGGCGAGTCCGACGTCTTTTCCTGGTACATTGACTGCTTTTCTGCTGGAGACAGGTCCTCCGTGAATGATGTTGCATTCTGCTTCTCCGTCTTCTATATTGATAACTTGCAGTTCGAGTTTTCCGTCGTCGATTCTTACTTCGTCGCCGACTGCAATATTTTCGATGAAGTTGTCATAGTTTACCGATAGTTTTTCTTCAGTACCTGTAGTTTCCTTTGTTGTCAGTTTCACAGTCCGGTCGTCGTGTAGAACTGTATCTTCCGTTACTTCTCGAAGCCGAATTTCCGGTCCTTTGGTATCTGCCATTACAGCAGTTTTCTCAGATACATCGCGGATACGGTCGAATATTTCGCCGTGTGTTTCGTGATCTACATGAGAGTAGTTCTGTCGTATCACATTTACGCCTGCGTCTACCAGTTGCTCTATCTTCTTCTTTGTGTTGGTTGCAGGTCCTATAGTTGATACAATCTTAGTATGTTTCATTTTATTTGCTCACTTCGTTTTGTTAGCTTCCGCAGGCTTAAAAACGGTTTCCTTGAGGCATCCAATTGAAATTGATTTATAAAGATAAGAAGCCCATTTTCCGGATACAGTGAACGCCCCAATAGTTAAACTGCGAAAGCTGCTAGACCGGGCTGTTCATTGGGTGGTTAAAATGACTGAAGAAGATTTCTCAGAGAAGGCTAAAGAAGATAACAAGTCACAGGAAGAAAATAACGAAAAAGAAGAGAAGCAGAAAGATGGGAAGAGCCAGAAAGTACAGTTCCCACAGTATTTCCAGCAGAAAAAACGCGCTGGAAACGACAATCCTAACGGTACCAACCTGAAAACTCCTGTAATCAGAGGAGTAGTAGTCTCCGAATTTGACGGAGATCGTGTATGGGTTGAAGCCTCAGGAAACATGAAAGGCCGATATGGAGTCGAAGTACCAGACGGCTACAACCCTGAAGAGTTCCAGCCAGGAACAGAAGTTGCACTAGATCCAAACAGCTTCAAAGTAACAGATATTGTAGAAAGAGGAAAAGACGCAGAATTCGACTCCATCGACACAGACGTAACCTTCTCAGACGTTGGAGGACTCGACCACGTAATCAAAAGCCTGCGATCCAACGTAGGAGCGCAGCTAGAAGCTGACAAAAGAGAGAAGATTCAGGAATGGGGTATGGACCTCGACAAAAGTATACTACTAGTAGGAAAACCTGGAACAGGTAAAACACACATGGTCAAAGCGGTCAGCAACGAATACGACGCTGACATGTTCATGATCAACGGACCACAGCTCGTAGAGAAATTTATTGGAGAAGGAGCCAAGAAAGTCAAAAGACTCTACGAACAGGCCCGTGAAAGCGACAAGCCAGCAATCGTCTTCATCGATGAAATCGACGCAATCGCCAAGAAACGACTCGATGATAGAAGACACGGTGGCGAAGAAGTAGAACGTACGATGAGCCAACTCCTATCCGAACTTGACGGACTGGATACGGGCAAGAACTCGAACGTAATCAGTATATTCGCAACCAACAAACCAGATGTAATGGATCCAGCAATCCTGAACAGATGCTCCGCACTTGAAGTCCCTGTACCGGATCACGAAGCCAAGAAGCAGATCCTCAAGGTACACACAAGACAGCTTGACCTTGAAGACGGAATCAACTTCGACGCAGTTGTCGAAGAGTTTGAGGAAGGATTCACAGGAAGAGATATCAAGCAGATTGTCAAGCAGGCAGCAATCAATGCACTTGACAACTCTGAAGACATGAGTACTGCCAAGGTAAGCCTTGAAGACTTCATTGAAGCAGTACAGGACTTGAAGGAAGGAAACGTTGGAATGGAGAAGGACTTCCTAGCTGACGAAGCAAAACATCCAAACGAAATGTTTGCGTAAAAAGTTGATCAGCAATGGTTGACAAGCAGTTCCGGATGGATGATGAGGCTGCAGCGGATTTCCTCCGTGATATCGCCGACTCTATAGAAGACGGCGAAGTAGCTCTCGATGGTGATGACTGGAAAGTATACCAGACGCTCGGTGAGGAAATCTTTGCCCGCGTATTTTCAGATGATAGCGGGATGGAAATTGCCTTGAAGTTCCCTAAAAAAGAAGACTAAAAATTTTATCTTTCTTCTTTCTCTGTTTCCCATTCAGGGCTGATCTCCGGCAGATTACGGGAAACATGCTCAACTATTTTCTCAAGCTTACGCTCTTTCTTCATCGTAGATGACGAGTTCAAGAATTCTTGAGCTAGCTTGTACATGTAGCCGTCAAACTCTTTGAGCCTCTGCAAACGGTAGTTCCTCTTAACAGGCACCTGATCCTTGAGATAGTACTGTTTCTGTAGAAGATGCTCGAACAGTTGATTCATCATGAAACGCTTCTGAGCCACATCCTTAGACTCGATATCCTGCTGGAAATCCCATATATAGTAGCTTATCTCCTTCCTCTCATTTTCAGACAGATCAAGCTTCTCGTCCTTTACTTGCTCGGCTTTCTTCTCTAGTTCCTCGAAAACTGAATCCGGATCATATCTTACATCGGCGTTCTTGTACCAGTGGTAGTTCTTCCACCAGTCATCTTCGTCCAAGTAATGATCCCACCATTCACGTGAGTTGTAGAACTTTTCAACAACTATACCATCTAGTTCTTCTGTTTCTCGTTTCCTGTAATCGCCATCAACTAGTATGAATAAATCAAGATCGTTGTGATCGGAATCCTGGTTTCTGGCGTAGCTTCCGACCACCGCCACTGCTTTAACATCATCTTCCTGCTTAAGCTTGTTAACCCGTTCTTCAACGAACTCTTCAGTTATCTCTGTCATTCAAGTTCCTCCAGCACAAGTTCTTGTGCCTTACCGGCGTCCGCACGGCCGTTGGTCTGCTGCATAAGCTGTCCAATCAAGTAGTTGACAGCCGAGTCCTGACCACTTCGGTAATCTTCAACTGCATCAGGATTATCTTCAATCACTTCTTCGACCTGTTCTTCTATATCAAAATCCTTCTGATCAGGCAGTTCTCCGTCCTCTGAGTAAGATTCTACAAGTCTCTGTATATGTGTCTGGTTCTCAGCTCGGTCAAGTATCTTATCAGCTAACTGTGTATCTACTTCCATTTCATGTCTTCCAACCCCCTTGAAGAGCGTAATAATATCTGAATTGGAGTAATCAGTTTCCAAATCCAAGTATGCCTTCCTGTTACCTTTCTCTACTACGAACTTGGCCTGTTTCTCATCTAAACCTTTCTTCTCCAGTTCTTCGTAGTCATTTTCTGTAGAGACAGCGATATCACGTACCTCAAATGAGAAATTAGCCTCATCTAGCGCTTCCCTAAAATTGTCAGCATCGATTATAAGGCCTCGCTGAGTTTCTCCAACTGTATGCGATACTTCTTGGTTCTCGAATATTCTTTCATCAACTACATGTTTCAGTTCTGTGGAGAATGGGTGTACTGTTCCTGATTCAAATCCTGTGAGTTCCTTGGAGTCTTCCGGGGGCACCATTCGGTACTCAGCGCCGAACTTGCTTTCAGAAAGGGTTCTATCACCAGGAAGAAGGATATGGTATTTCTGCTCGTCGGATTCTATTATGAGTGATTTGACTATCTGACGTGTTTCTAGGCCGCGTTCCTTTGCTGCATCGTCACAGCTCTTTGTTGGCTTGTCTTGAACAACCTCGGTGTAGTTGAAATCTTTTTCGTCCAGATAGGTGTCTGCTTTCATACTGAGTCTTAGTCAAGCTGTTCCTTGATTTTTTCACGTGCAGTCTTCGGATCGGCTTTTCCTTGAGACTTCTGCATAACCTGTCCTACAAGGAAGTTAACTGCTCCTTCTTCACCGGATTCGTAGTCCTCAACGGCCTCTGGATTATCATCGATAACCTGTTCAACGAACTCATCGATTTCATCGTCTTCAGCCTTCAGAAGATCTTCTTCCTCAACAATATCACGCGGATCCTTGTCCTGGTCAACCATTTCTCGCAGAACCATTTCCATGTTCCTGTCGGAGATTTTATCGTCTTCAACCAGTTCAACCACGTATCCGATCCAGTTGATAGGTGCGTCGAATGCAGTGTAAGTCAGGTCGTTGTAGTTCAGTACCTTTCTCATCTCACCAGTCAGAATAGAGGAAACGATCTGAGTATCATGATCTTCCGCCAGCTCCTCGAAGTCGTCAGCCAGCTGCGGTTCTACAATCAGGGCTTCTACTGCTTTCTCTGATAGACCGTATTCATCTTGGAAGCGTTCGAACTTCTCATGCGGTAACTCCGGTACTTCATCCTTCAATCGTTTCCTGTACTCCTGATCAATTTCCTGGCGTGTAAGGTCAGGATCGAAGATGTATCCGTAGTCCTCTTCTGTCTCTTTCTCTCGCAGCTTGGTTGTGATCTCCTGTCCTGCGTCGTAGTTACGTGTTTCCTGCTCTACATCTCTTCCACGTTTTTTCAGCTGCTTCTGTCGGGTTATTTCATAACTGAGAGCTTTCTCAATCCCAGCGGTCCCTGTAATATTCTTTACCTCAACCTTTTCTCCACCTTCGATCGAGATATTCGCGTCTGACTTGATAGCGTACTCGGAATCAGAACTGTAAACCCCGAGATACTCAAGCGTTTGAACAAGCTGCTTCAGGTACGCTCGTGCTTCTTTCGGCGATTCAAAGTCAGGATCAGTAACGATCTCCAGTAGAGGTGTTCCTGCACGGTTGTAGTCTACTTTTGTATATGCTGATTGCTGGATTGATCCGCCTGCGTGCTCTGTCTTCGCTGGATCCTCTTCAATATGTAGTCTTGTTATTCCGATATCTTTCTTTCTGTCTCCGACTTTAATCTCTACTTCTCCTGCTTCTCCTACCGGCACCTCATACTGTGTGATCTGGTAGTTCTTGCTCATGTCCGGGTAGAAGTATGTTTTCCGTGAGAAGAATATATCCTGGTTTACATCGCACTGCAGTGCTTCTGAAACCTTTACTGCCTGTTCAACCACTTTTTCATTCATCCTTGGCTTGCTGCCGGGATGGCCCAGGCACGTTTCACATACGTTTGTATTGGGTTCTGCGTCAGGCTGGTTTGGACATCCGCAGAACAGCTTGGTATTTGTATCGAGCTGTACGTGAGTTTCCAGTCCGATCATTACGTCTACATCTTCGTCGCTCATTGTTTTTCACCTCTTTCAAAGCTGTAAGCGATATCAAGTATTTTCTGCTCCTCGAAATGGTTTCCTACAATATGGAGTCCGGTCGGCATATCCTCTGAAGTTCCGTTCGGTACTGAGATCATCGGCATTCCTGCCAGGTTCGGTCCGACAGTCAGAGTGTCCATAGCGTATATTTCGGAAGGTTTCATCTCCTCCGCTTCCTTGATCTTTGGTGCGATGTTCGGCATTGAAGGACTGATTACTGCATCGTATTCGTCGAATACTTCTTTGTACTGGTTGATGATCTTGGTGCGGACCTTTGCAGCTTTGATATAGTACTGGTCTCTGTATCCTGCCTGACGTGTATACGTTCCTAGCAGTATTCTGCGTTTAGCCTCCTCACCGAATCCTTCGGTCCTGACCTCTGAGAAGTAGTCGTTGAAGTCCTCGTAGTTCTCCGGATCGAATTCTAGACCGTAACGCATACCGCTCATCTTGGCCAAGTTGGTTGATGCCTCGCTCATCGCGAGCACATAGTATGCTGGTACTGCGACATCAGCTGAGAGAAGCGGCATATCAACTTCTTCAACTTCGTAACCTTGCTCCTTGAGTTCTTCGATTGATTCCAAGAAGTTTTCCATTACTCCTTCTTCGACTCCATCCAGTTCGAGGTACTGTTCCGGTACGGCCAGTTTTCCTTCCGTTTCTTCCAGTTTCTCTGCGTATTCCGGCACTTCACGGTCTGCTGTTGTCTGATCGTTTTCATCGTGGCCGGCGATTACCTGTAGTCCTTTTGCAGCTCCATAAACTGTTTTAGTTAGTATTCCTATTTTGTCAAGACTGTTTGCGTAGTCTACCAGCCCGTAACGTGAGACACGGCCATATGTAGGTGTTATTCCTACTACTCCGTTGTATGCTGCAGGATTAGTTATAGATCCTCCTGTTGATTCCCCCAGTGAAATTACCGGCTGGTCTATTGCTGCGACTACTGCTCCTGCTCCACCACTTGAACCACCGACTACTCTTTCAGAGTCGTGCGGGTTTTTTGGTGTTGTGAATGCGTTGTTTGTGGAGAATGTTCCGAAACCGAATTCGTCCTGTTCTGTTTTGCCGTAGAATCGTGCTCCGGCATCTTTCAATCTTTCTATGACTGTGGCGTCGAATACAGGTTTGTAGTTTTCCAGTATCTTTGAGCCTGCGGAAGTTGTAACTCCTTCGGTCGCGATGGCATCTTTGGCGACGAACGGTATGTTGTTGAGTTCGCCTTCGTGGTTCTCTCCTCTTTTTACTTCTCTGAGCAGGTTGAGTTCGTCGTTCACCCGCTTGAGTTCTTGGTAGAATTGTTTGTGGTCTATCTCTTTTTCGCCTTTTACAATTTCCTCCACAGTCATACAAAATGGGTTCTAGAGGAATCTTAAAAATTCAACCGGTGGAGCTCCGGATATATCTATTTTATCTGGCTGTAATTGTGGAAGTTTACCTCTCCTGTATCTGTGTCAAGTATTGCTACAGAGAACTGTTCATCCTGATCAGGTAGCTGGATGCCGCCAGGGTTTATCTCTACAGTATTTTCGTGTTCTTCATGTTTTCTCTTGTGTGTATGTCCTCTGAGAACGTAGTCATAGTTTCCTGATTCAACTAGCGCTTGGACTATTTCCCCTTCTGTACCATGGTATACTGCAAAGTTTTTACCGTCGATCTGCAGTTCTGCGATATTGTTATAGAAGTTTCCGAACTCCTGTATTACCTGTTTGAGGTTCCATTCGCCATCGTTGTTTCCTCTTACGTAGTGGAAATCAAAGTTCGAATCGAAGATTCCTGCGGTAAAAGGTGAGACAATATCTCCGCAGTGAATGACGTTACCTATATTTTCTGAGTTGAAGAATTTGACTGCTGCTCTGGCTTTTTCCAGGTTATCATGTGTATCTGATACTATTCCCAGCTTCATGTACAGAGATTGTAGAAAGAGAGTTTAGAAAGTTTTTAGGCTGAAGGTCCTTTGAACATTCCGTCTTCTTCGTTATCGGTGTTCTGGAACACTTCGTCTTCATCTAGTGTTTCCTCTACCTCATCTTTCCTAGTTTGAGGTGATACTTCTATAGGATGAAATGATGGTTCTACGTCCTCTGTATCGACGTCATCAAGTGTTTCGAACATGTCGAGTATGTCTTCGAATTCTTCTGCGAATTCTTCGGCTTCGTCGTCTTCCAGGTTGATTCTGGCGTTCTCTGCCACGTCTTTTACGTCTTCAGCATCTACCATTACAAACATGTTTGAGAAGGAAATTCTTTATACAACTAACCTTTGAAGATGGTCGAGCTCTTGAGACAATTGTATTGTAGTGCAATGAACAGTCGTGAACAGTCACCCTACCGTGCAAACATTTATAAACAGCTTTCGAGAATAAGTTAGTATAGAAGATTCGTCCGAACTTTAGATCATGCGGGCACATGATTCGAAGTTCACGACCTTTCGACTCGCGGGCACGAGTTCGATTCAAGGTCAATCGGGCAAATCGAGTTTGGGCAAACTCGAAATCAAGTATCGAATTATTCGTCTTTTGGGCAAAAGACGTTTGACTTTGTTCTAAGGTAGAATTACCTATACCGACTTAAAAAGGTTAGGTGCAACTACACCGCAGGCTGATACACCCAATGGAATCCATAATTGACAACGCTGGCAACGAGGGAGCTGAAACACAGAACCTCGAAGACGTAAAAGATGCTAAAATCATAGTAGTAGGAGCCGGAGGAGCTGGAAACAACCAGGTCACCCGAATCCAAAATAAAGAAGTAGAAGGAGCTGAAACTGTCGCAATTAATACGGACAAGCAGCACCTTCAGATGTCTTCCGCAGACCGTAAAATACTGGTCGGCCGAGACCTAACAAAAGGACTTGGAGCAGGAGGACACCCAGAAAAAGGAGCACGAGCAGCAGAAGAAAACCGTGCAGAACTACGTAACCTGTTCAAAGACGCAGACATGGTATTCCTCACCGCAGGACTTGGAGGAGGAACAGGAACAGGAGTATCACCAGTCCTAGCAGAGATTGCAAAGAAAGAAGGCTGCATCGTGATTGGAACAGTAACAATGCCTTTCGAAATCGAAGGCGCACGAATGAGCAAAGCAGAAGAAGGCCTATACAAACTAAGACAACACGTAGACACAGCAATCGTGATCGAAAACGACAAGCTACTTGACATCGCAGGCGACATGCCCCTCGATCAGGCATTCGGAGTAGCGGACGAACTTATCACCACAATGATCAAAGGAATCACAGAAACCATCAGCAAGCCTTCACTAGTCAACCTTGACTACGCAGACGTCCAAGCAATCATGAACGAAGGAGGAGTCGCAGTAGTAGGATACGGAGAATCAGATACAAACAACAAAGGAGAAGAAGCGATCCATGAAGCACTATCCAACCCACTCCTCGACGTAGAGTTCGACGGAGCAAACGGAGCACTCCTGCACGTAGCAGGCGGACAAGACCTGACACTAAATGAAATCAACGATGTAGGTCAAAGAGTAAAAGGCAAGCTTGACACTTCCGCACAGGTTATCTGGGGTGCACGAATCAAGGAAGAGCTGAAAGGTAAGCTACAGGTTATATCAATCGTTACCGGAGTAGAAAGCCCATACGTACTGGGCGATATCGAAGATCAGGAAGAAACAGAGGTTTCCGGCAACGTAAACGACTTAGGTTTAGAGGTGCTAGAATAAGCACCTAGTAATTTATGCTACCAGGTGGAAAGGATGGCAGAGCTCTCAAACTCTTGCTAAATCGAAAACTCCCCTCCCCCCCTTTCGAACAGAGCGAGGGCTCTGTCACCTTTCTGCCTGGAGAATTTTTCCTATTTTCTTTAACTAACATTTACACTCTGGCCAAGTTCTCGGACAAGACTCTCTATGGTAAGCGTTATTAGGTTTAACTTGTAAGTAATAACTTAATGGCTGGAAACAGATTTACTGGTTTATACATCACGACCTTTCTTGCATTCATAAGCACGGTTGTACTTTCAACTGTAAATCTAACTGCTGCAGGAATCACTGCTATCTCAGCCATAGTAATATACAGAAAAACACTATCGATCGCAAATAAGCAGGGACGTGACCGATATACCAAAGTATCACTTATACTGCAAGAGAACATCCTTTTTCTCGGACTTGTAGCTACCGCAGCCACAATACCAACAGTACCTCTATACCTAAGCGTTATCAGCTTGTTCTCATTCAGCTTGCTCCTACTAACTAAACTAGGGATTAGGAATCAGCTAAACAAAACGTACAAGCTGAGTTTTGAAAGCGTAGAATTAGGTCTTATAGCTTCTATAACCCTGCTTATCTCAGGTCTCAACCCTCATTTCGGATTCTGGGGAGTGCTACTGATAGTGATAGTAGCAGTTTACCAGGAAGCCGAACTAATAATCAAAGCAACAGATCTAAAGAAACAATTCTAGAAGCCACAGAAAAACAGGTAATAGGGCTCAGGTATTTAATTTTTCACTAACCCTTCCTATGTATGAAGGCACCAATATGTAACGTATGTCTAAAGAGCGACGTCCTGTGCAGTGGATGTCAGGAGAAGCTCGATAACGACGAGATAACAGAACTCGACATAAAAATCTCAAGAATTCTACACGATCTCAGCAACGACTATGGATCGCTTCGAGACAGCGAGATCATCAAAGCAATCGATACAGAAAACGTTATAGTAATCGTCACAGCACAAGGCGACGGAGCTAAAGTCGTAGGAAAGGGCGGAGAAATCGTCAAAGAGATCGCAAGCCAAGTCGACAAGTCAATCAGAATTGTTGAGAAATCAGAAGACAACAGAGAAGTTATTCAAGGGCTACTCAGTCCAGCAGAGATCCAATCAATCAACACAGTTTTCAAGCCTGATGGACAGAGCAAGAAAATCGTTGTAGATGAGGAATACGAAGGAAAGATCAACATGAGCAACGAAGAATTCGAACACGTTGTAGAGGAAATAACCGGCGAAGAATACGAACTCTCCTTCGAGTAACACCTTTTTCCTCTTCTCCACCATTTTCTTCATTTGAAGACTACAGAACCGAAATCGGTCAGAAAAAACTATTTCTAATCAGGAGACACTTCAGGCCCTAAACCAACCTTCTTCTGTATAATCTGAGAGTACCTATCATAATCTGCATAACGATTTCTTAAGCGAAAAGTCAAGAGCGTATATAACACGCCTGCACCCATGAAAGTGTAAAAAACCATAGAATAACTTGGAAGAAGAACTACTAATATGATACCAAAGACGATTGTCAAAATCATATCGGGAACCGAACCATCTAGTACAAACCTTCTAGGCTCTATCCACGAATCTGTCACTCTATTGTAAACTGCGCGATCGTCAGGATCAGTCCGTGGATGCATGGTCTTCCCATTACTAAGGATATCCATGAAACAGTGCAAAGACATGGAAAATGTGAAAACCGCGGCAAGAAGAATAGCTTGAACCGAATATACTGTGAAGACCAGAGCAAATAAAGCAGAGACTATAAGCATCTGGAAAGGTCTATGAAGAGTCTTCCTATGCTCTGCAAACATATCTAAGTCCGGAAAAATACTTCCAAAAAGCCCTACAATCATAACAGGAAAAACAACTTCCGGATCAGAAGATAGAAATAACAGACCAAGAGAAGCCCCTGCCAAGATATGCGTGGTCAGCATCATAGACAAAGAACAATTTTTCAAAGATAAGTTAAGAGTGTTAAGGTCAAAGAAAATATCATGGCATCGGGTAAAAACTCCAACAAGTTCATCGTAGTGATCGACCAGGACAAGATCGAACCAGACCTGGCAAGAGAAACAGTCATAAACTACGATCCACTAAACCGTGCAGGAAAAGAAGGCGGATTCTACCTCAACGAAGAAGGAGAACTGCACATCGACGACCAAGACGTCATGGAAGCCCACAAGATGGCAATAAACAAATACCCATACGAAGACGCCATCAAAATGATACAACTTCCTGCAGAAGAAGGAGAAAAAGTCCACCAGTTCGACGAAAACAGCTTCCGTCTATACGACATGCCAGCACCTGACCAAGGCCGCGTAGTAGGACTAATTGGAGAGAACGGAATTGGAAAATCCGTCTCACTCAAAATACTTAGCGGACAGATCACCCCCAACCTCGGCAAATGGAAAAACCCGCCTGAATGGGAAGAAATACTAAAGAAATACCGTGGAACCGGACTCCAGAACCATTTCCAGAAACTGGAGGAAGAAGGAGTTGACTACGCATACAAACCACAGCAGGTAGAAAGAATACCTGACCGATACGAAGGTGAAGTACGGGAACTGCTTGAAAAGGCAGATGAACGCGGAGAACTAGAAGAAACCGCAGAAAAACTTGACATCAAACACTTACTAGACAGAGAAATACAGCACCTTTCAGGAGGAGAACTACAGAGAGTGTCAATCGCAGCAACACTTCTGAAAGACGCCGAACTATACATGTTCGACGAATCATCATCCTTCTTGGACGTAAAACAGAGGCTGAAAGTCGGAGAAGAGATAAGAGACCTCGGAGAAGAGGAAAAAGCCATGGCCGTAGAGCACGACCTGGCAACACTCGATCTTATCTCAGATGGAATACACATCTTCTACGGAGAACCTGGAAGCTACGGAATGGTATCTGACGCACAATCCACGAAAGAAGGAATCAACAACTACCTAGACGGCTACCTGCCCTCTGACAACATAAGGTTCAGAAGCAACAAAATCAAGTTCGACAGGACTAAGAGAAGCCAGGTAGAAAACAAACCTGTTGTACTAAGCTTCCCAGAATTCAAGAAAGACTTTGGAGAAGAAGAGTTCAAACTGGAAACAGCCCCCGGCAAGCTCCACGAAGAAGAAATACTGGCAATCTTCGGAGAGAATGGACTTGGAAAAACAGTCTTTGCCAAAATACTTGCTGGCGCTATAGAACCTGATGAAGGAGAATCCAGCGATCTATCAATCTCATATAAACCACAGTACCTAGAAGCCAGCAACAGCACAGTACGGGACGCAGTAAGCCAGCACGCCAACCTTAACAGCAAGAGATTCGAGAACCGGATCGAGAACCCTCTCAAACTTGAAGAACTCTACGAGCAGGACCTGAAAGAACTTTCAGGAGGAGAACTACAGAGAGTAGGAATTGCAATCTGTCTCTCACGTGACGCAGATGTCTACCTACTGGATGAGCCTTCAGCTTACCTTGACGTTGAAGCACGTGTAGAGCTCGGTCGTATGCTGAAACGTTTCGCGCGTAAATCCGAGAAGCCTTTGATGGTTATTGATCACGACCTTTTACTGCTTGATTACATAGCAGATCGTGGAATGGTATTCAAAGGCGAACCAGGAGAAAACGGAAAAACAGCAGAACCCGTGAAAATCGGGGATGCTATGGACAGTTTCTTAGAAGAAGTCAACATCACATTCAGAAAAGACCCTGATACAGGAAGGCCACGAGCCAACAAACCAGGAAGTCAGAAGGACCGTGAACAACGCCAGGATGGCGAATACTACGAGAAATGATAATTAATGGATAAATCCAATATCGACTTCAGTCGTGGAGACGAAGACATCGTATTCATACATGCAAATCTTGACACTGAGGAACTTTCGGAAGCAGAAGATCCTGAAGAGAAACTAGAGCTTGAAATGAAAGACAAAGGGCTTGAATGGGAGAACGCATACCTGATCGGGCTGTTCAAAGACGAGTTCTCACTGATGCTTCAAGAAGACGCAGAAATCAAACTGGATGGCGAAACCGTCAATCTATAGATAACCGAAAGACCTACAACAGTTGGCTATCACTTACTTCTTATGATAAACTGGACCGCAGATGATATGCCAGACCTCAAGGGAAAAACCGTAGTAGTAACAGGAGCAAACTCCGGACTCGGATTTGAAGCCACGAAAAAGTTTGCACAAAAACAGGCACAGGTAGTAATGGCATGCAGAAGTATTGAAAGAGGAAAAAATGCCAAACAGGATATTGAAGCAGAATTTGAAGACGCTGATCTGCAGGTCAAAAAAATGGATCTTGCTAGCCTTCAATCAGTGAGAGACTTCGCTGAAGAGTTCAAAGCTAATAATGAAGAACTAGATATATTGTGTAACAACGCAGGTATCATGGCAATACCGCGAGAGGAAACAGAAGACGGTTTTGAAAAACAGTTTGGTGTAAACCACCTTGGACACTTTGCACTGACTGCACAACTGATACCAGCACTTGAAGAAGCTAATGAAGCACGCATAGTAAATCAGAGCTCTGCCTTGCATGAACGTGGGGAACTGAACTTCGACGATCTGATGCACGAAGAGAGCTACGAGCCTATGAAGGTCTACGGGGACTCTAAGCTCGCAAACGTTCTCTTCACATACGAACTTGATCGCAAACTATCAGATACCGATATTGAAGCTCTTGCCTGTCATCCTGGATATGCAGCAACTAATCTGCAGTCAAGAGGGCCTGAAAAAGAAGGTTCTACGCTGAAGAAATACATGATGAAAGCAGCTAACAAAGTGCTGGCACAGAGCGCAGAGAAAGGCACCTTACCGATGCTTTACGCAGCTACCAGTGAAAGAGCGAAGAGTGGAGACTATATCGGACCTAACGGATTCAAGAATATGAGAGGTTATCCTGAGAAACAGGAATCCTCGGAAGAGTCTTATGATGAAGGAACTGCTGAAAAGCTGTGGAGGGTCAGCGAAGAACTCACAGGAATAGACTTCGAAATCTAAGTTAGAGTGCTTAATCCCATGTTAAATCCTGGAATCTTACTTCCTACTTCTTCGTATGCCTCAATATGGAATTTCAAATCATCTTCTTTCTCTATGGCGACCTTCAAATCTTTTCCATCAATCCCCATATACTGAGTAACTCCTTCAGAACCACTATTGAACTTGATCAACCGGTCGTAATACTCTGCTAAATCAGGATCCATTTCCTGAGTGCCTGAATCCGATTCTGGATAAGTAATCTCGGTATAAGCCATATGATTTAGTTGCCTCTTAACATTTTCAGTATCTGTTTCAGTTAAAGAACCTCCGACCTATTCCCAGTCGGCCTCAGGCTCCCAAGAACTATCTCTACCGTACGTATAAAATCAAAAATCATTCAACTCGTAAAAAGCAAACGGTCAAGGCATAAATCCTAGGACAACACAACAGAGTTATGGAAAAGGAAAAAATCCCTGTCGCTAAAGGCCTTATAGAAAACCAAGATGGAGAGTTCCTTATGCTTAAGAAGGCTGAGGACTACGATTTCACGGCTGGAAAATGGGAGCAACCTGGCGGAAAAATAGAAGAAGGTGAAGACCGATTTGAGGCTCTGAAAAGAGAAATAAAAGAAGAGACAGGGCTTGAAATCGAAGGTTCGAAAGATCTTGTAAGGATTGAAATAGAGGATGAGAACCATATCAACTGCTATGTTATGCATAGCTCAGATTTTTCTGGAGAAATAGAACTTTCAGATGAACATGAGAAGTATAATTGGGTAAGACCTGAAGAGTTCTCGGAGCTGGAATGGCACAGAGACTCAGCCTATATTCTTCCCCCTGGAAGATACTCTAAGAAGTATCTGGAAGAAAAACGAAACTACGGATCAGGGATGGAGATCGCAGTAGTCAAGGCCTTGATACAGGATGAAAAAGGTAATTTCCTGGCTGTAAAGAAGTCAGTTATCGAAAAAATTTCTTCAGGTCAGAGGTTCAAGAAGTACGGTGATATGAGCGGTAAATGGGAACTTCCAGGAGGCAGAGTCGGAAAGAGGAAAGACGAAAATCGTTTTGAGGCTCTTAAGCGAGAACTTAAGGAAGAACTTGATATTGAAGTTTCAGGAGGCACAGATATTGTACGTGAAGAGATTGAAGAAGAGAACACTGTAGATGTCTATATTATCTTATTGAGACCTGATGACTGGAACGGCGAAGTAGTGCTTTCAGATGAACATGAGAAGTATAATTGGGTAAGACCTGAGGAGTACTTTGACCTAGACTGGCACAAAGACGCCGGATATGGTTACTCGCCTATGGCCTTTCTAGATGAGTACCTTGAAATGAATCTGAATCATGATTGACTGTTCGGCGGTTTCTCACACGATTTCTGATTTAAGTCTTTGAATCACTGAGATAGTTATGGGGAGTTGGGGCGAAGCAGTAAACAGATTTCTGAACGGCGATAAAATTGAAACACCCGATGATTTTGCAGCGCTTGCCGGAAGCAATATACCAGACTGGCATCCTAGCCAAGCAGCACAAGTTTCCGGAGAGGAATCTACTAGTAGAGAACACATCAATCGAGATGAAGTATCAAAGATAGGAAATATATTTGAACGATATGCTGCGCAAGACTACGGAGCGCAATTAGAAGATAAAGGTGAAGTCGATATCCGGATAGGCTTCAGCGATCGTGCTGAGGGTTGGCCTGTACAGGTAAAGTCTGCAGCGCTTTACAGAAAGGCTGGAGAAGATTCGAATGGCAACCCTGCTTTCAGGCGTGGAGCTTTCAAGATAAGACATCATAACTACAAGGATCTTCCTGATCGCTCACTTATCGACTTTAACATCTACAATCCTGCGCACCAGCCACAGGAGAACGGTTTCGATACGCTGCATCTAGAAGAGGATGCTGATGAAGGGGTTAAGGAAATGTATCTGGAGCTTCACGGTAAGATGCTTGTTCCTAAGCAGGTTCTGGAAGAGAGTATAGAAGCCGATCTAACGAAGCCTCCAGAAGATGAAGATTCTGCGTGGTATCGAAGTAGAGAGTACGAGTTGAACTGGGATGAGGTATTCGGAGTTAATCCCTGGGAAAGCCCTGTATATCAGGAAGTTCGTTCACGAAGTATGGAAGATCAAGGAATAGATCCTAGCCATGATATCACTCAGTACTAGAAAATACGACTTAAATTTTTGACCCGAAGTAATATCTGTGAGACAGGTAGAAAAATCAAGAACCGAAAATTCAGAGCCTCTCAGTTTTAACGATATATTTGTCGCTCTAGGCGGGGAACCGCGCAACTGGCATCCCGCTCATTCAGCTTTAGAGAGAGTTGAGAACGTAGATAGCAGGATGAATTTCTCACATCATACCGATGCTATCGGCAGAATGGGAGAGGAATATTTGGAGGAAACCTACAACATGGAGATTATAGATGATGGTGAAGTTGACCTGAGAATTACCGATGGCGTATTTGAAGGACTTCCCGTACAGTCAAAATGCGCTATACGTGTCGCAAGCAGAGGCGAAAGAACATCAGATGGGGGAATCTACATGAAAGGACCTGCAATGGGCGAACTCGCTGGAGCAACCTATAATCCGGAAACACAGGATTATGAGATGACTGAACAACCTAAGGAAGGTTTATTACATACAATAATTCACCAGCCACGAGATGAATACTCTGAACAAGTTAAGGACGACTTAGATCTTCCTCTTAGAGACATAATTAAGAAAGAAGACGGTAAAGTCGCCGAAACCTTTCTCGTAGGAGAACTAGTAATACCTGCATACAAAGCAGTAGAAAGCGTGAAATTCAACACCGGGGACAGAAGAGCAAAATACTGGGACTGGCAGAAAGCGTATCTACCAGCAAAGGACGGGAACAGCAACGCAGTAAAAGTCTCTGATTGGTACAGCGACAGCTTTATCGCAGAAAGAATGTATAATGAAATGTAAAAAATAGAGGATATTATTCTTCAAGTTCAAAGATCAGCCTTTCTACATCTGCACCTTTGCTCTTTCTCTCCTGTATATCGATACGGCCAATCTCCTTCAAGTTGTCAACATGCGTACCACCACACGGGCAGAGATCCTCCTCACCGACGATAACAACTCTAAGAGGATCGATACCGTTTGGAATAATATCTAGGTTGGTTCTACCTTCCTGAACCCGTTCTTCAACCAGTTCACGATCCATCTCCTTCTTCTCGACTTCAAGCTCTTTTTCAATTAAAGCATTAGCGGCTTTCTCGATCTTTTCAACTTCTTCATCTGAGAAAGCTGCGGGCTCAAAGTCGATACGGCTGTAATCCTCGTGTATCTGGTTTCCTGCAGTTGATGCATCGTACATATTGAGCACCACCCACGAAACGATGTGCTGAGCAGTATGCATCCTCATATGCTTGTATCTTCGATCCCAGTCAATTCTGCCATGTACACGCGTATCTGCTTCCGGAATATCCCCTTCAATATAGTGTCTTATTTCGCCGTGTTTCTTCTTTACATCGGTTACTTCTGCTTTACAGCCATCCCAGGAAATTCTTCCGTGATCCGCTGGCTGGCCGCCACCCTCCTTATAGAAAAGTGTCTTATTAAGGCAAATGTAGCCGTCTGTTTCCTTTGATTTAGTGACTTCAGCTTTGAACTCTTTCTCATACTCATTATCTGGATAGTATAGTAGGTCGGTCATATGAGAGATTTATCTACAAAACTATGTGTGTCTTTTGGTTGAGAAACTAAATAGAAAATTAAAATAAGAGAGAAAAACTAGTTGTGAAGAAACTTCAGGTTAAAAACCTAGAAGTTTACTGAACTTCGACTTTTGCGGCCTTTGGTCCTTTGTCGCCTTCTTCCTGTTCAAATTCTACTTCGTCGTCTTCTTCAATTTCATCTCCTTCTACATCACTGATGTGGAAGAAAAGGTCGTCGTCGAAATCTTCAGTTACTATAAATCCATATTGTTTCTGATCGTGAAAGAACTTTACTGTACCTTGCATACTAGAAAAACACCTCCTTGATAACAACTAACTGGCCGTCTACATTTAAATAAGAAACATGATCTCTGCCTGCTTATTTGTTGAGAAAAACTTCGAGACAAAGGGGTTTAATAAACTTTATAACAAGTTATGGAATTACTATGGGAAGAGTAAGACAGACTTATGTCAAAAGACTTGCACGCGACCTAGTAGACGCAGATGAAGAAAAGTTCTCAGAAGATTTCGACGAGAACAAAGAAGCACTTAAAGATACAGAAGAGTTCTCATCAAAGAGACTGAGAAACCGCGTAGCAGGATACATTGTCAGAGTAAAGCAGAATAAAGAACTGTAGCAGCTGCGGCAAGAGACAGTACCTGCATCCACATTAATCCAGGTACTTCTTGAATATTAGTTGCATCATATTCACGTACGAGAATAGGGAGGGAATCTACATTTTCCGCGCCTAATCTGCGGTCTTCAGTAATTACGTCAAGAGTGTGTTTTCCTACCTGACTTTCAGTTACCTCTATAGTAAATTCTTCAGTCTCACCCGAATCGAGAGTATAAGTATGTGAACTTCCTGAATGGCTCTGGAACTCTGCTTCGGCGCCTTCTAGCCGGGTCTCAAGTTCCTTATCATCTACGTTTTCATTAGTAACCGTATATTCAAAGTATCGAGATTGATCGCTGGATTTAACGATAGAACTGTATTCGTAGTCAATTCCGGAGGAAGATCTGAAACTACTTGACCCTATAACGCCAAAGTTGTAGTTGCGAGATGTTTGTCCGTAAGCATCACTTGCTTCGACCGTCCAGGTGTAATCCTCTCCGTAAACTAACCCGCTATAGTCTCCTTCTACTACAACAGAAGAACCGTCAGGAGTTGTTTCACTTGCTATCTCATTTCCGTCCTCATCGTAAATTTGTACATCGGTTTCATCACCATCATTGTCTGAAACATCAACGCTCACCTCAACTGAATCATCGTTGACAAAGTCCCCATCAACAGGGTCAGGATTAGCTATCGTTGGCTTGTAATTTGTAGTGAATTCCCAGGTATCGCTTGATGTTGAGGCACCGTATTCATCCTCTGCTGTAACGGTCCATTCGTAAATTTCTCCCGGCTCTAAATTGGAGTAGCTTACCGATGCAGTTCCGCTTCCGGAAACATCAGTAGTTTTACTGAAGGTATCACTAGAGCTCTGAGCATTAAATGTTACACTCATATCATGGTCGTCAGGATCATTGACATAAGCCTCTAGGCTACCGCTATTATAATCTATTCCTGTTGAACCATCTGAAGGTGACGGATTAGAGGGTTCATTAGGAGGTGTGTTGGCGGTAAAACTCCAAGTTGGTCCTGTCTCCGAAGCACCATTAGATTCAGCAACCGCGTACCAGTTGTATGTTTCTCCTGAATCCACATCCCAGGAATATGGACTGTCACATTTATCTTGGTTAGATACACTGCAGCTATACATTTCATTGTCATTACTTGCATCGTAAAATCTCAGTGTTCCATCATAACCACTACCCCCTTGATGTCTGTATTGAGCATTAAGATCAACTGTATTTGAGTTAACTACAACACCATCAGAAGGTTCCGGATTATATGGATCTAAAGGCCCTTGTTCCACATCAAATGTCCATAGAGGTGATGTCGAACACTCGTTATCATCATCGCAGGCTTGTACATACCAATCATATGTTTGACCTATATTTCTATTAGTCCATTCCCATGAGTAGGTGTTCCCATTAGGCACATTATTTTCGCTTTTCAAGAGATTGCCTTCAGATTCAATTGTAACATAACCTGAACCAGAATTGGAGCCGCCTAGGTCAGATACTGCTCCAGAGTAACCGTTGTCATTTGTAGAACTATCGGTAAAGCTTCCTGTGTGTGTTGCCCCTGAAACGGCGCTTGAATCAATAAACGAACCTCCTCCACCAGCACATTCGCAGCCTCCGTCTTCAGCAGCTCCTCCACCAGAGTAACCTCCAGCACCTCCGGCTTCGTCAGCACCAGCGTCTTCAGCAGTACCTCCACCACCGAATCCGCCATTGCTTGCACTGTTGGAACCTCCCTCGCCACCATTTTGGAAAGCTTCTCCTCCCTGACCATCAGATCCTCCGCCACCATTTCCATAGAATCCGGCACCCCCTCCTCCATCACCGCCACTTCCACCATATCCATTGTTACCTCCATTTGGACCGGTTGGAGAGTCTTGTCCGTAAGTATGTGTTGCGCCGGCAGAAGCACTTGTACTCCCTCCATCGCCTCCAGCACCTCCGCCTGCTACAACCAGCGGACTAGCTGAGGTGTGAGAGCCTCCTCTTGCTACAAATGTTCCTCCGGCTCCTCCTTCATCAGGCGATCGTTGTCCTACAAGTATCTGTAATGTAGTTCCTGCGTTAAGCGAGAAAGTTCCTTCCATTACTGCGCCGTCTCCATAATTTCCGGAAGCTCCTGCTGCTCTTATCCGATATTCACCATCTCTTGGCACCGTCCATTCTTGAATTCCTGGATTGACTACATTGACTTCGTTGTCAAGAGTTGTTCCAGAGTAAGAGTTATCACATTGATACTGTGAAGGTCCGCTACTGCCTGAAGAACCACAGGTATTGAAATCCCAAGTACCGGAGTAGCCATTGTAAATCTGTATATCTACCGGTTCATCATCAGGATCTGAAACCTGAAAACGGAGTTCAGGATGAGTATTATATACCGGGCTTGTATCGGTTATTTCTGCAGGCTCAGGATTGCTAGGCTGATTAGGCGGAGAATTGGTTTCAGGCATATAATTACATTGTTCGTTAGTGTTCAAACTGCCGTCTTTAAAGTATACACAGACATTTTCTCCACCTTCAAGCCACGAGTAGTCGCTTGTCCATACTCTATAATTTTGACCGGAACTCTCAGTTGCGGAGTTACCGTCATCATCAGATATTACAATTTCATCAACGCTGCCGTCCGGGCTTCCAGAACAGCTCTGTCCTCGGCAACGGTTGCTTCCAAATGTGGCGTGCCAGTCCTGATATGCTTCTCCTCCGCTTACACCTTCACCATGGTGATGTGCATGGTGGTTTACATATACGCTTCCATGATCCTTTGCTATTCCAGCACTGGACAATATTAGTAGTAGTGTCAGCAGTACGCTTAACGAGATCCAGGTTTTCATGTATTAAGGACTTTTTAATCTATGTTAATAAGCGTTTTAGAAATTAACTTAGTCACTGGTTCTGCCATCTGAATCTTCATAGGGTTCATCTTCTTGTTCATTACTCTGATAATCCCTGTAATAGTAAACTATGTCACCTTCTGACCCGTCGACCCAGATACGTGCGTGAGTGTATTGTTTGGCCATTTCAAATACGTAATTACCATTTACTTTGCTTGATTCAACCAACCTCCAGGAGGAGTCCTGTAAGTATTCATTAGCTCTATTAAGAGCTTCTTCTTGGCTTAAAACAAAACCTTGTGAAGAATCGCCGGGCGAACTTCTTATCGCTTTACTTACGATGTTTCCATCGTCATCAACTCTTACCTCAATTCTAGAGGTGCCGTTTTGAAAGTGCACATAATTATTTTCACCTGACTCAAACCTCGTAACATTTAGGTCTTCCGCGCTGACATTTTCTCTAGCTGCGTCTACATAGAATTCTCTATCTTCTTGCAGGAAAGGCAAGTTAAAGTTGAGGTAGTTGGCTCCTCCCACCAATAGTGCGGATATAATAGCCAAGAAAAATAGCGATTTCAATATAGGGTGGTTGCTCATACATCAAGAGGTTTTTCCTAAGAGAGTAAAAACCTTTGGTATTAAAAACCAGTAATTCCATATAGTGAGATATGAGAGAGGTATTGCAGGCTTTTAGAGAAAAGTTAGCTTATATTGCCGCTGCAGTTGTGGGTGGTGTAGCTGTAATTTCTTACACTGTTATGCAGCCGATGCAACTTTCTGAAGACTTGGGAGATACAGGTTTCGATGACTCTCAACTTGAAGGAAGTGCGCCTAAAGAAATTTCCTCTCAAATAGATGAAAACACTCAGAAACTGCAGGCCTATGAAGACAATACTAGTTCAAATAGTACAGATTACAGAGTACTAGGTTGTTAAAATATAATCTAGTAAGCAACTCCTCTACATTTGAGTAAAATGAAGAAATTAGAACTCCAAAGTGTACAGAATACTCTTGAGGAAAATAAGAAGTATGCAGGAGTTTTTCTAGGGA
>JBLGBK010000008.1:0-42571 GCA_047617785.1 Colwellia polaris | reverse complement strand
CAACGTACTTTGTTTTCAGAATGAGAATACATAGGTACAGCCTAAAATTGTTAGACTTAAACTGAAGTCATAAATCAACGCCCGAAGAATTCTTCTGATTTACTCATGGGGTAAGTTGGTCCACCCGACCAAGATGTCCAAATCTTAACACTGATCCAATGGTTCTACCATAGATTTGTCTGCTAAGTATTAAACTTCTGTTGGAGAAGACTTGACACTTCCAAAAAAAATATTAACTGGTTTCGAAGAAAGCTAGATTATCAGATAACTTTCGTTTCGATGCTATAACCCAATTAGGTGTCTAAAATCAAAAATAAGGCTAAGAAAATATTGGAAGAAAATTCCATCCAACCTGTTTCTATAGAAAAGATTTCGGAAGAAGCAGGAAGAATGAAGAACATCTTCCGAGTGCAGACTGAAGACAGGGGAGCGATAGGAGTCTACCTGTATAAGCAACCTGAAGGCGGTGAAAGGGGCAGAACTATAAAACAGAGACTGACAGCAGAGAAATACACATTCAACCAAATCCGGACAAAAACCAGCCTAAGAGCACCAGAAATAATCACCTCCAACAATCAAGACTACATAATCTGCAACTGGTTAGAAGGTGAAAACACAGGATTCAAGATAGAAGAAAACGAAAGAAAGCAGGAAATGGCTAAGGTACTGGGCGAATCTCTCTCAGAAATACACTCAATCCAGTACCGAAAATTCGGTGAGCTCAACCAGAATGGAATAGAAAAAACCTATGATGGCTGGACAGAATTCCTCGCAAATCTGATACAGTTCTTGAAAAATTTCAATACCCCGGATATAGCGGACAAAGGCATCAAATACTTGGAAGATAACTTAGAAAGAATTGAAGGAGATTATCAACCTATTCTCATTCACGGGGATTACCACGCTTGGAACACAGTAATCAACGAAAACGACAAGTTGGGAGTTTTGGACTGTGAAGCCAGTTTTGTCGGATGCCGAGAGTACGAAATAACGAGAGCTATCGAACACTGGACAGACGAATACTCTATATCTGAAGCCTTCATCAAAGCCTATGGAAAAGACAAACTCAAAGACGACTGGAGAGATAGGAAAGACTACTACGAAGTACTTCACGCCACAATAGGATTAATTGACGGCATAAGATTAGGTTCAGAAGAACTGATGAGAATGAACAAAGAAGGACTTGAAAAGCAGCTAAAACAACAATAGAGTTCTATAATGAAAATAAGACGCTACCAGAAACAAGATGAAATAGAACCTTTGATTCAAAGGGCTGTAGAAGATATAGAACCGGAATACTATTCTGGGGAACAGCAGGAGCATCTGGAAGAAGTTATTCCTGAAATGAATGTTGATTTTGCAGAAAAGGACAGGTATATCTACTATGTGGCAGAGGAGGAAGGCGAAATAATAGGTGTAGCCGGATTCCAGAAGGAGAGCGAAACAGTTGCAGGAATTTTCGTGTCTCCGGATAGAAAGAAGTCCGGAATAGGTTCTAAGCTACTTAAGAAGCTGGAAGAAAAAGCCAGAGAAGAAGGTTTAGAAGAAATGGAAACACTGGCTTCTTTGGAAGCAGAAGGCTTCTACAGGAAGAACGGTTATTCGGTGGTCAAGGAAAGAAAACAGGATATAGAAGGAAAAGATATAGGAATCAAAGTGATGACAAATACCCAAAAAATAGGTTAAAAGGGTCGAATCTACGAGAGTCAAATTCAGACGCAACCAAAATGATGCCTTACGGATACACAGGTAATGGAGCTAAATCTCAGCCTTCCGCTGAGCCATTTTCTTTATAATGAGAATTGTCAAGATGTGGACAAGTTGGTCCACCCGGGATTCGAACCCGGGACCGCCGCCTCACTCATGGAGGCAACACACAGGATCAAACTATTTTTCTGTGTGAGGTCCTTATAAGGACGGTGCTCTAACCCCTGAGCTAGTGGACCCTCTGTTCGGTATATCGTGTATTTGATGTGGTAATCTAAAAAAGCCTTTCTAGGCAGCGGGTCTTTGGCTTTGGTATCGCTGGTGTTTTGGTCTCATCAGGTTAATAAATATTCTATGCCCATTGTCGTTATACAGAGTTTTCTCAAATATTTAGAACAGAAGAGTTTAAGGTGACAAAATAATAATGCAGATGACTAATCAACAACAGGCACAATACGACCGTGGAATCACAATCTTCTCACCTGATGGACGTTTGTTCCAGGTAGAGTATGCAAAGGAGGCAGTAAAGAAAGGAGCTACATCTCTTGGAATAGTTTACGATGAAGGTGTAGTTCTTGCAGCAACTCGAAGCACTCCTGAGCTTCAAGTAAGGAATCCTGAAAAGGTTTTCAAGATCGATGATCACATCGGTATTGCCACATCCGGTCTTGTAGCCGACGGCAGAACGCTTGTTGAAGAAGCGCGTGAAGAAGCACAGAAAAACCTGATGACATACGATGAGGCAATTGATCCAAGCGTCCTCGCAAAGTTTGTAGCAGATCGATGCCAGCAATTCACACAGTACGGCGGAGTACGACCATACGGACTAGCCACAATCAGCGGAGGAATCAAAGATGGTGAAGCAACAGTTTACCAGACAGATCCTTCCGGAACACTAAACCAGTGGCAGGCAATTGCAATCGGTAAAAACGGCAAGGACGCACAGGAACACCTAGAAGAGAACTGGGAAGAAGATCTGAGTGAAGAAGAAGCAATCGAACTAGCAGTCGAAGCACTTAACCAAGGCGAAGAAGACCTGGAAACCGCCAACCTTGAAATGTCAAAGGTTGACGAAGAAGACAACTTCCAGAGAATCACCCCAGAAGACCTTGACGACAGAGGTCTCGGACTGTAAAAGTCCAACACCCTATTTTTCTCATATTTTCTGTAAATCAAAAATTTCTTCCGGACAATTAAGCGAATCAAAAAACTGTTAAGCCCTAATACCTATTGTAGTTCATATGAGTCAACAGGGAAATGTCAGCACCGGCGATAAAGGTTCAGGAGAGCAAGAAGGACTAGATACTTCTGAAGCAATAAGAATCAGGTACAATGGCGAAAACGTTTTCGAGATCCTTGTAGAACCTGATCCAGCAAAG
Source organism: Colwellia polaris (assembly GCA_047617785.1). Lineage (GTDB taxonomy): Archaea > Nanohalarchaeota > Nanosalinia > Nanosalinales > Nanosalinaceae > JBEQAZ01. The sequence continues at coordinate 39,485 of JBLGBK010000008.1, read as the reverse complement.
AAAGCCAAGCTAGAAGGCGATAGCTTTGACATGCCACGTCTAATGTTTGTACAGGAAATTTTCACTGATGCTGATAAAGGCAAAAGAGCCTCCCCAAGCCAGATAGAGGAAGAATTTGGAACCAAACAAGTCATGGAAGCTGCAGAAGAAATCTTCAAGAAAGGCGACATGCAGCTGACTACAGAGCAGAAAGCAGAAATCCGCGAAGATAAATACAAACAAGTCGTTAACATGATTGCACGCAGAGTCCAGAACCCGAAGACAGGGAACCCTCATCCGCCGCAGCGAGTTGAAAACGCATTGGAGGAAGCAGGTTTCAACGCTGACGCATTTGAACCTGTCGAGGACCAGTTCCAAGACGCTATCGATATGATCCGTCCGATTATACCGGTTTCGCTTGACGAGAAGACTGTTGTATTGCAGATCCCTAACGATGAGGCTGGTAAAGCATACGATAAGATTCAGAGCCAGGCAGAAGTAGAGGATGAAGAATGGGGTAACGATTATTTCTATGCAAAAGTTACTATGCCTGCAGGTGTTTTCTCTGAATTGCTGGAAGAACTTCAGGAGATGACATCTGGTAAGACACAAGTCAAGCAAGACATATAGAGAGGCGAAATAGCGACGTTCTCGCACCTGTGCAGACAGGCTATAAAAAACTTTCTTGTCCAACTGTTATTATAAAGAGAAAAGCTTAGAGAACGCCTCTGAAAATCTTAATCACATATCAAAAGTTCAGAGGCTTTCCGACAACTTTCGAGGTAATACTAACATGACACGTTTGAAAGACTCTAATGAAATTGTTACACCTGGAGAAGCTGTCTTCGATGGAACAGATATCGATGCAGCATCCGGTGTATATCAGAAAAATGGTAAAATCTACTCAAAGTACCTAGGATCGGTACAATACAAAAACAATCACATCCAAGTAAGACCGCTTTCCGGACGATACGTACCACAGGAAGGCGACATCGTAATCGGAGAAATCAGCAGGGTAAGCTACTCTCGCTGGAACGTAGACTTCAACTCTCCATACGAAGGAACACTAAACATCGCCGACGCAACCGATGAATACGTTGACCTAGACGAAGACGATCTTACAGACTTCTTCGACGTAGGAGACGCAGTAATGATCGAGATCACATCAGTCAGCGAATCCAAAGACGTCGACCTATCAATGGAAGACCGAAGATGCAAGAAGCTTGAAGGCGGACGCATCATCGAAATCAGTCCAAGCAAGGTTCCACGAGTAATAGGAAAACAAGGAACAATGGTCAAACAAATCATCGACTACACAGGAGCAAACATTCTAGTCGGACAGAACGGACTAGTATGGATCAACGGCGGCGACATGACACTTGCAGCAAAAGCTGTCAAGAAAGTCGAAGAAGAAGCCAACACAGATGGACTAACAGACCGAATGGAAGAATGGCTTGAAGAAAAAACAGAAGACGAAAACGAAGAAGGTGACCAATAATGAGTGAAGAAGAAATCGAATGGTTTGACGACGAAGGCAAAAGAATCGACGGAAGAGAAAAAGACGAAATGCGAGAAACAACTATGGAAGCAGGCGTCCTCGCCGAAGCCGATGGATCAGCAATGGTAGAAGTAGGAAACACACGCGTAGTCGCAAGTGTTTTCGGGCCACAGGACCTTCACCCAAAGCATCTACAGAAATCAGATAGAGCAGTAATCAAGATGCGATACAATATGGCTCCATTCTCCGTAGACGACAGAATGAGCCCAGGACCAAACCGAAGAGCAAAAGAAATCGGACTAGTTGCACGAAGAGCACTAGAACCAGCAATCGAGCTCGATCAGTTCCCAACAGCAGGAATCGATATCTCAATGGAAATCATCGAATCCGACGGAGGAACGCGAGCAGCAGGAATTACAGCAGCAAGCCTTGCACTAGCAGACGCAGGAATGCCAATGAAAGGACTAGTTTCCGCATGCGCAGCAGGAGTTGTAGCTGATACACCTGTACTGGACGTAATCGGAAAAGAAGATAAAGAAGGAAACGCAGACATCCCGATCGCAACCATCAACGGAGGCGACGAGATCACACTTCTCCAGATGGACGGAGACCTGACAGTTGAACAGGTAGATAACTGTGTCGGCCTTGCGAAAGAGGGTTGTGCAGACCTCGACGAAATGCAAAGAGAAGCATTGAAAGACAAGTACAATAAAGAAGCAGGTGACTTCCAATGAAACTTAACGAGAAAACAATCAAGAAGATGGCCAAAGACGGCGAACGTCTTGATGGCCGAGACCTAGATGAATACAGAGAAATCGAACTAGAAGCAGGATACATCCCTACAACCAGTCAGGGATCTGCCAAGGTTTCAATCGGTGATACCCAAGTAGTTGTAGGTATCAGCGTTGACGTTGAATCTCCTTACCCGGATCGACCGGCTTCAGGAACAATCGTCACAAACGCTGAACTAGCTCCAATGGCTTCACGAGAGTTTGAATCTGGACCTCCACAGGAAGAAGGAGTAGAACTTGCACGAGTAGTTGACCGTGGAATCAGAGAGTCAGAAGCTGTTGACTTAGAAGAACTGTGTATCGAAGAGGGAGAAGAGGTTTACACAATCTTCATCGACGTACACGTTCTCAACCACGACGGCAACTTGATCGATGCCTCTGCACTAGGAGCAGTAGCAGCACTTCAGGAAGGATACCTTCCACCTTACGATGAAGAAACAGGAACTCTTGATCATGACGATAAGAGCCAGGATATTCCACTTACAAAGGAGCCTGTAACTGTTACAGGCCGTAAGATCGAAGATGCTCTTCTCTGGGATACAACCGGTGAAGAGGAAGAAGCTCTTGACGCTCGAATGACTGTCACTCTTACAGAGGATGACAATGTAGTGGCTATGCAGAAAGGAGGAATGCAGCCTTACAGTCAGAACGAGATCAAGGAAACCATGGAAGAAGCGAAAAACCAGATAGAGAAACTGAGAGAAGTTCTTGAAGAGGCGGAGGAATAAAAAAATTCCCCTCCCATCTCTCAAATATTATACAATAGGTGACTAACAAACAATGCCAAGAGAAAACAAGTCTTCCAAAAGATTCGGTTCCCGTTACGGAAGCCGTATCAGGAAGAACGTAGACGAAGCAGAAGACCGTACCGATGAGGAATGCCCAGAATGTGGTTCCGATCAGATTGAGCGAACTACAGCAGGAGTATGGGAGTGTCAGAAGTGCGGACATAAGGAAGCCGGTGGAGCTTACAAACAGGATACAGGAGCAGACGAACTCTTGAACAAGGCTCTACAGGTCGAAACCGAAGAACTTGAAGCTGCAAAAGAGCAGATTGAGGATTAAGTGGTAAACATGGCAGCATACATATGTGTGAAATGTGAAGAAGAAGTTGAAGTAGATCCAGTAAATGAGAAAGTTATCTGCCCTAAATGCAGTCACAGAGTTCTCTTCAAGAAACGACCAGAAACTCCAAAAGAAGTAGAAGCAGTATAAGCAGCTTTTACAGAGTAAAAGGTCGAACAATCTTTTTTGGTTTTTATTTATGAACTCCAATTTGGAGATTAACACAGACTACGCAGAACAGGTTGCTTCATCGGTATCACCGAGTATGAGAAGCAACAACAGAGTCGAATACAGTACAGAAGCAGAGGAAAACCAGTTCTTTGTCGGCATTGATGCTGATAAGTTAGGGGTTCTCCGCGGAAGTACTGATTCAAGTTTCAGGTTAATAATGCTTGCAGACAAGATATATTCAAAAGAGGTTTAATTCAATTTATGCCAGAACAACAAGACGCACAGAAGATGATGATGAAGCTTCAGGAAAACCAGCAAAAACTTCAGGAGATCACAGCCCAGAAAGAAGAAAGCCAGAACGAAATTCAAGGGATCAAGAAGGCACTGGACGAACTGGAAAATGATGACAACGGACAGGTCTACAGACAAGTAGGCGATCTAATGATCGCAAAAGATCAGGACCAGCTTGAAGAAGAACTAAAGGAAGAAAAAGAAGATCTTGAAGCACGAATCAAGAGTCTTGAGAAAAAAGAACAGAATCTGCAGGAAGAAATGCAGGAAAGCCAGCAAAAATTCCGACAGCAGATGGGCCAATAAACCGGCCTTCTTATAATTTATTTCCTTTCTAAACCATAGGTGTAAAGAATATGCCATCAGTAAACGGAGTAGCAGCAAGAGTACAAGACTTAAGCGAAAGAGATGATATACCATCCAATGTCGCAAATAAACTTGAGGAAGCAGTGAATATCCTGCAAAATGAAGATAAAGATATCTCAGTACGTGTTAACACAGTCTCGTCAATTTTTGACCAGGTAAGTAACGATCCAAATATCAGACAGCACACCAGAACAGAGATCTGGAACATTGCATCCAAAGTTGAAAGCCTAGATTAATGCTCTACATTTCTATTTTCTCCCGGTTTTAAACTTTCTAACGTCTTCCTTTGATAAACTATAAAAAAACTAAGTCACCGCTTATAACCAAGAGGTAATCAAAAAACAATGGTTGATCTTGGGTTTCTAAAAAAGGATAGTTCGAACGAATCGGAAAATGTTTCAGTAGACGACGACTTCGTTGAACTGGATGCAGTAGCCACAGAAGAACGTAAAAAAGTAGTAGTAAGAGCAGTTACACTCAAAGAATTTGATGACGTTGATGAAGTACAGGAACACCTGAGAAACAACCACATCGTCTGGGTTAATATCCGACCACTAAAGAATAAGGACATGACCAAACTAAAGAGAGCAGTCAAACGACTCAAGAAAACTGTCAAAGCCATCGACGGCGACATGGCAGGAGTCGATGAAGATTGGGTTATCGCATGTCCAAGCTTCGCAGAGATTGAACGAAGCAGCGACGCAGTTCAGGAAGAATAAACTACAACCCACTCTCAATTTTCTTAACTTCTCATATAACTTCTTTCTATAATCTACTTCCAGAAATTATAACAAATATTATTCAGAGTTAAGCGTCTTCTGCATACCGAGCGCATCCGCCACGTCCTCCATTTTTCTCTCAAGGAACTCAATACGTGACTGAAGGTCACCAGTACCAAATTCGACAAATTCTCGAACACATTCCTTACAGTAAAGCTCACCGTTGAAACGCATTGCATTATCCGGCAAATCCTTTGGGCTCAGCTCATTTTTCTCTGGATCAGTACTTCCAAAATCAATCAATTTATCACAATTAACACAGCGTTTAGAATAAACCATACAACCTAGTTACACGCTCTGAAATAAAAAACATAGGAAGAAAAAGAAGAATTCAGACTTTATTCCAGCCTGTTGACTTCTAAGTTCTGCGGTGCCGAAGTATCAATGTTCAGCACTTTATGTAGTGTGGAAGCAAGGGAGAAGCATTTCTTCTCTTCTCCGTGGTTAGTGAACACTGTTCTTGGACTGGAGCGCAGGTTCTTCGCGAAGTTGATAATCTGCTGTCTGTCGCTGTGAGCAGAGAAACCTGACACCGTAGCTGTATCCAGGTTTACATCAACTTTCTCTCCGTCGATCTCTACATGATCTCTACCGTTCTGTATTTTCCGTCCAAGTGTTCCTTCGAACTGGTAACCTACGAAGATCATAGCATTGTCTGGATCATCCGCAAACTCTTTCAGATATGATAAAACCGGGCCTCCTGTGAGGCTTCCGGAGGTCGTTAGAATGACACATGCATCATCTTCTTTGACCTGTTCACGTTCATGGTGGCTGCCTATGACCTCGATGTTCTCTTTTAGGAAAGGTGAGTCCTCGCGGTGCACCTTGTTCTGTACTTTATCCGAAAGGAATTCTGGGTAAGCGGTGTGAAGCGCGTTAACATCGTTGATCATACCGTCGATGTAGACGTTGTAGTCGAAGTAGCTTCGATCCATCTCATCTGCGAGAAGGCCAAGTACTTCCTGACTTCTACCGACTGCAAATGCCGGTACGATAACCTTTCCTCCCTTGTTCAATGTCTGCTTGACCTTGGAGAGGAACTTCTTGTTTGCTTCCTCACGCGGAGTCTGTTCATCATCACGTCCACCGTAAGTGGATTCTGTGATCATGGTTTCTACACGCTGGAAGTTTGTTGATGCCGGATTCAGCATCTCTGTAGTATCGTAGTTGTAGTCTCCGGTGTATAGAATATTATGCAGTCCTTCTCCGACGTGAATATGTGTCAGAGCTGATCCAATTATGTGACCGGAATTTCTCAGTGTTAAACGCATATCAGGCGTAATATCAGTTACTTCTCCGAAGTCTGGTGTAATTGTTCTCTTGACTGCTTTCTTGATAGCCGATGAGTCATAAGGAGCCTTGTTATTTTCGCTGTGCGCAAGACCGATGTAATCTAGGCCAAGCATGATCATCAGATCACGGGTTGGTTCTGTACAGTATAGTGGGCCATCGTAACCCATCTTGTATAGATACGGTATCATTCCGACGTGATCCATATGTGCGTGGCTGAGGATTACGGCGTCCAGCTCCTGAAGATCAAGTTCTGGAGCGTTCAGGTATGGGAAGTTGTCTCTGCTACCTGGCTCAGCTGAAGGGTTTATCCCGCAGTCCATAAGAACGTTTGATTCTTCGGTTTGAAGCAGGACACATGATCGTCCGACCTGTCTGAATCCTCCTAAAGAAGAGATGCGGATCCATTCATCGCCAACTGATTTATCCAGTCTGATCTTCTGACCTACTTCGTGAAGGAACTCCTTCCTGAAGTCCGGGTCCTCAACTGTCAGTTCTCGTGCTTTGTCCACTACTTTGGACTGGATTGCTGGTACGCGTTCAACTTGTGGACTCCAGAGAGTTTTTTCTCTGAGCTTGTCAAGTCCACGACCGTTGTTTCCGATAACCTTTCCTGGCTTTTCGGCTCTTATTATCATTTTTCCGAGTGAAGGCTGGAAAATTACTTCTTCCAGACCTGCTTCGTCATCTACTACTTCGTATATTTTTTCCTCTGCTCTTTCAGGATCTACAAATAGTTTTGATGATGGTCGGATCTCTACTCGTTTTTTGATTTTGGATACAATTTCTTTTACAACTTCTGAGTTATTCAAGAAAAATTCTTTACTGCCTGTGTATACTACGATGTCTGATGCTTCATAGCGAAGCTCGTCTACCTGTGCATTATCCGGCAGCATGTCCTTGATGTCTTCTAGTTCTTCCATAAATACTGTTAACCTCTATTAGGTCGTACTAATGTAAGAAAAGGGTTTTTCAGTAAAATAAAATTTTTACAGGGAGAAAACCCCTTCTCGGTAAAACCTGTAAACGAAGCCTACTCTTAAATAATCACTTCAGCTTGGATTCAACTTCTTGATCACTGACTACTTCATAACCATCTTCTGTGATCTCTGCAACCATGATTCCGTTTCCGGATGCCGTGTCTCTCTCCATTGCAGCCTGAATTGCTCTGGATGCAACCTTCTTTCCTTCTTCGTGATCCATATCTTGTTCGTAGTTATCCTCGAGTACTCCGAATGCCATCTGGCTGCCGGAACCTGTTGATGTGTAGTCTTCGTGACCCATTAGCCCTCCTGCAGGGTCAAGACTGTATACGATTCCGCCTTCGTCTTCTCTTACTCCTCCGAGGATGAACTGGTTCATGAACGGCATCATTTTGTTACCATGCAGAATGTTTGAGAGCAGTGTTCCTGCGCCTTTAACTGAGAGCTCTTTTGTCTCCAGTTTGTGCAGGTTCAGCTGGCTTCTCATTAATCGGACGATCTTCTGTGCGTCTCCTACGCTTCCTGCAATTGTCAGGCCAAGCGTATCGTCAAGTTCGAAGACCTTCTGCGCATGCTTGTTGCTGACTAGTCGTCCCCCTAATGCAGCTCTTTTGTCTGCTGCCAGGATTACGCCTTCTTCTGTTGTCAGTCCTAGTGTTGTAGTACCGGTTTCGAATTCTTCCATTTCCTTCTTTTGCTGTTGTTGCATCTGTTCAACCATTATTCTTTATCCTCCATTTTTGATTGTATTATAGTTCAGAAACTTATTCTTCCTGTAAAAGAGCATAACCTCAAACAGGCCTGAAAACCTTTGAAGACCTGTAAGACGCCCTATCCAATAATAGGTCAGGCTAGATTTATATAGCTGGTTTGCCTCAAAACAAGAACCCCTATAGATCTGAACAACATTTAAAACTTCTAAGTCCTAACCCGTATGGTATGTCTATGACAACGAAGGGTGGACGCGTTCTACCCAAGTACCGACACTTCTCACACTAATTCAAAATCTTCTAGCTACAGCTCTTTCACAATAGGTGCTTCGCATGTCTGCCGGCTCTGATTCCCAAAGATTCAGCAAATACGACTGGGACGACATCAACGAGGAACTTGCAGAAGAGAAACGCAGACAGATAGGGAGCAGCGACAGAGATACAGGCGAAAACCTTCAACACCACAATATGATAGGTGTTGAAGAAGAACATCCTGTAGAAAAACCAATATCTGCAGATGCTATCCCTGTGCACAGCGATTTCAGCTTAGAACACCTTCAGAGACTAGCAGAAATTGAACAGGCAATAAATACGGAAAGAGTTGACACGCATGAAGACAACATCGTCAAGCTTGTAGAACTCGAATTCGACGAATATAAAGGAGCCAGCGAATACGATGTAGGCCCTGAAAAAGAAGATGTAACCGGCATCGTTAACACAGTAGACGATGCCCTCAAGAACCTTAATCAGGTAGAGCAGACAACTCTTGACTCCGCGCCAAGAGACGATGTCCAGTTCAGAAGACAAGGGATGCTAACCCGTATGATGACCGGTAATTTCTACGACACCGTAGGACGCGAACACTTCTTCCAAGAACCAAAGTACGAAATGTTCGGAAACACCTACGACGTAGAGCCAGTCGCAGGAACCGGATCAATACAGGTCACTATGCGCCCAAAGATATATGACGAAGAGCATGATCAAGAAGTAGACGTAGATAAATGGTTGAGCGAATTCAAAGGAGGGCAAGACGAAATCGGAATGTCTGCGCTCAGCCCTCTATTTTACGGACCATTCATGAGCTCACCTGTTATGTACAACCATGAAGGAAAAACTGTTATAGAGACTCTGAACGGAAGGGATAAGGCATACGACGAAAGCTTCCTTACACTTTGGGATCGCCAGGGACAGAACAACAAAGAAGAACCCGGCGATTACATAACTAAGAATAGTAAAGCAGGATTCTCACCAGCACTCGCAAATATAGAAAGCATTGAAGAAGATCAAGACTTCTCAGCGAGCTCTGAATGGAATTTCGCACAGGTTGAAGCTTCAAAAGTCAAAGTCGTGGACGATGAAGACTATGATCAAGACGAAGACTACGATGTCCTTTCTGACAGAGTCGAATTCATAGATGAAGATGATAATGCATTAATACGAGTAGGAAAGGAGAACTGGGATCTTGAGGACAAAGACAGCATTATGCCATTCAAGGAATTCATCGAAAGGGAGATGTTCGGCGGCGAAGTAATAGTATTCGATGAAGAAGGCAACTCCACAGAATATACTGGCGTAGTTGACTATCGTGACGAAGAAATCTTCCCGGATATGGACGACGAAGCTTTCAAGGAAGAAGGAAAGAAACAGTTCAAAGCAGACACAACTGCAGTCTGGGAACCATGGCGCGAGAGACCTGCAGACATGGCTCTAGAATACAGAGATGTTGGCAACAATCCTTTCAGAAACGAAGCTATAGCGACACAGATCGGAGCTTTCCGGAGATGGCGTGAAATCCAGGAGTTCGCATCTGAAAACCTGGGCATCTCAAACTCCCATGCTAAAGACCTTCGTCTCGGAGTGAACGGCGTGTACGCAGATCATGAAAATGATGAGAACTACCTGGAAAACAACGGTCTTCAATACACAATCAACGAAGAGGAAAATATCACAGTTCAAGATGCATGGTTAGGAACTAACATGGAAGAAGGATTAATAGACATTCTTGCTGACGGCGTTGATGAGATGAGCACAGGAGAATTGTACAGCGGCGAACAGTACAGATCCGAGATGACTAAGTTGATAGAAAACGGAGTAACCCCCGGAGAAATGATGGCGAAAGAACATGGTGTAGATTATATCGAAGGAGATGTACTCTACGAACCCGAAGACCTAATTGTAGGCGGGCAGAAACAAACTGTCCGCTGAATCTTCAACCACCATCTAGAAAAACCTTTAAAACCGTTAGCTGACAAAAAGTGTTTTGTCCAACATGTTCAGAACGGCTAACCCAGAAGTACCGGCACTTGATTCAAGTAGTGCGGTTAGCCTTATCGCTATCATTATTATCTCAATTATTGTTTGAATGAGGTCCTCGCTAATCCGGGAGTGTAGAAACGGGGCAGGACCTCAAAAAGACTGTACAAGATATACAGTCCTGTTTCTATACTCCACCAAGAACCAATTAAAGGTGGCAAAACAAGAACTATGTCAGCAAGTCAACAAAAACAGCAGAACACAGGCCTAACCCGCAAACTGGGAGATCTCTGGCGCGAAGCATTCACAGAAAACGAACTAGCAAACGTAGGAGCAGAAATCGAAGATATTATACGCAAATTGGAAGACGAACCGATCGACAATCAGGACGCAGAGAAAGCTCTACAGAATATTGTAGATGAAGAAGGAGCAGAACCTAAAGAACGTGAAATAGGAGGGGAAAAGCATCTTCTAGGAGTAAAGGTTGAAGATGAAGAATTCCAACAACATGAGAACTTCAAGGCAGAAATCGATACCGACTACCATCCAGCACAGAGCGAAGTAGCGACAGAAGTATTCCAGAACCCTGCTGACATGATATTCAGAACAGAAAACCTAAGAACAATAAGGGATGAAAACCTTCCAGAAGGGCACGTAGCGTACGAAAACGGGATAATGCCAGATTTCGCCACAGACGGCTATGCAGATAGAAACTGGAGGCCAAAAGCTCGCTACACCGGTTTAAGAAGCAGACATGGAGAAAGATTCGACGCAATGGGGTGGCCCGCATCAACGCAACTCAACACCGGAACGCCCGTAGGAGACGATAAAACAGTAGAGGAGTTCTTCCACAACTTCTTCAACGGTGGAGACAAGCCAAGCATGCTAGACGTTGTACCAGGAGTCGACGCCTTGTTCGCAAATGACCCCATTCTTGAAGAGTATGAAGACGATCTATACGAAGCAGTAGCAGAGGGTAGTAGAGATGCACTATATGACCTATTCGTCTCTAACTCACCAGCAGTACTTAGAAACAGCACAGAACGCTGGGGTGACGTACTTGACGAGGCGCTTCCAACCAATGAAAATTATGGTAACATAGAGGATCTCTCCGATCTAGAGGATCATGAAGACTATATTGAGATGGTTATGGAGAGACCCATGATTCTTTCCCCAGAGATCGATGCTTCAGACATTCAGGTACTGGATGAGAACACATATCAGCCAGAAGGCACATTTGAAGAAGAATACGGAGAAGATACAACGTGGGTTATGCCTGGAATCTCCGGCATAGAGGAGTCAATAGTTACTTTCGAACAGTTTGCGAAAGATCAGCAATACCTGGGGGAAGTTCTTGTTGAGGAAAACGGAGAAGAAGTTATGAAACCTGTGAAGGTCGATCATAGTGATCTAGACAGAGATTCGTTTGAAGAGCTTGCTGGAATTGGAAACGATGACCAGACCGGATACTTTGCATTCCAGAACACATTCGTAAGACCGGATATAGCACCCAAGAATGATGGAATTGTAGAATTCCGCTCATTCAGCAATAGCCCTCGAAGCTATGAAGCACTTGTCACTCAGAAAAGCCTGATGCATGTATATGAAGATGTACAGGATGTCTTTCATGAGCACGGTTTGGATTCTGAGAATGCTCTTGAATTCCGTGAAGATGCAAAACGTAACGGGCTTGATGCACAGCTGCCAAGCGGTGCAACCGTAGGAGATATATATGAAGAGGATCTGGTCGATGTTCTTGCTGAAGGTGTACGCGAATCTTTCAGCGGAGAGATGCCTTACTCATTCGAACTGATTCTTGATGATGTTGGTGAGCCATATGACAGCTTTGAAGGCTATCTAGAAAGCGAATTTGATAGCTTAAGCGAGTTTGCTGACCATACATCAGATCTCTACAATTCAAAAGATATTAAACCAGGTTTCTACAGTAAAGAGGATTTTGAAAAGGAGTACAATGAGTTTGTGGACTGGTTTGCTGATTCCTACAAGGAAGAGATGCTTGGATATGTTGACGAGGGAAGTGAAGCAGAGAAACTTGAAAAACTAGCTAATGAAAAAACTCCACAGGACGCATTCCAGTCACAGGCACGTCCAACCGCAGGTGCAGACTAAAATGAAGACAGAAGAAGTAGCACGAGAACTTATGAAGTACAAAACCGTTTCACCAGTTGAAAAACCTGAGATATTTCAGTATTTGAAAGGATTACTGGAAGAACACGGAATTGATGCAGATATACACGAAATCGATGGAGTCTACAACTTGACGGCAGAGACTGGTGAAGGCGAACCATCTATCTGTCTAAACGGTCACTTGGATGTTGTAGAGCCTGAAGGACAGTGGAGTGTCACAGAACCTTTTGAACCAGTTATTGAAGATGGAAAACTGTACGGACGTGGTGCCTCAGACATGAAGGCAGCTTTTGCAGCCCAGGTTAAAGCATTCATTGACCTACATAAAGACAGCGATTTCAATGGAAGAGCAGTACTCATGGCAGCAGGAGATGAAGAAATCGGTGGATTCAAAGGTTCGCAGCCACTAGTAGATAAATACTATGGAGAAGAGCAAGGCTTTGATTACGCGATAGTTGGCGAAGCCACCGACATGAATGTTCAGGTAGGGACGCGCGGAGTTGTATGGCTCAATATACAGTTGGAAGGTGAAGGAATTCACGCCAGCCGCGCAGATCTCGCACAGATTAACATTATGGAAGAGCTTCCGAACGTTCTAGATCGTCTCAACAACATGAAGCTAACTTATGAGAACAATGGAACGCTTCCCGACCCAAGTCACGAAGTTACACGGGTTGAAACTACACAGACATACAATAGCGTGCCTGGAGAACTGGAGATAGGTATGGATATCCGTTACTTGCCTTCACAGAATATAGATCAGATAGTGGAAGATGTGGAGAAGGCTTTAGAAGGAATTGAATGTGGGTTCCGTGTAGAAGTTGAACAAGATCACGGAGGAGCATTTGAGCTATCGGATGAGAAGTTCAGGGAAGCCTCTGTAAAGGCTCTTGAAGAGGTCCGTGGTGAGAGACCAGAGGAAATTACTGATGGCGGTGCTAGCGACGGACGTTTCTTCGCTGAGAAAGATACTCCTTTCATCGAACTTGGAACCAACCAGAAAACTGTTCACGGAGAAAACGAGATGTGTGAAGTAGAGACCTTGAAGAAGCTGAGAAACTCCTATTACGGGATCAGTAAGAGGCTTGCAGAGTAGAAACTAACGATCTGTTCGACTGATCAAATCTAAAAGTCTTCCCCACCAATACTTCTTTTATAAGGAGTTTGAATTAACGAATGAATTTCTCAGACCTAAATATTTCACAACATACACTACAGCGACTTGAAGACGAAGGAATCACAGAACCTACAGAAGTACAGGAAAAAGCTATACCAGAAATTTTTGAAGGAAAAGACCTGCTGGTCGAATCAGAGACCGGTTCAGGAAAAACACTGGCTTTCTCACTGCCAATAATTGAACAACTAGAAGGAGACGAAACCAAAGCACTCGTCCTCTCACCGACACGAGAACTAGCCAAACAGATTACCGCGGAGATTGAAATGGCTTCTTCGGAGATCGATGCAGTAACAATCTACGGAGGGGTTTCATATGAACCACAGATCCAAGGTGCAAAGAAAGCAAACATTGTCGTCGGAACACCAGGACGTGTACTTGACCTCCTTCAGAAAGGAAAAATTAACGTAGACAACCTAGAATACTTTATTCTAGACGAAGCCGACAGGATGCTCGACATGGGGTTCCAGGACGAACTAGAGTCAATAATCAGCTTCCTGCCAGAGAAAAGGCAGAACCTGCTTTTCGGAGCGACAATTCCTCGCGCATTAACAAAGATGTGCGACAGGTACGATATCGATCCAGAAATCATCAGAATTGAACCTGGAGAACACACTGCAGAGCTTGAAGAGAAATATGTAAACGTCAAGAACAATAACAAGCTATCCTATCTCTACACATTTCTCAAGAAAAAGGATAGAGACCTTACAATAGTTTTCTGCCAGACCAAGAACACAACACGCTGGCTAGCTGACAAACTAAGGAAGAACAATATTGATGCACAGGAACTGAACGGCGACATGAGCCAAAATCAGCGGGAAAGCACACTGGAAAAGTTCGAGAACGGAGACATCAAAGTAATCGTTGCAACAGACGTAGCAGCACGCGGAATCGACGTCGACCGAGTAACACATGTCTTCAACTACGACGTACCAGACACAGCTGACACTTATACACATAGAATCGGACGAGCGGGACGCCAAGGACGTGAAGGAGAAGCAATCACACTTCTGGAAAGCAATGACCATCAGAAGTTCAGAAAGATCAAGAAATCACTTGATATCCCAAGCATCGATGAGAAACCAGAACTGATGGACGCAAACGTATAAAGAGAAATTTAGAATTTTTCAGCGGCTTCAGCCGCATAACTTACTACTTTTTCTTCATTTACATTCCTGACTTGATTATCTTTGACAACCCGTTCACCGTCTACAATTACATCAGTGACATTTCCATTGAATGAGTAGACTAGATTTGAGATCAAGCCTCTTTTACCATGAACAGGCTGCATATCCGGATTCTGAAGATCAAGAACTACCAGATCAGCTTTCTTATCTAGTTCAATTGAACCTATTTCTTCTTCCATCCCAAGTGCTTTTGCACCGTTGATAGTAGCCATATCCAGTACCTGCTGCTCGGTGATATCTTCCGGACTTTGACGTTTATGAAGTATCGAAGCAATCTTTGCCTCTTCAAACATGTTCAAGTTATTGTTTGATGCAACACCATCCGTTCCGAGTGCTACGTTGATTCCTCGGTCAAGCATATCAGGTACATCTGCTATCCCGGAACCAAGTTTGAGGTTAGCTGCCGGATTGTGTACAACGTTCCCGCCTTTCTCTTCCAGCAAGTCTTTCTCTTCTTCCGTCAGCCATACGCCATGAGCCGCAACTAAATCATCATTTACAAGACTTAGAGAATCTAGGTAATTAAGCGGAGAGTTTCCTTGATCCTCCATAGCCTCCAGTTTCTCTTTTTCAGTTTCCGAAACATGAATATGATATGGCGTGTTGAATATTTCTGCACAATCCTTAGCTTCCAATAGAAGCTGCTCAGAAGCTGTATAAACTGCGTGAGGTGCGAAACAAGGAGTGATTCTTTCGTGGTTTCTATAGTTCTCTACTAATTCTACTGCTTCTTCTATTCTATGATCGATCTCCCCATCCATATCCATCAGTCCTCTGCCGAGAACTGCTCGAATACCTGTTTGATCGACGGCTTCAGCAACCTGATCCATGTTATCATACATATCATTGAACGTAGTAGTACCAGTCTTCAACATCTCGACACAAGCAAGAAGAGAGCCGACATATGCTTCCTCAGCTCCAATCTTCTCCTCAGCCGGGAAAATATCCTGCTCAAGCCAGTCCTGAAGATTCTTATTATCAGAAATACCGCGGAGTAAAGCCATAGAAGCGTGAGTATGCGCATTAACCAAGCCCGGCATAACCATTTTATCGCTGCAGTCAACAACCTCATGGGCGCCTTCAGGAATACTCTTCCCTATAGCAGCGATCCTAGAACCCTTAACCAAGACATCAACATTCTCAAGCAACTCTCTTTCACGGTTCTGAGTTACCAGGTATCGAATGTTTTTGAGTATCATATCTAGAGGGTGGTAACGGAATTTTAAGAATATAGATACTTGTGGAGTTCTTGTGAGTTTTTTATCCTGTTTGAGCTAAGTTTAATTAAGGTTGTAATGAAGGCTTATGGAAAGTTTCCAAGTAAATTAGAGAATCGTGCCGAGAACCTAATTCATATTTTAGGTAACTTTAGGAGAAGTATAGTGCTGATGAACATATATCAAGCAGTTAACATACTTACTTCTCTTGTTGTATCAGTATTGTTCGCGCGGATTGCTTCTCAAGGTTTGTATGGACAGTATATTTTCGTAATATCTATCGTCTCCATGGTTTCATTAGTGAGTATGCCCGGCGTAAGAACTACTATATTCAGATCATCTTCTAAAGGGAAAGTTGGTTTCTACCAAGAAGCTACAAGGTTTAACTTCCTATGGGCTCTTTTAGGAGTGCCTCTGCTAGTAATTTTAGGTTTTTACTTCTATACATCTAAAACTCCAGGAGTTGGACTATCTTTGATAGTTGCCTCTCTTTTTTTCCCGATAATTTATGCTTTTCAAAACTGGAAGAACCTATTAAAGGGTAAAGAGCGTTTTGAAAGTTTTGTAGTCTATGAATCCAGCATTTCTATAACTAAGGCGTTGCTGGTTATAGGAGTGTTACTTACCAGCCCCGAGAACCTTCTTTATTTAATTTTTGTATATTTCCTGGCAGCTGCTGCTTTGAACAGCTATTTTTACTTGAAGAGCCTAAATTTTGTTTCAAATAACGAAGCTTCAATTAACTGGCGAGAAGAAAGCTATGAATACACATTACTTGAGTTTACCTCTTATACCTTCAGTAAAGTTGACAGAATCTTGATAGGTGTTTTTCTGCCTTTTAGCCAGGTTGCTATCTATAATATTGCTGTAAAGGTTTCTGATACCTTGTTTAAGTTTATCAAATCCTCTATAGAAGCGGTTTTACCAGGATTCTTTAAGGAAGATTTTAAATTCTCAAATTTTTACCCAGTATTTGTCTTATTGCTACTTCTTTCAGGTATCCTTTACCATTTTATTGAATATCCATTAATTTTTCTTTATACTGATAAGTATCAGGAGTCAGTTTTTCTAGCGCAGATCTATCTGTTTGCCATACCGTTCTATTTTATGTCATATGTGTCTATACAAGGTCTTGTTAAGGAAAAGCTAAGTAGAGAAGCGACGAAATCAAGAATAATATCTATTTTAATTTTCATCTGTCTTTCTTTGATTATGATACCTACATTAGGTGTTTTAGGAGGAATTATAGCCTCAGTGCTATATTATCCCTTTCAAACTTTATTTGCGATGTACTATCTAAAAAAGAATGATTTAATTTAATAGTTTTAATTTATATATCAATTACTTTCCGAGCTCTATCTTCCCAAGTATAGTTTTCCGCCCTCTTAATAGAGTTACTTAACTTTCTTTCAGCTTTATCCCAGTTTTTACGTATATAAAGCATCTTTTCGGCCAGGTGCGCAGGGTTATCTGGGTTAAAGTAAAACACCTCTTCTGACGATACTTCTCGCTTTATACTTGGAAGTTCAGAGACTATCAATGGCGTATTCGCAGCTAGATATTCTTTCAGTTTGAGAGGGGAAGTATACTCCCTTGATTTTTCTGATCTTGCCGTGTTTGGCAAAACGAGTAGATCGGCCGTATTTTGATATAAAGGTATTTTGTCTCGAGAAACGTATCCTTCGAATCTTACATCGCCTTGATAGTCTTCACTTTTTGTATAGTTTCGATAACGTTCTATATCGTCTTCTCTACCTCCGACAATTATTAACTGCGTGTCTTCAGCATCAATTTTATGGAATGCTTTTAGAAGAGTTGGAATACCTTTCCAATCGTAGAGTTGACCTGTGTAAATAACTAAGAATTTTTCTTTGTCAAGAGACAGTTTTTCTCTAATGTCGTCTTTATCACCCGGCATATGGAAGTTCTTGTAGTCAACAGCATTGGGCAAGATATCTATTTTTTCCTCTTTGATACCTCTAGAGATTAAATCTTGGTAAGTTGCGTAAGAGACTGTAGAAACTTTAGATGATTTTTCAGCAGCTTTTAGATATATATGGTCTTTAAGTCTGTCTTTTCCGAAAACATGGTCGTCTAGCTCTAAAATAACTTTATTAGGACTTAAAGACCCTAGTAGATATAAAGAGAATGCTGATTGAAGCCCCCATATGTACACTTTGTCATCTTTAGGTACCTGGAGAAGCCTCAGCATATAGAAAATATTTATCAAACGGTTTTGGATTAAAATATTATATAGTCGGATGAAACGCTTATTACTAGTTTTTCTAAATATTTCAGGCGTGTAAAGAGGTTTTAAATCTATTCTAGTTTCGATTAGATTGCTGATACCAATCTTGTCGTCCTTACGTGATATAAGATAATTTATAGCTACTTCTAGGTCTTCAATTTTGTTGAAACCTTTTAGCATTTCTTTTCTAGATATTATATTGCTTTCCTTACCTTTCAGGTAGACATCGTTGAAGTAATGGAGTTTTTGCTCTGACATTATACTCTATTAATTGATTTCTTTTTTCTAGGTTAGATTTTCTATTTTATCTATTAGCGGATGTATTTCTTCTTCGATATCATGGTTTTGCTCCACATATCGACGCGAGTTACGCCCTTTTGTTTTAATTTGATCTTTATCGTTAACTAGAACGTCTATGGAGCTGAAAAGTTTGCCGGCATCACCTTGGCAATTTATACCGCAGTTTTCTTCCCGTATATAATTATCTGGGTCAACCTTGTAGGTGAGAATAGGTGTAGCGGCCTTTCCTGCTTCGATAAAAGTATTTGGGAAACCTTCTTTTTCAGATGTGTTTACTAGTATTTTAGCTTCTCTGTAGTATTTGCCTATTTTGGTTCTTGGAACTCTCTCTATTAATTCAAGATTATCAAGTTTTTCCGCTTCTCTATCAATTCTTTCATAGTATTCTTGATCATCTCCAGTACAAGGAGAAATCATGACAAATTTTTGGGATTTAAATCTTCTAGCTAAGTCAATAAACATTTCTGGATTCTTCCACCTTACTCTTCTTCCCACCCAAAGAATATGGTCTTCTTGATTAGAGCTAGATGATACATTGCCTTCGTTAGCTATAGGAAATAGGTTGGGTAGAACTCCTACAGGAGGATTAAACCAGTCTTTCAGAAGATTTTTATGCTGCTGAGACTGTGCAAATATGAAGTCAGAAAATCTCAAGCCAAGGTTGTTTACCACTCCTCTTATTTTATCTTCTCTAATTAAAGATCCATCACATTGTCTTTCATGAACAGTCCTATGAATATGCTGGCTACCTGTAATAAGGCAATAAAAGCTTACTAGACCGGGTATCATATTGTCAGAAGAACTGAAATAGACCTCTGCATCGGATTCATACATATGATATAGCATATTAAAAGCCGTTATAAATTTTTCAGGCCAAGTATCTACATTTCCTAACGCTTTCACAAGTTTTACACCCTCAAAGAAATCTTTTTCGGATTTATCTCTATTTGTAATAACTTCTGCCTTCATGCCTTCTTCCTTTGCTATTTCTCTTGATATATGGTAAATCTGAAGCTCTGTACCCCCCACAGACCTCTTTTTAAAGGCATCAAGAGCATAAGGATGTATAAAACAGACTTTTATCATTTCAATCTAACTGTTTTCGATATATTTTTTCCAAGTTTTCCTTATAGTGATGAAGATTATGCGAATCCGCAAACTCGAGTTCTCTATCAGAAAGATTTTCCTGGAGACCCTCCTCGTTCTTCAACCTGTTAACCGTTCTTGCAAGATCTCCGGCATTTTTGGATTCGTACAGAAGACCGTTTTTACCATCTACAATCAATTCATCCAGAGAAGGCACATCAGCGCATATTAGAGGTATACCGACAGCTTGAACTTCAAAAGATATCATAGGACAAGGATCCCATTCTGAAGGTATTACGAAGCAGTCAATTTCGTTGAAAAGCGTTCTTATATCCTCTAAATAGCCTAGATAGTTTATATTCTCTTTATCCATTATACTTTCTTTAAGTAGATCTTCTTCGGGACCAGAGCCCGCAATTAAGATTTCTACATCTTCTTCGATAAATTCATGGGCGTTTATGATATCTCGCCATCCTTTTCTTTGGACTAACCGGCCGGCAAATCCTAGAGTAAAGCTATCTTCGGAAGTATGTATCAAATCCTCTCGCTTATATTCATCTGAGACATGTGGATTGAATCGTTTTTGATCCGCAAAATTGTAGAGAACTTCTATTTTATCAGGTGTTAAGTCTGATTTTTCCTGCATGAGCGATTTTGTTTTCTCTGAAACAGCTATATAGCGATCTACGTATCTTTGAGTCTTAGCTAGGAATTTCTCATATAAGGGATCTTCTGTGAAAATTCTTCCATGTTCATGAAAAATTAAATCGAAATCTCTTGTCGAAAACAGCTTGGTTACAATTCCTACTATTTGAGCTTTTTTTAGATGACAGTGAAGAACATCATAATCTTCCTGCCGCATTAAAGAAAAAACACCTAATATACATCTAAGATTGTAGCTCGAGTTTGTGTCAGGAAATTGAAATTTTTCACCTCTCTCCCCTAAAGTGTTTTCAGCTTTTCTTAAGGCATAAACATCCTGCGAAGGTTCAGATAGTTCGGAAACTATTCTTTGGGCTCCTCCTAACCCCATATGATCGATTAAATGAAGGATTTTCTTAGAACTCACATTCAATTATGGTTTTCTAATTAATAAAAAATAGAACCGATTATTATGGTTCAGACTACTCGAACCTATATATGTCGGTATTCTCCCAAGAGTCATTTTCTATCTTTCTAGAATTCTGGATTATTGTTTGCCGTACATCTTTCTTTATTTTGAAATCTGTGTAGAAGTTTGAGTCAGCTACAATCCAGCCTGTATTATTTGAAATTATTTCCTCCATTCGATCAGAATTTTTAACAGCCTTAATTTCTGTATTCGGGTCTATAAGATGGCCCGATTCATTTCTATGTTCTATATAATTTAAATCATAATCGACATAGTCCATACTGCCTAGATACCAGCCTGTTATGGAAGGTGCGCTTGAAATTATGATGTCATCTTCGGTCATCCTGTCTTGAATATAATTAGCCGGAGCTCTATGGTTTGAACCTACAACGAACCCATGTGGGGCCTCATCTTTCTGTTGGAGGCTTTGAAACGGAGTATAAATCGAAAAAACAAACAGGCATATTAGAAGCACAATAGCCAAGTTAATTTTCTGGTAATCTATATTTAGAGATTTTAATCCGTCTTCAATAATATTAAATACATAGACTGCGGGTATAGCAGCTATTAGAGCATAGAGAGGATATAAATGAAATATAAGTCGAGGTTCTTTAAACCTTAACAAGCTTTGAAATACGAAAGGTATTAGGAAGCTTACAGGTATGAGCCAATTATTTCTATATCGAATAGACAATGCAAGACCAAATCCAAACATATAGAGGATTATCAAGTTGTCAGAAAGATAGTTAAGATAATATAGAGGTCCTCTATCCCATATGTACCATGCAGGAGCGTAATCAACTAGCCAAACAAGTATACCTTCTCCTCTAACCAACATAAATATTGATCCACAAAATAAGAATGCTATAAGCCATAAAATGTTTCTCCGCACCAGCTCATCTTGTTTAATCTGGCTACGCCATTTTGTATAATCTAGCTTAGATATAAGCATTAAAGAGAAGTAAACTCCGATAACAGGACCCATAGCAAGATAGGTCATGTGATTATGGAAACCTAAAAGAACAGTCGGTACCAGAGAATATAGGTAGTTGCTTTTCAAGGCAAGTTTATCTCTTTCATACCATCTTAAAACAAGCCATATGGAAAGTATGTATAAAAATTGATTATGAGCATACATCCTCGCTTGAGTATGCCAGTTTATAACCCAGAAACTAACCGCCATAATGCTTGATGTCGTTAAACCTAGTTTTTTTCCTCCTATATCTTTCCCTAGGAGATAAGAGACTATAATAGTAAATAAACCTACAATAAGCGTAGGAAGTCTGGCTGCAAACTCATTGTAACCCAGAAGCGTGAAAGAGATAGCTATAGGAACAGTAGTTGTAAACCAAGAGCGCAGATAGGGTACATGAGATCCAGCAGGTTTGGAAAAGCCTTGTCCCTCAAGGAAATTCTTAGCAGGCCAAGTATGATGTATTTCAGTCTGCCAAAAGTATGGTTGCCCAAGTTCATGAAATCTTAAAAATAGAGCTAAGCCAAGTATCGCTACAAAAGCATAAGTATAAACATCAATTCTACTGCAAAGTTTCTTGTCCTTTAACGACATCCTACCAATAATTTGTGAAACGGGGGAAGATATTATTTTGGAGATAACGGTCAAATTAAGAAAAGAGAAACATAAAAACATAACTAGATGCCTACAGGATTATCTGAATTGAGAAGCTATACTAAAGAAAACTTATCCTCGTCTCTTACATTCCATAGAATTGTACTTTTGGTATTGATAATTTCAGCAGCGTGGCTAAGGATAAGATATCTGGGAGAGTTATCTCTATGGCATGACGAAGCTATTTCTGCCAATGCCGCTCTATCAATTCTGGAAAATGGTATACCTAATTTCCCCTCAGGATATGTTTACTGGCATCATACGCCACAACTAGTTCTTTCAGCAGCATCAGCAGGCTTACTAGGCGTATCAGAGTTCAGTCTAAGAATGCCTTCAGCTATAGCAGGAACTTTAACTATAGCATTAACCTATGTAATTGGAAAAGAATTTTACAATAAGGATGTAGGTTTAGTTTCCTCATCAATCATTACATTTTCTTTATGGCATATTGCCTGGTCTATGCAGGTCAGAATGTATGCATTACACCTCTTATTTTATACGGCATCCATATTTATGATATACCGCCTGGAAAAAGATTTCACAAAAAGAAACTTGGCTATATTAGCCCTTTTAGTGCTTTTAAGTATTTCCAGCCATCTTACCTCTATTATTCTGCCTTTAATAGCTTCAATTTATATTTTAACATTTAAATTCAATAATATAAGTTTAGATTACCGCCAAAATGCTTCTAAAACCATTATAGGTTTACTTAGCCTCTTATCATTCGTAGTATATGTCAAGAGAGAGGCGGTAAATCTCCTCGTACAAAGTACATCTCATTTAGAATATTACAGTATATGGCTTAGTAATAACTTTCTGTGGCCTTTAGTGACTGGCGCCTTGGGCCTTGGGATCAATATAAGAAGAGATCTAAAGACAGCTTTTCTAACCTTCCTTGCAGTAGTTCCTGTTTTATACGTTTACTTTTTCCACATTTCAGGCGCCAATAATAGATATATACTTGTTATACTTCCCTTTGTTGCGCTTTGGACTGCTTTAACAATAGATACGTTACTTGAAACATTATTTGAGAGTTTCAGCAGATATCAACTCATTAAAAATTCTGCAATTATTCTATTCATTATCCTGATTGGAATATCGACAGTAGGCAATTTTTCAGATTACAGAGATGTTAGACCGGTATATGAAAACAGAGAGATATACGGTTTTGTCGAGCAAGAGTATAACGAAACAGATACACTAATAACTAGTTCTTCGCCGTCAGCAATTTATTATCTTGATACCCCCGATTATCAGTTTAGCGGAGCATTGTTCGGCGTAGATTCCTCTATGCGGAACGGAGTTGACGAGTATTCTGGCGCAGCAATGATAACTGGAACAGAAGATATGAGCAAAGCTCTGAACAAATCTGATTCAGGATGGATTGTCATGAACGAGTACGAATATGAGCTGTTGAGTGATGAGATGAAAAAAGTATTCAACCAGACAGAGAACCGGAAGGCTATCGGCTCCATGATAGCCTGGAGTTGGTAAGTCAGTTAACACTATACGTCCTATTTACTTCAATTCGAGAGGCTATCTCTTGAGCCCTCTCATAGTTATAGTTTTCTATCTCTGTATAGGCCTCTTCTATTAGAGTTTTTACTTCGGTAGAGTTCGTTGTTTCATTTATAAGTTGAAGTCTTCTTCTGAGCATCTGTGAATCGAAACTTCCACATTCTTGTGGATCTTTATCGAACATACTTTCGTAGCCTCGTGGAAGAAGTTGCTCGGTATCGTAAAATCTGCACTCTGCTCGATCAACCTCCCACACCATCACACCATAGAGAGGGTACTGTTCGCCTCTAGTTAGCTCGAATAAACTTATTATTACCTCCGGCTTTACGATCAAAGATAAAACTAAACCTGTAGCTAGAGCTGATAGAAATATTAACTTGGTTCTATTATCTTCTATCCGCATCTTCTTGTCCATAATCCGGCTACATTACTATTTATCGCCAGTATATTTTAACTTTCGCAACCATCATACGTTTAAATAAAAATGACGCTCTCTAGCAGAGTTCTTGGATTATTCAAAAAGGTAGGTATGGGAAAAACAGTTAGAGAGTGCTATAAGCATTCCATCTACAGAGAATTATATTACCGTTTGGAAACACAGAATAAACAGTTTTTGAAAGTACAAAGAGAAATCGAAGATTCTTCAATGATTCTTGATGCAACTAATATCGGACTTGAGAAAGACCTCTTTCTCCAGAACATAAGAGAGGCAGAATCTACGAAAATTTTCAGGTCTGAAATAGAAGAAGGAGACGCTATAGCGGATATAGGATCGAACATAGGTTACTACACCCTGATGGCGGCTAAAGAGGCAGGAAACAGTGGAAAAGTTTTCAGCATAGAGCCAGATCCCGAAACATATCAGCGACTTAATGAAAATATAGAACTAAACGATTACAGCAATATTAAGACATTAAACAAAGCTATCGGATCTTCAAGAAAGAAAGAATATTTCACAAGATCAAAGATCACTAACACTCGCCATATACATTATGAAGGAGAAGAAAAGGATCTAGAAGTCGAGGTTCAGTCTTTAGACAACGTTATTGAGGAAAATATAGATGTTGTACGAATGGATGTCGAAGGGTATGAGCACAATATCCTCAAAGGAATGAAAAACACCTTGAGCGAGAACAATGTTAAACTCTTCCTCGAAATGCATCCGCGTAAGATTAAATTCTATGACAGTAGTTTAGAAGATTTAATGAGCTTTCTATCAAGATACGACTTCAAAGTGAAATATCTTGTAAGACACTCCATGAAAGGAAACCCTTCACAGTTCATAAGACTCTCTCACCCTAAAAGAGAAGTTTTAGAAGTTAATCAGAGTATTGAAAATACTTTAGACAACCATCAGTCGTTTTTTAGATTTAACAAGCCCTTCAGAGTTTTTTTAGAGAATTAAGTCTTACTCAATACTATAACATAGTTCAGTGGAAAGTATGTTTTATTTCCAGTTAAATTGTCAAGTAATATCGCCAGATGCTGAAGAGGAAGATTTGCATAGTAAAGAATATTAGCTATGATTGGAATGCTGAACGCAATTCCGAAACCGAAGGTCGATAAGGAATAAGCTAGAAAGCTGAAAAGACCGCCAGCCTCCCGCATTTCCACCACCTGTAAATTAGTGTCCTCAACAAGTTCTCTAACCCCATAACGAGTAAAACGGTAATAATCATCAGGTTGATTATGCAGATAGGCTAAATGAGGCAGTGTCAAAATTATTTTGCCTTCTTGAGATGTTATTCTTGACATCTCATCTAAGGCGTCACCAGGGTTCCTGATGTGTTCTAATACATTACGGCAGAAAACAGTGTCGAAACTCTCTGAATCTAGATCAGTGTCTCTTATATCTTGGACATATGAGATATCTTCTGAGTCCTTTAAATCCAGACTCTCATATATTTCGCACTGATCCTCTACAATATCTCTGAAAACCTGGTTCCCTGCTCCTGCATCAAGCAATTTACCGCTAGAATAACGTTCTAAAACAGGCCTTAATTCCTTTCTCATCGATATTCTGGAAGCAGACAAATTTCTGTATTTTTCAGCCCAGTTTTTCTGCATTAAATCTATATTATGACTAATTATCTCTTCCAAGTTCATTGAATACACTTCCTATATAGTTCCATGTAGTCTTCGGCTTTATTTTCCCAACTCATTCTTTTTGCAATTTCTCTTGATCTAGATTGATGTTTTTCGTGCATCACAGGATCATCGATATAATTCCGGATAGCAGATCTAATTTCGGACGAATTCTCCTTTTCAACAATCTTGCCATTGCCATCTATAAGCTCCTCCGTTCCTCCCGTATCAGTAGTTACTATAGGAAGACCTGCAGCCATAGCTTCTAGAAGCGTATTACTCATACCCTCATTAAGAGAAGGTAGGACGAACAGATCTGCGGACTCATATATCTTAGGCAACTTATCATGCTCTACATAACCTTTAAAGTCAATTTTATCATCCAAACCTTGCTTTGAAACCATTGCCTTTAATTTGCTCTTCTTATTTCCTTCCCCAACAATCACCAGCTCAACATCAAGGCCTTTAACCGCCTCAATAATATCTCCAACTCTTTTACGCTCTATCAAACGTGCAACCGTTAGAACTCGGAATCGAGTCTTTTCAGATGCCCTCGGAGCAAATTGAGATACATCAACCCCATTTGGGATGATATCTATGTTAATGTCCATTGTTTCCCGAGCCAAATCACGTAATCCTGAGGAGTTAGCTACTATTGCCTCTGCATTTCTCCATACAGACCTAATTACAGGCTTGAGAAGAACATAATGGAAAGAAAAACGGTTATTATAACCTGGCACATCGCTACCTCTTAAACTTACAATATAGGGTAGTTCTAGGTGCTGAGACATAAAACCGCATGGAAATCCAAACCATGCATGAATTAAATCATAGTCTTTTTCCTCAATTAGTTCTTTAGAACGTCTAAAGCCTCTAACCATATAAAGAAGTATTTCTCTTTGACGCCAATAATGAATATCCTTTTTATTAACATCAACTCTATGTACAGTAATATTTTCAGAAAAGGATTCTTTCTCCTCTTCTTCCAGAGACGAAGTTACTAAATCTATCTCAACATCTTTATCAGCCATTTTCTTCAACATATACCGATTGGCATTTGCAGCTCCACCACCTAAAGGAGGAAACTCATAATTAAGCATTAATATTCTCAATTAGACAACCTCTGTAATTTTATAGTTTCTTGACCCTTCAATTTTGTCTCTACGACCCTCTATCCAAAATAAATCAGTAAAAATACGTTTCAGCACTTCTTGATTTTCACTCGCCCATAGCCCTATCAAGTCTATAAAACCTCTCGGCAACCTCTTTAAACCATATTTAGTCTCTCCAGACCTTCTTTCCCTATGATTGACCTCTCTTTCTGACACCTCATAGCCTTTACGATCAAGTAAGGGCGGTATATAGCGATGCATCTCCCCATATAATTTTAGATCTTTAGCCGCTTCTTTCTTGTAAATCTTCAGAGTACAGCCATAGTCATGTAAGTCAGTATTAAGAAGAAATCTACGCAAAACTGAGGCGATATTAGAGGACATAATCTTGAAAAACGGATCCTGTCTCTCCTTCCTCCATCCCGAGACCATGTCAAGGTCTTCAGAAATCAGAACTTCCATTAAATCAGGTATATCCTTAGGATCATTTTGCATATCCGCATCAAGAGTCACTATATAATCGCCTTTCGCATTATCAAAACCTGCCTGTAATGCCTGTGTTTGCCCAAAGTTATCAGCAAACTTAACTAGTTTAACTGCATCATATCGGCTGGATAAATCCTCCAAAATTTCAGAACTAGAATCATTAGAACCATCATCTACAAAAATTATCTCATAATTCTGAATCCGCTCCGGTATATTCTGAAGCAGTTCGTGATGGAGTGGTCTAAGATTACCCTCCTCATTAAAAACAGGGACTACAATTGAAAGCTCCATCAATACAATCTATATTAACGCCATTGAAATTGAAATATCTAACACGAAAAAATTAACTTGCTCAACTTAAGAAAACAAAAATAGGAGAAATAATTGAATAGAATACTGGCTCTGGAACAAATGAAGGAATACTCAGTAGTTCTTTGCGAAGTATGCCCAGCGTTCTGCTTCTTCCCCACAGATTGAGCATTCGCCGTCGATTTCCTCTTCACGTTCTTGGATGGTTGCTGGTTTGGAATCTTCTCTGAATGGCAGAACTACGATTTCTGCGCTGACTTCATCTTTAATTTCTGCTTCACAGCCTTCTTTGCCACACCATCTGGTCTTGACATATCCGCGGTTCTTTCCTATGGTTGCGAGGATTTCGTTCTTTGAGTCTGCTTCTCGAATGTTTTCTTCCTGATATTCTTCCAACTGTTCATATAGTGTTTGCTGGATATCTTCTAGCGTGTCTCCTGCTTCTTCGATGAACTCTTCACGGTCGAGACCCATTTCTTTGTCACCTGTGTCTCTTCTGACTGTGGTGACTGCTTCGTCTTCCATTTCGTTTGGTCCAACTTCGACTCTGAGAGGTACTCCTTTGAGTTCCCATTCGTTGAACTTGTATCCTGGCGTTCTGTGGTCTCTGTAGTCGAACTCTACCCGGATACCTTGTTCCTCAAGTTCGTCGCTGATTTCCTCTGCGTAGTCGAGCACCTCTTCTTTGTTGTCTTCTTGGAAGATCGGCACTACTACAATCTGAATTGGTGCGACGTTTGGAGGTAGTCGTAGTCCGTCGTCGTCTCCATGAGCCATGATTAGTGCTCCAACTGTTCTTGTGGAGAGACCCCAGCTTGTTGTCCAAGCTGTCTGTTCACTTGAGTCTCTGTCTTCGTATGTTATGTCGAAGGCTTCTGCAAAGTGCTGTCCAAGCTGATGTGAAGTTCCCGATTGAATTGATTTACCGTCAGGCATCAATGTTTCTATTGTTGTAGTGTATTTTGCACCCGGGAACTTATCGTGTTCTGGCTTGTATCCAAGAATGCTTGGAATAGCGAGATGGTCTTCAATTACTTCTTGATACTGTTCAAGCCTCAACATTGTTTCCTTGTCAGCACTTTCCTCGGACGCGTGAGCAGTGTGGCCTTCCTGCCAAAGGAATTCTCTGGTGCGGAGGAACGGTCTTGTGTCGGTTGCCTCCCATCGGACCACGTTTGCCCATTGATTAAGCCTCATCGGAAGGTCTCGATGACTGCGAATCCAGTCGCTCATGAAAGGCGCAATGATTGATTCGCTTGTTGGGCGTACTGCAAGGCGTTCTTCTAGTTCACTGTTGCCCCCGTGTGTCACCCACGCAACTTCTGGATCGAATCCTTCTACAATATCACTTTCTTTCTCAAGATAGCTTTCTGGTATGAAAAGTGGGAAGTATGCGTTTTCAACTCCTGTATCTTGTATCTTAGAGTTGAATTCTTCCTTAATAGACTCCCAAAGCTTCATTCCATACGGTTTGATGACCATACAACCTTTGACAGGTGCATAGTCAGCTAAATCTGCTTTCTGTACTATTTGCGTGTACCATTCTGAAGGATCTTGATCTTTCTTAACCGTTATACCGAGTTCCTGTGACATAGTATTTTGAATACCTCTATCAACGGTTTTCAGCTTGAAATGTTTTGAAAGTATCAGTTAATCTCTCAGAGCCTTTTGCCTATAATCATCAAGCAGTTGCCCTAAAAGAGTTCTACATCGTGAAATTAGAAAAAAGAATAGAACTTTCGAGAAGTCGGAATACCTCATAAAATTTGCTCGATGCGTTC
Source organism: Colwellia polaris (assembly GCA_047617785.1). Taxonomy (GTDB): domain Archaea; phylum Nanohalarchaeota; class Nanosalinia; order Nanosalinales; family Nanosalinaceae; genus JBEQAZ01. Next base: position 9,920 of record JBLGBK010000008.1, on the reverse strand, counting down.
CACCTCCCTTACCTCTCCATTACGGTTCTCAATCTCGATTACCTTATTCTCCAGATAATTGTTTCCGAGAATGATCTTCCTGTTGATCCCTATCAGATCTGCTTCAGCGAACTGCTCACCAACCGATTGAGCGTCATCGTAGAGAAGCACTTGGTTTCCTTTCTCCTGTAGATGATTGTAGATCTCTTCTGCTTTCTCCTCTACCTCATCCTCGTGTCGGGCGATGATAACCGCAGTCTTAAATGCGGAAATAGTTCTATTCCAGGTTATCCCTCTTTCATCGTGGTTCTGTTCAATGATGGCTGAAACCAATCTTGAGACTCCAATACCATAGGAAGCCATTAATACGTCTTGCTCTTCTCCTTTCTCATCCGTGTAGGTCAAATCCATAGAACTACTGTACCTGTCATCCAACTTGAAACAGTGACCTATCTCGATACCTTTAACCTCCCTGAGCTGCGTACCACATCGCTGGCAATTCTTTTTCTCAAGATCTTTGGATGCGTAGAGACAATCCGAGTTCTGACATTTCCTATATATGTCGCTCCCGATCTCAGATTCCGCCATAAACTCATGAGATTTGCTTCCGCCCATAGAACCATTGTCGGCACTGACCTCGGAGTAATCCAGACCTAACTTGTCAAATACTCTGCGGTATGCCGAAGTGAATTCACGGTACTTTTTGTCCAGAGAATCTCTGTCCGAATGGAAGCTATATGCATCTTTCATAATGAATTCCTTTGCACGCAGTAAACCTTTCCGAGCGCGATCATCTCTGAACTTCCTACCTATCTGGTAGAATGACAAATCGAGGTCACGGTAGCTCCTGACGTAGTCCTTTGCGAACTCCGTAGCAGCTTCTTCATGAGTAGCTGCGATAGTGAAATCCTTTTGATCACGGTTCTCCAACGTGAAGAACTCATCATCTTCGAAATTCTCCCATCGACCGCTCTGTTTCCAGATGTCTGAGGTCTGAAGCTGATGCATCTTCACCTCCTGTGCTATCTCATCCATCTCTGCTCTGACTACTTCTTCTATGTTGTCGAGTACTTTCTTGCCAAGGTGCGTGTAGCTCCATGTTCCTGAACCAAAGTTCTTCACCAAGCCAGCTTTGACCATGAGTTCGGCGCTACGGGAGTCAAGGTCTGCTTCTTTCTCCTTGGAGACAGTAGCAAATAGATCGCTGCGTCTCAAAACATTTCACCGAGAAAAGCGTAGGTTATTTCAGATTTTGAAAATTGTTTAACCAAGTCCTTATTGAACTTAGTTAGTCGTGAGCGGAACGCGTCCACCCATAGTTGAATCTAGGTGTCGTATCATAGAAATCACATAGAATTGTGTAAACCAGCGGCTGAGAAAACTTCCTCTAAAATTCAAGACTGCGTTGAGGAACAGATTCACCAGTCATATCTAGGAACTCAAGAGCGAATTTTAAATATTTATCTGTTCATGCAGCAGTGTAAATCTATTTTGCTCCTCTAATTATGTGGCTATATTTCATTATCCCTACGAAAAATGCTCCTCCTACCGCATTACCTATTGTTGATAACGATAAGAACGACAAGTAGTCTACAAGGGTTACGCTGCTTGTTGTAAAAAGCCCAAAGAGCACCTCTACATTTCCTGCGATGCTATGAGGCAAATGGAGCATACCTATTGTAGCTGTAACCATCCAGATAAAGAATACTCTTCCAATCGTATTCTCAGCTGATGACACCAACCAAGCAAGAAGGCCCATAAGCCAGCCAGCAAATATTCCGGCAATTAGAAGCCATCGAGCAGAATGGCTAACAAGTTTACTTGCAATAGTTCCGAATGCTTCAGGGCTTACTACCCCCAGTCCTGGCATCAGAAGAACTGCAAGGCCTGTAAATATCAATCCTCCTAGGATATTTCCTGCATATACTAATCCCCATAGCCTTCCTAACTGTTTGAGAGTTGCTTTTCCATCAATTACCGGCATAACGGCTAACGTAGTATGTTCCGTAAATAATTCTGATCTTCCAAGAATAACGAATATGAATCCAACTGAGTAGGCAGAGGCAAGAAGCAGTTCAGTCTGTAGATCACCGTAACTACCAACAGACAGAGTGAGTATAACCCCCATTAGGAGAGGGCCAAACCCGATATCTAGGCCTGCGGATAGGCTGGAAAGCAGTAGACCCTCTGTCTCTCTATCAATCTCATGCTGTCCTTTCTCAATCATTGATCTTAAGATTTCGACAGCAGGCTTCATAATCCAGGTAAATGTAGCCACTCTACGTTTTTCAATCAAATGGGGAAAATTACATCATCTGAGTTATTGAGGAAAAATAAGGAAAATTTAAGAAATAAATACTGCAGCTAGAGCAAGCATCACGATTGTAAGCAGCTGCACCGGCATTAATCCCGGTACTTCATTCAGCGAATCAGCTTGTCTTCCTGCGCCCGTAGATGATGGTTCGGTAACCTGAACGCCGACACGGTCACTTCCTGTTATCCTGTCATCGGTACTATCAGCAAAGACCCTGACATAATTATCATCCGGATCTGAGATTTCAGTATTACCTCCTCTAATCTCAACCTGATATCTTTTTGCGCTTCTAGCGGGAACCTCGGTAGTAAACTCTGTTTGACCATCCTGATCGACTAGGGACGTGAAGCTGTCGAGACCGGCGCCTGATACGGAACTATCGGTAGTGGTATCCATTTCTACTTCGTATTCTATTTCCTGTTCATCAGGATTGATTAGCCTGAAGGTTGTCGTTACTGTATTTCCTTCTGGAACACTAACTGTCTTCTCTTGGAATACAACAGGCCAATCTTCTAGGAAGCTACCTGCGAAACATGTTGCTTCTCTGGCATCGTCATCATAGTTTAGACGTATACGTCTACCCTCTTGAACAAGTCTACGTGAGTCGGTTCCTGTCATTGGCTGCCAGTTTCCATCACTATCTTCATATTCAACGCTGTTTACATCCTCCTGATTACTTGCAATCACTTCCCCATCAGCCACACAAACATCAGGTCCGGTAGCAACACCTTGGACCGTGTTATCCGATTCAAAGATACTTGTTGAGGCATCCTGAGTTACCAGATACTCTGCATCATCATCTCCTCCACAGAATCCTTTAGTTGCCATATTTTCTCCATTTGTACCTGTTGGTACCGGTGTTTCTGTACTGCTCCAAGAGCTTTGATCAGGCCGGGATTTGTAAGGATCTACCTGATTTCCAAGTTTGTCATCCACGTATTCGTTCCAGTCATCATCGATACCACCAGTGAATGCGTGAGGATTATTTTCAACTGTACTGGCCTCGAACCATCTTACACCTTCTTCCTCGTATAGAGTGTTTTCTCTACAGTACTGTTCTCTGAAGTCCTGATCGTACCATCCTGGGAAGTAATCTTTTCTAACCCCGCTAAATCTAGAAGCAGACCAGTCGTACTCTCTACAGGTTTCTTCATCATTCTTTGTTCTTCCTTCACTTTCTGAGAAATCATTTGTGTCTCTGTAGGATTCTCTGTTGAAGAGTCGTTTACCATCAGCACCACTGTCGTAACACACTTCAGTGGTTGTTGTACATGCGTAGTTTCCGTCATATCTTGCAGAGTTATTCACTTCTCCTAATTCTTCTAACAGGTATTCATTCTGATCATCTCCACATACCGGTTCCTGTAGGGAACTAGGTATACTGGAGTCTCCCTGATACTGAGATTCCCAGTAAATATCGGCGAATACGGTCTTACCGTTCTGTCTTTGCTCCACTACTTCATCATTATTCAGACCGTACTCAGGGTGCTGACCTAGATCATATCCGATACCTGCATCGGGGCCTGTAAGATCTACTTTGAAGGTTAGAAGGTTTCTCCATCCTTCGGAGTCTGGATCAGGATTGAGTCCTGCAATCCCTGCAATATTTCCACTACGCCACTCTGAGTGCATATCATCAGGATCTATCCAGTACCCCTCTCCTTCTGAGATGGCGTTTCCTTGATTATCCGATATTCCAGATCTTTGAGCCACAACTGCAAGAGAGTTACCAAATGCCCTTTCTGTCTTATCTATGGTTTGAGAGTTTGGATCTTGGCCTCTATCTGCACTAGAGTCTTCTCTGTAGTAAACACCTTCGTTGCCTCTGACATAGTTACCTATTTCCTGTGCTCCGAAAGGAGGATAAGGCACTCCTGTAGCTGCTATAGACCAGGTCTGGTATTTTGTATAAGCATACTGAACGGCGCTATCTTGATCCACTTGGGTATCTCTGTACCATTCAATACCGCTGAATTCGTTATCATAATCATATGTGCCCGGAGTTAGCTGATCCGACCGGCTTTTAATCATGTTAATAGTTCCTGCAGGATTAAATCGAGGATTGATCCCGGTTTCCGAATTTTCACCCTGTGGATGATAATCTTCATCTCTGACAGGTTCTCCATTATACGTTTCCTGAAGGAATGCAAAGTATGTGCCTTCTTCACCGTTTATACCTTGCTGCGGATCATCATTCTCGTTTCCACAAGCTGGAAGTAGAGGTCCACAATCTGCGAGTATTGCTGTACCTTCTCTATTACCTTCAGGGTTATATGTTGAATCTCTAGGATTTGGATTTTCCTGATAGTAGTAATCGATGTAGGTATTCTGCCCGCTTCTTATGTTTGTGGTTACGCTTTCTGGAAGATTGTTTTTGTTCGATCTTAAGTAGGTATTTACTTTCTCATCATCTAGGTCATACCATTGACCTCCGTATCCCTGGTTGGACTGGTCATCGTAACGGTAGTTGTATTCTTCATCGTGGTAGCTTGTAGTTATAGATGTGTCATCTCTTATATCAAGACAAACTTCCCAATCAGGGGAGACAGTGCCTTTTTCGTAGTCTCTGAAGTTTTCTTCATATCCACCATCATCACCTTGGGAAACAGCTACGCTTCTTACTGTGCCTTCTGCAACAGGTTTACCTGCTATTACACATGCGTTTTGATCTAGTCCTCTATTATACATGTCTTGAGGATTTTCTGTCCAGTCGACACATTCCTGTTGGTGGAGTAGTTCATCGTCCGTTGCGGAGTCTGCTACTTCTGGACCTTCCATCATCATTAGATGTTCGTCAGGTTCGTCTCCACAGGCTTCTGGAAGCGGAGAATAACTTTGGCCGTTACTCATATAGTCACAGTCGATCAGATCGTTGCCACGTACATCCCCGTTTTCTTCATTAATCCTATTGATAGTTTTACATACGGAGTAAGATTCATCAGGGGATGCTTCAAACTCAACATTAGCCTGAACCGCGCCACTTACGGTATCCCAGTTGTTTGTATCAGTTGTAAAGTCAACATATTTTATACAGACGTTATGCTCGCCGCTACAGCTTAGGTCAGCCCTGCCAATGTAATCAGTGCTGTCTAGAGTGGTTGCATCACCATTATTTCCATAATGAACATTTCTACCTACGCTTGAGGAACCATCAGGGCTTTCACGGGCTACAACACGGCTAGTTCCTGAACCCTGAGTTTCATCTATAACTACGAACCCGTCGCCGTTTCCTTCCGGTCCATCAGCGTTTACAGTTAAAGTATTATCGTAACCACACCAAACACTTCCTTCATAATCGCCGCCCGATTGACTGTCACCGCCCTCCATATATGCCGAACCCCATGAACTGTCGCTGTGGGCTGTGAAGGAGGTGAAAGTTGCCGCAGGATCATTGTCTGCTCTATTCCTGTTTTTGTCTCCTCCTCCATGCACTACATCATGATTGCTGCAATCTGTTGTACCGACCTGTTGAAAGTTTCTGTTATCATCTCCTGCTTCACAGTCATCAGATGCTTCTGCATCGTCACCATCAGCGCTACATCCTCCAGGGTTATCGCAGGAGTGAGACGGCGTGCTCCAGCTTGAACTACATCCGCTTACACTACAGTCTGTTTGATCGCTGTACGTTCCTTCAGGATTACCATCATCCTGACATTCATATTTTATGATGCTATCTCCATCAGGTCTGAAGTAGTGGTTTCCTTCTTGAGCCGAGTTGTCTTCGTCAATACTGCAGTTTACCTCTACTGATGCCGAGCAACTACCATCGCTGCAGCTTCCGCTGGTACATCCGCTTCCACTACAGGAAGATTCATCACAGTCGCATGTCTTATTAACCGTTTGTCCATTAAAACCATAGTCCCCTTCACAAGGAGGCTGTTCGTAAGGTATACTTCTATCATATATTTCGTTTACTTCTCCATAATCTTTCTTGCAGTCGGTTGTAGCACTTTCCCGATTTGGATCATCTCCTACTTTATCGTCGTCGTCGGTGTTTTCCTCCAATCCGTTTCCGCAGACTTCTGAGTTATCATGAGGTACATCAATAACTCTCCCATTTGTTATAACTACGTCTTGACCATCATAGCTTCCGAAATCACTGTCTTGGAAAGTCCCAGATTTCGGATATCCAAAACCGTAGGCGTCATCTTCTGCTCGCGCCGCATCAACCCAGTTTAAAGTTACAGATCTCCCATTTCCAGAGTCATAATCTCGGTTGGAGGAGTCTCTTCCTTGCTGTACAAAACCTGAAAAGAAAAATGCTTCAGTAGTTGATGGGTTAACGTTGTAGCTTTCTGAGCTATTATCGCTTATATCAGAACTGAACCCCTCCATTACTGATACAAGGTGGGATTCCCATATCATTCCCTCAACAGAGTCATTGTAGTAAGGCTTTACGCAGCCATCTCCTATGTCTGTAGAACCATCACTGTTATCATCCTGACCGTTGTTACAAGTCACAGTAGAGGTCGAATCATCAGGATCCTCGGGGTCGCCATCAGTAGTATTATTACTACCTCCAGGAGTAGTGTTATTACTACCTCCAGGACCTGTACTTTCTGATTCATATGCAAAAGCAAAACCTGTTATCATAAGTACGCATAAGAGCGCTGTAGCTGCCTTGAACCTCATTGACTACAAATTGTAATTCCGGCTTAATAAATAACACTGCAACAGCAGATTAAGTAATTAAAAATTGAACTCCCGACTTTCCCGCTCTTTCTCTTGTTTATCATATTTCTTAAGCAGTTTATACGCCTTCAAGTAGTTGCCTTGAGAGGCATTCTGATTGGATTGGTAAAGTGTTTGCAGCTCTTCATCATTGAATGTGGAGAGGTTATGCCCCTGCGTATTAACTTCAAAAGATAGTTCTGAAAGCCTGTTTTCCACGTGTGATATGAAAAGGCGGTATAGAACTAGGATAAAAATTGCGGAAGCTAACAAACCGATATACAGACCATAGTTTGCTATTAATTTGTGTGGAATCCAGCTACATCTTTCCGTTCTTTCCAAACTGGGCTTTTCTACAACAAATAAGCCGCAATCTCCTGAGACAGTGTCACGTGCCAGAAAAGCAGTTGAATCGTTAATCAGGAAGTATGTTCCTGGAACGGTTACAGGTATAGCTTCAGATTCATAGTAATAATATCTCCTTAGTAAGCCATTACTGTCTGCGATTCCGAAATCATCGACCTTGAAGCCGTTATTTTCAACCCAAGATTTGTTCAGACTTATATTGATATTTACAGAGTCAAGGCTTTTAGAGTCAATTTCAAAAGCCATATAGTGTTTTACGTCTTCTAATGTTGCGTTAGATTTTGAAACGTTTATCTCCTCTTCTGAAACGTCTTCAATTATGACTTCGTGAAATGCAGGGTGGCTAACCTCTATGCTCTGTTGAGCTATCGCTGGAGTCAATAAAGCAGCAGCGATAATAATTAGGAGAAAATGTTTCTTCATGGTATAGAGAGTATCTGTATTTAAATAAAAAGCCGTGGATTTAACGAAAAATATAAAAACACCTAGTTATCATTGTAAGGTAGTGAAATAACAGTGTCTGATGGAATAAGCAGAAGAAGCTTACTCGAAGCCGCCGGTACAGCAGGCACAGTAGGTCTAGCCGGATGTACCAACATGCTAGAAGGTGACGAAGATACCGAAAATAACGGAAATAGCGGAAGAAGTACAGACAAGCCTACCCCAGAATACAGTCAGATAAGCGACCACAAAAACAGTATTGACGCAACCCAGACAGACAATTACAGTTTCACAGCCGGAATAGAACGACAACTAGGCGATGAAACCACACTACTCAACGCAGAAATACAGAACGCATACATAATCAGAGACAACAAGGACTACAGCAATGAACTACTCGAAGACTCCGGACTTTACAACGAAGTACTAGACGAACTCGAAGAAGGAGAAGACGGAGAATATATACTCCCAACAGAACAACTTCTCCCCGGCAACAACCAACTCCACCTCGAACTATCCGTCAACGACGAAGAACATAACCATAGCGAAACATACACATTTGAGGAAACATTCAGTGTAGAAACCACTCCAGAACAAGCACTTCAACAAACATGGATCGAAGACCGAGAACTATTCACGAAACTACGCACACAACACCGAGAAAACGTACTATCCGAAACCGCTGAATTCAGTGATGACGGCGGCTACGTCAAAGAAGGCGACACCTGGATGGATATAGCAAACATGATCTACGACTGGGCAGAAGAAGAGGCGAATACAGATATTAGAGAACAAGATTTCGAAGAAAGAATAGGAAACACCGCACTTATATGGGCTGAACTCGCGATGGAGGCGATAGGTGGCCCTCCTTCTGGAAATGCTAATTACTTGGCCTTTACTCTAGAAGAACTAGAGGATGTCGAATCAACATTACTGCCAAATAACGGACACCATACTGTGCCATTTTACAAACGCGACGAAGATAGAATGTATCACCTTGACTCCACCTCAGGAGAGTTAAACTTCCCTCCAAAAGAAGGAAGTTGGTTTATAGATAATAGGAAGACCTCTCCACTTTTCAATCTAGAGGATGATGAAATGATGGAACTTGCCAAAGCCACACTTACCCATATAGGAGAACTTATGGAATACAGAGAGATGAGAGAAAGTCTAAGTATAGCGGATGAAACTGCAGAGACCGCCATGGAGCGTTTGAAGGCAGGAACGGATCAAGAGACTATGGTCAATACTATGCAGTATATGGGGCTTAGTTCTGTTCTATCACCCGGGATGAATTTCGAGATAAGTGGCGATATTGATGATCCTGAGATCTCAGTTAGATTCTAACGTTTTATCCTGTTTGTATATTCATCCCTGAAACCTCATTCTGGAATTCAGTGTAATTTGAATAATCGGCATTTTCACCATCAGCTTTTTGCAAACCCTCGATTTCTGTGAAATGTGTATTGATCAATTCTGTGTCTTGGAGATGCATTTCACGTAGATTTCCTACTTCGTCAACTTTCTGACCTGTTTCCGAGAAAAAGGTCCATGAACAGGCGTAATTACCACTGTGGCTGATTTCTCGGGCTACACCAAACGGTTGTTCGGGGTTATTGATTGACTTGGTTGTAGCGAACTTATTGTCACTTGAAACATCTTCCGGGTTATCATCCACCGTACCCTGCCAACAAGTTACCTCTACTTCCGACAGCGTAGTCCCCCACTTACTCTCCCTATCTGCCGCCTTTACGGCCCGAGGATATGTACCGTATTGAGTAAAGGAGGAGCTTTCAACGAAATCAGATGCTTCCCAGAGATTTGTATGTGGGAATACTACGGCCATCATGTCATTGCTTGATGAATTAGGTAGGAAAACGTATTGATCCCACGACACGTCTCCAGAACAACGCCATTCATTATTATCAGAAACGTATACCCATCTTTCTCCTGCTGAACATTTTCCTGCGAATCCTCCTACGAATATTGAGTTTTGTCCAGTACTGCTTTCTATTTGGTTGGCTTCTGGTGCTCCTGCGTTAGCTGTGTTCCATGCCTGAATGTTTGTGGATGTATCGCTGTTATTGTATGCGTCTGTTGCTTCCGGTTCTTTGATCCTGCCTTCCCACGTACTGTATTCATGGCAGCT
>JBLGBK010000007.1:0-47501 GCA_047617785.1 Colwellia polaris | reverse complement strand
TCTCACCCTTTCTCAATAAAAAAATTAGCCTTCTATAAGAACTATACAGGAGACAGCCCCCTGGTGTAGTGGTCAATCATGAGAGGCCCTGGCCCTCTCGACGCAGGTTCGAATCCTGCGGGGGCTAAATATATCATGGAAAAGTGGATTTCAGACACTAAAGAACTCCTAAACGACAGAATACTTGTTCTTTTAGCAGCTGGAAGCTTTCTTTGTATATCTGGAATAAATCTGATTTCTCCCGCTTTACCAACGATAGCTGAAGGATTAGCAGTATCTGATAGCCAGATTGGTTTAGTGATAACTTTATTTACACTTCCCTCCATCTTTATTTTGCCTTTTGCAGGTTATTTGTCCGATAACATTGGAAGAGCGAAAATTATGCTCCTAGGATCTTTATTAATGGGTTTATCAGGGACCTTCACCTTTTTCGCTAATAGCCTGATTCAAGTACTTGTTTTAAGAGTAATTCAGGGTATCGGATTTGCAGGAGTAATGCCTCTTACAGTTACAGTTTTAGGAGATCTTTATCCAGGATCTAAGCAGTCACAAGCTCAAGGTTTTAGAGACGTCTCTAACAAAATAGGAGACGTTATCTGGCCTATAGCAGGAGGTCTTCTTGCAGTATTAGGTTGGAATACGCCATTCCTTGCTTACATAGTTTTCATTCCTATAGGCATCATTTTCTACTACAAAGTACCCTCTTATCAAAATAATGCGGAGAGGCGAGATGTATCTGAGTATTTAAGAGAAATGAAAACAGTAATCAAAAGACCAAATATCAATTCCTACCTATTTCTAGGATTTATCAGAATGTTCATTAAGTTCAGCATAATTACATACGTCCCATTGCTTTTAGTTTCCCGTTACTCAATAAGTTCAGGAACAGTAGGATTATACATTTCTTTGTTAGGTTTAGGAGGCATAATACCTGCTATTTCCGCAGGTCTCATTGATGAAAAATTAGGAAGCAAATCTCTACCCTTTTCCTTAATTCTTATAGGTTTATCCACTTTATTAATAGCGTTCACAAGTTCAATACATCTAGTATTACTGGCTATGCTCTTATATGGAATACTGGACTCAATTTTTGCACCCATACAAAAAAGCTTAATCAACCAAAGCGTAGAAGGTAAAAATAGAGCAGGAGCCGCAACTACAAATTCAATGATGCAAAATATCGGCGCCACAACAGCTCCTGTAGTGGTCGGGAGCCTATTCTTCTTAGGAAGCGAAATATGGCTTTACATCGTTACAATTTCAGCCACAATAGGCACGTTACATTTTATCGTAACACAGTACCTAGACAACCATTAAATTAGATATGACCAGTATGACAAACTCAGTCAACTAATACATAGCTTACAGGACTTGAATACAGTGAGAAACACCTCCAATATAATCCAAATAAACGACACTACCTATCTCAAAGAATAATTTAACCCTATATTTGAAAAATTTCCTATCCCTTTCTTAAGTGTTCAATTAACACCTGAAAAATACGGTAGCAGCCCCATAGCATAGTGGTCAAGTGCACCGGCCTTTGGAGCCGGCGACCCCGGTTCGAATCCGGGTGGGGCTAAAAAACTATAGACAAGAACAAACTAGGGAAATATGAACCGGAAGAAAACATTTCTACTCCTGCTCCTTGGAACCGTGCTAGCGGTTTGCTCACTTATGGTTCTACCTTATCTAGGATATATCCTTACTGGAGTAGTTCTGGCATTTGTTCTGAAACCAGTTCAGGAAAGGATAGCTAAGCATCTTCGGTACAGTTCGTCGCTGACAGTTTTATTAACAATTGTACTTGCGTTAATGCCGCTTATCCTCTTATTGAGTGTCGTCGCTAACGACGCAGCAGCAGTCGTAGAATCTATACAGGAACAGAATATAGATCTGGGATTGATCGAGCAACAGCTCTCTGCCCTGACCGGCTCGGAGTTCTCACTTGAAGAACAACTGAAATCATCGATTGAAACCATCGGAAGCACAGTCCTTAGCAGCACCTCACAGATAGTTGACTTTGCGAGTGGATTCGCAATCGGGGTCTCAATCCTGCTATTTACGCAGTACTACGCACTGAAAGAAGGGAAGACGGTTGTAAAATGGAGCAAAAAGCTGGATGTACTCCCAAATAAGATCCAGGAACAGCTTTACAGAAAAACAGCCCGAACAACCCGCACCGTAATAGAAGGACACGTCATAACAGCACTAGTCTCAGGAATTGTAGCTGGACTTGGACTCTTTCTGGCAGGTATCTCCAACCTTGCGTTCTGGACATTCATGATGATAATCCTTGGTCTGATACCGCTTATAGGAACAGCCCTTATATGGGCGCCAGCCGGAATCTACCTGTTGATAAACGGACAGATCTACGCCGGAGGACTCCTGCTAGCCTATGGACTTGTAATAGTCGGATCAGTAGACAATTTCCTCCGACCATTCCTTGTAGACGAAGAAGCCGACATACATCCTTTGTTCATCATCTTCGGGGTAATAGGAGGTATTGGTGTTTTCGGACCGATCGGAATATTTGTTGGACCGGTAATGTTTGGTATAGCAAAGTCGCTTCTGAAAGTATACACCGAACACTACGACCAGCTAGAATAACCTTTTTTTACCAAAAAATTCTATAATCGGACAACTAGTTTAAAAGCTGATAAGAACCGCCCACACAGGTGAAAAAACACTTTATGAACACGAAGACCAAGATTCTGGCAGTATCACTCGTAGCAGTTTCTCTATTTGGAGCTGCTTCCGCGCAGACCGTAGATGCAGAAGCCGGTTATGTCAACCCCGAAGAGGTTGAACCGAACACCACAGTAAGTAATCAGGAATTCAACGTTGTAGTTGACAACCTGAGCGCAGACGGAGATACAGACGAGGCTTACTTCGAGTTCCCTCATTTTCTGAACGAAAGTCTCTCACCTAATGATGTCCAGTCCAATATCTCTATTTCCAGCAGTAAAACACTGGTAGACAGCGATAACGATGGAGTAAAGGAGAGTGTTAAAGTCGGTCTCAGCCGTGATGGAGAAGGATCTGTCACAGGCAACATCACACTGGACATAGGAATCACCTATCCGGAACAGTTCGACAGCTTCCCTGTAGAAGTAACTATCAACGACAGCAGTAACGGAGAATCAACAACCACACTGAACGTTGTCAACGCAGAAGACATTTCAAGCAGTGAAGAAACTTCAGATGACACACAGGACAGTGATTCTACCAACGATGAGAAAACCGACACCAGTGACGACACAACAAACGAGAACTCCAAAGACACTGCTGATCAGACTGAAGACGAAACAACGGACAATCAAGATGAAGAAACCAACAATCAGGAAGACACCTCAAACAGCGACAGCAGTTCAACGGGCGACTCAACAACTAGGGAACGCGACAGTTCAGAAAGGAGCAATGATGGAGTAATTCAGAACATCATCTCAATTCTCGAAGGCCTGCTATCATAACCCCTCTTTTTCTTATCTTTTTCCAACCAACTGGTAGATTATGAGCGACGAGATACGTGCATCACACATCCTTTTAGACAACGAAGAACATGCTAAACAAGTCAAACTAGATCTAGAAAGAACCGACAAAAGCTTCGCAGAGCTTGCGAAGGAGAAAAGTACAGGACCTTCCGGCGACAACGGTGGAGACCTTGGATGGTTCGGAAGAGGAAAAATGGTTCCTGCATTCGAAAAAGTAGCATTCGACCTAGACGAAGGAGAAGTCAGCGATCCTGTAGAAACAGAGTTTGGATGGCATATTATCAAGAAAACCGGTGAGAAGTAAACCGGTTTTTCACCCTTCTATTACACCTTTATAAAATTTAAGAGAAGAAATCAGTTGTACGGGTTCAAAACATGTCTGAAGAACAGCAGATCAAAGAAGTTGTAAGAATAGCAAGAACAGGTATCGACGGAACACAGCCAGTAGGAAAAGCACTAACTGCACTAAAAGGCGTAGGAGATATGTACGCTAATGCAGTTGCAACGTCGATGGAACTAGAAGAAACAAAAATCGGAACACTTGATGATGAAAAAATTGATAATATTGAAGATAAACTTCAGAACCCGGAAGAACTCGAATTACCTGACTGGATCAGAAACCGACGTAAAGATCTAGAAACAGGAGACAACATCCACCTAATTGAATCCGACCTTGAACTAAAGGAAGAGTTCGATATCAGAAGAATGAAGGAAATCGACAGCTACAAAGGCTGGAGACACGAACAGGGACTACCTGTACGTGGACAGAAGACACAGTCCTCATTCAGATCTGGAAGCAAAATCGGAGTATCCCGAGCACGTATCCAGGAAGAAGCATCTCCTGACGGTGGAGACGAATAAACTAGGTGATTATCATGGTAAAGAAACTAAAGAAACAATACGAGACACCGAACGAAGGATGGGACGAAGAACGCATCCAGAACGAACACAACCTAATCGAGGAATACGGACTTAAAAACAAGAGAGAAGTTTACAAGGCACAGAGCCAACTTCGAAGCATTCGAAGAGAAGCACGTAAGCTAAACGCATCCGAAGACGAAGAACAGAGAGAAGACCTACTTAACAAAGTTCAAAGACTAGGTCTAACAAAAAGCGATGCACAGCTAGAAGACATACTAACACTAAGGGTAGAAGACTTCCTAGACAGAAGACTACAGACAGCTGTTAATCGAAGAGGTTACAGCGACACAATCAACGAAGCACGACAGCTTGTAAGCCATGGACACGTCTACGTAGACGGACAGAAAGTAACAGTCCCCGGATATCTACTCACAACAACAGAAGAAAAGAAAATCGAAGTAGAGCTACCTGAACCAACCGAAGAAGAGACAGAAGAAGCAGAGGACTCAGGCGAGTCTCAGGAAGCTGAAGCTTCAGAAGAAAACGAAGACGAAGAAGGTGAAGAATAATGAAGAAAGGAATCGTACACATCTACTCCAGTTTCAACAACACAATGGTACATATCACCGACGGCACAGGAGCAGAAACCCTTGCACGAGTATCAGCAGGAATGGTAACAGACAAAGGCCGACTACAGGGTCAGCCTTTCCCGGCTATGAAGGCAGCAAAGCAGGCTGTTGAAGAAGCAATGGAGAAAGGAATTGAGAAAGTTGATATCCAGGTAAGAGCTCCCGGTGGTCAGAAGATGAAGATCCCGGGTAAAGGCGCACAGCCAGCAATCCGTGCAATCTCACGATCTGAACTTGACGTCGGAAACATTGAAGACGTAACACCTATCCCACACGACAGCTGCCGAGAGAAAGGCGGAAAACGTGGAAGAAGAGTATAATTTAGAGGTTATTAATCTGTGAATCTTGAAAAAGTAGAAGAAGACGGCGATGTACTGAAGCTAAAACTTGAAGATGCAAACGACGCAGTAGCAAACGCTCTGCGGAGAGGTATTATGGTAAAGGTACCTACACTTGCCGTTCAAACTCTACAGATTACCAAAAATGGTTCAGGTCTTTTCGATGAAACGCTCGCGAACCGTGTAGGACAGGTACCGTTTACAGTACCACAGAAGTTCAACGAAGAAGACACTCTCCACGTCGCAGTTAAGAAGGAAGGACCAGCACGAGTCACAGGAGAGGACCTCCAGACCGACAACGAGGAGGCCGAACCAGTCAACGATGTTCTTCTTGTAAAACTGAAAGAAGGACAAGATCTCGAGTTTGAAGCTGAAGCAGAACTAGGTTATGGAGACGAACACGCCAAGCACCAAGGAGGAACAGTAGGATATGAGAAGACAGGTGAAGGCGAATATGAGTTCCGAATCGAATCAAGCTCAGGGTACAGCAACGAAGAGCTAGTTGAGAAAGCACTAGAACAGATACAGGACGAGCTTGAAGAAGCTGAAGATCAGCTTCTGTAGAATTATTCTTCTTTTCTAAACTTCTACCTATTTAGTCTGAATTGCTATAAGCTAGCTCTGCTATATCTTTGAGAAATATAAATAGAAAGAGAAGAGAAAAAATTTAGTTTATTTGACAGTGATTATCTGTTTCTCCTGTCTTTCGCCGTTAACCTTTACCTCTACATTGTAGGTACCTGATTGTAGCTCACCTGTTTTGAAGTGGTAAATTCCTACTCCGTTACAGTCATCTACAAAGGTAGGTGTCGGCGGATTCTCTGTTGACTTCAAGTTCAGTACGATGTTCTTCCCTGACTTATAGTCATAGGTTAAATCGCTATCTGGGCTGTCTACATCGAAAATACCTTTGAAAATAAGTCTGTTGTCATTAGTCAAGGAGATATCTGTGTCTGCAGTTCTATCGTACTTGCACTCTGTCTCAAAATCTCTAAGTTCTAAACCTTGAGCCTGTCCTGATACACTTACCAGCAATACTACTATCAGTACTGCTAGAGCTGCAAGGCCTGTCCAAAAACTTTCCATATTTACTATGTGTGAGTAAAAACTTATTATAGTGTCGGCCAAAAGTCCGTGAATTTATTAAGTTCTCAACACCCAATCCCATATTATACATGTCTAAAGGCAGAATTATCGGCCTCATATCAGGAAAAGGTGGCGTAGGAAAGACAAGCCTCACAGCCAACCTAGGAGTTTCACTCCGAGAACACGGCAAAGAAGTAACCATAGTAGACGCAGACTTCTCCGCATCCAACCTAGGAGTATTCCTCGGCCGATACGACCACCCTGTCAAAATACAACAAGTTCTACACGGCAACGCCAAACCGGAATCCGCAATATTCAGACACCCCACCGGCGTGAAAGCAATCACTTCTTCAAACGAAATCGACTACGTAGAACCTGATACACAGAACCTAGCAGAAGTACTGGAAGCAGCAGCCGAAGAATCAGACTACGTACTTGTCGACTGTCCTCCAGGACTGAACCAGACAGTGGAAAACATAATGATGGCCTGCGACGAACTCATGATTGTAACCATGCCAACACAGACCTCTGGAGTTAACGCAGCTCAGATAATAGAGAAAGCCAAAGAACTCAGAATACCTATACTAGGAACAGTAGTCAACAAGACATCAGGCAACCCAGAAATCGAACTGGTAGAACGGGAGATAGAGATGATGACAGAAAGCCATATACTGAAACAAATCCCTCATGATGAGACAATGCGTGAAAGCCTGTTTGAATCAACACCCGTAGTAAAACACGAACCACTAGCAGAAGCCGCACTTGAAATAAGAGAACTAGCAGCCGATCTAGAAGGCAAAGAGTTCGAAAGACCGAAGTTTGCCAGTTTCAAACGTAAACTGAACAACCTGAAGAAGAACTTCGGAAACTAAGAATAGAGAGAACTTACTTTTTTAGTGAACTGCTTGTCTGTGAATCTTCACTCCTGTAGCATTCTCAAATTCCTCACCACAGACATCGCATACCTCAGGTCCTGACTCGGAACCCTCTTCCCGTTCAACTTCTTCGTCTTCTTCAACATCCTCCTCATCAGCTTCCATATCTTCCTGTTCGACTTCTGACTCTTCTTCTACCATAGAGCTATCATCCTCGGAAGCGACATCAGACCCTCTGTTCTTTGAGCTGACATCCGGCTTCTGAACCCTTGACTCAGAAGATGTTGATCCTCCTGAAATGTTAGGACGAGATCGATTATTCATCCTTCCGCCTCTACCGTTATCTCCCTGATCCTTTTTCTTCTTGACAGCAGCCGCCAGAATCAGAGTGAAGATCATAATCAAACCGAGAGCAATATTTAGATCACTCTGCTGCTCAACAAACTCGCCAGTCATTCTTTGCGCTTCAGTGAACGCACCTGAAATACTGTCTGTTTCATTCTCAGGTTGCTGCGAGGAGTTAGTATTATTCGGTTCTTGCTGCTGTCCCTGATTCTCTGTTTCCTTTTGGCCAGAACCGCCCTCATCTTGGTCCTGCTCCACTTCCAGAGTTGTAGTTAGTAAAGCTGAAGCGGTAACTTTTTCGCCTTCAGCAGAACCTTCAACATCCGCATTCAGTTCAGGATAGCATGTATCACTACAGTAGTCATCAGATAGAGCCAAGGTAATTGTAACTGCTTCTGTCTCACCACTAGCTATGCTTTCGGGACTATCAACCGACTTTATGTACTGACTTTTCACTCCTTCAGTAGAGACCTCTATATTCTCAACAGCTGTCTGACCTGTATTAGTAACTTCAAACTGTATTTGACTGTTTTCCCCCTGTCTTATAGTCTGATCAGCAGGAGCCTCAGTCTCTATACCCTTCTCGTACTCCACATTCAGAGTTGCATCACTTTCCATAGTGAATGGGTTGTAAGGAGATTTCTCTGCTTCCAGAGTCATCACATAGTTACCAGGCTCAGCGCTCACTCTATCGTTGAAACGGAAAGTTCCTGTAGAATCAGTAGTAGCATTCCACGCCTGGTCAGTATCCTTCAGGCCTAGAGTAACCACAGCATCCTCAACGCGGTCACCACTTTCATCAACAAGCACTCCTGAAACACCTAGTTCGCTGTTGTAAGTCAAGTCTGTGGACTCAACACTGATAGACTCTTGAAGCTGAAGATCAGATTTTTTACCTACGATGAAAGCATGCATTAGAATTGGTTCGCCTGTTGGAGTGGTGTACGGTTTGACGCCTTCAATATTTGCGTTAAGAGCTGCGAAGTTGACGTTAACGTTTGAACCACTAACCTCTTCCCAGTTCTCCATACATTCTACACCGTCAAAGTTCCAGAAGTTACACTTGTAAACCTGTATTTTCTCAAGATTTACTTCGCCTGAATCGAATGCCATACTGAGGCTGTCCACACCGTCAATAGGATAGGCGAACTTTGTCGCCATCATGTTAACCGATTCCAATCCATCGATTCTGTTGTCAGGATTGTTCCAGTACTGGTATCTTATAGCTGAGCTTCCTAGGCCAAGATCTGAGTTCTCAGATATTTCAGGACCGTTAAGTGTTACGCTGGAATCAGGCGATTCCTGACCTCGATCATAGAAATCCGCCGTAATTGAATCAAACTTGCTTTGATCAATTGTTGTGGAAAAGGTTCCGTCCTCTCCAGTATTGATTCTAGTATTCTTTTTACCGTTCAAGAGCATCTCTGTACGTACTCCGCTTCCTGTAGAATCCCTTACCGCTCCTGAGAATTCTGTGCTTTTATCTACACGAGTCTCATCTACTGCAAAATATACTGGACTCTGGCTCTCATATTCTGCTTCATAAGCCACTTCCATTGTAAACATGTATTTTCCAGCAGGAAGCCTGTCCAAGCTATTCATGTTATCCAGAGAAACTTTGTAGTTGTAATTTGAATCGCTCTCTGGCTGTGATTGCTCTAACCATTCTCGGCGCTCATACTCGTTGGTATCTGCATCAAAGTCCTCTAGTTCATCGATATCAACTCTTTCTGAAAACCCGTCCTCATTTTTATCTCTAAGCGCGTGAATTGTTAACCGGAAGTTTTCATCATCGAGCGGAGAAGAAGGAAGACTTGAATCTCCCATATGATCAACATCCAGGTAGAAACGGTAATCGCCATCTTCAACTTGCTCATAGCTAAGGTCTCTTCCAGGGTTTGTGTCGCCAACTTTGGAGGCGCTCCATTCGTAGATAAGCGGATTGAAAGACGCTGTTACAGTTGCGTTATCAAACTCAGATTTGTTGAATGTTAATTCTATGCTTTCCTCAACGTATGAATCAACGGAAGGAGTTAATGTGAATACTGTAGTATTAGCTGACTCTGCCTTTTCTCTATCAACTATGTCTGGATTGCTTAAGCCCTGACCGAATTCAAAGTCAGATGCTTGTACCTGAGAAAAATCATATTTTGAAGTATTATTTACAGATAGAGAAACTTTCATCGATTCAGTTGTTTCCAGCCCATCACTATCTTCGATAAGCTGTCCGCCTACAAAACCTGTACCTTCTTGAGCAACCCTCATATCTACATGTGAGGATGCTGTTGCAAAACCTGTGAGAAACATGAGTGCTAGAAACAGTATTGTCTTTTTGTTATGGCTAGGCATCTGGTTATGTATTTGGTGCTTGACTACTTTAAAGCTTTAATCCTTGTTTCTGCGGGTTCTAAGTATTTGAGCGACGTTAAGCGCTGCGAGTAAAAGGATTACCATGTAGAGAAGCGCTGGATTTGCATTCATAATCTGATTTAGAAGAGTCGGGTTTTCCTCCAAGCTTGTTTCTACTGTTGCTTCAACCGACTGATTCTGTACCAAAGCATAGGTTATGGTTTCTCTTGGGTCGAAAATCGGTGCTTCGTACTCCAGCGTTGCCTTGCCTTCCTCAAGTTCAGCGGCAGAAGCTTTCCAGTAAGAAGGTGCTTCTATAGGTACAAGTCGTCCGCTTTTGTATTGTGAGGACCTGATCTCTGCAGATTTTTCATCAGCTTTCAGAGTTCTAACTTCTGTTGCATTTGGCAACGTAACATTTTCTGTAGTAAAGTTGAATCTCTCTACCTGTTTTTCCTGTCCACAGTACTGGACAGATAGGTTGCCTCTAACTGTTCCGGTATAGTTTGTAGCCAGAAGATGAAGCGTGGCTCTATCTGAATCCCCCTGCCAAAGCTGATGTTCTCCCGAGTACCGTTCAAAGCTCTGATTGCCATAGCTGTAGTCTGCCTTAAGTCTGTAGCCACAGCCAATAGAACCTGTATTCTCAATAGAAGCATTCATGTTCTGAACAGTCGACACGTTTTCCTGATACTGAACATCCTTAACAGATGCAGAAGTCATATCAGCTATAGAAACTTGTACTGTGAAGGCTGAAGCTGGTATAACCGAAATGAAAAGAAGTGAAGTTAGTAGAATTCCTGCTTTATATCTAGCCATGCTGAACCTCCTGTCCTGTTTGCTGCCTGAATGTTTACATTGATTGTTCCAGTATAATTGCCTGATTCGTTGGCTATCATACGTATATCTATAGACTTGGAGTTGTTGAATCGATGTATTCGTTGGTAATCAAGATGATCTGTTATATTGCCGCTTATATCCAGTAGTACTAAGGTGTCTCTGCCTGTTTCAACAGGAATACTTCTTGTGAAGTTCATTTTGTCTTCAATCATACGGCCAAAGTCAAGAGAGTTATTTTCAGTATTTACACCTGGAGAACCGTTTGGTATTACTTCTGCAGAAGTATTAAACGATGCTTGCTTCTTTTCTAGAAGGTATGCATCCATGACGAAAGGTAATGCAAATAGCGTTACTGCTAGTAGCGCGGCCGCTCCGACCAGCATGTATTTTGGTTCTACAGGAAAGTCTGATTCCCAGTCGGAGTTAATCTTTTCGTCTTCAAGCATAGTATAGAATTATCACCGGCGTTGTTAAAAGTACTATAAGCATCCAGATTGGAACTGGCGTCAAGACTATGAACAATGCGATACCTAGGAAACCAGCCGCTACCAGTATCCAGAAAAGGTCAAATCCAAATGAGTACATAACTGCTGATATTACGAGTATGAAAAGTCCTACAAGCCACATCGGCGTTCCGGATCCTTCTGCATTGCTGTTATTCTCGTCATTGAAGCTATCTGGGCTTTCCGGATCTTCTTGAATCTGGCTTGAAAGAGCAAAAGTTTGTTGTCCTGCGAAAGCCCTAGATGAACTATAATCTATTGAACCATTCAAAACGTAGCTTCCTTGGCTTATAGCCTCAGAATTAAAGCTTGTAGATACTACTTGGCTGCGTCCGGGTTCCAAAGACTGAAAGCCTAAAGAAAGCTCTCCAATCTTTTGATTATTTATACGGTCGAGGACATCGATATCTGAGTTCCTTATAGTGGTTGTGACCGTTCCTCTATTTGCTATTCTCATATCTATTCGGGCTGTATTTTCACCAGTACGTATTCCTCTCGCATCTACCACTTCGAGCAGCCTTTCTGGTTCTTCCGCTGTCTGTACATTAAATACGAATGTTGGTTGAGACACTGTTCTTGCAGAAGCTCCGAACCCAGTGCCTCCTCCTGTTTGAGGGTTTAGCTGCACAGCTCCCGAGTGCCATCCTGGTTCTGCATCATTAGGAATTCTTACTGTTAATGTAAGCTCCCCGTTAGCGTTGACTTCTGCTCCATTAGGAAGTACGTACGGAGTGGAGTTAGTCGGATCGATAGTATATGTTTCTTGATCGAAAGATACCCATTCTACAGTAGATTCCTCCGAATAACTTTGTACAGGTATTGGAGAACTAGAAGCATCGAGGAATTTGCTTGCCAAAGGTTCAACTGCTTCAGGTTTAATAGCATAAGGTTCTTCATAGCTAGTTCCTGTTACATAAATAGTAGCTTGAACAGTTTGGCCTGGTTGAACATCGCCTAAACTCTGTAAACTAGGCGCAGCCCCTGTTGATTGTGCTGAAACGCTTGAAATCATGCCTATCAGTAACAGCGCAATTACTAGCTTTCTCATAACTATATTATTGGGGTGGACCCGTATTTAATAGGTTTTAACGGGTAAAGAACAGGGATTAAAACCAGGTTTCAGACATGAAGCTTTTTATACAAGCTTCCGGAAACTGTTTTCTACAAGGGGGAGCATCGGGTTGACAAGTACAAAAATTAAGTGTAACCATCTATGACGCAACTTACACCAACCATTGAATTCGTACGCTCCCTTCACAGCTCTATTTCTATTCTTCAACCAGCATTTCCCGGGATTACAGATCAGAAAGCTTTTGAGACTGACAAATCCCAACCCTATAGGGCTGGTAACTCAAAATCCCCAATCGATGACATGGAGGTGACAATATGAAAAAACAACTAGCAACAACCACAGTACTCGCACTGCTCGTACTAGGAATGACCTTCTCAGGAGCCGCACAAACTCTTGAACAAGACAGCCAGATCAACAGTAGTGATAATGACAACACTACAAGCGAAGGCTCATCAATAGATGTAGGAATTGCAAGCACTACCGCTATCGACGTAAAGCCTAATTCTCTAAACTTCCCAAGTTTGGAAGTTGGAGGACAGGTAACTGAAGAAACAACAGGAGACAATATCTTCGGTTCATTCACACTTGAGAACATCGGTTCCGAGTACATCGATAGAGTTTGGGTAGAAGCAACCGACATGAGTAATGATCCATTCGGTACAGGAAACCCTAACAACTACAATGCTGCGAACTTCCTACAGGTTAAGCCAAACAACGCTACACCATCAGGAATCAACGGAGACGATCAAGTTTATCACTACGTCAACCGACACGAGTTCTCAGCATCATGGTCCAACTCTACGAACCAGATTCCATCCTACATTAGAGCATCACCAAGTGAATCTCTAAGCGGAGATACCGCAGCAGACACTTACGTAGGAAGAATCAGAGCAGGAGACGAATGGTACTTCTACACAGTCGTAACCGGTTCATCAAACGACGTCTGTGACGGTTCACAGAACGCAGAACTTCGTATAGGAAACAGCGTTCACAGCTCAAGCAGCTTTGGAACAGTAGACTTCACATCAGACAACAGCGGAGACTACTCAACATACCAGCTTGAGCCAACAAACGGAGAATACGGACTTACACAATCAGCAGTAAGTCTAGACTTCGAAGTAGACGGATCAACAGTGACTCGAACCTACGATCTTCTAACAAGATGTGAGATGGGAACTTCAGGAGAAGACCCACATCTCATCAGAACGCGTTACAACGTTAGAGCTGGAGATGTTCCAGATATAACAGCTGCAGCAGCAGACAGTGGAGACAGCGCAGGAAGTCAGACACAGTTCCTACTAAGTACGGCAACAGCTGACGACATGCTTCTCCCAGGAGAACAGTTCATCGTTGATACAGCAATCGAAGTACCACAGGGAGTACCACAGGGATCAGTACAGACAGGAGATCTTACCTTCCACGTAACATCAGATTACGATGTTACAAACTACTGAATCCTAAACTTCATTTATTTCTCTTTTTTCTTTTCTTGAACAACTAAACTAGAACCTAGAATTCATACGTTGATAGTCTTTTTATTCAGAGACAGAACATCTATTGTTTGTATGGTTAGTAAGTATGCAGATTTGTCGGATGAGGAGATGAGTGAGAAGGCCGATAAGTTCGGTGAGATGATCCGAACTATGGAGAAAGAGATTCAGAAAGGCTACATCGGACAGGAAGATGTCATTAACAAAGTACTATTGACTGTCGTAGCTGGAGGAAACGTTCTCTTGGAAGGAGTTCCCGGACTTGGTAAATCTTTACTTGTAGAACAATTAGGACGAGTTGTTGAGGGAACAGAATTTCACAGAGTCCAGTTCACACCAGACCTACTACCTTCAGATATTGTCGGAGTAGAAGCATACAACGAAGACAAAGGATTTTACGTTGAGAAAGGACCAATCTTCGCAAACTTCATTCTCGCAGATGAAATTAACCGTGCACCCCCAAAGGTTCAGAGTGCTATGCTTGAAGCTATGCAGGAGCACAAAGTATCGATCGGTGATGAGACGTTCCATCTACCTGAACCGTTCTTTACACTGGCCACTCAGAATCCTACTGAGCAGGGAGGTACTTATCCGCTTCCTGAGGCGCAGATCGACCGTTTCCTGTTCAAGATATATCTTGACTATCCGAAGAAGGTTAATGAGCAGAAGATTATCGATATGAATGCCAATATCATGGATGATGAGGACTTCGATGTTCACCCGGTTGTTTCTAAGCAGGATGTATTAGATATTCAGGAGTTTTCGAAGCAGGTTACGGTAAGCCAAGAAATCAAGGAATATATTGTTGACCTAGTTGACTGTTCAAGGAATCCTGAAGATTACGGACTGGATTATGGTAAGTATATTGAATGGGGCTGTACACCTAGAGCCAGTATTAACCTTGCTTTAGGTGCTCGTGCACACGCACTTTACAACAAACGCCACTATGTAACACCGGAGGACATCCGTGCAGTTATTGAACCTGTTTTCATCCACAGAATTCTGTTAAACTATGAGGGCGAGGCGCAGGGTATTGATGTTAAAGATATTATAGATGATATTGTCGGGACTGTGCCGGTGAGATAGATGAAGAGGAAAGAATTCATCGGAGAGGAAGACCTTACCTCAAAGGTGGATGCACAGGTGAAGCGAGTATCGGAGATGTTCCGGTTCGCCATGAAGTACAAGGAACAGTTTCAGGCCTCCGGAATCGAGTTCTCAGACCTCCGGCAGTACATGGTGACCGACGATGCATCAAGGATTGACTGGAAAAACTCAGCTTCTACACAGGAACTCTACGTAAAAGAATACGAAGAGGAACACGACATGGATGTTTTCATCGTCCTAGATGCTTCCGACTCAATGATGTTCGGTACTTCTGAAAAACTGAAGTCAGAATACGCAGCTGTAGTCGCCGCCGCACTCGCATATGCCTCCATCGACAACGGTATTAACGCGGGATTCGGAATGTTTGGCGAGGACGAGATCACTATGACTCCTGACGGAGGACAGGGACAATACCAAAAAGTACTGAATGAAGTCACCAAATTCGAGAACTACGGTGGGAAATTCAACCTAGAAGAAGCATTAGAGGCTACTGTTGGCCAGATCAAGGCGAACACAGCTATATTCATAATATCGGATTTCATAGATACCAAAGGAGAATGGAAGGCAAAGATGCAAATCGCATCACAGAAATTCCGCCACGTCATGTCAATCATGGTGAAAGACCTCAGAGACTACAAGCTTCCAGAGAATGGTAATATGCGCTTCCAGTCACCTAACGGAGACCAACAGATGGTTGTAAATACTTCAAAGATTAAAGAAAAGTACGAGAAAGAAGCCAAGAAGCAGGAAGAAGAGGTCAAAGCGAACATTGAAGGTGGCGGAAGCAGCTTCATCAAAGTAGATACGCGAGACGAGTTCTCAGCTGCGTTCGCAGAGTTCTTCGATGAGAGTGGGGGTGGCTGGTAGAGATGGACGTAGTTTTTTCCAACCAGTACGCAGGATTACTCGGTTTAATACTTGGTTTAATTATTGCTGTAACTATCTACGCTCGCCAGTCAAAAAAGGCTCGTGCAATGACTTTCGGAAACTATGATACTCTTCAGAAAGTTGCTGGCGGCAAGTTCATCCGTTCAAGCAATATTCTTACAGTAGTGAAACTTCTTGCCGTCACCTCTCTGATAGCCGGTATTTCTGGCCCACAGCTTGTGCAGGAGGATATGGTGGCGGATGCAAACTATGTTATAGCGCTTGATTCTTCGTCCTCAATGTTTACTACAGATATAGAGCCGACGCGTTTCGATGCAGCCAAGCAGATCAGCCAGGGAGTTATCGACGATATGACCAATGAAACCTCTCTTGGCATTATTTCGTATTCCGGTAGCGTTCAGACAGAGTCAGAGATTTCGCAGGACCTTGAACAGAAAAGAAGAGTTATTGAAAATATTACAATCGGTGAAACTGCTGGCACAGCTATTGGCGACGCAATTATAAGCTCCGGTTCATTACTCGACAGCAGAGAAGGAGATAAAAAGGTTATACTACTTACCGACGGCGCAAACAACGTAGGTAGCTCTATAAATAAATCAATCCGTTATGCTCAGGAGTCAAACATATCTGTTTACACTATCGGCCTAGGTACAAGCGAGGAACAGGATGAATACGGCATTATAGAAGGTAATAACGCTACAAGAGCTGGTTTCGACAATCTGGATATAGAAGAGCTTAATCGGCTTTCTAACCAGACTGGAGGAGAATCTATTCTAGTAACAGAGAGCACCAAAGTAGATCCAGAATTTGTAGGTATAGAGCAAGAAGATGTGAGAACAAATCTTTCAAACTTCTTTATCTTGGCGGGCTGTGTACTCCTGTTGATAGAATGGCTTCTGAAGAGTACCGGGGTCGAGGTAATACCTTAATACCGGGGGGAGAATAAGTAAACTGTATGAGCAACGAAAAACTTGATATTACAGAAGCGGTTTCATTGCTGAACCAGTCCGCAGAAAATATAGAGGACGAAGTTAAAAGCAGAGATTTCTCAGATAAAGAACTTGAAGAACTGAAAGGCGCAGAAGAAGGAAGTCAGGACAGAGAAGAAGTGGTTAAACTTTTTGAAAGAGAAATCAAGCGTTCAAAGGTTTCCACTGAATTAAGCGCTGCAGAAAAAGATGTAGAAGATCTAGAGAAGGCATTAAAAAGAGTTCAGGATATCGAGGATCTCGATTATACAAATTCTGGCTTCGATAAACTGGATAGCGAAGATATTATTGATCTGATGGCAGGTAGCGTATCAGAAATGGAAGATTTTTTGGAGAAGCATCATCCTAAGAAAGAAGGTTTGAAGAAGCTTCTGGAAGCAGAAAGAAAGATCAACGACAGAGAAGAGGCTATCTCTCTTATAAAACGTACTATCAATAGGGAAGAGCTGGAAAAAGACATGGAGGAAGCTGAAGAGAATATAGAAGAGCTGGAAAAAGATATCAACCGGCTACAGAGTCACAGTGAGCAGACAGAACCTCCCGCAGAAGAGGATAACGAAACAGATAATGAAGAGACAGATGAAACCAGTGAGGAAAAGTCTCAGGAAGAGAATGATGAAGATGAAGATGCTGAAAACAAAGAAGATGATATTAGCGAAGATCTTAAGGAGAAAAGAGAGGTGGCTGCATCTCTGGACGGAGATTTCTCAGATTCGGATTTACAGAATATATCTCTGAATGAACTAAAGAAGATAAGAGATGAGAAGGAGGAACGAGACGAGATAATCAGCTTTCTCAAGTCAGAAGGTATGGATGAAGAGGGGCTTAGAGAAGCGAGCACTGAGGATTTGAAGAAGATAAACAGCGAACTTCGGGATCAAAGTGATGAAGAAGCGGAAACATCTGAGATAACAGAGACAAGCGATGATGAAGATGAGAAGTCTCAGGAAGAGATAAAGGAAGAAGCTGAAGAAGATCTACAGATGCTTATGGGAGCTGGAAAAGGAGAAGACGAAGAAGAGGAAGAAGACTCTTCCAACAAACTGTCAGATATGAAGGATAAACTGAAGTCCCGGATTGAAAGCGATGAGGAAGAGGGAGAGGAGGCCAGTCAGGATCTAGATGAGAAAAAGCTCGAGGATGTTCTTTCAGAGTACCGGGAGCTGGATCGTGAAGAGGCAGTTGTAAAAACCGCTCATATAATGAAAGGCTATCTTGAAAGAGAGCTAGGTATTAAAAAAGAGCTTACATATAGTGAACTAGCTGAAAGAATACCTGAAGATACTGAAAGCCTGGAAAATATTGCTTCTTCTTTCAATAAGCTGAACAAGCAGCAGTACACCCAGAAAATAGATATTGAAAGAGATGAATTTATCGATAACTGTAAAGAAGCAGTTAAAAGCCTAGAAAGGTAATAGTTCCGGTGGTATTATTCCGTAGAACTCTGTTGCTATGTACAGGAATATCACTGCTTCTACAACAATCAAGACTAGGTATGGGATCTTTAAGCGCAGCGAGTTCAGGTTGTAGCGAGTCATAACAACTGAGTAAAGGATAAGTAGTACCGTCCATGCCGTAGCAAAGATCGGAAACCTGAGTTCAGGAGGTACAAAACCTTCATCAGGCACAACCTCTACACGCATATCAGCGAATGAGTAAGATCCTTCAGGCGTCGAAACGATGATTGTTGCATCACACTCGCGTAGTTCAGATACAGAAGTGATGTTTAGACTGATAGATTCTGAAGAGTTCGGTTGTATGCTTGTGCTGTAGCTTCCTGAGGCTTCACCACAGTCCTCCAAGTTCTGAACTGTCAATGTAGAGTTCTCTACCGCCTCCTCCCCGAGGTTTTCGACAAGTAAAGGTATTGTCTGTGATTCACCGCTGCTTATCCTGACGACTTCTGGCGCCTCCGAGATACGTATACTGGACTCCGTAGTATTTTCAAATACAGTAAAGTCTATTCGCTCAACATCCAGAAGTCTTTCGCCGTTTCCACCGTAAATACTTACTCTGTACGTACCTGGCCGCACATTTTGGGAAGGATTAAGGAATATTGATCTTTTAGCGGTTTCATTAGGGCTTAATTCTGATACAGAAGCCTGTTGAGATGCCCAATCACCAGGTAGATTGCTGATTTGAGGACTTATGGTTAGGTTCTCTATAGATGCGTTAGCAAGATTTTCTAGCCTTAGTTCTACTTCTTGAAATCCTCCTCTCGGCGTGGAAACACTGCTGTTCACCGCTTCAATATTAAGGCTTAACGCCGGTATAGGGTCAGGTACAGGCTCAGGTACCGGTTCAGGCTCAGGTACCGGCGTTTGCCCCGGATTATCGTTATCTCCTTCCACAGTTTCGTTTGATTCTTCCCCTGTCTGGTTAGCGTCTCTCGGAATAGGTTCTTCTATTGGCTCTCCACTTCCGCCTGTATCTCCTCCAGCTACTAGCACTCGGAAATTGACGTAATCGGTCGTATTGGCTGTCTGCGTACCATAGACTATAGGATCCTGAATAGCTCCATCAGTTATACGGCATTCTGTATTGACTTTAAGCCTACCCAAGTAGTAACCTGTCTGATTAGTCTTTGGAAAAGTACGAGCTGCGGAAAATGAGCTAGCGGGAGTTAGATCTGTCTCATTCATGGCCTCATAAGTTTTGTTTGTCTGGTTTCCTATCTCCTCAAGACCGTCTTCAGGACTCCATTCTGTTTCGTTCTGAAAGGTGACGTTGAGGCTTGCAGTTACGTTGGAAGTCGAGCTGGCGTTGTTTGTGAAGCTTAGTAGGAAAGATCCTTCTCTTCCGGTAGGTAGGATTCCTCCACCAGGTGGTCTGAACTGTGTAACTGAGGTTCCACAGAGGCTGGCTATACCTACATTGATATCTGAATGATCCGCGTCTCTGTTGCTGGAGTATACTTCAAAGTTTTTTGAGACGGATTTTTGCGTTCCCTCGCTTCCTTGTAAGTTCACGTCATAACTGTAGCTTCCCTGGCCTAGTTCTCCTGTATTGTACTGATATGTATCTATAGCGTCTGTGCTTTGTACCTTCTGCATCTCTGAGTCTTGAATTGAAGTATTTGAAACTGTTAGAGATATGCTATCTACTTCTTCCTCGGCGTTCGTTACATTAGTTTGGATTATTACATTATCATCCGTATTCTTGAAGAAGGGGAATGATTCGGTCTCTACTATTCTTAGTTCTTGAGCAACCACCTCAAACCGATATTCGCTGACTTGTGAAAATCCGTTGTAGGCCGATGATTTCCAGCTACCTACACGGGCGTCTTCGCTCAGAGTGTAGTTGAAGCCATATATGTAATGTGTTTCGTTCTGAACTGATTGATTTTTCAGGAATGGAAGTTCGCTGTTGGAGAAAACTACGTCGCCGCTGCTGTCTATAAGATCGGCAGTATAGTTTGCTTCTTCTGTAGTATTTAATTTGAAGTTGAGCGCATCACCGGCAGCTATCTCTTCATCGCCGGTGACTTCCGTTACCTGGTATGAAGCAAGTGCAGAGGGTATTATAAGCGCTGTAAGAGCCATTAGAGCTATTTTCTTTCTCACAGCATTACCTCCTTGAGTAGCCATCCCACAGTTAGTAATAGACCTGACACGAGTAAAATAGTAACGCCGTCAATACCACTAGCTGCTGTGTCCTCCTCGGTACTAGAGGTGTTGGAGCCGTCATCAACAGTACTATCTGGTGACCGTGTTTCCTGTTGATTAGTTTCTGTGGAATTCTGTTCCCTCTGATCTCGGACTTCTTC
Source organism: Colwellia polaris (assembly GCA_047617785.1). Classification (GTDB taxonomy): domain Archaea; phylum Nanohalarchaeota; class Nanosalinia; order Nanosalinales; family Nanosalinaceae; genus JBEQAZ01. The sequence continues at coordinate 26,869 of JBLGBK010000007.1, read as the reverse complement.
CGGGTTTGATTCCTCAGGAGATTCAAAGCCAGTGTTAATCAAGTCCGACGTTGAGAAAATCTCGAAGTTAAATTCCTGAACCTGTTCAACGTTTGGTCTTGATCTGGAAGTCTTATACTCCCGAGAAATTGATAAATCGAAATTATGTCTTCTCGTACCTGTATCTCGGGGTATAGATGTATCTACAGTTATGTACTGTATCTTTGCATAATCTCCTTCTCCTAGATAGTACCAGTTGCTGCCCTCGGGTTGCGAAGTTATCTCTGAGGAATCTAAAACAATATCTTGAGAGTGATCGACCTGTATATCTGTCTGCGGCTGTGAATCAAGGCTTAGATTCAGCTTTTCGCCCGTGTTAACAAACCCGATGTCAAAACTCGTCTCAAGACCGTTAATGTTCACTTCTGTTTCAGGAGGTTCAATCAATACAGTTGCCGAGGATAAAGGAGCTAGAAGAAGTGCCGATACGAGTAGAAATGTTTTTTTATCCATGATTTTTTCACTCCGTTACGTTCGCCTTGAAGGTTATTGTGCCGTTGTAGCCGCCTTCAGTCATTCCATACGGTACATCAATCCAATAAAAAGTAGTAAGTATATCTCCCGGACTCAAATCAGATACCACGTGCTGATATGTCTTATTCAAAGATTCTTCTGTTGATATATCGTTTTCTAGACTATATGAAACGTTGCTGATGCCGATACTGTAGTTGGTGTTCTCTGTGGAAGTCAGATCTTCTCCTTTCACCCATAGATTGTCTATAGGTCTGCTATCCTCACTTACTGTTATATTGTACTCTTCGTTTTGATTCCCCTCTGCAGATCTATTTTCTGAACCTGGATTGAGAGCTCCAAAGTCTATGGTATCCCAGCCAAGGCTGAAATCTATAGGAATCGATATCTCCACCTTGTTACGCTCAGAGCTGTTCTCCGGAATCTCGGGATAACTGAGACTGTAAACATTTGCGTCCAGTTTATGGTATGTATCCATTGCTCCTGTGGCGTTGACTCGCCATTCAACTGTACATTCTTCACTTGAAGAAAGTGTGCATGAGGAGGTTGCGGATTCCTGAAGTGCGAATGGCGTTCCTCCTGAACCTGGAAGAACTGACTGGCCATCGGTAGTATTGTAACGCGGCTGAGATTCTACATCACCACAGTCCCCGTTAGAGCATGTCAAGTTGGCCGTCATATTGAAGATCTTATCTTGCGTTAGGAGCGTATTGTTTGGAGGAGTTACGATCTCAGCTGATAGTCGACCGTATTTTATGGCTTCAAGTATATGTAGGTCGGTGTCTTCTGCATTTGTAGAGCTATCTTGGACTTTGAAATTTTGATTATAGGTCTGTGTGTCTTGGAGAGATGTATCCGTTACGTAGCTTGCATTCATCGCGCTTCCGTTAGCCAGTAGACCCTGTTCAGTATCCCAGGTAACCTGTCCGGAGGAAAAGCTTCCTCCCGTGTATTCTTGATCTATATTGTACCATATATCGTCTACCGTCCAGCCTGTATCAATTCCTGAATGCTTTAATGTATCAGCAGAGGCTAGGCTCCAGTCTTCAGTGCCTGTATTCTCTATAGAGAAAGTGAATCGGAATGATGCGCTTTCATCTTTCTGTTCGGTCTGGAAAGTCTTGTTCAAACCTTCCTCTATCTTTGCGCCCTCGTACTTCTGATCTGTGCTTGACAGACCGGTTACGTTGTATACCCGAATATTTGTTACGTTCAGTCTTGGTGCTGTATCTCCTGCTGTGTATGCTGAGAAGCCTGTTACGTTATAGCTGAAAATACCTTCCTGTTGATCTATGCTGTAGTCGGTTGATGAGTTTATGCTCCAGTCGCTGCATGAATTTGTGTCGAACAGGTAATCTTGGCAGTTTAGAATATTGTCCGGCGCATTATTTCTGGTATAAGCGATTTCTGCGTTACTGTAATCAAGATCCGAGCCGTCAAAAGCATATATTTTCTCTGGTCTTTCCAGGTAAGGTGTTTTTTCAGTTCTGTTCGTATACCTTATTCTTGGAGAGAGATCTTGCGTTATATTCAGGTCGTAGAGCGTTACGTTTGTCTCCCCATTTTTAATTATCTGTTTGACTTTGTAAGTATTATCTGTCGTTAGGTTGGTCTGGAGGCTGTTTTCTGATTCGGCTACTATCCCTGAGCTGTTGCTTACTTGGAATAGTGTGTCTACAGTTTGTCCTTCTGAATTTTTGGTTTGTAAAGTTAGTTCTGATTCTGCTGCAGCTGAAATGATCAGAAAAACCGTGAAGAAGAATAGAAGGGTTTTCTTATACATATCTGATCGATACACCCGATACAAGACCCAGTAGGCCGATCAGGAAGAGCCACTGGTAGCGAGTATTTGCGTTCTCCAGGTTTTCGTATATCTTCTGTTGGTCGTTAACCGTGGTCTGCATACCCTGGAAGGTTTGCAATGCATAATCTATGTCCTCCCCTACGGACGTGGTTTGAAGGTCTTCCATCGCGTTTAGGCTTTGGTTGAACTGTTGCGAGTTTATTACTTCATCAAGTTGGCTTAGCCTATCTTCAGCAGTCTGTGCTTCTTCCATTGCTGGTTGAAGACTCATTATCGAGTATACAGAGAACAGGGTAATTGTGAGAGATACTATTGCCAGTATTTTTCCGAGCTCGTTCTGGTCCAGAGTGTATTCGTATTCTACTTCCTGGATTTTCTGTTTTAGATCCATTTTCTGGCTTCCCTCTTCTATTTGTTAATTGGCGCCGCAGCTTTTCAAGTTTATAGCGTTGCTATACTGGTTTTCCCATTCAGCGCATGAAAACCCTTTGACTGGTGTTTCCTTCCATTCGTCACCCGAGTATTCTGTTGAGTTGCAGAGCGTGTTTCTAGCAGTATGGCATCTTTGTTCTATTTCCGATAGTTCAGAGCACTGGTTTGAATCTTGGAATTGTATAGTCGATGACTCTATACCTATACACTGGTTTTTTAGTGGAATCCCATGGCAGCTTCTTACTTCGGTATGACATGTTCCTTTTGCTTCTATGTAGTTTACTCCCGTGGCCATATAGATTGTTAATGCTAAAATCGGTGCGCCCAGAGCTATCGCTGCCTTTTTCTTCCCGATATCAGGTTTCCTCATGTTTATAACTGTTTCAACTACAGCTTTAACTGTAAGGTGTAACCTAGAATGGGGATTAAGCTTTGGATGGTTTTTGAGGCGATATCGAATCAGGAAGACGCAGTAAGAGAATCTATGGATGAACACATCCAGGGATTAAGAGACGAAAAGGATCTTAAAGTTATTGAAGCTAATTTTGATGAAGTTTCAGAGATGAAAAATCCTCACCCTGATATTGATCAGGGTTATTCGCATGTTGTAGAGGTTAGTGTTGAATGCGAGACTTTTGAACGCGCTGTACGGACCGTAGTTAATTATGGACCGACTTACGTTCAGGTTGAAGGCCCTGATAGTTTCGAACTAGATTTAAAGGATTCTCAGGAAAGCCTTCAATTTATGGCTAATACTATGCAGAGCTATGCCGAGATGGGTGCGGGTGGAGTTCTTATCTCAAGAGGTAATGAGGAGTAGATTTGGAAATAATATTTAACCTTACAGAAAAATATTTCTTACTGTTATGCACTGGAAAATCGGAATAGTTCTCTTGATAGCCCTGATGGCTTCCTCAGGAGCAGCTACAAGTATTCAAAGTGAAGATATTACTATAGATCTTGCAGATAACTCGGTAAGTATAGAATCTGAAATAGAGACGATTACAAGCTCCAAGTTCTCCTATGTAACTACAGTTCCTGTAACAAATGTTGAAGGAGAGATGAATGGAGAAACTATCGAATGTAATGCTTCAGAATTTCAGATAGGATCTGAGATACAGTGCGAAGCACCTGAAAAAAATAATGTGTCTCTAAAACTGGATTTTACGGCCAGTAATCTGGTTGAACAGAGGAATGGTTACAGTCTTTTCCAGTACAGCCATTCTGTGTACCGACCAACGGATAATTACCAATTAACTGTGTTATTGCCTGAGGATAGCGCTATAGCAGATAATTCTAATCGTTCTGAGGAAACTGTTATTCCTGAGAGTGCAGAAATTGATAGTTCAGGCGACCGAACAAGTATTACCTGGGATTTGCAGCCCCAATTAGGCCAGGTTCTAAGCTTTAGAGCAATATATGAGGAAGACACTAGCCAATCTAAAAGCAATTTTTCTTATCTTCTTGCAGGACTGCTAATTATTGGAAGTCTAGCAGTAGCATACATCCTTACTCGAGAGCCTAAAGGAGAATCAATAGATCTTGAAGATGATGAACAGAAGGTTGTAGATATTCTGTTAGAGAATAATGGGGAGATGCTTCAGAAGGATGTCGTCTCAGAATCAGAGTACTCTAAAGCCAAGATTTCTGGCGTAGTCAGCTCTCTTGTGGATAAGGAAGTTGTTAGTAAGGAGAAAGAGGGTAGAAGTAATAAATTGGTTCTGGAGAAAAAAGTCAAGTAGAATTTGGTTATTCTGCAGCTCTTATAGGAAATATAGTTAGATCTCCGTTTTCTACTCTTGTACACGTACATCGCATATCAGTCTGGTTCTCAATTTCTGTGCTCTCAGATGAGAGGGCTACCCATCCCGGTTCATGACAATTAATTGAAGTGGTATTGTGCTCATTCTGAAGATCTTCTTCAAGACTCTGACAGTAAGGTTTATCTTGGCTAGGCTGCATTACTACAGAAAGTGCATAGCCTACGGCAGTTCCTAAGATCAGTGTCAAACCTAGCACGACAATTTTATTTGCAGACACAATATCATTGATTTGATCTATATCCATAGTGCCCTTTTCTTCCAGTAGCTTATTATTTCTAATTCCAATTATATCGGCTCTCACCTAGAAAAGTTAGAATAGAAGACACAAATATAGCCACTATATTAGATAGTAGATAGTAGATATTTAGCATGTCGGTTAATAAGTAGAGGATAGCTAACTGAGCTACAATCCCTACAGATCTAACAACGTTCGAGACTATTAAACCATCTATAACTTGTTTTATACCTTGCTTAACAGGCGTAAATGTAAATCTGTTATTCAGAAAGAACATTGCTATTATAGCAGCCTCTATAGATAGGGCTCCGCTTATAATATAATGTATGCCAACTATATCAGTAAAAATATAGAGCAAAATAGTATTAACTATTGCTCCAAGACCCCCCACAAATGCAAATTTTCCATAGTTGTGCATCGACTCAGATCTATCTCCAAAGTACTTATCTAGAGCTAGAAAATATATACGATCTATAAAACTTAGATAGGTAGATGAATTGACCTCTGAGCCTTCACGTGTTCTCCAACGGACAGGGATCTCGGCAATTTTCAAACCCTTTTTATTGGCTTTATACAGGAATTCAAGATCCCATGGAAATCCACCATCCTCCAGAGACATCATTTCTTCCACATCATTCTTTTTGAAAGCCTTAAAGCCGCATTGATGATCCTTTATACCAGTATCAAGTATGTTAGAGGTAGCAATATTGAAGAGACGACTAGGGATTTCTCTTAGCTTTTTTCTCTCTGTATCGCTTTCAGGAAGGTAGCGCGATCCAACAGCGATATCGTAACCGTCTTTAAGCGGCTTAATTATTTTCTCAAGCTGATCAGGAGTTGTTGCACTGTCTGCATCCATGAAGGCTATTTTCTGGTTTTTTGAATGTCTAACTCCCTCTTCAATTGCTCTCCCTTTACCGTGTCTTTGATTCTTCTGAACATGAACTACTTGATCATGCTTTTCCGCCAACTGTTTTGCTATTTCCTGTGTGCGGTCCGTAGAGGGATCAGTAACTAGAACAATTTCAGAACCAGATCCAATATAGTCTAGAGTATCCTCTATAGTCTCTTCCAAGAACTTTTCTTCATTTATTGCCGGTATTATGACAGATACATCTTCAAGCATTGATCACTAATCCTCGCTCATCTCTAGATGCTGTGTAATATTTTCACGTGTATGAACACCTTCCAAAGTCTTATTCTGGTTTATTACAAGCGCCGGGGGTTTCGAAATATCATATTGCTCTCGGAGAAGATTAATCATACTATCATCTAAATCAGTATATACCGAGAAAACAAGCACCTCATCTCCATATAGACGTTTAATATCGGAAAGTGTTTCACCCTGTTTGTCACATAATTCACATTGTTCTTCCGTGAAGAAAAGAATCGTATTAGTATTGTAGCTGTCACATCTTTCATCAGTTTCTTCAGCAAACATCCAGTACTCTATACCGGAAAGAACATAGCTGCGTCTGAGACTTCGAAATTCAGTTTCTTGGAAAAAGCTTTTCTCTTCATAAGACTGTACTCTCTCTAATCTATTATTATAACCTTCAACTATCTGATTTAACCCTTCCTGTCGGAGTTCGCATGATTCTTCGCCTTCAAGATATCTCATTAATATCTGCTTGCTCTGAATATCTGTACTGTCATCTCGCAAGGTATCCTGAAGGTCAGACTGTCTTTTATCATCAGCCAAGTTACTTGCAAAAACACCTAGGAGAAATATAAGCATCGTAAGGCCTATTGCAGCGCCGTAACGGTATTTCTTTATCTCAGTCACTAATTTTCCACCTTGTAAATCATGTAGTTACAGTTTTGATCGCTATCATTGTAAATGCTTCCATATTGAGAGAGATTTGAGTTCAGCTGATTAATTTCCTCAGCAGCCTGTCCTTCAGTATTGTACCAGGCACAGCTGTTGATCCCGTAATAGTCGGTTCCTGGCCTTCCAAATGCAGAATCAAGATAGCCCTGTGGAAGCGCTCGATAATTGAAATCACCGTATTGTATAGGGCCAGGCGTATTAGTTGCTATAGTTCCATTTAGGCTCTCAAACTGTTGATAGAATTGTTTTGCGTTAGGATTCTGATATGACGAAGCATTGTATACTGGTATAGCAGAAATTATCATTACTATTGTCGCAGCCACGACTATGACCTCTTTCTTTAACGACAGCCGGTCTTGTATCTCTTTCAAACCATAAGCCGAAACCACAGATATGAACGGCAGGAATAGAAGAGAATATCTTACTTCTTTATGCGGATATGATTCGAAGAAAATGAAATAAACTGCAAAGGCCGCAATATATGGGTAGAACTTCTCCGCACGTTTTCTAAATATCAGTATTAAACTTGGTATAAATAAGATAGTTAACGGATTTACAGCTAGCTTAGTTAGATAATAAGTTCCGAAAATAGATGTTGCATCTGAAGGCGGTACAGAGAGACCTGAAGTAATAGGTGTAAGAGGATCGCCAAATAAATACGCATTCAGCCCTAGATAGGCTCCTATTAATGCTGCTACAGGTATCGCGTATTTGAACAGCCTTGTAAACACTTCTCTTGGAGCCCCATAATTTTCAGCTGTTTCATAAATTGCTATAGCAGGCGACATAAGTATAGCAGGAAATCTTGTCAAAAACGCAAGTCCTGAAAGAAATCCAGAGAATATATACTTATCCTGTAAGTACATGTTAAGAGATATTAGAACCATTAATGCAGATATTATGCCTGTTAACAAGTTAGTAGTGTTTTCAATAAATACAGAAGTTGCAAGCATCACTGAAACTGCGTAAACAGCAGTTCTGTAATCAAATATCTGTTTAAGTTGCTTGTATGCCACAGTTGTACCTGCTAATGTTAAAGTCAGGTGCATAAGACGTGAGAAAGGTATTACTGGTAGACTTGTCTTCCATATGACGCCCACAACTGCCGGTATAAGCGGAGGTCTGAAAACCTCCCATAAGCCTACCTCGCCCATACTAAATAGGTGCTTGCCCATTGCAACATATATCGACGAATCCCACCCCATTGGCTTATTCCAAACAGCAGAATAGATAACAAGCTGTATTAAAGCAAAAATACCTATTATTAAGAAGGCTTCTTTCTGTTTAGTTACCCTATCTCGAATATTCTCTACCAATGCCATTCTGTTTCACCTTTTGTAAGGTGGTCTTTAATAGAGTCTATATAGACTATAAGCCAAATTGCGCCGACAAACAGGAAATACCAAAAAATGTAGATGAGCATAGGAAGCAACCCTTGCGCAAACATGTCCTCTTCAGTGTGCTGAATAGTCATGAAATACAGAATAAAGGTCAAAAAGACCAAAGACCCAAGTAAAGTGATTGATACCACATCTATACTCACTAAAATCCAGTATAGCGTTGTAATGACCTCTGAAACACTTAGCATTTCTAAAGCAGTTAAATAAGCTTCTATACCTATTCTATTAACGCTCAAAAATAGGTTGTAAACAGGGTCAAGTATGTAATATGAAATGATAAACAAGGCTGTTACAGAGAGAATAGATTGTGCAATTTTAGTTGGTATGCTGAACATACCGAAATCCCCGTACTCTCTATTGAATATCATGTGCTTGTATTTGACTATATTCTGAAGAGCTCCCTTGTACCAGCGATATCGTTGATCGTAGAATTCTCTAACTGTTTCAGGAGCAACCGTGAAAACTTCTCCTCTACGCGAATGTGAAATATCCCACCCATTATTCTGTAATTTAAAGCATATCTCCTGATCTTCTACAATAGAATCTTCATCAAAACCTCCTAATTCCTTGACCGGTTCTGTTCTATAGATACTTAGAGGCCCCGGTGTAACATGGATAGAATCTATAAAGGACATAATGTTTCTAAGGAAGATTCCCATCAGATATTCAACCCATTGAAGCTTCTGTAGCATGTTCTGAGGCTGATATACTTTCATTGCAGAAGCTATGCCCCCTGAACCCTCCTCAAGTTCTGAGACAATGTTCTTCAGAGAATCATCCTTTAAACGCGAATCAGCGTCTACGCAGCCGAATAGTTCTGTTTCTACCTTGTCTAGTCCTGTATTGAGTGCTGCGCCTTTACCCTGGTTCTCTTGATTGATGAGGTCCACCCGATCAGTGTAGGGCTCTACTTTTTCGGCTGTCTCGTCCTGGCTTCCATCGTTTACTACGATTATGTTAAGTTTGTCTGAGGGATAGTCTGCGGCCAGAATCGATTCAATAGTCATCTGTATTGTTTCTTCTTCGTTGTAGGCCGGGATGATTAGTGTAAGTTTAGGCCACTCATCGAGCCATTCAACCGGTTTTTTGATGCCTCCATGCTCTAGCAATACAATTAACAAGAAGAATGATATGAAGAGTACTGCTGCGTAGAGCACCCAGACTATTGCCGTCAGCATAGAAAAATAATATAGGACAGAAGCCTTTTTGTTTTACTTGTTCTTCATAATTTCTCTCAAGAACACAGTTGCATAACAACCCTTTGGAAGGTCAAATCTAACAGTCATGGCGTTTTTGGTCATATTCAGGTCGTCGTCGCCGATATCCATAATTTCGAAGTTTCTGTAGTCTGCGAATGCTCGGCGGTAGCTTCCTTCGCTTCTCAGCTCAGGGAATTCTTGAAGTCGGAAGTCTTCCTGTGATACACCTTCTTCTTCAAGTATTTCTTGGATAATCTGTTCCGGTTTATTGTCTTTCAGATCAGTCTTGTATCCTACTAGAGGAATCTCATATTCTGGTTCATGCCATTCGTCTTCGATTAATTGGGATAGCGCGCGGTTGAAGACCCATGACTGGTATGCGTGGATGAAAAGCATCTGAAGGTCCTCTGGAAGTCTCTTGAGAGCACCTTTGTAGTCCTCCGGATTCTTGTTAAGATGGTAGAGGAGTGTCTTTTCGTATCTATATGTTTCCGGGAATTTTTCGGCTTTATCTTCTGGATCTCTAGTCTCCCATAGTTCATCTCTTACTTTACGTATGCTCTTGTATTCTGCATCGTAGGGCTTTGCTATATAGGTCCATACTGCCTCTTCAAAATTGCCTCGTAGAATATGACGACCAACTTGATGTGTTATAGGTCGTGGGCTTCCAAAACGCTGCTCGCCGAAATAGTTAGGAAACTTTGAGCCCAGTTTGTCTGCTGTTTTCAGTGTTCGATCTCGGATATCCTCGATCTGCAGGTTGAGATTCCTGATCTTGATTTCGAACCGGTTAGCCATCAAGTTGCCCAGTCCGATATAGCCGTTTTTACCGATTACTTCAAGCTCAAATTCATCTGTAAAGATCTGGTTGATGTCTTCTGCATCTATTCCTTGGACAGAAATGTACTGTTCGGTTACCGCTCGCTTATCCTTATTTCCTGCATATCCTATACGGTCTTTAGAAATATGAAGCATGTTGGAAAGCTTAGATACAGCTTCCATTGTTGTCATGTTCTGCTTATGGAGCTTGATAATCAGATGTTCTCCTTCTTCGCTTGTTTCATGTCTAGCGAGCTCTCTAACTACAAAATCGTTTACTTGCTCTTTTATACTTCCCTTTATCCCTATAGTATCCGTATAGTACTCCCAATCCATTTTCTTCATTTCAATTGTTTCCGTTTCTTCTTCCATGTGACATTAAACCTCGTTGTTAACTCGTTTATTTTAGTAGCGGTAGATCGCTTGTAATTCGATCTAATCGTTGTTCCTCTACAGGACCTAATCCTAATGCGGTTACTGTCCCCGGTTCGACTTCCGTATGGCCTGCATCCTTGACTCTGAAGTATGTTACATTCATCTGCTCGGCTTTCTCCAGTTTTTCCTGAAGTTCCGACTCAGTCGCTTCTAGTATTATTTTCTTCTGACCTTGCTGTTTCCATTCGGCTACAGCGTCGCTATCTGCTTTTTGATAGGCTCCAAGAGACGCGTGACTGCCTTGTGCAACCATTTTACCTTTTGACATATTCAAATCCTTTCTCAGGAGTATTGCTTGTTTGTAGGCAGTCATAATCATTCTTGTGTTATCTGATGTTTTAATCCCTGTGCCCAATAGACTATAGTCTACAATCAGTAAATAACCTACCAGAATTTTAAGTACTTGTCGGTGACAACGGTATTGAGTTCAGGCAGGCTAAATCGGAAGGGATACCTTACAAGTTACGAGGCGAATCGTTAAATCAATAGCAGTGGGTTCGCCCAGATTCGAACTGGGGATCTTCGCCTTGTAAGGGCGACGTCATAACCAACTAGACCACGAACCCTTGCCTTACGCGTGTAATAATGATGTATAAGTAAATTCTTAAAACAGGGGCGGTAACGCCTAGTTCAGTAATCCGCTACAGGTGCTTCTCAAGTATAGGATCGTAAACTTCGTCACCCTTCGAGAAGTAAGGATACCTGACTAGCTTCACATCTGCATTTTCTGCGCCTTCAATATCACGCTCATCAACCTCTATATCAATAAGCGCTTCTTCTTCAACTTGCTTTTCTTCTTTCTCATGATCTATTATGCTCTCCTCAGCATTCTTATCGGAGTCTAAAAACCCTCTACTCTGAAGTTCTTCAATTATCGATGCAATACGAGATATACCAACATCCATCTCCTCCATGATTTCCTGTTTTGACCTATCCTCCTTCAGATGCTGGAAAACCATCTCATGCTTGCCCGAAAGCTTATCTCTTTCGGCTTTAACCTTTCCATTCACACCGTCTACAAGCTTAATCCCTTCATCATCCTCTACCCAGTAAATCGGATAATAAGCCTCATCATAATCTTTCCCTGTATTGCTACGAACTTTCTGAATATCCTCATTCGGCTTAAATATCTCAATAGTTTCCTGAGGGACGTAGGATTCATTAGTCTGAGTCTCTCCGCCGTGAAGCGACTTACGTGTACGCACATCCGTCATAACCGGATATTCGTTACCCAGTGAAAAAGCAACACCTGGCGGAAGCGATGTAATCATATCTTCAATCTCGGAGGTAATACCTTCAAAGCTCTTAGATATTGCTTTCAAATCGTTTGGATTGGTTACACGAAGTATAAACTGAGTATTTGCTTGAGATAGCACGTTTTTATCGATACGTGCCGGTCTTTGGCTGATAACGCCAATACCAACTCCGAACTTTCTTCCTTCCGATGCGATTTTTCGCATTATCGGATTGGAGAGTGCCTGACCAAAGCCTTTCTCAGGCACATAATTGTGTGCCTCTTCTAGTATCATTATGAACGGCGGGATTTTGTTTTCCTTCCTCATATTAAACAGCTTCTGCGCAAGCATGTATACTGTCATCTCAGATGCATCCGGCTCCACTGCTTTCAGGTTGATTATCGATGCCTCCCCGGGTTCAACCAAGTTCTCCAAGTCGATTGGGTCTTTGCTGAAAAGATTGGTCTCCTCCAGTTGTTCTAGATAGTTCAGAAGATTCCACTTTGCAGTTGAATCTTCCTGCGTAACCGCATCTTCTATATCGATAAGACTGTAGTCGCCGTCGTCCTTCTCCTTCAAACGTTTAAGTGCGTTGTAAAGAACTCCCATCTGAGAGTTAGTCAGAGAATCAGGTATGAGTGTTGTAAGTTCCTTTTTGTCCATGTTGAGCGAGGAAAATCTTAGCGGCATAGCTTCATTGTTGATATCAGTATTCGGAGAGTATTCTGTAACCGGGTAGCTATCTGGATTGTCGCTATCCGGATTAGCGCTTCCTAGAGAGTGGTATTCTCCGTGTGGATCAACTATAAGCACAGGGAAGTCGTTTTCCAGCAGTTCTTCAATTATTACTCCTGTAAGGTAGCTTTTTCCTGCTCCTGTCTGTGCTAGGACGGCAAAATGCTTGTAGAAGTCCTCCGCATTAACATGAATATCGATCTCTGGATTTGTTTCCAGTGATCCTATCTGCAGCCCTTCATCATCGAGACCGAGCGTATCAGAAATAAGTTCTTGATCTGCCTGATATACTATTGAGTCTGGTTCGATTACTGTTCGGGGTGCTTTAGTAAGTCCTTTTTCCCTATATCCTATAATATTAGCGTTGGCTATAGTTTCCCCGTCCGGATGCTTGGTTACTTCATCAACCTGACACAGTATCCATTGATTGTTGCTCTTGATAGATACAAAATCGAATTTTTTGACTTCTTCAACCGCTCTAAATTCAAAACTTGAGGTGTTTACCTTTCCCTCTACTGTTCCTAGCTGCATCTGTATACCTGTTTTAGAGAAGTGAGATTGATAAAATAACTGACCTTGAAAGATGAAAGATCAGGGAGTTCTTTTTTGAAGATTCGCCGCATACTTGTGCATTATGTTCAATCCCCGAAATCTTGAAGGACTTCAGAAGGACGTTTTCTTCCTCGGCGTTACTCTTGTACTTGCTGCCTCAGTAGTTGCAGTAAACAATGTGCAGACGTCTGAGGATCAGTCTAAAGTTGGTTTTGTAGAGCTTGAAACAGAGTGCATAGGTGTAGAAGCAGGCTTCTGTATCGGGATTGAACAAGTAACCCACACTACTCATAACTACGCAAATTATACCAATCCTGAAGAAGGAAGTGAGAATTACTACCGACTTGTTGAGTCCGAGTTGATGCTTGACGCTTACGGAGTATGTAGGAACAACAAGGATATGACAGGCATGGATTGGACTTCTGAAGCAGAGTACGATAATAAGACTGCTGAAGAATGGCTGGAGAATGAGAATATTCAGCTTCTACCTTGCGAGGATACTTTTCGTTACAGTCTAGGAGAGTAAATAATCCAGTTTTAAAAGTTTTCAAGAACTTCTGATTAGTTAAGAGGTACGAAAATACTATGAGCTATGTAGAACGAACTTTTGTAGCGATTAAGCCTGACGCAGTTAAGAGAGGGCTTGTCGGAAAAATCACATCCCGGTTTGAAGATGCGGGATTCAAAATCATGGGTATGAAGATGGTTCAGGCAACTGATCAGCTTCTGGAAAAACACTACGAAGAGCATGTTGACAAACCATTCTACGACGATCTTGCTGATTATATGAAGCAGGGACCTGTCGTTGCAATGGTCTTGGAAGGAGTTCATGCTGCTGAAAACGTTCGGAAGATTGTAGGCGATACAAGCGCCCGAGACGCACATCCATCAACCATTCGAGGCCAGTACGGACACATGTCTATGGAGCACGCGGATGAAAATGATACCAAGTATAAGAATCTGATTCATGCATCAGAGCCAGAGGAAGCCCAAAGAGAGATTGAAATCTGGTTTGAAGACAACGAACTTCACGATTACGCACACACAGACGAAGAACAGGTGAGATAAATTATGACACGTCTTTACCGCTCCGAATCCGATAGAATTCTGGGAGGTGTATGTGGAGGTTTAGCTGAGAAATACGATGTTGATCCTTCGCTTGTCCGTCTTGTAGCAGCACTTCTAGTGCTTGGTGCTGGTTCAGGGCTACTTGTCTACCTCCTGGCATGGATCATTATCCCCACAGAAAGCGAAGTTAAGTAAAAAGATTGAAGGGGGGGAAAAACATCTTCCTTTCTTCTTAATTTATTTTAACCGATTTTCCAAGGTTCAGCACTTAATATATTGCAGAACCATTTGCGGATCTGCACGTTCCCGCAGGGTTCATCATTACCTTGGAACCATCAGTTCTGATATAGTTTTTCTACATCAAGCTCGAGCGCTGCTGTTCTTTGTTCAAGCTCCCAGTTCGCAAGCACTTCCTCACCAAGCTCGCCGATGTGTCCGACAGTTTCTCCTTTGTAGATTATCTTTGCAGCACGGTCTTCTCTGTAGAAGCGTTTCTCGGCTTCTTCAACTTCCAGGTCGAATCCGGTATCTCGTTCAATAACCTGAAGCACTTGTTTAATATCGGTGAAGTCGGTTTCTGGACCTGAGATAGCGTATGCGAGTTTTCTCCTGTTTTCTGCATCGTTTTCACGCGGTAGCGCCACATCTTCAATTTCGTAGAAGCGCTGTGGATAGCTGTGCTGTCTGTTATTCTGTAGCACCTCCATCATTGTGGGAAGCATCTGGTTTCTGACAACTGTGTAGTCTTCTGTGAGTGCGTTGCTCATCTCAACTACTTCATCTTCAGCTTTCCTATTCATTCTGTCAAAGAGTTTTTCCTTACTGGAAAGAGTAAAAGTATGGCTTTCAAGAGCTCCCGTTCCTTGTAGGATATCTCTTAGTTCCTCTGTATGCTCTTCTATCTGTTTTTCATTTGCTGGCGTATCCAGTTCAGGCATTTCCGGTTCAATATTGTTGTAGCGGTGTGCTATGACGATATCTTCTATTATATCGTACTGGTGCATTACATCTGTCCGGTAGGACGGTACTCCAACTTTGATTTTGTCTTTCTTTTTCTTGGCTTTGAAACGCATCTGTTCCAGCCGGTCAACTATTTCTTCTTTCTCCAGTTCAAGACCTGATACGGATCGGAAATATTCTACATCTAGCTCTACCTCTTCTGGTTCAAGTAGAGGCATATGGTCATTATCAATCCTTACAGTCTCAATTTTACCATCTCGTTCTGCAAGAGCAGTAACCAAGATGTTAACCACCTTAAGAACTGTTTCCTTGTGCTTTCCTGTTACGTCGATGAAAATATCAGTTGTTTCGGAAGTAACTTCCGTCAGTTGGTTGTTGATAATTGGCGGGAAGCTAAGAATCTTGCCATCACTGTCAGAGATGATCGGGAATTTTTCCTCATCTTCTAGTATCCAGGCGTATTCCTGTCCTTTATCGTGTTCATTCAGTATCTCTTCTAGATGTATCTCTTCTCCATATTCAAGCGGAGTGAAACTGACTTGTTCTGGTTCAACTGCTTTGTAAGTGAAAGGAGGTTCAACCGAGTCAAGGTCGTGGAGACCGATCGCGATCTTATCTCTTCTACGACCAACAGTTTGGTGAAGCTTTTCCTGGAGCTGGATAAGACCGTTGATTATGCGCGGCGTTAGTTCGACATCTCTGATTACTGCACCGCCAATGTAAGGTCGTACCTGTTCTACGGACTCATCTACATTAACTTCGGTGATTCCTTGTCTTGTCCTATAATCCCTAAGACCTGTTTCGACATCAAAGAATCCTTTGTACGCTCTTGCCAGCCCTTCAACGCTTAGGAGGTCTGGTCGGTTCGGATATGTTTCTACTTCCCATTTCTTGCCGTCTTCATGATTCCAATGTGCGCCTAGGTATGAGGCTTCTTCGTGTAGCTGTTCTTCGCTGATTTCTTCTCCTAAAAGGTCTTCGAATTCTTCTTTATTGATCTTTAGTGTTGGCATTGTTATTCAGACCTCCATTTTGGTGTCTTTTCTAGAAGTCCTATGTCATTTCTGTAGAGCTCTCTGATGTCTTCGATTCCTGCGGCTTTGGCTGCTATTCTTCCGACTCCTAGTCCCCACGCGAGGACACGTGCTTCGAATCCTAGTAATGGTTTTACTACTTCTGGCCGGAACATTCCTGCTCCTCCAAGTCCGAGCCATTCGTCTTCTTCCTCATCGTATACCTGTACTTCTACGCTCATCTCAGTATATGGGTAGTATGAAGGTATTAGACGGAATTCTTCGTACCCCATTTTGTGGAAGAATTCGCTGATGTATGCTTTGAGGTGTGAGAAGCTGAGGTCTTCTCCTACTACAATTCCGTCTGTCTGGAAGAACTCGGGTAGATGGAAACGATCGATAGTCTCGTTTCTAAAGTTTCGTGCTACCGTGAAGTATTTGACAGGTAAATCGTCTTTCTCAAGTTCTGCCAGTTTTTTTGCTGATACTGCTGTTGTATGTGTCCTGATTACGTTTCGAGCAGCTTCTTCCTCGCTCCAGTCATATCCCCATCCTTTACTCCCGGTTGTCCAACCGTCTTCATGCGTTTCTTTGATTCTTTGCGCTATTTCATTGATATTGGAGAGATCTGATGCTTCTGGCTGTGATAGGAAGAAGGTGTCATGTAGTTCTCTAGCTGGGTGATCCTGCGGAGTGTATAATGCGTCGAAGTTGAGAAGGCTTGATACTACGTATTCTCCCTGCATTTCCTGGAATCCCATTTCGATCCAGTTCTTTCGGGCTTCTGATATTATTTCCTTGTAAAAGTGTTTTTTACCTGTCCGAGGAGTTTTGACTTTTGCTTCAACGTTGAAGTCGACTTTTATGTCCTCAGGCTCAACTTCTGCCTTTTCTGCTAGTTGCAGTGTTCTTACCGTGTTTTCTATTGTTTCAATAAGACTTCGGTCTTCGTGTTCGTCTGTATAGTTGCCGGTTTCAAGCCGCGATTGAAGGCTATCTCTTTCCAGATTTTTATGGCCTTCATCAGTTATTGAGGCTTTTCCAGCACTTATGTCAACCCATCCTTTTTCCCGTGCTTTTCCTAGAGCTACATCAAGATTATCTACATCTAGATCCGATATTTCGGAAGGTCCTTGTTCCAGATTCTTCAGAAGTCTGTGTTCCGGCGCTCCTTTTTCTATTACCTGTTCTCCTTTCTCTGTTAGTTTTCTCTCTATTTCCTCATCTTCCTGGATTTCTACAAGTCCTTTTTCTTCAAGTTCTATTGCTGCACGGTTGACCATGCTCTGGTCGAATCCCTGTCTCTCAAGTTGCTCAACTGTTAACTGGTCTTTTTGGTATAGCTCCTTGTAGATTTCACGGGCTTGAGATGTAAGTTTCACAAAAACACCGTTTGTAGATAGAAATTTTTAAACATATAGAACTCTGAAGGCGTAAAACTGGGAAAGTGGACTAAGGAAAGGTTAGAAGAATGTGAAGAAAAATCAAAGTACTCTTTTGATTTTGTCTGTTGCTTTTTCCATTTCGACTTTTACTAGTCCCATGTTGACGTCGTCGTCTGTTAGTATTGCTAGGATTCCTTCGTCTCCTGCTCCTGTAGCGACTAGTTTTCCGTTTTTTGCTTCGATTGTTACTGCTTCTACATCTCCCATTTCCAGTGATTCACTTGCCGTCTCTCCAGACCCTACTGTAGATGCCGTCATAGCACCAACCTGATCATCATTAATATCAGAACTCAGGTTAGAAGCGATTAATAATCCGTCTCGCCGGACAACTGCAGCACCTTTAACACTTTGAACATCGTCTAAGTCATCTAAGGGTTCTTGGAGTTTTTTCTCTTTACTTGCCATCTTTGTTAAACCATTAATCTCTAAGTATTTTTAAATTTTCCTGGTTTTTCTAGCTTTTATGCGTAGTACCAGGAGTGTTGATCCATGATTTTGTCCATAAGCCTTTCTAGAGATTGATCTAGATTCTCACCGTTCTTAGCATCTACTCCCAGTGTCTCAATTCCTGTTTCTTCTTCAATCTCTTCTGGGCTGAGAGCATCATCCTTGTTTTGGAAGTTAGCTAGTATGATAAAGGGTAGTTCTTCTGCTGTGAGATCCTGCTTCAGTTCCTCTACTCTATCATAGTTCGGATCACGGGAGTCAACTACAATAAAGCATCCAAACATTGACTGTCCTAGGAAATCCAGCGCCCAGTCGAAACGTTTCTGACCCGGGGTTCCGAACAGTTCTGCCTTCAATCCTTTCTTCTCAACCTGTCCGTGGTCCAGTGCAACCGTGGTTCCTAAACGGTCGACGGATACTGATTCCTCTGACATACTCTGAACAGTTGTCGACTTTCCAGCATCGTAAGGTCCTGTAACTAAGAGTTTTGGAACATACATTACGAGGCCTCTTGGAGTTATGTCGAAAGGTACTCGTGTTTCCACGTCTGGCTTTCTGATCTCGATAAACTTGAGGATGATACCAGATCTTTCTATGCCTTTTAGATGTATTACATAGTCAAATATTTCTTCTAATTCTTCTAGTTCGTCACCTTCGTCTTCAAAGCCAAGGTTTGGAAGTAAGAAATAATTTACAGTGCTTGTTCTCCCGGCTACTGGTCTAAGAGATTCTGCGAAATCCTGCATTTCATCCCATTGGCCAACAAAGGCGTCTAGAGAGTCCAAGATAAAAGTCGATCCCCAACTTTCCATTTCTTCCATTGCATCAATTGCGACATCCTTTGATTCTTCAATATAATCCTTTCTATCTGCTTTCAGATTAGTATCGATTTGGAAGCGTTCATTAGACTCTTTCCCCAGAGTAGACGAAAACCCATCTATTACTGCAAAGTTTTCGCTTTCCGGATTATCCACTCTTTCCTTTACGTATTGCGGCATCTTATTATTGATGAAGTATATTACATTGTCTTCTTGCTCCATTCTATAGTTTACTAGCGCCGATGCGAATTTTGACTTGTCTACTGCAAGGTCGGCGAGGAATAGGACGTTTGATCCGTCTTCTACTCCTCCATCCAATGCCTCGTTCAGTCGATCTAGAGGAAGTTCAATCTTGGACATATCAATGAGTATGTTTTACTTGTTTATAAAACTAGGTTAGAAGGAGTTAAGAGGCATAAGCGGGTTTATCTAGGTGTTAAGCGCCAAAATAAGAGATTGGTGAGAGAAGAGTTTATTCCTCTATATCTATCTCTCCTGCGTCCTTGTCAACAGTCATTGTCTTCCAGTCACGCGTGTGATCTGTTTTATCCATTCTTGAGACAGAGATTTTCTTGTCATCTCCATCCATTTTCAGCTTGATAACTCCATCCGCAACGTGGTTAATTGTTGATAGTGTCTGTTCATCGTGGGTGCTTTCTTCTATTGTTATGAAGAGCGCGCCTCCTGATGCCGAGCTTTTTGCTCCTATAACCTGGAGTAGCTTTACTGTAGACTGTGAGTCAGTGTATAGAAGTAGCGTTGATGCCGAGTTGACCACTACACGTTTTCTTTCATCTCCTAAAGCGTTCATTGCGTCAGTAAAGGTCATATTCATCTGGTTCATGTCAGATAAACCGTCAAGAGCGTACATTGAGTCTGAACCTCCTGCCTGCCAGGAGTATCCATCTATGAATACAAGTTGATCATCTTTGTATTCTGAGAAATCCCACCCATAGTAGTCAGCATCCTCCACTACATCGTCAGGAGACCCATCCAGCGTGAGGTAAAGTCCTTCTTGATCTTCATTTAATCCTTGCTGCATCAGTTTGTTGACTAAAGGCCCTTTACCCGTTCCTTTGTCTCCCATTATGATTACTGTTGAGTTTGCCGGTATTCCTCCTTCCAGCATGTCGTCTAGGTTATCTATTCCTGTGCTTAGTCTATCTGGCATTAATTAATATACCTCCATTTTTAGAGAGAACATATCCCTCTACATATTGTTTTTAGACAGCTGTTTATAATATTCTTTCAAGAACCAAAACGAGCTAGTTTTAATAACCAAAGTTGTCAATTACTAAAGCATGCCTGAAGTAGAGAGGACAGTTACCGGCGTACAAGGATTAGACCAACTTCTGAAAGGAGGCATACCTAGCGGACATATTGTACTAGTCAGCGGTACCTCCGGAAGCGGTAAAACAACGCTAACCACCGAATACCTCTACAAAGGTGCAAAAAACCACGACGAAACCGGTGTATATTTCTCAATATCTGAACCCGTAGATAACATTAAGGAAACTAGTAAGCACTTCGGAATGGATTTCGACGACGACGAAATCAAGGACAAAGTACATTTCGAAGAAGTAAACAATCTAATGAAGTCAGGATCTGGAGGCGAAGTTTTCGAACCACAAAGATTCCTTGAGAAACTAAAACGCAAAGTAGAAGAAGTTGACGCAGACCGACTAGTACTAGACTCCATTACAAAGTTTGCTATGGTATTTGATTCCTCCCCCGTACGTAGAGAGTACGTAAATGAATTAGCAGACTTCCTACGAGATCACGATGTTACCGCCTGCCTTCTATCCGAGGTACCTTACAGCGAGCAATCTCAGCAAGTCAGCCGTTACCAGATTATCGAGTTTATCGTTGATGGCGTAATCATGCTAGGATACGAGAGAGTTGAGTCTTCACGCACCCGTACAATTGAAGTTTTCAAAATGCGTCGTACAGACCACTCCTCAGACATACACCCGTTACGTATTACGAATAACGGCATAATGACCTATCCAAACCAGACTGCTTTCTAGAGATCGCCAAGCGTGTAAAGCTTGTACGCAAAGGCCATTACCGACAAAAGACCAGCAAGGAAACCATATAGTATCCCTGTCTCTAGGAACGCGCCTGTAATCACCAAAGAAATACCAAGACCTGTAAGAAGCCCATAATCTTGCCACGTATCATAGTCAAAATGTTTTCTATAAAGCGCTGCCGAAACCAAAGAACCGGTTACGCCCGCTAAGATAAATCCAGATATCTCCAAGGTAGCGTGAGGAACGTACAGTATAGGACTTACATAATCAGAAGTGCCTCTAAAAGAAAGCAGCCGAGAGAAGAAAACCCCAAGAACCGAGGCATTCCATGTAAGTATAAAGGCGCCTGCAGAACCAATAAATACCGAGGCAAAGAATATTACAGCGAACACAGTCATATTGTTGGACAATATCTGGATGAAAAGCGAGTCCATATTAACAAAGCTACCAGTGGCTCCAATAGCACTTAGCTGCGCGGTAAATTTTTCCCGCGCCAACATACCAAGTATCAAAAATGCAGAAGCTTGACCTGCGAACAACGAAAAATAGCTAGCTATCTCAGAACGGTGCGGTCTACCATCATCTTCATCATTTAGGAACTTTGACATGAGAGGATATACTAGAGGTAGAGCGGCAAAAACCACTGTAGAGATAGAAACCTGAAATTGAACAAGAATAGCCACAACGAAGCCGCCTAATGCAGATAGGAGACCGGTAAGAAAAAGCAAGTCATAGCGACCAAGGTTCTCCTCTCTTAAGATAAACTCCGACAACATAAAGAAAAAATAGAATTAGACGCCTTTAACAGTTCATCCTCGATCAAGGATTAATGTCGAATTCAAAGTTTTTCTCAATATATTGCTCGACCTCTTCAGATGCCTCTTCACGTTTCCTCTGATGCTCTTCCATGAACTCCTCCAGCTTATCCTTCGCAATCTGCTTCAGTTCACCGGAAAGCATCTCTCCAGATTCATACTCTTCACGGATCCTCTGAAGCTCATCATCGTCTTTTATTAAGTGGAAAGCTAGAAGCTCAAATACCATATCTTCCTCTACATCCGCACCTTTTTCCCTATGCTCCTCTAAGGAGTCTTTTCCACCAGTTTTTGCCTGATCAATCTTCTTCTTCGCATCTTCTATACTATCAGTTAATGCGATGTAACTCTTCGGTTTGGAAGAGCTCATCTTCCCGCCTTGAAGACCTCTCATAAACTTGTTGTAAGTTGACGCAGGCTTCTGGAACTCCTGATCTCTGTACTTCCGGGCCACTTCCCTAGTTAACCGGATATGAGGATCTTGATCGACTCCTACAGGCACAACAGTTGGTTTAGGGCCGCCGTTCTCCGGGAACTGAGGCCTAAGAATATCTGCGTACTGTATCTGTGCTGCCGACATTTTCCCAGGATTTGCACTTCCGTATGTTGCTTCCATCTCGTTCTGCGTCAGGTAACGGCCGAAAGTCGCTGCACGTGCGAGATGATTGTTGCCCGCCTTGGACTGAAAGTAGAAATCAACCTCTTCCAGATCGATACCAAGCGCTACGTAGTTTTTGAGGTATTCTTCTATTACAAGTTTCCGGGCTTCTTCCAGGCTCATATCGCGCGTGTTATAGGCCTCGATGTCTGCTGCGGCGATTGTTACCTGCGCCCCCATTTCTTGGTAAATTTTGATCTGGTCGACGACACATTTGTGACCAAAGTGGAATACTCCTGACGGCATTATACCCGTCATCATCGCGAACTCATCGCCTTCCTGTCGCGCATCCAGAAAGTCGTCAAGACCTCTATGACCAAATACTATCCCTCTTCGGATGAACCTGTGATCAGGAAGTCTGTCTTCTACATCTTCAATCGGTTCGATTCCGAACTTATCCATTTTTTCTTTGTATTTTCCAGCTTCTACGTCGCCCCAAGGGTCAATATCTGGCATTTTTATCGTCCTCTAAGCGATTCTTTGGGAATGATTTTGAAATAGGAAGCGGGTGTCATCTCTCCACCCCTCCCTCCAGCTCCTCGGCGAGATCTTTCATCTCTTCTAGACCTCCCTCTTCATAAGCGTCAATCAGTGCGCTTCCAACAATCACGCCGTCTGCACCCGTATTAATGGATGCTTCAACATGATCTCTGCTGGATATGCCGAAACCTATTGCTCTAGGCACTTCAAGACTTGAAGTCTTCTCTATCAGTTCTTCAGCCTGTCTTTCAAAGCTATCTCTAGCTCCAGTCGTACCTTTTACAGAGACAAGATAGGCAAATCCTTCTGTCATCTCACCAATCTCCTGAAGACGATCCTCAGGCGTATTTTGAGCTACCAAAAAGATTTTCTTCACTTTAGTGTCGATCTCTCCAATTTCATCTCTATACTCGCCAGGAGGCATATCCGGAATAATCAACCCGTTTACACCAGCGTCCTCAAGTGCATCAAAGAACGCCTCATAGCCATACCTTCTAACCGTATTTGCATACGCCATCAATACTATCGGCGTATCAGGGAACTCTGAGGCGACTTCAAGCACATCATCTGCACCTACATCGTGCTCCAGAGCCTCCATATCCGCTTCTGTGATGGTTGGGCCATCAGCCATCGGATCGCTGAAAGGAACTCCTAGCTCGACGATATCTGCTCCACTGTCGATCAAGGTCTGTACTATCTGCTTCGAGATCTCCTTATCAGGGTATCCTCCGACTGTGAAAGGCATGAAGGCCTTTCCGTTTTCAAATACTTCTTTAATCGAATTCAAGACCTTCCACCTCCGCTACAGTATGCATATCCTTGTCTCCACGTCCTGAGAGATTCACCAGTATCTTATCATGGTCTTCAGCGAGCTCTTTTGCGAGAGCTACTGCATGAGCAGATTCCAACGCCGGCACGATACCTTCTGTCTCGGAGAGATCTGTAAAGGCCTGCATGGCTGCGTTGTCGTTGACAGCGAAGTAGTTGGCACGTTTCATCTTGTCGAGTTCTGAGTGCTGAGGACCTACACCCGGGTAGTCTAGGCCTGCAGAGACAGATTCTGCTTCTTCTATGTTGCCGTTATCATCCTGCAGGAAGTAAGATTTGAAACCCTGAAATATCCCAACTTCTCCCTGAGAGATACTGGCCGCGTTACCTTCTTCGTTACCTCCGGCCTCTGCTCCGTACATCGCGACCTCTTCATCTTCAATAAATTCATGGAAGAGACCTATCGCGTTGCTTCCCCCTCCAACACATGCAACAAGTGCGTCTGGCAGTTCTCCTTCTTTTTCTAGGAACTGTTCCCGTGCTTCTTCACCAATCACCTGCTGGAAGTAACGTACGATCTCTGGGAACGGTTCAGGGCCTACGACGCTTCCAATCAGGTAATGTGTATCTTCCGAATTTGCGACATAATCCTGTATCGCTGCGTTGACCGCGTCCTTGAGAGTTTTTCCTCCCTGATCAACCGGTTTGACCTCTGCACCACATTTCTCAATCCTAAGAGCATTCATCTTCTGGCGTTCGACATCCTTTCTCCCCATGTATATTTCTACATCCATGCCAAAGTATGCACCAGCCATTGCAGTTGCGATACCGTGCTGTCCTGCTCCTGTCTCTGCGATTAATCGCTCCTTACCCATCTTCTTCGCGAGCAAGGCCTGACCAAGAGTATTGTTAATCTTGTGCGCTCCTCCGTGAAGTAAATCCTCTCGTTTGAGGTAGATCTCTGCCCCGTAACGTTCGGAGAGATTCTCTGCATAGTAGACTGAAGTAGGTCTTCCTGCAAACTCTTTGAGGTGTTTTTCGAACTCTCGTTCGAATTCTTCACTGTTCTTTGCTTTTTCGAACTCCTGTTCCAGTTCTTGGAGAACCGGTACGAGGAGTTCTGGTACGAACTTTCCGCCGAACTCTGAGTTCTGTTCCATTATTCTTTCACCTAGAATTCATACATCCCAGAACTTTGTTTCTGACGGTTTCCTTCCAGTATCTGTTCGGCTTTTTCCACAAGACCTAGGTTCGAGGCCCGAGCATTTTCCATCGAAGGAAAATTCTCGCGGTAGAATTCGTTTATCGCCTCTTCAGCGTGCTCCATCGAGAGATAGACCTCAGATTCATCCTCCTCAAGCATCTCCTCATCAAGTTCGAGCTCTATGAACTCTTCGCCTAGCATTGCATCGTAAGGCGCAACTTCCACAGTTCCTACCTCCTTGTCGAGACCTTCATGATAAAGAGAAAACTCTTTGGCACCCTGATACTGCGGGGAAAGAGCCGTAGAATTATCTATAGGTTTTGCGTATATGTTTCCAAAAACATCCACCCTTCTGCTGAGCTTCTGCATTAAACGTTTCTGCATTACTTTGCATTTTTATCACGTAACTTTACACACGAGATAAAAGTTTAAAAAACCTTAACATCTTCTATACGGATTCTAAGATATATT
This sequence comes from Colwellia polaris, assembly GCA_047617785.1. Lineage (GTDB taxonomy): Archaea > Nanohalarchaeota > Nanosalinia > Nanosalinales > Nanosalinaceae > JBEQAZ01. Next base: position 1,682 of record JBLGBK010000007.1, on the reverse strand, counting down.
TAAGTCTCCAAAAACGTTTTTAGCGATATAGAAGTTCTGTAATTAAAAACAAGAGATTTTTATGCCACGAAACATTCTTTATTGCTGATATAGAACTGTACTTTCGAACTAAATTAGAAATTGTAAAGCCGGGGCTAGTAGAAAACGTGCTGCCAAACGCGTCCACCGGCTGTTGACATATCCTAATTCTAGAGACTGACTGTTATAATTCTTTTTCTACTTTCTGACCTCTGAAACCTATCATCTCATTGTAGCCATTTGTTGACATGAGTATCGGCCAGAATTTTTCTTCAGCTTTTCTCTCTTCACCTGATTTCTTTGCATATATTTCACCTTTTTCTACAGGCGCAAAGTTCTCTGCAACGAACTCAAATTTTTCTCCCTCCTCTTTACCCGTCACCTTATAGATTTCGGGCTGTACTGTATCATGTTTTTGTTCTATCACATCATGTGCTGCAAGGAAGTTGACTGTAACGTTGTATGCTACTTCTGCCGATTCCTGTTCGTTATGGAAACCACATTCGACTACTGCAGCATCAAGATCATCTATCAAGCTCCCTTTCACAAATGATATCTCTACAAGATTTTCCATACAAGTGGTTTCTGCTACCTCAATCCCTCCTTTTTCCATCCCAGATATTATTGCGAACGGAGTCTTTGGAGATTCTGAGGCGTGCAGATCAAGAACTTTCAATCCTTCAAGTTCGCCCCTTAGACGTGCAGCTAGCCTTTCCTCATACTGATCGCTTTCATGACTGCCTGGGAAACTGCGATTGAGATCTTTGTCTACATAGCGCTTTCCCTGATTGAATGCTTTTTCATTGGCTAGAACCAATTTCACCGATTTTTCAAGGCTGTAATTTCCATTCTTCACTTCTTCTTTAAATCTGCGTATAGCACGGAGCCCACATGCTTCATCACCATGCACCAACCCCACTACGGCTACTTCTGGTTTTCCTTCACCGATTATTTCCGCCTTCATTGTGATGAGTAGTGTGTTTCCATAGGATTTTGCGAGTCCCAAACTGCGCTATCATCTATCGCCAGTGCTTGTTTTAATGCTTCTTCCTGTGTTGATCCGTTTGATGAGAGCCGGTTGTAGATTTCTGCGGAGCGGTCGGCTGGTGTTCCGTACTCTATTCTTTCTTCCAGCAAGTCCATGTATCCGGGATCGTCTATACTCAGTTCTTCAAGCCCCTTTCTTGCCTTATCGATCTCTTCACGTAGAACTGTATCTGTATCTGCTCTTACTACTTGTCCGTTTTTATTGTAAACCATCTGATCTGCAGATAGGCCCTGTTTCATTGCTTTCTCTCTGTTCTCTAGGACTTCGTCGTACGGCGTGAGCTCCTCTTCGTTTTCCTGTGCATAGGCTATTCTTCCTATCATGAAGCCGTGTACTGCTGTTTCTTCAGCCACTGATGGCTGCATGGATAGCGGTCGTATTTCAGTTACAATATAATGCTCTTTCGTCCCTCCCGGCTGTTCTTCCTCTTCTACTTTTATTCTAACGTCTTTCCAGTGTTCTCCTATCGCATCGCCGAAGTGATCTGGGTCTTCGCCATCATCTTCAAAGAATATACCTAGTCTACTGAGGTAATCTTCAGTATCGTCTACGTAACCATCAAGAGGGCCAACTTTGGCAGGAGTTTCGTCCGTATTGTAGTTCATCTCCCAGAGCT
>JBLGBK010000006.1:0-47983 GCA_047617785.1 Colwellia polaris | reverse complement strand
AATTTTTTAAGGAGTTTTGAGTGGGCTCGACGGGATTTGAACCCGCGACTACCGGGTTTCTTCCAGTAGTTAAAACGATTCGTCATCGCCACGGAGTGCGTGGCTCAGTGCTTTTAACTAGCGTGTTGTTAAAAGCCCGGTGCTCTGCCAGACTGAGCTACGAGCCCATGAAATATGGTTTTTAAGCCGGTTTCAGTCTTTTCTAGGCTTGTCTTTGTCGAAGTCGTTGCGCTTTGCAGTCTTTCCGAATCCGCAGTGTGCGCATTGACCTTTCTGAAGGTTGAAAGATGCTTTGCCGCATCTTCTGCATTTGCCGTGCTTTTTCTTGTTTCGTTTACCTTTGTTCATTCCCATTGATTAAATCACTCTGGGCTTACGAATAGTACGTTGTCTCCTCGTACGAAGAGCTTCCCGTACTGTGTTGTACCGTCTTCTGTTTTTACTGAAGCGTTTTCTAGCCATACATTCAGGTGTTTATCGAATGCTTGTAGTTCTCCTGAAACTGTTGCTTCTTCATCTCCGAATTTCTTCAAATCAATTAGTACATTTTCTCCTTTTGACTGATCTAGTACGTCGAACGGTCTTTTACTGTTATTTGCCATTTGTGGTAGTTACACCTGTAGAATGGAATGAACCTACAAGTTATTTAAACACTTTCCAGATTGACTGGTTAAAACGGTTTTTAGATCAAAATATACTGCACCACATCATACATACTAGCGACTCACCAAACTACAAGATTTTGGCTTTATAAGATTTCACGTGTTAAATAAGAGTTATTATGGCAGTTTGGCAGAAAAGATCTGAGACCAAGAAGAGCGGAGGTAAAACCCGCAGTTACAGGAAAAGCAGAAAATATGATCTAGGTTCAGAGTTCTCAGAACCTGAACTGGGCGAAAAGAAAGTAGTTTCTAAAGATACTAGAGGCGGCAACCAGAAGAGTGTTGTCCGGAAAGCAGAGACAGCTAACTTGGCTGAAGATGGAGAAGTCAAGGAAGTAGAGATCAAGTCAGTTTTAGAGAATCCAGCTAATCCGAACTTCGTTCGAAGAAGCCTACTAACTAAAGGTACAGTTATAGAGACTTCTGAAGGAAAGGCAAAGATTACTTCCCGACCCGGTCAAGACGGAGTTATCAACGCCAAGCCTGTAGAATAACGATTCTACAAACCTTTTTCTCATCAATTTTTTCTATAACCAATTTATCTACATAGAATAGATATAAGTCATCAATACGCAGTTTCTCAGATTAATAAAAGAAAATAGATTGGTGATGGGCCGTATTACGAACAATGTAATTTGGTTTAGATTTTTTCTAGCCCCTTACCAGGTTTCTGAAGTAACTGAAAATGCGTCCTGGTAGCCTCCCTTGTTCGAAATCCACCGGAATCTGATGACCGGTATCATCCGAGAAGTCGGTTGCCATCAAGGAACAAGTTGTCCTGTAATCTTATAAAGGGTTGACCTTTTAAACCGTTCTAATCGTTTAGAATTGCATATGCATATATCTCAAGGCTTTACAGGCAATTGACCAGAATTTTTTAGTCCTAGTTATAGTAGGTTTTTATGCCACGCGAATCTTTTCTAGATAACTTTCTGCAGTCAAAAGACTTTGACGAATTTTTGATTAAATATACCTCCGCGAATTCTAATATGTACTACTTAACAGGTTTCGAAGCATCAGATCCTTACACGTACTTGAGGAGAGATGAAGAAAGCATAATTATGGTGCCGCCCTTGGAGCTATCAAGAGCATAGAAAGAGGCAAAAGTAGATCAAGAGAGTGAGAATAGAAGATATGATAATTGTAGAGAAAAATGGATATGAGAATCTTAACTCAATGACTTGGGTCTTGAAATCGGATTAGATATGTCTTAGATTTAATTCGAGTATGTCTTCGTCCTCGAGTTGATGCTCCATTCCGACCTTCTGATTCGGAAACTTGGAGCTTGTTCCCGTCACTTTCGCCTTCTTGAAACGATCTCTCATATCGCCGGGAAGTGTGTCTAGAGCCTCCTCCACAGTATCACCTTCACGCAGGATCAAAGGCTCATCCTTATCGGCTTCTTCGCCTTTCTCCTTCATGTAGATCCGGATAAGACCCAGCTTGTCAAATATCATTTCGCGTAATTCGTTAAGGTTGATCTCCTCTTCAGCCGAGATAAACAAATCGATGTCAGCATCAAGTTCCTGCTTCTCCTGTTCGCTCAGCATATCCGCCTTGTTTACCACAGTAACTGCCGGCATGTAAACTCTATTGCTGTTCATAACGTCAATAAAGCCGTCAATATCTACATCTTCACGTATAATAACTTCTGCATTGATGTAGCCATTATCTCGCATTACCTGCTTAATTGTTTCATCCTGTACAGAGAGATCAACTGTGCTAGAGATGTTGATTGCACCTCGATCCTTTTTCTCAATCTTCACGTCTGGTGGCGTAGTATTTGTTCGTATTCCTGCGTTATAGATCTCCTGTTTGATAGTATCTACACGCATCTCTTCAGGATCAAGCACATAAAGTACGAGGTCAGCGTTTCGTACAACTGAGAGGACCTGGGTTCCGTCTCCTCTTCCATCTGCTGCTCCTCCGATCAGCCCTGGTACATCCATTATCTGAATGTTCGCTCCTTTGTATTTGAGCATTCCAGGGTGGACGTCTAGCGTTGTGAATTCGTATGCTCCTGTGTCTACTTCTGCGTTTGTTAAGTTGTTGAGAAGTGTTGATTTTCCTACTGAGGGGAATCCAACTAGAGCTACCGTTGCATCTCCTTTCTTTTCTACTGCGTATCCTGAGGTATCGCCGGTGCTTTTCTGTTTCTGCTGTTTCTCTTCCTTAAGCTGTGCGATCTGGCTTTTCAAACGGCCTCTTTCTTTCTCTGTGGCTTTGTTGACCGGTGTCTTCTCAAGTTTCTCTTCCAGTTGTTGGATACGGTCGTCGATTCCCATCTGTATGTTGGATTATACTACGGCAATCTTGTTAAAACCGTTCGACACTTCAATTAACGAAGCTCTGATAGCGGTGTTCCTTGGTAAGTGGTTGTTCGGAAGTAGTTGCTCCTGAATTCTTCAGTAAATTCTTCGCCGTATAATTCTCCAAGAAGATCTATACCTGCAAGAATAGTTTTATTGTATACTTTATTGCTCTCCAGATTGGATAGGTCTTCATTGAACTTGTCGGCACCTTCCTGTTCGGCGAAAACAGTTAATTCCTCTGAACGGTCTTTCTCAACTTGATCATAGAGTTCAATTTGATCTTTTTCTAGTTTAACTACCTACTACTGAGGGCGAAATCAAACGTCCATATCCAAGAAAGCCTTGTTCAGTCATAGTCCTCGTTCAAAACTTCATCGAAAAGGTATTCTAGAGATTCCTCGATATCAATTTCATCATTCTCATAGACTGTTCCCCATTCATCATTAGTTAGCATTTTTCTCTCATAGGTCGTTTCTAGAAAATCTTTATAGAACTCATTAGCTACATCCTCTCCAAAAAGATCTCCCAGCATCTCTATACCTTTTAACACTCTCGCATGATACGTCTTATTCCTAGTTCTTGACGTTGTCTTATCAAACTTCTCCGTACTTTCTTCTCCCACATACACTTCGATATGCTCAGGTATTTCTGCCCCTACCTCTTCAAGCGCCTTATCATCAAGATAATGCTCAATATTGTCCCTGTGGACATCTATTCTCTTGTAGCCATCTTCAGTTGATGCTATTTCATCTCTCTCATCCTCATCTAACCCTAGAACAACTAAACCGTTAATATATTCTCCATCTTCATAATCAATAGGTTCATTGTAATCATCTTCATTGAGAAGTGGTTCCGCCCCTAACATAGCTCCTCCGCGAGGCGACTCATATGAATAACTTCTACGAAATCCCGATATCTTAACAGGTAAAATCTCTAGATCGTTCTTCAATTCGTCCCAAGCTTCCTCAGCTTCTTCTCTTATCAGACCATCGTCTTCAAGCCCTAGCCCTTCTTCATAAATCGAGTCTACTCCCTCTTCTAAATCAACGAAACGACCTACCAAAGAAGTCGGTAGTATCAGACTTCCATATCCAAATACTGCGCTTTCAGACTCTTCTGACATATCAAGCGTTTAGGAACCGAGTTTCAAAAATTAACGGGTTTTTATAGAATTATTGGAAAAGTGAAAGAGAGAAATAGGTTGTATTGGTTACTGGAAGAAAAAAGCTTATTCTTCCTCTACTGTTTCGATGGAGCCGTCTCTACCGATGTTAAGCTGTATGTCGTCAGCCCATTCGCGGACATACGCTCCTTCGATCTGGACATCTGCTCCTTCTTCAATTGCGTCGATCTCTTCTTCCCATAGTGTGAGGTCGATAGTTCCTGTTTCGTCCTCGAATACTACTGTGGTGATTCGTTTCTGTCCATACTGTGTGGAGACTGCTCTTGGTGTTGGCAGTCTTTTGATTGTTCCTGTGATTTCGACATCATCAGATTCGGCGTCAAGTTCCTCAACTGTTAGTTCTGGCATTGATCTTACCACTTAACTACCGTTAGTCTTGTCAAATTTAAAAGGGTTTTCCTTACAGGGTAACAGCAGGCTTTTTGACACTCCAAGCACCATGTAGACCTATGTTCTTCAGCAACAAGACGGAGGAACTGAAAGAAGAGATAGAACAAAAGGAAGAAAAAATCCAGAAGTTAGAGGAAGAAAAGGAAAGCCTCAGCAAACAGCTGGAAAGCAGCGATGAAAAAAGAAGAAAACTAGCCAAAGAGAAACAGGAAGCAGAAGAAAAGCTCAACCGTTTGAAAGACAAACTCGAATCAGAGAAAGAGCAATCAGAAGAACAAAAAGAGGAAAAAACCAGTTTCAGAAAACTAGGGTTCAGTAAAGCAGAAGAACTAGTAGAAAAATTAGATAGCATTGAAGGCGAAGAACTTGTAACCGTTTACAGCCACGGCGGAGTATCTGAAGATAATCTTGTAAGCAAAAAAGTCCTGGAAGAAGTAAATCGGTATGACGATTTTATTCTCTTCACCGACAACGGACTCTTCGACTATCTGATCCGTACACGGCCGTTCTATAGCGAAGAAGCAGGTAGTAGTGAAGAATTTGATCTTAGCCAGTTGAGAGATTTTATTCAGGAAGAAAAGACCTGGATTACTGTTTCAGCAGGTGAAGCACATTTCTACGACGAGAGTAACGGGGATGTAAACCAGATTGAAGAACTGAAGAATCGTATTGAGAAGAAGCATGGTAAGGGAGGTTTCAGCCAAGGACGTTTTGAGAGGAAACGCAAGCAGCAAATTGAAGGCTTCCGAGAGCTAGTTGAAGAGAAGATTGAAGAACTGGAGCCTGAGAATGTTTATCTAGTCGGTGAGAAAAGAATTTGCAAGGAGATTGAACGAGGCGAGTATCTCGGCGGTTTTGACGATAATCAGAAAACAGTGAATGCACTGTACCAGTTCAGATTCAAAAAGCTCCTTACGAGTCAATAAAGATGTAATGAGTTCAAAAGACGAAGAGCAGAAAATACGCGATATCTACCAAGAGCTAAAGGATTTCTACGGAGAAGCACCTGAACCTCCGGAATTAACAGGCGTAGAGTATCTTGTTGAAACTATTCTTTCTCAAAATACTAACGATATTAACAGAGACAAGGCATTCCAGAGCCTTCAGGAAAAGTATGATTCATGGGAAGAAGTAGAAAAAGATGACGTTGAAGATTTAACTGAGACCATCCGGGTCGCCGGGCTCGGACCTACCAAAGCTAACAGGATCCAGAACTCACTGCGTATCATCCGTGAGGAAACCGGCGGCGAATACAATCTTAACTTCATAGAACATATGAGTGTTGAAGAGGCTAAGGACTGGTTGGAAGATATCCCTGGTATCGGTCCGAAGACAGCCGCAATCATTCTATGCTTCCATTTCAAGAAGCCGGTAATACCCGTTGATACACACGTTCACAGGCTTTCTAAACGTCTTGGTTTAATTCCGAAGAATGCTTCGCGGAAAAAGGCGCACAAGATTCTGGATGAGAAAGTTCCTGATGATATCAAGTATGGGTTCCATCGTTTACTGATCAAGCATGGGCGTGAGCACTGTAAGGCTCGTAACCCTACTTGTGGCGAAGGCCCTCTTGCCGATAGATGTATTTACTGGCAGGAAGTTGTTCAGAAAAATCGTGATGCGGAAGAAGTCTTCGGTTAAATAGAAAATAGATAAATTAATGAGAAAAGAGAGGTTGAGTGTTCAACCTCAAAAGAGTTTATTCGTGGTCGTGACCTTCGTGGCCCTGTCCTTCAGCTTGCTGTTGCTGCATGTCATCAACGATCTCTTGTGCTTTCTCGTTGATGTTGTCCTGGTCTACCATGTCTTTCTCCTCTAGAACAGCTAGCAGTGCGTGTACAGTAAGTTCTAGGTTACCTAGTTTTTGCTGCATCATCTGCATAGCTTGCTGTGGAGAAACGTCGTTAGGTTGTTCTGGCATTGTAATGATTACCTCGTTAGTAAGAACTGAATGGCTTCCGTAATCTTTTAATAAGAAGGGATAAATGTTACAGCGGGTTTCTGGCCCCACATGCCTGACATTTCAGAAGCTCTACTCCCTTTTCCTTGACAATCTCTGTATCAGGACGTCCACATTCAGGACAGTAGACAAACTTCTCAGCATAGCTCTCCAGCTTAGACTGAAGCTTCCCACGCCGGAACTCGCCGTTCAGAATAAGCTCGCCATTATCGATGTGACCTGCTGTACCGACTTCGTTCTGCATATACTTCGAAAAGTGTTTTTCCTCACGCCCAAGCTTATCAGCAATCTTGGAGAAATCCTCTATAACTGTTTTAGATCCATCTTTACGCGTATCAAGTTCAGGCAGTTCAAATCGCTCGCCTGTACCCATCTCTTCAGGAACTTCATCCTGCGCCTTACCTAAGAGTTCATCGTAGTCTGTCATAGTTTATTTGTTCACCTCAAAGCTTCTTTATCTTTCCTGGTTGTGGTTCGTAGCAGGTTCCTTCGCTGAGGAGTGAGTTGATCGTACTTTCGAGTTGTTCTTCTGGTGCGTCTACGCTTTCGACGATTTCTGCATAGTCTGCTCCATCGCCTTCATCTAGTTCTTCGATTGCTTCTAGCGTGTCTCTTTCTAGGCTTTCGTCTGCTTCGGTTTTTTGTTGTCCGAAGTCTTCTCCAAAGCTCTGCAGTAGTGCATCGACTTCTCCTTCGTCCAGTTTGCCGGCCATTTCATCTTCGATTTCTTCCTGCTCTTTGCCGGATTCATCGAGTTGTTTAACTGTTTCTCTAATCTGACTCCACTCTACGATTTCTTTCTGGTATCGGAGCTGGTGGAGAAGTTCTTTTTCTGGCTCTACTTCTTCCATTACCTCGCCGTTGAGGTATTTCTGCCCTTGATATTCTCTTACTTTTCCAACTACTTCGATTATATCGCCGATTTCGAATTCGTCAATTGGTTCAAGTTCGTTGAAGAACTTGATCTGAGTAGTATCGTTTCCGTCATCTACGGTTATAGATCCGTAGGTTTCATCTTCGTTTACGAATATGTCTACGACAGTAGCTACTAGCCGGGCTCGTGAAAGCTTTCTTCCCTGCGGTGTTAGAAGGAAGTTTGGCTCGAATCCTTCTCTCTGGAAGTATTTGCCCTGATTTATTTCTTCTGTTGTTGTCAGCTTCGCTGTCTGTCTTTTCTGCTGTGGCATAGTATAATTTTTACCTCTTCTAAGTATTCTTTTGAATCAAATCTTTTAGACTATATTTTTTGTATGTGACCCTGTTTCGGTTCGAACAGTTCTCCTTCTCTCTTCAATCTCTCGATTATATCTTCTGCTTTATCCGGCTCGATCCCCTGTTCCTCAGCAGTTTCAAGTACTTCCTCTATCTCTGCTGCATCATCTCCTTCAGCCAGTTTCTCGATGATCTGCTTCATGGACTGAAGACGGTTTCTCTGGCTGCTGGAAACACCAGATTCTATCATGTCAACATCGAATTCTCCTGTTTCTGGGTCGACCCCTACCTGTTCTAGACAGTAGGTCAGGATTTCTATAGCTCTCTGAGCATCTTTCTCTATTACTTCGGATCTGAGTTCTGCTCGTGCAGAGGCTTCTGCAATACGAATCAATGCTTCAAGCTGTCTTGCGGTAATCGGAACACTTCCTCCGTCTTCTCCCCCGCCTTTACTTCTCATGTTAATATAGAACTCCTGTATGCTGTCTGCTGCTTCCTGTGTTAAATCTGGTCTTACGTTCCTCTGGGCATATGCGACGTATCTTCTAAGTTGTTCTTGACTTATAGCCCCTTTTGTCTCTTCTGGGCTCTGATGGTTCTGTAGTATCTGTCCCGAAAGTTTACGGTCTCTATCCTGATCTGGTTCGTCCTTAACAGGGAATATGAAGTCAAAACGGGATAGTAGTGTGTCTCCAATGCTGATCTGTTCGCCGATTGGCTCGTATGGGTCGAAACGTCCAAGTTTTGGGTTTCCGGCTGCAAGAATAGAGGTTTGTGCGTTTAGTGTTGCCTGGATGTTTGCCTTGGATACGGAGATCTGCTGCTGTTCCATGGCTTCGTGTAGGCTAGAACGGTCTTCCGGCGCCATCTTGTCGATTTCGTCGATAGCAGCCATTCCTTTGTGTGCGAGAACTACTGCTCCTGCTTCCAGTGTGAACTCTCCTGTGCTTTCTTCTTTTACTACTGAGGCTGTTAGTCCTGCTCCGGATGAGGACTTTCCTACTACGTAGCGTCCTTTTGGCGCGAGTTCTCCTGTGAATTTGAGGAGTTGTGATTTTCCTGTTCCTGGTTCTCCGATTAATAGTATGTGTATATCTCCACGGCTTTTGACGCCGTCTTCACGCGTTTTTTTGACTCCTCCGAATAACTGTAGTGCTATTGCCTTCTTTACCTGTTTGTGTCCAAAGATTGACGGCGCGATCGAGTCTACAATCTGATCAAATATATCGTCTTGTGCTCCTAAGGACTCTATTTCTTCTATTTCGTCTTCTGAAAGTTCTAGTTGTTCGAACTCCATCTGTACTGGTTGGAGGTAGTTTGCGTCCATGTAGATGTCGAACTTCTTTGAGTTCTTCTTGATTGGCGATTCTTTGAGTACCCCGGTGATATGTGCTACGTTTCCCGGCACTACTCGTTTCTGGAATTCCGGGTCTACGAGGTCTCCTTCAAGTCTTACTGATAGGGAGGATGGTTGTTCGCTTCCTTCTCGGCTTTCGGGATTTTCTTCTACAGTGATAGTCTGTGTATCTGTCATCTTTTTCTCGACTACATCGAACTTTCGGCTTCCGCAGTCGCATTTGTATGGTGATTTGAGTTCTGTTGAATCCTGCTCCTTCTCGTATCTGTCGCCGCACTGACTGCATTCAAATATTGCTGATACAACTTCTGGTTTGACCTGGCTTGCTCGTTTGATCATTCCTTCGATCGGTACGAACTTGCCTATGTGCTTGGATCTAAGGTTCTTCAGGTATACGAAGTCTTCTTCCGGCATCTCTTTGAACCGGACTTTAAGTTCTTCGTCTGATACGATGTCTACTCCTTCTACTGCTTCTTCTGCAGCGTTTACACCATCTTGTGGATGTTCTTTGAGGAATTCTGCGAGCTCGGGGTTGAATTTATCCATTTCTTTGAAGTTGACAACTACTGAGTCGTCGCCTGCTTGTACAGTTCGGGCTACTTCTTCGTACATCTGTGTAGAGAACAATTCTTCAAATTCGTTTACTGCCTCCCCGTACTCCATGTATCATGTTTGTTCGGTAAAAGTGAAAAAGTGTTAACATAGAGTGTAGTTATGGCAGATAAAGTAACCGATCAGCAGTTGAAGCAGAAGCTAGATGAAATGAAAATCTGGGGACTAGAAGAAGGTAAACTGGCGACCAGAGTTGAGTTCCAGGATTATAGCGAATGTGTTGTATTTGCGAACAACGTGTTTTCTCTTGCAGAGAACGAAAACCATCATCCAAAGGTGGTTGTAGAATATGGCGCTGTAGAAATTGATTTATGGAGTCATGAAGAGAACGGCATAACTGAGAAAGATTTGGATATGGCTGAGGAAATCGAGAAAATTCTAAGATAGCATACTAAACAAGAATAACCAAGAATAAAGGAGAAAAGAAGTGAAGAGAGGAAGCTTAAAGCGCTCCTATTTCTTCAAGGTTCTCTTCTAGCTTCTGTATCCCTTCTTTGACATCTTCGTACGTTCTTCCGCCTGTACATACTAGATTTCCGGATGAGAACAGCAGGAATACTACTTCTGGTTCGTCAAGCCGGTATACAAGTCCAGGGAACTGTTCAGGCTCGTACTCTGTTCCAACTAGTTCGAATGCGATACGGTTGAGATTGAGTGTGCCGTCTAGCTGGCTGGATGCTACGATATTCTGCACTGTGATCTCTGGCTTATTTCCGATCTCGACGTCTGCTTCTCTTAGTTCGTCGATGATCTTGTGAGTAGCTTCTTTTGCTTGTTCAGGAGATTTTGTTCCTGTGCAGACAATTTTACCTGAGCCGAATAACAGTGCTGCGGCCTTTGGTTCCTTCAATCTGTATACAAGTCCAGGGAACTGTTCAGGCTCGTATTCTGTATTTTCTAGGTAAATTGCGATTCTGTCGAGAGGGAGTCGTCGGTCGAAAGTTGCGGAGGCAACTACGTTCTGTATGTCGATGTTATCTTCGTCCATTTTTTGTATTTCACCTTGAGGTTCTGTTTTTCCGGGTCAAACAGATAAACCGTTTATATACTTTATAACTGATTTATAAAGGAACTCTTTTAAAAGGGGATGCTTTATTAACCCTCCTATTTTTTGAGGCAAGTGAGCTGTTAAAAGCAATCACCGGTATTTGATGTTTAGAGGAATGAACTCCAAGCAGCGACAGTTTATACTGTTGACCTGGTTGATGGCTATGCTGTGCATAGTACTGGTGTTTCTGCTTACCTACGCATCAGAGAGCCCACTTAACAACCAAGATCAGAATAATATTACAGGAGAAGACCCTGTTGAAGATAAAGAGATCAAGAGAGGATTTCAATTACCAGGCATATTTGGAGTTGCATACAACGGCCTAGTTGAGCTATCAGAAGATTTCAAAGAAGGATTAGCAGCTATTTCAAGCGAAGAGAAAGACTCTGGTTAAAGGCCGCCTATGGCGCCAGAAGTCTTATTTATTTCTATAAAAGCGTCTTTTTGCCCTATACTATCTAGGAAAAGTAACGCAGACCTTATTTTATCCTCCATTTCCCTATTAACCCTTATTACGCCCTGTAGATTATCGCCATCATACTTATTTTTTATAATCCACGGCTCTGCCCTACTCAATTCTATAGAACCTACCTCATCAAGAAGTACATCCCATACAGCATCAACCACCTTTGAGAAACCAGGATTGTCCTCTATATGTATACGAAACTTGAGGTAACGCGTATCTGTCTGAATACTAGGAGGTAATTGCTTCATACATATCTCGCCATTATTTGTTTAGGATTAGAACTTAGAGGATTTGAATCATAGACTTCTAGCGTCTTAAGCAGAGATTCAAGATCTTTGGGATTCCTGAGCTGGTTGGATTTCTCTGCGCCAGTTGAAAGAATTAAACTAAAACCGTATTTTTCTGACAATTGTATTATTGTTCGCCAGCTTGATAGAGTGTGCATTCTGTTTTTGCGGCTCCCTAAAAGATTTTTGAACTCTAAGACTACCGAAGTATCATTCTTTTCAGCTGCTTTAGCTATTACATGATTTATACCCGGATCCTTTCTTCCGCTCTCTGGAGATAGTATTGCATCTAGATTATCTAATTTTACAGCTTTAGCTGATAGATCAGGGCTAGGAGATTCAAGCAGCGTAATAGAATTACTTGAGTTGATCTTGCGTTTTACAGTCCCCCAGTCGTTAGAAGAAATAAAATCTCTCTCTACATCAGAGTATTTCGAATCCCACCCAAGCTCTTCTCGTTTCTCATTGAGTTCTGGATTTTGTATAGCTATATCGTGATACGACATGTTAAGATAATTGTAGGAATGAAATTAATATTAGTAAAGGAGAAAAATAGAGGAGGAAAAGCGAGAGAAAACGTAGTTTACTTGTTCTTGCCGTCGTTGGCATTGCCAGAAGGTCGAGCCTTCTCTGCTCCTTTTCCGCGGTTGCGGAGTCCTCGAGACTTTCTTCCCTGTGGAGTCTTGCCTCTGAGTGCTCGGTCTTCCTGATCTTCTATCCAGTTAATGTCGTCGTCTGCCTGAATTTCAGGTTCTTCAGGATCTACTAGCAGTACCTCGTACCATTTGTAGGTTCCGTCTTCTGCAACCCAGTAACTGTTAAGAACTTCTAGATTTTCGAATTTCTTAGTTGATCTTTCCTCTGCAATCAGTTGCTTGGACTTCTTGGAGCTGTAACGGTTCTGACCGTATCGCTTTGGTCTTCTTCCTCCGCTTGGTCGTTCTCGCTTAGATGCTCCTTTCTTAATTCGGATTCGTGCTACGTTGAATCCCTTCTTTGCTTTGTATCCTAGTTCTCGTGCTTTTGGAAGCCGTGTTGGATTGTCTACTTTTTCTACTGCTCCTTGTTCACGCCACTCGACAAGTCTCTGCTGCCAGAGCTCGTCAAGGTTTTCCTTTGGCTGATTGTACTGCTCCTTGGCGTACTTGTAATAACTCATTTTAAATTCTCCTGTAACGGTTTTCATGCAGAAATTATTATAAACCCTGTTAATTAGCAGGCGGACGCGGGGCAAACACATAAAAGAACTTTTTGTTATTACACTTGTGTGATACAAACATGCATCCAGCATTTAAGATACTGATCGGCGCCCTTATGGTAATACTTGGATTCTATTCAATAATAGAGTTCAGTGCTGAACTCTTAACAGTTATCAAGGGCAGCATCGGAGTTCTACTAGTGCTTGTAGGTGCTTTCATCGTATGGCTGGAAAGTGACGAATGGAAACTCAGAAAGACAGAAAACAGCAAGAGACAACAGATCCAGCAGCAGTTCCAACCTGGCGAAAGCAAGAGCGAAACAAGTTCAGAAACAGAAGAACAGGGACAAGAAGATATTCAGCAAGCTGTTGAAGGAAGTTCAGAAACAGAAAGCGAGAAGTTTGCTTGCCCAGACTGTGGAAGAGAGTTCGACACCTCACGCGGAATGAAGATCCATCAAGCACAGAAGCACTAAAAACAACTCCACAACCTATTCCTTCTTTTCTATTTATCTATTAAACCAGTCCTATTGAGATTCGTACATATCCCTAACACGTTCTAATGTATCCGCTTCTTCCTTGTCTTCACGGAAACGTTTCATACGCGGGAATCGTAACGCGTAACCTGAACTGTAGTTTGGACTTTCCTGTATTTCCTCGTATTCGGCTTCCACAATTACTTCCGGTCTAACATCGACTTTTCTACCATCTTCATTAATTATCAAGGGCTTCAGTTTTTCAGTAATTTCCTGAAACTGTTCATCTGTAAGTCCTGTCGCCATTTTACCGACTTCCTTGTATTCATCATTTTCTTCGTCGTAGCAGCCGAGGTATAGTCTTCCGAGCCAATCACTTCTACGTCCTTCACTCCATTTAGCTCCAACGATTGCTAAATCTAGAGTTTCCATTACTGGCTTCAGCTTTACCATATATCCTACACGATTGCCGGGCTTGTATTCGGCATCCACCGATTTCATCATTATACCTTCGTGGCCTTCCGAAAGAGATTTCTGCTGCATCTCGCCAACCTTTTCTTCATCTGACGTCTCGACGTGATCAACAATTTCCATAACTTGTTCTTCTTTCTTGACTATTTCCTGCAGTTTCTCCCATCTTTCGCTATACGGTTTCTCAAGGATTGGTTCGTCAAGATAGATTATATCAAAAGGTCTAACTGCGACAGGTATCTCCGCCTGCAATTTCTGTATATCGTATTTTCTCTTGATTCGTTTGGAAAGTTTCTGGAACGGAATCATCCCGCCATCCTCTGGATCATATCCAACGAGCTCGGTGTCAATTATGCAGTTTTCTGCTTCAATATTCTCTTCTACAGCTTCTACAGCGTCTGGAAACTGTTCGGTAACGTCTTCCAGTCTACGAGTGTATAACTTTACTTCACCGTCCTTTACGTGTATCTGTGCACGCATTCCATCATATTTGTAGTCGATAGCTGCGGGTTTGCCGACTTCTTCGAAGCCTTCTTGTATTGTATCTACCTTCTTAGCCAGCATGGATTTTACAGGTCGGTAGAGCTCTAGCTCAAGAGCTTTGACTTCTTCTATACCTTTTTGGGATGCCTTGGCTACTTCTGCGAAATCATTGGTGAAGTCGTAGGCTCGCTGTATTTCTTCTTTGTAATCTCCCTCGAAGAATGCTTCTGCAAGCGCATCACGGATTGTCCCTTCTCCAATTCCAAGTCTGAGGTTGTTTATTATTATGCGCGCCAGGTATCTTGCTTCTTTAGGTTCTGCTGACGAGATCAGGTCGGCGAGTTCTTTCTGTTTCTTGTCTTGATTTACTGACTGGCTGAGACCTTCCGCACCCATCTCTGCGACTTTCTGCAGCCTTTCAGTTACTTTCTCGACGGTGAGCTCCTGAGTCATGAGACGTTGCTGTGTTTTGTTCTCAACCATTGTCTCTGCGGCAAGCCCAAGGTCTCCCTGTTCTTTCCATTCCTTTTCTACTTCCCTTTCTTTCCTACCTGTAGCTTTTGATATTATTTTAACCAGCGTCTTACTGGATACCCCTAAATCCATATTCTTCCAGGACGGAAACGGGTTGCCAGTCGTGAGAAGTACAACCTCGGGCAGCTCTTCTCCAGATTCACTGTACAGTTCTGCAAGTATATCTGTCTTCTCAAGCGTCTTCTGCGTGGAATCCATTTGTTCAAAGGCTTCAGCAATCCGAGAGTAATGCATTACATCGTTGATTTGAACAGGGGAATGTTTAAACGGTGACGGCCACCAAACTACAGTATAAACTATGAGTTCGCTTGAAGCTGTTCAAAGCATCACCAGTTTCAGAGACTGCCGTGACGAAGTAATTCCTCGAAAGATATTAGGACGCGTTCTCGAAGCAGCCCGTCAGACTCCTTCTCCGGGAAATGTGAACCTTCTTGAGTTTGTTATTGTAGAAGATGATGGAAAACTGGAGTCACTATCTCGAGCTGTTGATGATAAACGTGTGAAGAAGGCGCCCTCCTCAGTTGTAGTTCTTGCAGATATGAGCCGGGCGAAGAGAAATCTAGGAGATGAAGCGTATCATGCCGCGAATGCAGAGGCTGCTAGCAGCGTCCAGAATATGCGCGTAGTAGCTTCCGAGCATGATTTAAGCAGCGTTTGGCTTTCAGGTTTTAACCGCCAAGATGTAGGCGAGATGCTGAACGCACCGAGCAGTAAAGAGGCGATAGCAATCGTCAGTTTTGGTTATACGAATAATCCTGTTCCTATTGAGACCAAGTTTGGTATGAACGAGATTTTCTCGTATGATGAATATGGTAGCCAAGTTGGGAGTGTGTTCGATAGTGTTGAATGGGATGGTATCAGAGAGGAGAAACGTATCTATGGAAAAAAGGCTGATAGCATTTTGACCCGGCTGAAGCAGAAGATTAGAAAGGTTTTATAAGACTTCACAAGCATTACTTACTATACAATAACAAAAAAGGTAGTTGATTTTTATTCCCTCCAGAGTAATCAAGCTCTGTAACTACCGGGACAAAGGTTTATAACTACCTTTAGTGAACAATTTGTTAGAAAGGTGTAATACAAAAATGGTCGCAAGCCAGGAAACATTAGACGCTCTGGAAGACATCGGATTGAATATGTATGAGAGGAAAATTTACTCTGCACTTCTAGGCAGAGGTGTATCAACAGCAGGAGAGCTATCTGAGATGACAAACGTTCCGCGGTCCAGAGCATACGACGTTCTAGAGTCACTGGCTGAAAAAGGATTTGCAGTGATCAAATCCTCTCAACCAATGGAGTACGTTTCTATCCCTCCCGCACAGGCTATTGAAAACATCAAGAAGCAGCATCAACGCGATCTTGAAGACAAGATGGACAAACTTGACGATTTCAAGGAGTCCGAAGCAGTAGCCGAACTTGAGAACCTTTACGACCAAGGAGTCGAACTTGTTGACCCCGCTGAAATGTCTGGAAGCCTCAAAGGCTCACATCAGATCCATCAGCACATGGGAACAATGTTCCAAGAAGCTGAAAACAGCATCAAAATCATGACTTCTGAAGAAGGACTAAACAATATTCGAGACAACCATTACGACCTTCTGAAGGAAGCAAAAGAAGAAGGCGTAAACGTAAGAATAATGGCTCCTCACACAGAGGATAATCAGGACGCCTTCGAAGACGTATCTAGCGTAGCAGAAATTAGAAACGTAAGTACTGAAGAAGTTGAGAAGTTCGACATACCAGAAGGACGCTTCTCAATAATCGACGACGATGCACTTACAATGTCAATGACACACGACCAAGTGCATTCAACTCAGGACACAGCATTCTGGAGCAAGAGCTCTCACATGGCAGAGGAAACACTCAGTCCAATGTTCGAGATGCTCTGGCATCACTCAGAAGAACCAAAAAGTCCTGAAGGACCTGATAAGAAAGAAAAGCCTTAAGGGAATTCTGCCCTGAGGACAGATCCCTGACTTGATAGGCTAAAGTCGGGAAAAATTGAACTTATCAGTAAACTGAAAGGATTGAACTGTTGCCTGCTTTCCACAGAAACAAAGTTCAAATTTTTACCTGTTACATTTTCAGCAGTTTCGTAAGCTGTTTCTCTTCCACCTAGCTTATCTACTAAGCCTAGTTCCTTTGCCTGCTCACCTAGGAATACTTCTCCGGTTGCTATCTCGTCAATTTCTTCATCTGTAAGATTTCTTCCCTGCTGTACCTGTGTTTTGAAGTCTTCATGCACTATTTCTACTCTCTGCTTAAGCTGCTTCTTCTCCTCTTCAGTAGGCTCGCTGAACCGAGAACCTACCTCTTTGTTAGCTCCCGCAGTCACGTTAACATACGTGATACCATACTCCTGCATAAGATCGGAGAACTCAAGATAAGAAGCACGTACGCCGATACTCCCTGTTAAAGAAGCAGAATCAGCTACTATCTTATCACATCCAAGAGAGAAAAGGTATGCACCAGAGGCTGCAGTGTCTCTGAAACGGCAGATAGTAGGCACATCCACGTCTTCAATTGAACGTTTCACTTCTTTCGAGGCAACTACTGCACCACCACCTGAGTTGATCTCGTATACAATTGCGTCAACTCCACGGCTCTCTGCCTGACTATTCAGATTTCTTACCTTTTCAGGCGTTATACCTGATGTTGCTCCGAGTCCTGTAGCCTGTGTAGGCTGTATAGGACCGTTCAACTTGATAACTGCTGCTTCTCCAGACTGCGTGTCGGAGAAAATAAAAGCAACTCCCGAGAGAGCAAATAATGTTACAAGCACTATTACAAGCAAGGCTGCAACAATACTCTTTGTTTTCATTGTAAAATCATTATGAAACTAGAACCTATTTTTAACTTTTCAACAACATTCAACTGTTGAAGCCAAAATATGTCCGACCTCGAATATATTTCACGGGAAATAATTGAAGGTATAGAAACCGGAGAACTGGAAGACAAAGATGACGTAGAGAAGGAAAAAAAGAATCTTTGTCGAGAAGTCGGATTCCAAGGACTACCTAAGAACGCAGACATACTGCAGTTCACAGAGGAGGACGAGAAACAGGCTCAGAAAGTACTGAAGACCAAGCCTATGCGTACTATCTCGGGTATAGCTAACGTAGCAATCATGGCGCGCCCGGCGGCATGTGGGGGCGGATGCATCTACTGTCCAAAAGGGAAAGATGCTCCACAAAGCTATACCGGAAAGGAGCCGGCAACACGTAGAGCAATTAGAAACGACTACGACCCCTTCGATCAGGTGCACGATCGTCTTGGACAGTATCAGAGAAACGGCCACAGCATCGATAAATCTAAACTAATCATTATGGGCGGTACTTTCCCATTCCAGGACCCAGATTATCAGGAAGCATTTCTGAAGAAAGCATTTGACGGGTTCAATACTTACGGCGACGGCGAGGAAGCAGACTCTCTTGAAGAAGCACAGGTTCAGAACGAGACAGCAGAAGTCAGAAACGTTGGAGTAACCTTCGAGACACGACCCGACATTGCAGAGACCGAGCACATCGACAGAATACTAGATTTAGGTGGTACACGTGTAGAAATGGGTGTTCAAACCGTATTCGATGAAACTCACGAGAGAACTAATAGAGGACACGGCATGGAACCCGTAATTGAAGCGACAAAGCGTTTGAAGAACGCAGGTTTCAAGGTCGCATTCCACCTAATGCTCGGACTACCAGGGGAAGGCTACGAAAAAGATATTGAGAAGTTCAAAGAAGTTTTCAACAACTCAGACTACCAACCAGACGAGATCAAGATCTATCCTTGCGAAGTAATCGAAGGCACCGAACTTTACAGACGCTACGAAGAAGGTGACTTCGAACCAATCACAGATGAAGAAGCTAAAGACCGTTTAAAGAAGGCTCAGAAAGACATTATTCCTCCTCACGTACGAGTAAAGCGTGTTATGCGCGATATCCCAAGTACAGAGGTTGACGCAGGACCTCAGTTGACAAACATGCGTCAGATGGCATTGCAGGAACTACGTTCAGAAGGCGAGCGCTGCCGATGTATTAGATGCAGAGAAGTAGGTCACGTTAAGCGGACACATAATCTAGAACCTGAGGAACCCGAGCTTGTTGAACGAGTATATGATGCTTCAGAAGGCAAGGAGTTCTTCCTAAGCTTTGAAGACGTTAATAACGACATTATTCTTGGTTTCACTCGTTTACGTGCTCCTCCAGAAAGTCATAGAGAGGAAATTAATGATGACACTTTGATTGTTCGACAGTTGAAAGTTATGGGTAGTGCTACAGATATTGGTAGTTCCGGAGAGGTTCAACATAAAGGATACGGTAAGCGTTTGATGGAAGCGGCTGAGGAGAAGGCTCGGGAAGTTGGTAGACAGAAAGTTGTTGTAATTTCTGCTGTAGGTACTCGCGAGTACTATCGAAAGTTTGGGTATAAACGAGAAGGTCCTTACATGGTTAAGTACTTAGATTAGATCATATTTCTGGTTTTTATTAATTGAAAAAGTGTTAGAAATAGGGACGTAGGCAAGGAAGGGTTTTCTGTTATTTAAAACAAAAATAAAAGGGGGAAGAGGGGGTTGTAAAAAGTATCGTCCTCGGTCTGAGCCTCCCCTCCCAGCGCCGCTGATGAATGAACTAAGTTTCTCTTAGTTTGAGTGTGTCTGTTTCAGTGATTGCCACTGTTCCGCGAATTCGTCTTTCATTTGTTCTAGTGCGATCTTTTCTTCATCGCTTAGTTCGTTAGATTCTACTATCTCCCTGTAGATCTTGTAGGGATGTGTTGGAACTTCCTCATCCATGTTTTCATGGAACTTGTCCTCGAACTTGTGTCGGTGTTGACTGACCTTGTCTTCAAGGACTCCATTATCTTCCCATTCATCAGCGAGCTTCTCTTCTGAACTCTTTCCTATGTCCCAGAGGCTCGCCATATGTACAGACCAGTTTCTAAGTCTTATTAACCTTTTGATGTATTAATGAACGTTTAGAAACAATTAGAGGGGTTTTTGTTTCCTCTAAGTAACAAAGAAAGAAGTGTTTTGAAGGAGTTATGCCGCCAGCGTTTTGACCAGTTCCTCGGCCGCTTCTTCCGCCTTACCCGACTTATTCTTGATTGTCTTCAGATAGGCTCCGGTAAGAACTGAGCCTGTAGAAGCCATCTCTCGAGCTACTTCTCTGTATTCTTCCATTGATTCCTCAGACTCCATTACTCTGTCGCGGTCAGAATCATTTTCTCTTCGACTGATGATTTCCTTTGCGGATGCGTCAAGAATGATGATTTTTTCTGGCTGGAGGTTTTCGATACTCCATTTTGGTAGACCTGGGATGTATCCGAAAGGTGATTTGATTGCTGCGTGTGTATCTACGATTACGTCTTCGTCCTCGGATTCCTCAAAGATCTGTTCTGCGGCTTCTCTCTGGACTTCTTTGTACGTGTCAACATCGATGTTTTTCATTTCATCTCTTTTTTCGACTAGATCACGTTCTTTTGCGATTTCCAGCATTTTGTCGCCGTAGTTGATGATTTTGTACTCTTTGTCTGAGAGAAGCATTGCTTCCTCTAGCACTGTTCCCTTTCCTACTCCTGAAAGTCCTACTACAATATTGACTGTCATTGCTTGTTCACGTGTAGTTCTTCCCCAAGAAAGTTTAACCATTTTTGGTTATCAAGAAGCGGATCAACGTAGTTACGCGCACTCATTTTCTGAGCTACAGCCTCGGGAATGCCGTCCTTCTTCAATTCCTGAGGATCATCTGACAAATCCTGTATAATCTGTTTAGGTCTTAGATAATCTCTTTCAGTCTTCGCGCAGAGCCTATCATTTTTGACGTAAGTGTTATCGTACTTCTGTTTAAACTGTCTGACGTGATCTTTTCCGTGGAAAAGCTTTGGTCCTTTGAGCTCACGTAGTTCTGAAAGTTTTTCCTCCGTCTCGAAGTAGATTCGAGTCTTATCATTCACGTGGAAACCTGAAGCATATACCGTGAAGTCATTTCCTTCAAGCAGCTGCTCGATCCTACGGACCGCTTTACGGATCTGCGGATATACTATATCATCAACCTGATCAACTGAATTAAACTCGATGACTGTGAGATGGTTTCTTCCATCCAGCTCGTTCTTAATCTGGAGCTGTGTGTATTCAGATTCTTCTTTTTCGAAATGATGCATACCCATATCATCTAGGAAGTTTACAGCTTCGTAGATGAATCGTGTATAATTTTCTGTGTTTAACACTGCAGAAACATTTCTTTCTGGATCTACAGGATCTACCACAACAAGGTTGTCCTCGCTGAACTTTTCCTGAAGCTCTTCAGGCAGCCCGTTTTCGTGATGGCTTTCGGGATCAAGTATTTTTTGCTCTGGCCAATTTGATGCTTCTTCAATCAGATTTCTGAAGCTTCCGTATTCGTGTATCAGTATCTCACAGAGATATCCTGAGAAACCTTTTACTTTGAGAGATGATCCATAGAGTTCTTTTGCTGAGAGAAATTTCTTGAGTACAACTACGTCTCTTCTTTGTTCTTCACCTAGATTTTTCTGGCTCCATTTACTGTGGTGTGGTGTTCTATCCACGCTGCTTTTGATCTGATCTGCAGGGATATCATAGCAGGGCACTACTTCGACTTCTGTTCCTTCTATATGGCCTTTGGTGTAGGGATGTTCCGCGTATTCAACATGGTATTCGCTGTCAAATTGGTTGAAGATGTCTTTGCCTACACTTATGCCTTTTTCTTCCAGTTCTTTCCTTGAGGTGTCTTCTGGAAACATTAAGAACATGTCTAGGTCTTTGTCACCCTTCATACATGTTTTTCTTGAGGCGGAGCCTGCGAAGTGTACTTCAAGCCCATGTTTGTGTTCTATGTAGCTTGATATTCTACCGAAGAGTTCTTGCATTTCCTGGAAGTCTTCTTCGTCAGGGTATGTTCTTTCAATTACTTTTTTTCTGAGGCGTTCCCAGTTCATAATGATTTAGTTAACGCGAAGAAGACTTGTTAATCTTAGGTGTTAGAAGTGTAGAAAAATAAGAGAGAAGGATATGAGATAGCTCTAATTCTTGAGTCCTTTGACCTGTTTACGGTCGCCGATTACCCAGAATTCGATCTCGTCGCCTTCTCCAGCGTTGAGATCTTCCGGAAGCTTCATTTCTTCCGTATCATATGTGTCCATGTCCATGACTTGTGCGATGTCTCCATCCTTAGATACAATCTGTCCGATCTTCTTGTCGACGTCCGGACTCATCAGCATGGTGTCTCCTGGCTTGGTGATGTGCCGGTCTTTGTCGTCGAATACTCCTCGTGCCTTGATCTTGATTTTGGCACTTCCGTGTTTACCAGGGCTTGACTTGGACTTTCCTCTTACAATACATGGCTCGCCATCGATCATGATGTAGGAGCCTTCTCTAACTTTGGATGCTTCCATCTGTGTCGGCATTTTAGATCACTTTGTAGCCATTTCCACGTCTTCACGTGTGACTGTGTTTCTTCCTGCGTGGTCCGCCATATCTACTGCGTCAGCTGCAATATCAGATCCTGCTTCTTCTACAGCATCTCTTAGTTCTTCTACTGCTTCTTTTGATACTCTTTCTGCTCCTGCGTTTCTAATGATTCTTTCTACTGGTGCGTTTGGTAGTGTCATTGTTAAATCACATTAATTGACTACCTGACCACTTTTTAATAATAATTGGTTTACCAACTGTAACTACCCGTGAAAGAGCTAGTACTGGACGCCAATGTTTTGATGCGTGGCAGAGGCAATCTGCCTAGAGGAGAATACATCACCACGCCCGAAGTGGCTGAAGAACTGAAGTCCCAACATTCGCAGAATATATACAACAACAAAGATATTACCATCCAAGCGGTCGGCGAAGACGCACTACAGAAAGTCCAGAAAAAATCTGAGGAGATAAACTCGCCTACATCCAAACCAGACAATAGTATCGTAGCACTCGCGTTGGAGAGAGATTCAACAGTTCTCAGCGACGATAAAGGAGTACAGAACTTGTGCCTGTGGTTAGATATCGAGTTCCAGAGTTACATGCGAGATGAAGCTGATAAGTGTATGAAGTGGGAGACTGTATGCGTTGATTGCGGCAGTAATGTGTCAGGCGAAAAATGCAGCGTTTGTGGTTCTTCGAATGTCGAGAGGAAACCAGTATAGGTGTTGTTACCACTCAATAAACCCACTATGGGAAACGTATTTAAGAGTTGCGGATGATGTATTGTTATCTGAGGTGTAAAATTTATTAATGGCAGAAAATTCTGAACACGTCCCAAGACGTCAGTTTGATAGTTACGACGTACCAGATGAATGGGAAGAAGAGGAAGACGAAAACACAGAAGAAGTTGAGGAAACTCCAGAAGAAGAGCTTGAAGAAGGCGATGAGGGATATGAAGTCGTCCAAGAAGAAGCAGAAGAAGGAGATACAGTTCTAACTTGTCCAGAATGCGAATCACAGAGATTCGAAGAAGACTCGGCAAAAGGAGAGCTCATCTGTACAGAATGTGGAACCGTAATCGATGAGAACCGTATCGACGAATCCGCAGAGTGGAGAGCATTCAACGCAGAAGAAAAGGAGAAGAAAGCACGAGCAGGACAACCACTAACATATACAAAACACGACATGGGAGTTAGCACAGAAATCGGAAAAGGAGACGGAGAACTATACAAAGTATCCGGAAACAAACGTGCCCAATACTACAGACTACGTAAATGGCACAAACGACTAACCAAGTCCAAGGACCGAAACCTCGGATTCGCTCTATCCGAGCTAAACTCCATGATCTCAAACCTAAACCTTCCAGAATCAGTCCACGAAGAAACAGCACGACTATACGAAAAAGCAGTCGACAAAGGACTAGTCCGTGGAAGAAGCATGGAATCAATCATCTCTGCAATCATCTACATTGTAGCCCGTAAGCAAGGAACTCCAAGAACTCTTGACGAAATCAGCGATGCATCCGGAATCGAGAAAAGAGAAATCGGACGCGCATACAGATACGTCGCAAGGGAACTAGGACTCAGAATCCTACCGGCAAAGCCACAGGACTACGTACCAAGATTCGCTGGAAAACTCCAGCTAAGCGGAGAAGTACAGGCACGAGCACGCCAAATCCTGAAGGAAGCACGAGAAAGAGATCTTCTTTCAGGAAAAGGACCTACAGGGCTCGCTGCAGCAGCACTCTACATCGCAGCAGTACTTGAAGGCGAAAAACGGACACAGAGAGAAGTTGCAGACGTAGTAGGAGTTACCGAAGTAACAATCAGAAACCGTTACAAGGAACTCGCAGAGAAGCTCGGACTGGAAGACGAGCTCGAAGAGAAGTCCAATTAAAGGGCTTCCTCCTACTTTTTTCCTTTCTAAATTTTCTGAAGAGAAAACTCAAAATCTTATTGAAGTCTTGAACAAGGGACTAGAACGCTGGGATAGCAAGAAGACTGGATTCTCTACTGATTAAAGAATTACAGGTTTTGTTTGGCGATCATTCCGAGAACTATGAAAACGATCGCAAATACTACGCTATAGACCACATTTAGAGCCATGCTACCTTGATTACCTATCTTAATGAACGTATCAACTAGTGTCGCAAGCGAAAGTGCGGTAACAAATACAAGCAGAAGTCTTTGGGTTATAAGCTGTTCCTCATGAGTCTTCTTTTCACTAATAAACTCGAAACCTCGCTGAGTGAGTTTAACATCTTCTATATCTCTTTCGATAAGACTTTGAGATTCAAGACCGCCTAAAACCTGGTCCATTTCCTCTTCAGTTATACCAAGATCTTCAGATACTTCATCGAGCTGTGAGCGCTGCATTTTCCAGTACTCTTCGTTCTCGTAGATCGATTCAAGAACTTCCGCCCACATCTCTTGTGCCATGGTTAAGTATATCTTTCTCTGGTTTTTAAGCCTTCGATTTGAGAACTTTATGAATTTGATCGATCGGCATAGAGGTTCTGAAGCCGGTCGGAGAGAAGTGTGTGCGTGAAATAGGGTATCCGCGATCACGGATCTCTTGAATAACACTATCTAGCGACGGTGCAGAAACTCCTATTATAGAACATAAGTTATGCGTATCGTAATAAGGAACATTAATCTCTGCCTCAGAATCAACTTTTTCCACAATTTCTCTAGCCTCTTCCCATTCTTCTGGGATATCCTCAAGTACATTTTCTGTGAATCGTTTGTCAGAAAGTCGCCCTGTCCAGAGAGGACCGGCTATCTGAGTGTCTTCACCGCAGTTCTCGCATTCTTCGATACGTTCAAGTGTTCTCCAGCCACATTCAGAGCAATAGGATAGATATCCGATATTGTCTAGGTTGCGGTTGGTTCTCTTCTTTGATTCCGTTACTCTTCCGATTGTACGGCTGTAGTGTCGTTCATGAAAGCTTAGTACAGGTTCGAAGGCCTTATCGTATCGCGCGAAGGCTCTGAAGACTTCTTTAATATATATTCTGAGACCTGTTTCATGCATGAAGCTGTTTTTCAATGGTTTTGATCCGTAGAGTCTCTGGCAGACTTTAGGATAACTTCCTGCCGGTGCTGCATTATCGGTACCTGTTACTGCCACTGCACTTTCATGGTTTGCGGCCCTTGCTGCCGAGTCGATGTAGGGTAGAAATGTTCCAAAAGGATCGATGTCGATGAAGTTGAAGAAGTTCTTTTTTCCTGAGAGGAATACGTTTGCGTCTTCTCTAGATACTGCTGCTTCGATCTCGTATTTTTCTATATTATTGTTTATTGTTTCTACTGCTTGGGGATTGGCGTCGTTGATGTGAAGTTCGTCGCTGTATTCTGCGTATCGTAGCGCTCTTATTCCGGAGGCAGCCATCACATCACAGACTCGGAAGTCGTCGAGTATTTCTGCCAGTTGTTTTACTGCTGCTTCTGAGACATCTCTATTGATGTTCATCGCAGGGTTGTAGAATACTTCTGCGTCTTTCGTTTCTCCTGTTTCTGCTTCAATTTCAAAGCCTCGTTCTTCAACCATTACAGTAGTATTGTATGATGGCAGCTTTTTTACCTGCTAGTCTGCACCCAAAACCACAAGTCTTTAAAAGGAGGTCCGGATATAGTCGCTGAAATGCTTTTATAAACTTTTTAGACACCTTGATAGAACATAGGTGCACTGACGTGTCAAACGTAGTAAAAGAAGTACAGAAGGCAGAAAAAGACGCTGACGCCATAATTGAAGACGCAAAGGAAGAAGCCGAAGAAATCCGAGCGAAAGCAGACGAAGAGAAAAGACAGAAAATTGAAGAAGGAAAAGAAGAAGCAGAAGAGATGAAAGAAGACGAGCTCGACGAATTCGAAGATAAGCTCGAAGATAAGACGAATAGCATCATCAAAGATGCTGAAGACGACGTTAAAGAACTACGTGACAGCGCAGAGGACAAACGTGAAGAAGCCAAAAGCTTTCTGAACGAAAAGTTCTCAGAACACTACTTCTAGAGGTGCAAGGAAAATAAAGCCAGAGAGAATGTCGAAGGTATCGGTCACCGGACCGAAGAAAGACATGAGAAATACTATTGAAGAACTTCACGACGCCGGAGTAATGGACATCAACGACTATGACGGCGAACTGGAAACCGGCAACCCTTTTGAGGAAGGTGACGAGCTTTCCGAACTTCTTGTAGATATCCGTTCTATCCTATCAAAACTTCCAGAAAAAGACTCCGAAATCGAAACTACAATTCCTCTGGAAGACCTAGACGAGAAAGTAGCAGAAATTTCAGAGAAAATTGAAGAACTGAAAGAGAGAAAAGAAAGTCTGAAATCAGAAAAAGGAAAAACGGAAGATACTCTTGAATTCTTCCGAAAGCTGCAGGGAATAAAACTTGACTACAGCGATCTGGACGGAACTGAATCGCTTGGAACGCTTGTAACCGATGTTTCAGAAGACAAACTCGATCAAGAACTTAACGGCGAACGAACAGAGTTCTACAAAGGCGGCAAACTCAACGTAGTTGTTTATGACAGAAGAGACACTGAAGAAGTAGAGGCTGCCCTAAGAAGAACCGGCAACGAGGTATACACAGTACCAGAAGTTAAATCAGACGGCAGCATAGAAAATATTGTAAGTAATCTTGAGCACGAACTCAAAGAACTTCAGGAAGAGAAGAAGAATATAGAATCGGATATAGAGAACCTTTCAGAGAATTATTACAGCAAGCTTCAGAATACAGAAGAGTACCTTACAGAAAAAGTGGAGAAAGCTGAAGCGCCTCTAAGCTTTGCAACAACAGATCACGCATTCATTGTGAAAGGATGGGTTCCAACATCTAACTACAGTGACCTCAGCCACCGACTTGACAAACTCTCAAGCGGCAGAATTCATATTCAAGAAGAAGAACAGAAAGACGACGAGCCACCTGTAAAGCACAAAAATAATAAGGCAGTACAGCCTTTCGAATCACTGACAGATCTAGTTTCCCGGCCAAGATACAACGAACTAGATCCTTCATTCGTACTGTTACTTACATTCCCACTATTCTTCGGATTCATGATTGGAGACGCCGGATACGGACTGACAAGCCTTGCCGTATTTTACGGAGGCTACAAGATGTTCCCTGGCGCATCCGAGATATTCAAGTCACTAATGTACGCATCAGTCGCCACGCTCTTATTCGGATTGGCATTCGGAGATGCATTCGGGTTCGTAATATTCGGAAGCCACAGCGAACTAGCAGCCGCGACAGGTATCCAACTATTCGAGAAGATACCAATCCTATGGCATAGAGCCGAGCACCTCACACAGGTGTTCTATATTTCAGCAGTAATCGGTCTAGTACACGTCAATGCAGGTTACCTACTAGGCGCTTACAACGAGTTCATCAACCATGGAGTAGTATCAGCAGTACTTGAGAAAGGAAGCTGGATGCTGCTACAGGTAGGAGCACTACTTGCCCTCACAACCAGCATGAACGTTGGACTTGGAGTAATGGCACTTGCCTTTGCTATGCTACTGAAAGGCGAAGGTGTCGAAGGAGTAGTCGAAATTCCTTCACTACTTTCGAACATCCTATCCTATCTCCGAATATTCGGAGTATCGGTAGCAGCAGTCAGTCTAGCACAGGTAGTAAACGCTATGGCGAACCCACTACTGGTATCTGGTTCAGCAGTTGGTTTGGTAGCAGGCGTAGGACTGCTGATGTTCGGTCATATATTCAATACTTTCATTAAAATCCTAGAAGGTTTCCTCCAAGGAATCCGACTCCATTACGTAGAGATGTTTGACAAATTCTACCACGGAGGCGGACGAAAATACATGCCTTTCGGAGGAGACACGTAAACACAATATTTGAGGTGAAAATCACACAATGGCAGTAGAAGGAATGGCAGCAATCGGTGCAGGACTAGCAATTGGACTTTCCGCACTAGCTACAGCTTGGGCTCAGGCAAAGATCGGGTCCGCTGGAGTAGGCGCACTAGCCGAAGACGATGGTCTTTTCGGAAACGTGCTAATTCTAACAGCACTTCCGGAAACAATCGTAATTTTCGGTCTGGTAGTTGCACTGGTTGTTACCGGATTCATCGGAGCATAAACAACAACCCTAAGCGGGCGGCAACGCCCGTTCACACTCATTATTTTTCATACATACGCAAAGAACACACGAATAAAGAGGTCAAAAAAGATACTATGGGACTACAACAAGTAAAAGACGAAATACTTGACGAAGCAGAGGAAAAGTCTGCAGAAATCAAGGAAGAAGCAGAACAGTACAGAGAAGAAAAGCTGGAAGAAGCAAAGGAAGAAGTAGAAAGAATCAAGGAAGAAGCGAAGCAGGAGATTGAAGATCAAAAGGAAGATATCGAGCAGAAAGAAATCTCCAATGCACGCATGAAAGCTAAGAGAAAGAAGCTGGAAGCACAAAAAGACGAAATCAACAAAGTCTTCGACGAATTCGAAGAAGAAATTAAAGACCTATCAGAGGAAGAAGCAGAAAACATGTTGGAAAACGCTACTGACGAAATCAGTTTCGAAGTAGGAAAAGTAGTAGGTAGCAGCGAGTTCCAAGAGGCAGTAGATGATGCAGACATAGAGTTCGAAGAAAGAGATAAACCCGGATTTGTAGTTCTTTCAGAGAACGGCGAAAGACGTAGAGACTACAGCTTTGAGAAAATCTTCAAGGAATTCGAGGAAAATCATCGAAAACAGGTTGCAGATAAACTATTCAAATGAGACTCTCAACCGACTACCCTTACATGTACTCGCGTGTCAGCGCGAAGAAAGCCAAGCTTCTAGACGAGAAAGACTACGAGAAGCTTGTGAAAATGTCTCCAAGCGAGATCGCAAGAAATCTGGAGGAAGGAGAGTACAAGAAAGAAATCGACGAACTAGGATCACAGTACGACGGCGTAAGGTTGGTAGAACTAGCATTAGCCCGTAATCTTGCAAACACGTTCAGTCATCTATCAGATATCGCACCTGAAACACTTGAACAGACAATGACCACGTTCCTGAGAAGATACGATATTCTAAGCCTAAAAAGACTTCTAAGAGCAAAGAAAACAGATAGTAAGGAAGATGTTCTCAGCCTTCTAACCCCGGTGACAGGCTACACGCTTCAGGAACTGGAAGAACTTTCGACAAAGAGCTTTGACCACATAAAAGATAATATAGAGTTCGAGAACTCAGGAATAAACTATCAGAAGTACGTAGAAGATAAAGAAGAGCTTCACGAGATAGAAAAAGCTCTTGATCAAGCATACTTCGATGAAATGAACCTTCTAGCATCCAAGATAAGGAATAAACATCTGAAGAAGTTCATCAGCGAGGAAATGGAGTATGAGAACCTGAAAATAGCTTTAAGACTGAAGAAATACGGCGTAGACGAGGAAGAGATCAGAGAGAACCTTCTGAAGAACGGAAAAAGCAGAGTTGTAGAAGAAGTTATCAACAGCAAGAACCTAGAAGAGGCTCTTGAAAAAGTTGAAGAAGAGCTAGATATCCGTTTTGAAGAAGAAAATGGCCTTGAACAAGCCGAGCACCAGCTAGAGGTAGCGAGACTAGAGAACGCTACAAAGACGCTTCACCGCGAACCACTTGGAATAACATCCATCATCGGCTATATCGTAGCGAAGACCATCGAGGTCAGAAATCTTCGGATGCTTATCCGTGCCAAGGAAACCGGCATCCAGAATCAGGAAACAATCAAGAACAATTTGGTGATCGCATAATGGAAAAGAAAGAAATAGCGGCAATAGGAGACAAAGACTTCACAACCGGCTTCCAGCTGGCAGGTATCCAGAAAATCTACAATCCTGAAAACTACCAGGAAACAGTTCAGGAGCTACTTGACAGCGAAAAACTGGGAATAATCATCGCAAAACAGGACGACGTACAGGAATTACCGAAGAGAATTCAGAATCAGGTTCAGAACAACGTTGATCCCGTAGTAGTCAGTCTAAGCCAGGATGCAGAAAGCGTTCACTTACAGGAGAAAATCAAGAAGGCTATCGGAGCCGATATCACACAATAAAAAACACGATTTAATCTATACTACAGAGGTAACACAAAAAATGTCACAAGGAGAAATCTACAAGGTAACCGGACCTGTCGTCATCGCGACAGGAATGGAACCGCAGATGTACGACGTTGTAAAAGTCGGAGAAGAAGGCCTGATGGGCGAGGTCATCCAAATTGAAGGAGATCACGCATACATCCAGGTCTACGAAGACACAACCGGAGTAAAACCAGGAGAACCAGTAAAGAATACCGAGCAACCACTATCAGTAGAACTCGGTCCCGGACTTCTCGGATCAATCTACGACGGACTACAGAGACCACTTGAAAAGCTACAGGAACAAACAGGAGACTTCATCGAAAGAGGAGAAACCGCACCAGGAATCGACCTAGAAGAAGAATACGACTTCGACCCAGAAGTTGAAGAAGGAGACACAGTCAGCGGCGGCGACGTAATCGGAACAGTAGAAGTACAGTACGGAGAACACAAAGTACTAACACCCCCAGACATCGAAGAATCAGAAGTAACCGAAGTCAACGATGGAAAACACAATGTAGTAGAAACAGTAGTAGAACTTGACAGCGGCGAAGAAATTTCAATGCGGCAGGAATGGCCTATCAGACAGCCAAGAAACGTTGAAGAAAGTCTAAGACCAGAAGTACCACTTATCACAGGACAGAGAGTACTTGACGGACTCTTCCCAATCGCAAAAGGAGGAACAGCAGCAATTCCAGGACCATTCGGATCTGGAAAAACAGTTACACAGCAATCACTTGCAAAGTTCTCTGACGCAGACATCATCGTATACATCGGATGCGGAGAACGTGGAAACGAGATGACAGAAGTACTGGAAGAGTTCCCAGAGCTAGAAGACCCTCAGACAGGGGACAAAATCATTAATCGAACAGTACTGATCGCAAACACTTCAAACATGCCTGTAGCAGCACGAGAAGCATCAATCTACACAGGAGTAACAATCGCAGAATACTTCAGAGACCAGGGACTGGACGTCGCACTGATGGCGGACTCCACCTCTCGATGGGCAGAAGCAATGCGAGAAGTATCAGCCCGACTGGAAGAGATGCCTGGAGAAAGAGGATACCCAGCATATCTAGCATCCAGACTCGCAGAATTCTATGAGCGAGCAGGAAGAGGAATACCTCTAGGACCTCAAGATCCAGGATCTGTCTCTATCATCGGAGCAGTATCACCTCCAGGAGGAGACTTCTCTGAACCTGTAACCCAGAACACACTTAGAGTAGTCAAGAACTTCTGGGCTCTAGACGCAGATCTAGCTGAGAAAAGACACTTCCCATCAATCAACTGGGACGACAGTTACTCCGGTTACAAGGATACTCTTGAAGGCTACTTCAAGGAGAACGTTGCAGAAGACTGGACAGAAAAGATTCAGAGAACCCGAGACCTTCTTCAGAAGGACGGAGAACTTCAGGAGACAGTACAGCTAGTTGGAAAGGACGCACTACCAGAACGTGAAAGACTCACACTGGAGATCGCAACCATGATCAAACAGTTCTTCCTGCAGCAGAACGCTTTCCACGATGTCGATCAATACTGTAGCCCAGAGAAGACATACAATATAATCAGTCTGATTCTCGATTGGGGAGACAGCGCATATGAAGCACACGAAGAAGGAGCGATGGTTGAAGACATCGTCAGCCTCTCTTCCAAGAACAGAGTCAGCGAAATGGCAACATCTGAAGAATACGAAGACCTTGAAGAAGAAATACGTGAACAGATGGACGAAGAGTTTGAAGAGGTAGTCAACCAATAGAGGTGTCACTAAAATGCAAGAAGAATACAAGACAATCAACGAAATTTCCGGACCTCTCGTATACGTAGAGAAAACCCACGACGTAGCCTATGGAGACATTGTAGAAATCGAAACTCCAGATGGCGAAACAAAGAAAGGAGAAGTCCTTGAAACCAGTAAAGACGTAGTAGTCGTACAGGTATACGAGGAAACACAGGGAATCGGTCAGGATGCACACGTCCGCTTCATGGGCGAGAACGTAAAGATGCCTGTAACAGAAGATCTTCTAGGAAGAATCCTAGACGGAACAGGCGACCCAATCGATGAGGGTCCAGAAATCATTCCAGATGAAGAACGAGACATTCAGGGAGAAGCAATCAATCCTTCAAGCCGAGAACTACCTGAAGACTTCATCCAGACCGGCATCTCCACAATTGACGTCACCAATACTCTAGTTAGAGGTCAGAAGCTTCCAATCTTCTCAGGATCTGGACTTCCTCACAACGAAGTAGCTATGCAGGTTGCCCGGCAGGCAGAGGTAAAAGGCAACGACAGCGACTTCGCTGTAGTATTCGCAGGAATGGGAATTACAGAAGAGGAAAGCCAGCAGTTCATGGAAGAATTCCGCGAAACAGGAGCGCTTGAACGCTCAGTAGTGTTCCTGAACAAGGCAGATGATCCAGCACCAGAACGACTGATCACACCACGACTCGCACTGACCACAGCAGAGTATCTTGCATACGATCAAGGAATGGAAGTACTTGTCATTATGACAGATATGACCAACTACTGTAACGCACTGCGAGAAGTATCCGCAGCCCGAGAAGAAGTACCGGGACGAAGAGGATACCCAGGATACATGTACACAAACCTGGCAGAGCTCTACGAACGAGCAGGACTAATCCAGGGTAGAGATGGTTCTGTTACACAAATCCCAATCCTGACAATGCCTAACGACGACAAGACACACCCAATTCCTGACCTCACAGGATACATTACCGAGGGACAGATCGTCGTCGACAGAGATCTTGACAATAAAGGCTATCAACCTCCGATCGATATCCTTCCAAGCCTTTCCCGGCTGATGGACAACGGTATTGGCGAAGGTTTCACCCGAGCCGATCACCCTGATGTGAAGGATCAGCTTTACGCAATGTATGCGGAAGGAGAAAGCCTTCGAGATCTAGTATCCATCGTTGGGGAGGACGCACTTTCCGATAGAGACGAGAAGGTTCTCGAGTTTGCAAGACAGTTCGAGAAGAAGTTCGTCGACCAAGGATTCGATGAGAACAGAGATATTGAAGATTCTCTTCAGATTGGATGGGAGCTACTTTCAATTCTGCCTGAAGATGAGCTTACAAGAATCGATCCTGAAACCCGTGAAAAATACCTTTCACAGGTAGAAGAGGAATAAGAGGTGACCTGAGTCATGGCTGAGGACATAAGTCCAACACGAAGCGAAGAACTCCGTTTAAAGGATAGAATAGATCTAGCAGAGAACGGACATGAAATCCTTGAGAAGAAACGAGATGGTCTCATCCATGAATTCATGCAGGTCATCGGCGATGCACAGGACGTCAATGAGGAACTAGCTCAGCTCTACTCCCAAGCACGTCTAAAGCTTCTGATGGCGAAGGTGTACGACGGAGAAGATGCCGTACGTTCAAGCGCCATGTCTATCAGCCAAGAGCCTACTGTAGAGTCGACTACTACTAACATCATGGGGGTAGTCGTTCCAGAAATCAGTTCCGAAAAAGTTCGAACCGATATCCTATCACGGGAATACGGTATCACTTCAGCAACATCAAGAATTGACTCAACAGCAGACAAGTATGAAGAACTTGTTGAGAAGATTATTGATGCAGCAGAGACACAGACAAAGATCCTGCGACTTCTTGAAGAGATCGAGAAGACGAAGAGACGTGTGAACGCTCTTGAGCACAAAGTTATTCCAGAAATGAAGGATTCACTAGACTACGTTTCCCAATCTCTAGAAGAAAGTGAGCGAGAGGAAACCTTCCGTATGAAGAAGGTTAAAGAAATGTCTGAAGAGGATTAAACCCTCTCTTTTTATTTCATATTCAAAACTTTCTGGAACAAGTCCTCCATTACTGGCTCAAGATTATCTTCTGGATCTGCATCCTCTATATTCCAAACTTCTACGTTTTCATGTTTAGCACTGTAGATCTTCTGGACAAATTCTGCCTGATCTTCCGTCATACAGACAATTCTATCTGCTGAATCAACTTTATCCTTATTGACCTGCTCCGGATTGTAATCTACATAGTCCTCCAAGTCGTATTCTTGAACGAGTTGTTTCACTTCATCGAAGATTGGTCCTGTGGCTTCAGTTCCTGCCGAGTCAGCTTCGATTCCTTCTCTTTTTGCGAATGCTTCTGCAATCATGCTTCTGAAACGGTTTCCTTCACAAATAAATAGAACTCTCATAAACCAAAGTTGGTTAAATTAAACTATATGAACCTTGGAAAATTCGTGAAGAATTACCCGGAAAAATATGGAGCACGAATTCTAAGCAGAATATTCTGGTCCGTACCTTCTGTAGCAGTACTTGCGCATGGAGAAAACAACGACATTCTAGTACTGAACCTTGATGGCGAATACCGTCTTCCAGGAGGCTTGATTAAAGCAGGAGAGGATCCTAAAGAAGCTGCTGCCCGAGAAGTAAGCGAGGAAACAGGTTTTGAAGTTGAAATACATAATATTCTTGATATCCGTACGCATGAAAGCTGTGGCTTCACAGTGTTCTTCGAAGCAGAAGTAATTCAAGGTGAGAAAAACGGTTCTTGGGAAGGAGATCCTGACTTCGTGAAGAAGCCAGAAGTAGAAGATATGGTCTGGTCCCTGGAGCATTCACATATACGAGAGTATCTTTTTCCAGATGAAAATTAAAATAGAATAGAAGATAAAGAGATCTTACGGTTTCTCAGGTTCTTCGTCCTCATCGTCGATGTCTTCTTCTGCCTTTCTCTCAGCTTCCTTGTCTAGATCAGGCACTACTTCTTCTGTGTTAGCTGCTTTAGCTATGGAGTTCGTATCCATTTGAGGAGTCATGTTCTTGGCCTTCTGATCTTCTTTCATCTTCTGGATATCCTTTCCAACATCGGAGACGAAGTCCTGTGATTCATTCTTCAGTTCGTATATCTCCTTCTCGTCGACTTCATCCAGCTCCTTGTCCTTAATCTTGCTGATAACATGCTCCCATCGTTCAAACATCTCGATGTGCTTATTATCTACATCTAGATTCTCTTCTACCACGCTAGGGAGATTTTCCTTGTCCTTTGGAGGCTCAACTCCCTTTGATCGGAGCGCTGCAATATTTGCCTTAAGGAATTTCTTGTAATCGTCTACTATGCCTTTGACTTTTCTCTCTGCGGATAGCTGTGAGACAAGTTTGTGCATTCTGCGGACGAAGTCGTCTGTCTTGTTAAGTACTTCTTCAATCTCTTCTCCGGTAACTTCTCCCGGGTTCTTCTCTCCTTTATCTCCTAGTTCATAGATTTCTCGAGCCATATCGACGTACTCTTGTTCAAGCATACCTTTTTCTACAAACATTTCTTCAAGTACGTCAGGAACTTTTTCCTTGCCTGGCGGAGCCTTTCCTGCCAGCATTATTGGGCCTTGCCCTGCGTTTGCCATAGCCTGCTCGAGTTTGTGTGGCGTTGAGGACTTTACTGTTTTTTCTGCTTTCTTGTATCCTGCTGCTGCTGTCTTTAGTCGTTTCTTCACTGATTCTTGTGTTCCAGAGATTTTTCCTCTCTGTAGAAGTCTCTTCGCAGGCATGAAAAGCCCTGTATCGTATACGGGATCGCCATGTCTTACTGCTTCTATTGCTAATGGCTCTCCTTTACGTAGTGAGTCCCAGAATTCTGTTAGGAATGGGAAGTATTGTATTGTTATACGGTCGTCGGTTTCCTTCGCCAGGTTGGTTACTTTTTTCCGGATCTTGTCTTTTGCATCGTCTGGTACATCTTTCTGTAGTTTGGTGTCGTCTAGTATTACGAGAGTGTCGATATCGCTGTCGTAGCCGTGTTCTCCTTTGGAGACGCTTCCCCAGACAGCTACTACCTTGACTTTGTCGCCTAGTTTTTCGTTCAGCTTGTCTGAGAATTCTTGTGCCGCTTCCATTCTTCTTTCTTGCGACTTCTCTCTCATCTCCTTCATCTTGTCTTTAGAAACCATGGCTTAGTTACCTTCCTTATAGTTATGAGAGGGTTTCGGAACCTTTTAAAATTTGGAAACCGAGATAGACTGGCGAATTTGCCTTACCTGTATTCTTCTTGGTTCCATTCTGGTGGACGCATCTCGCGAGAAATTGCTGCTCTTCCGCTCCATGTGTAGTCGAATTCCTCTGCTTCTAGTAGTCCTGATAATGGGTCGAAGGCGTGTTCCTCAATTTTGGCCCATTCACGGTTGAATCGTGATTGGTCCATACCGTAGAAGCGTGCGATTAGTTGCTGTTCAATTGTTTCATAGTCACCATCCATAGGAACTCGGCTTGGATCGACATCATTTGGCTCTATACCCAGCCTAATCATATCCAATACTACTCTTATCACGTACATCTCTTCTGCGTACTCTCCTCCTACTTCGAACATAACTACAGCGGGGTCGGAGTCTTCTCCTACACGTGTGAAACCGCTCTCCACCATTCTGTAAAGCCATCTATAGAGAGTTTTGTCTCCGCGAGCGAACGGTCCGTGTCTATGGCTTTGGGAGGATTCAAATCCCGGCTTGGTGAGGTGGTATGTCTTCACTATATCTGCTAGAGGTTTGTCTTCATCTACACCGTAGCCGCCTTCTTCGCCGAGGGCTCTTTCCTGTTCAATAAGTTTTTCCATTTCTGGCCATGGGTCGACTCCGAAGCTAGCGGTATGCTCCATATCGATTGTGAATTTAGTAATATCTCCTTTGTACTCTTGCTCCCACTCACTACTGTATCTTTCCGCAGTACGATTTATAGCTCTACAAACTGTTGCAATATCCTTTGGACGCCAAACACGTAGAAGACTTCCCGGATCACCATACATTGCCTCAAAGTTAACTGTAAGACCGAACTTGTTCATCCACTCAATCCAGGTATAATCATCATCTTCTTCAAAGAAATTATCCTCGGTATTATAGTTTTCTTCAGATATCTCAAAATGGTCTTCATACTGAGTAAAATGACCCCAGATGTATGAGCACCCTACAGCCGCTATCACGTTAAGACGGAAGCCTCTATCCTCTTCAGTCCACTTCTTGAAGTCGCTGTATCCTTCATAACCATTTCCTACAACCTGCTCCCATATGAATTTAGCCGCAGGAAAGCCTTTATGACCTTCATATTCTTTATGAGCTACCTGCATCCACGCAGGAAGAACATGGAAGAACATAACAGATTCCTTATCAAGTTCTCTACCTATAGGCATTCTCCCTTTTTCCATTAGATGCTGGAATAGATCTAGATGAGTATTATCAGTTCCTTCGTAATATTCTTCTCCTCCTGAGAAAGTTGATCTCGCTGCTTCCTGTATACCCTCATCATTATCCGCATATTCTCTGAACTCTTCTTGAGACAAGTCATTCAGAGTGGAGAATATTGCCTGCTGCTTAGCTTCAAGCGATAGAGTTCTTTCAACCCCGTCGATGTCTTCATCTTTCTTCCATATAACTCTTATAACCTCATCTAGCGCCTCCTTTGCTTCACGAATCTGACTGCTAGACAACTCTTTCTCTATAGGTTGTTCGCCTCGTCTTCCTATAGTAACTGAAGGCTCATGATCTAGCTCAAACAGAAAGCTATCAAGATTTTGTAAACTAAGCGGACTCTGAACCACTGACTCGAAGAGCTGTTTTAGACTTCCTATATCCTGCTCGAACTTACGCTCCATAGGCTCTTCTTCATCTTCTTGAGGAATTTCTATAGTCTCTTCCAGATGAATATCTACTTCTTGATTCATCATCACTTCTTTGAAAGTATTTCCAACTCTATCGTGTCTTGAAGCATTCTGTAAAAGTCTTATTTTATCTTTACGATT
Organism: Colwellia polaris; assembly: GCA_047617785.1. Classification (GTDB taxonomy): domain Archaea; phylum Nanohalarchaeota; class Nanosalinia; order Nanosalinales; family Nanosalinaceae; genus JBEQAZ01. The sequence goes on along the minus strand of JBLGBK010000006.1, from coordinate 10,071 downwards.
TATTTCGCCTGTAAGATTGGTATCAGACTCAAATATAAGATCAACAACTTCTTCCTTTCTATTATTCCATTTCTTTTTGAATAAAGGAGAGTACTGCCCGAAAACAGGATACATTCTAAGCACTTCAAATAGCTCGTCTAGAAAGTAGTCGAAAAATTTCCTCATAAAGGCTCTGTTACGGTAAATATTCTTTCCTTCATCATCACCAGCCTTTACATCCTTAATAGGTATTCCAAACGGATCAACAGATACATCAGATGCAATCTGTTCTTCAAGACCTGGTATTGGCTCTGTCGAAGCGTGTATATTCACATATCCTATATCAAAACCAAATTCGTCCTGTTCTTCCTCTCTTCTTTCTTTATCCTTCTTAAAACCTGCTAGCTGCTCAAGGTAACGTTTGAAGTATCTGTGCACCACCGTATATCCCTGCACCTGTGCGCCTCTTGTAGCGTATGCTCCTGTGAAACCGATATTCGGATCAGCATGCAGGGTTATGTCCAGCCCCAACTGATTGAGAACATTCATCAGTTCCGGACGGTCGATTTTGAACGTGGCCGGATTAGCTAGTTGGACCTCCATCATCTCTCCTCCAATTTGCGCCATACGCCCGATTCTCTGATCCAGTGGAGACGGTATGTCGGCAGAAACATCCATCCCCGAGGTATTTCCAACTACATAGTTCATGTCTGGATATTTATCTCCACTCTGGTCTTCTTTCCCTTCCCCCGCGAGTTTCTCTTTCAAGCTATCGATCAGGAAGTTGATATCTGCCATTTTATTTCATAGTATGTAGTCCTTGGCTCTTTTTGAAGTCGATATACCAGCTGAAAACCAATTCTGCGAACTTGAAATCATTGAAGGCGTTGCCCAGTTCGCTTCCTAGATAGTATTCATCTGTCTGTCCTAGGAAAAGCCTGGCCTTCTTGTTTAATCCTTCGTATCGTAGTTCACTATCCTCTTCACCGTCTATTAATCCATCCTCAATCTCCAGTATACTCTCTATAATATCAAGATACTCTTCAATAGCTTTTATGTCATCTATTCCATCCTCAACCCGTCTAATATCCGATGATACTTCAAGAGGTATTTGCTCGCCTTTTTCTTCCTCTATCTTCTCTCTAAGTTCGCGGACAGAGAGATCCTTAGCTTGACGCGCCTCCCGAAGCTTGTCTCCTTCTTCAGTCTGGATATCACCTACATAATCGGACATCACTGCATCAAACTGGCTGGCGCTACGATCGATTTTTTCTTGGAAAACCCTGTTGTAAACATGTTTACATACAATTGCCGGGTAGACCATTACTACTCCTGGAGCAGAGCCTCCAGCAGGTGACTGAGGCTGTTCCGGGTTTGCTAAATTGATCTGCACACCGTGAATGTATGCTATACGGTAGTGAGTAGTTTCTTCATCATCCCCCTCATTTACAACAAGACTTCCATCCTCCTTAGTCAAAGGCTGCGAGCATATGAACTCCAAGTTTCTCTCCATGGAAGAATAGCCCTGAAACGTGTAGTATTTGTTGAACTCTCCCTTCCTATCTCCTGTTTCTTTCTGCTGGATCATCTGCATATCCTTAACGTATGGCTCCAGCCAATTCTTTGTCTCATCAATCTTCCTTTCGGTTGCCTTCAGCTGCGAGTTAAGTTCGTTCAATTTCCTGCGAACTTCTGTACCATAAAGATCTTTCCACTTCTCATACATCGTGTACTTCTTCTTCAGAATCGCTTTAATGTTCTCAGGAAGATGTCCAAGTTTATTACCCTCTTCCAGGTCTTCAACACCATCCATTTCATTGAAGTCTGCTACAATCGACGGATAGATGTTCTGGTCTCGCAGGAACTTGAGTGATGCACGGTCTCCTCCTTGCTGTCCGCCACCTGCTCCGTCAACCAGTTCGATAAAGTCGGCCTTGAGAACTGTTTCATCCCGTGATTCGAAGTTTTCAACACGAGAGCGTAGCTTCCTGATATCATGTTCAATTACCTGTTTCTCCTTCAAAAGTTCAGAGAATCCCTGCATAGTTGATTTTACTCTCTGTTCGGCCTGTTGACGCCGATTCATGAATTCATCATGCATCGAGCTCTGAGGCGAGACAAATATTTTCTCCTCAGTCTTTTCAACATCATAGCCTAGATCATCGTCGAACTTGTCAGCAGCAGGCATAACCATTGTGAAAGCGTCTCCCTGGCTTCCTGAGACCTTAATCTTCTTCCAGTGATCTCCCATTATTGGCGCCAGGAAATAGGTGCCTGTTAGATCCTGCAAATCTTCTAGAGAGTTTATTTCTCCTTCCTCTAGAGCTTTTGTTAAGTTTACGTTATCTCCGTCATCATTCTCGAATTCCGGATCACCGTCCACTTTGAATGTGTGGCCGAATTTACAGGTATCGTTTTCGGACATGTACCTGTCTATAAGTGGTATCTGATTCTACTTAAGGATTTCACAAAGAGATAGGTAGCAGATGATTAAAAAGCTGAAAGGTGCATCTTTGTCTTGTAGTAATGGCAGTACCTGTACTTAAGAGAAAACTGAACCCCTTCCTATTGACATCACTGATGCTGGTTTTATGTATACTTGTAGCAGTATCCGTTGTCTACCAGGCAGAGCTCAGTGATATAAGCGGTCAAAACCAGAGACTTCAGAACAGTCTCGAAGAAGAGGAAAGACAGGTATCACAGTTAACCGAGCAGCTTGACAGAATGAACAGTTCTCTGCAGTCCACGGAAGCTGAATTAAGTGAAATTGAATCTAATAATACAGAGCTGAAGGAAAACTTAGATAGTTTAGAGCAGGACAACCAATTGCTGAAGGATGATATCGGTTCGCTGGAGGACTCAGTTAAAAGCCTGAACACAAGCATGGAAACTATCTGTACAGGGAGCAGCAATCTAACTTCAACAGCTGAAAACCAGTGTATCAAGCACGGATACCAATGAGAGTAGAAAAATTATTCAAACAGTTGAAGAGAGAATACTGGAAGGTTAACGTCCTTCAAGGATTTCTGGATTCTATAATAGCTTTTCAGGTATCTTACTTAGTATTGAAGCTTTCAGGTTATAGTCTTGGACTTCCTTACCCCGACTATAGTATTATTGCAGGTATCTGCCTGATTTTCTTCATAGGGGATTCTTTTTACCGGACAAGAGGCTACAGTATTGAAATCTACGAAGAGGAAAATCCTGAGCTAGCCGAAATACTGAGAACAGCCCGCGATAATCTTGATGAAACCAGTTTACCAGCGGAAAAACTGTTTAATGAAGTTACAGATACTGCCCGAAAGATAAGCTCAGAAAGTATAATACCTAACGAGAAGATACTCGCCAAAGTAATCATCATAAGCTTCCTGAGTGTCGCCACTGTTGTAGGCGGAGTAACTACAATTAACGATCTAGACACAGACGATCTGATAGGCAATGGCGAAGATACTAATGGTTCTCAAACAGGAACCAATTCAGTGCCAGAAGTAGAGTTCGGCGACAACTCAGAAGTTCAGGGAGAAGTAGATGATTTTGACTACCAGAACCGTGAAATAGATTTCAGCTACCGTTCTCAACCCGGACAAGGATTCACACCTCTTGGCGAAACATATAGCCAGGATCTCCAGCTTCAGGCAAGTGGTGGAGACAGCATAGATTACCAGATTGCACGTGATTATAGTCTGGCGATAAAAGATGTAGAGAACTGAATACGAATAGTGAGAAAACTGTAGATCAGCTGTGCTTCTGGCTGGATGCTAATTACGCCGACTTTATCTCATCTAACTAGCAACACGAGCTTTGACTTTTTTCTTGGGCAAAAAGCAATTTATCTTACCACCTTGTTAGTTTCACTCACGAGGAAAGAGGTCTTCTTACCAAGAAGTTAAATTTCTAGAACAATCTTGTTTTAACATGATGAAAGCTAAAAGTAGTGATGCTGAGAAGTACGAAAAAGCAAGCGAAAAAACCCAGAACATAATCAACGAGATCCGGAAAGTAATAGTAGGACAAGAAGACGTCATTGAGAAAGTAATAATAAGTATTCTATGTGATGGAAACGTCCTGCTGGAATCTAACCCCGGTATGGGTAAAACCAAGATGGTAAGGACGATTTCCGAGGTTCTAGGTCTTGATTTTGCACGTATACAGAATACTCCGGATCTGATGCCTTCTGACATCACAGGAACACACATCATTGAGGAAGGAGAGAACAGTACAGAGTTCAAGTTCCAAGAAGGACCGATCTTCGCAAACATCGTACTGGCCGATGAAATCAACCGTGCTACCCCGAAGACACAGTCCGCGCTTCTCGAAGCTATGCAGGAGAAACAGGTAACAGTAGGAAACGACACTTACCAACTCGATAAGCCGTTCTTCCTTATGGCCACACAGAACCCTCTTGAACAGGAAGGGACATATCCGCTGCCAGAAGCTCAGAGAGACCGTTTCATGATGAAATTAAGTCTGGACTATCCAAAGTTTGATGAGGAACAGGAGATCGTAGACCGTTTCACCAAAGAACTGGACTACAATCCTGATCTTGATACTATTCTTTCCAAGGCTTCTCTGAAGAAGCTGCAAGAGTTTACACTTCAGATTCCTGTCGCTAACGATATCCGAGATGAGGCAATTTCTATAGTTAAAGAGACTCGTGAAAACGATAATCTGAAATACGGCGCCTCTCCACGCGGATCAATCAACCTAATTATCGCCGCAAAAGGACATGCAGTTATGAAAGGTCGGAACCATGTATCAGTAAAGGATATCGAAGAGATGGCAAAACCGGTTCTACGGCACCGGATCGGACTAAGCTTTGAAGCGGAGAAGAAAGGTAAAGACGAAGATGAGGTCATCGAGGAAATAATTGAGAGCCCATGATAGACCACAGTTTCCTGAGAGAAGTTGAAAACCTGAATCTTGCGCTTAAGAAGCACTCTTCCGAGATGGAGGAAGGTAGGCAGTCCGGAAAGGGTAAAGGAAATGGAACTGTTTTCGCAGACCACAAAAGCTACTCTCCAGGCGATGATATCCGCAAGATCGACTGGAAAGCTTACGCACGTACTAAAGACCTTTACATCAAGCGCTTTGAAGAGGAGAAAAGTATAACAGTTCATGTTCTAGTAGATAGAAGTAGTTCCATGGATTACGGCGAGGAGAACAAGTATGATCACGCTGCAAAGATCGGACTCGCTCTAGCTTACATGACAACTAACACTAGCGACAGATTTCGTTTCTCCGTTTTTTCGGAGACTCTCACTGAAGTCAACCACGGCAGAAGAAGTCTAAAGCTGAACGGATTGCTTGAAACCCTAAACAATCTGGATAAAACCCCTGAAAGCAGACTGGACACCTGCCTGCACCAGTACAGCAACCGTATCAAACATGAGTCCTACCTAGTCGTAATATCCGACTTCCTTGTAAACAGAGAAAAGATAGTTGACGCACTACATTCCATGGAAAATCACAATACTATACTTGTAAACACACTTTCACCCGAAGAACTCTCACCAACCCAGGAGGGTGATACACTATTCAAACACCCTGAGAAGAGCTTCAAGCTAAGAACATACCTTACCCCGAAAACGAAACAGAAGTACCAGAGAAAGCTTGAAGACCACATAAGTATGCTTAAAGAAGAGTCGACAAAGAATCGAGCTAAATACATTCAGGTAAATACTGGCGAAGACCCACTTGATAACTTTCTAAAAGTGTGGAGAGAACTTAACCGGTAGACAGATGCAGATCAAAGAATTCAGTACTGTGGATAGTTTACCGGCACTTTACCACCGTGAAACCTCTACAGTAGTCATTTCAGACCTTCATCTAGGTCTAGAAGGAAGTATGACTCAGAGAGGAAGCTATATACCTCCCGAACAACTTGAAGACACACTAGAAGAAATGGAGAAGATTAAGAAAGAAACAGAGGCAGAAAAGCTTATTGTAAACGGTGATTTGAAAACCGAGTTTTCTACCAGTCGTTACAGTGAGCGCCAGGAGATCAAAAAGTATCTTAACAAAGTTACAGATCTTTTTGAAGACGTAGTTTTCATACAGGGTAACCACGATACTTTTCTGAGCTCTATTCTTGAAGAGTATGGCCTGAGATTTCTGAAGTACCATGTAGATAATGGGATACTCTATACTCATGGACATATCAGCCTAGAAGAACTTGATGTAAAGGAAAGCTACCATACTATCGTCATAGGTCATGAACACCCGGCCTTACGATTGACTGATGAAGTGGGTGTTTCAGAGAAGATTGACTGCTTTTTATATGGCGATATGAAAGATGGTAAGAGCATAATTGTGATGCCGGCATTCTCTCAGATTTCAAAAGGCGTAAATGTAAATGAAACCCCTGCTTCAGATCTTCTTTCCCCAATAATGAGAGAAAAAGTCGATAAAGACAATCTTAAAGCAATAGGGATAGATAGGGAAGCCGGAACATTTGAATTCCCTATATTAGGCAAATTTTAATTCTTTAAACCGGTAAAACTAAAGGCAAGGATAAGAACAGAAACACCTGCCGCAGCCAAGAATGAAGCATTGATACTCCATATAGAAGCTACTGTACCAGCCACTATTGGACCAAGAGCAGTTCCTCCATGCTTAAAGAGTTCTAAGAACCCTGTCATCTCGCTCTCTATGTCTTCAGGAACGTTTGCATCAAATACGGCATGCACTGCTGGCGACATCCCTGCAGAAAGCGTTCTAGCAACGAATACCATAATCCCAACAGCAATTATGTCAGATATAAAGCTCATAGAAATTAGAACAGGAGTAAGCAAAATTGAAAGTATTAATAGTGTCTTGAGCTTTCCAATATGATCTGCTAAGTCCGCAAATACAAACTGGAAGGCTTTAGGTACTGCTGCAATTCCAAATATTAGCCCCATCAACTGGAAGTCTGCACCGACCTGGTCAAGCAGCAGAGGTATTGCCAACCAGTAGAAAGAGAATATTATTGAGTAAAGGAAAACTAGTGTGTACGCAAATTTAAGCTGCTGCCAGTTATCTAGAAGATGATGATAGTCATCTAAGTACGTTCTCTTGTGCGTCAACTGAGCTAAAGACTCTTTCAGACCTTTCTTCATACCTAAACCTATGTATGCATAGAAAACTGCTAGACCGAGTAGAGATGTAAATACCCATATTCGGAAGGGAATATAGAAACCGAACGACTGTATTAAATAGCCTCCTACGACCGGACCTATAATCAGCGCAAGATTTACACCTAGGAGAAACACTGATACTGCCTCTGATTCTACATCCTCATCTGCAGATTTTAGCGACAGGCTCCAGCCTCCGTTCCAAATCATTGACTTGCCTAGCCCTTCAACAGCTTTTCCAAGTATAAGTAGCGGTGCTGATGCAGTATAATATAATATTGGAGGGAAAACTGCAGAGAGCAAACCTATGAACATCACTATTTTCTCACCTGCACGCTGCGAGAGGTTTCCTACAGGTATATCAATCAGAATAGGGATAATAGCAGGTAAAGAAGTCACTACACCGAGGATAAAAACACTAGCAATATGTCGTTCAAGGAATATAGGTAGAAAGTTCCAGACAGTGCTTCTTCCTATCCATGATACTAGAAAAACCAGGGAAAGATACTTTGCTATATCAGGTATCCTATCCAGATCCATCAATAGTTTAGAATAATTAAATCAATAAGTTATAAACTCTGGCTCGTCTCCTCCCTCTTCCTCATCCTCTTCCTGTTCGCGCTGTTTCTGACGTTCAACAAACTCTTTCTTGGCTTCTTCCTTCAACTCGTCGAAGCGTTTCTCAGCCGGTGTTTGATCAGATCCAGCAGATTTCTTCTTTACCTCTCGGAAGCGTTCTTCGGAGGCTTCACCACCTTCAGCAAGCGTATCATTATCTTTCTCACCGGAGTCATCGTTGCCGTTAGCAGCATCTAGTAAATCATTCAAAGGTTAGTGCACCTCTTCACATAGGGTTATACAGGTTTTGATTGGTTTATATCTAATGCTTGTTCTCAAACTGAATTTAGAAGGCTGGAAAGGCTTAAAAGAATCTAGCAACCAATTTTTTACTGATAACAATGGTTGAAGTACCTGAAGATGTAGAAGTATCTGAACTTCCTTTCACACACGCACGGATCAAAAGAATGGTAAGAGAAAAAGCCGACGAGGGCCAATACGTAAGAAGTAATGTATACTACGGCCTTAACCTTCTGCTAGGCGAAATTGCAGAGGAAATTATAGACAAGATGATGGATACAGAGGCAGCATATGTAGAGAAGCACGACCTTGATAGAGCTGCACGAAAGTACGAGAAAGTTGAGAACATCATCAAGGAGAAGGAACGAGTCAGCCGGAAGTTGGACGCACTATCAGCGGATATCGAGAAGCTGAGCCGAGACGTACAGCAGGCAGACTACTAAACCTCTCCTTACCCTCTTCCTTTTTTCTACTCTCTATATTTTTGATCCTGCAGAATATAATTTTTCTCGCATTCATTTCTATTTAAAATTCCAGTACAGTATAACACTGTTATGAATTACGAGATCGAAGTAATTGTTGAAGAACTGCTTCCTGCAGTAAGAAGCATAGCTGCCACCAAACTCTCGGAAGACTACGGTTACAAGCAACGAGAGATAGCTGAAAAACTTGATATCACACAGCCTGCAGTCTCACAATACCTTACAAACTCAAGAGCTGACGGACGCATTGTTGAGAAACTTGAGGAAGATCCGCAGACGCAGATACTCTTGGAAGAGATAGTTGATAAAGCAGTTAATGACGAAAAATACACTTCAGAAATGTATCAGTTAATCAACACTATCAGAGATAAAGGATTGATAAAGGAAAACTTCCAAGATACAGAGAAACTTCTCTAGTCCCAAGAAAGATCTCTTGAATCCTCTGAAGGCTTTTGTCCACCATCTCCTTCTAACAGGTTGTCCAGTTTATCTTCTAACTTCTCAACCGTTTCATCCCATTCAATATCCTCGAAAGATATGTTCTCAAGATCTACTGGAAGATCATCAGTATCTAGGTAGTAATCGCTTCTGTACCACACAAACGCACCTCCGCCAAGTATTCCGAGGGTGCTCACTGTGAACAGGATCATCCAAAAACGCTGCTCGTTCTGCCTGTGCTGTTCTTTTACAGTTTCTGTAGTATTAACTGCTTCCGAACGTTGAGATTCAACTTCATCAATACTTGAAGCAATTTCATAGTAGCGATCTTCAGCTATACTTGCGTTTATCTGTTGCAGACGTTCCTCAAAATCTCCAATCTCGGCATCCATTTGATCAATTAGCTCCTGATCGGCACCATCTTCCTCTAATTTTGTCATATTAGCCTTTAAATACCGTAATCGGGATTCATACTGCTTAATTCTTTCGTTAACCTCTTGCTTCTGTTCTTCAGAAGCCCTTATGTTTACAGGAACGGTAACATTTTCCGAAACTGAATCAGTAGTAAGCTTCAATGTAGTTTCAATCTGGCCATAACTTCTATTGGTAGACGCAATGACCGAAACCGTTTCCTCAGATTCACCTTCTACATCCACACTATTCAAAGATCCTTCAATACCGTCAAGGAAACGCAGCTCGGCACTTGTCAGAGGTACCTTGCCATTATTATTGATAGTTACCTCAAACCCTGTTGAACTTCCAGAAGTAATATGCAGAGTTCCTTCTGTTTCAAGCTCCGGATCAGGAAGAGCTCCTCTATCCAGAGTAAAGTTCACTGAACGTGTATCAGACCATTTACCAGATCCATCCTGAACACGTACAAACAATTCATAGTCACCATCCTCCTTATTACGAAGATTAGGCTGGAAACTCATATCGCCGTCTTCAAATCCTTCGCTGATAGTATTACCTTCACCGTCATCAACATCCTCAGAGAACATGTACTCTGCATCTTCAACACCGCTTCCAAAGTCAGATGCCTCAACAGTGACGCTAGGCTCTGTATTCGTATACTCCGGAGTAACTGTCAACGTCTCGATCTCAGGATTTACAGTATCGAAAACGTATTCTCCAAGATTACTAACCTGCTTATTCCCTGCACGGTCATAGAACTCGACGTAGATACTGTGGCTTCCCTCACT
>JBLGBK010000005.1:0-48308 GCA_047617785.1 Colwellia polaris | reverse complement strand
TTATCTCCGAAAGTGGGGTAGCAGGGAAAGATGTTGAAGTTGAAGAGGTAGAAAGAGGTAACTCTACGAATAGTTCCTCACAAAGGCCGGAAACACCTTCCGCTTCGCAATAAATTCCTTTTTTTTTATTTTTTATCTAAAAATAGAATAGAAGATAAAGCTAGGGGTTGTAATAACCCTTAGATAGGAGGTACATCGTCGTCAGGAGGCATACCTTCGCCCATACCCTGATCAGGACCGCCCATAGGTTCATCCATAGGTTCTTCTTGAATCTGGTCCATTAATTCTCTTATATCGTCGATAAGCTTCTTTAAAGCTCTCTCAGAGTCAGGATCCTGGATCTCGGATTCTAGCTCGGAAATCTTTCTCTCCAGTTCGCGCGTTGTATCGGAACGCGGCATGGTTTCGATAACCATTTCTGCGGAGTCCAGTACGGCTTCGGCCTCTTCTTTTGTATCTGCTAAGCTCATATTGTATTTCACCTGGTTTTGTAGTGTGGTAAAGGGATTTTCTACACTTCCCTGTGCAACCAACTGAATGGAAATTCTTTTTAAATCCTTACTTTTTCAGAACTTGAAATCGCATTATCCACCAGATCTTCGAAACCTACGCGCTTTTTCAAGCTTTCAAAGTCATCTCTACTTAAATTAGTGGCAGGGTTATCTGGAGAAATACTTCTGCACGCAGAATCGATCTTCGACAACTCAAAAGTATCTAAGCGCTTAGATCTCTCCACAATCTTGTTCTTGTCAGAGGTCAGTAATGGTCGATGGATTGGAGTATCTAGACTTCTGGAAGTCAACTTTAGATTGCTGGCTGTTTGAGAAGACTTCTGTCCGAGTGCCTCTCCGGAAACAATACCTTTCAGACCATACTCCTCAGCTAGTTCTTCGGCAACTCTGAACATTAATGCGCGATGTAAAACCATTCTGCCTCGCTCAACCTTATTCATTAAAATCTGGTTAACTTCTTCGAAGTCAACTCGGATGTAAAACCATTTCTTGCTAGGGTGATATCTCTTTAGCTCTCTTACTGCGGCTTCAAAACGCATTATATGGTCTTCAGCAGCTATAGGTTTGTTGTAGAAATAAATTGGTGTAATGCTTGATCCGCGTCGCATAACTTCGAAAGCCGCTACCGGAGAATCGATTCCGCCGCTTATTAAGGCAGCCATATCGGAATTGACTCCTGTAGGAAGTCCGCCAACCCCTTCAATGCGCTGATTGAATACATAAGTTGTATCCTGTCGAATATCAATTCTCAGCCAGGTATCAGGGTTATCCAGGTCAACTGAGGATCCTGTTTCCTCTTCTATATGGCTTCCAACTTCCACGTTCACTTCGTGGCTATCAAAGCTGTGTTCGCCTGCTCTATTAGTTTCAACTCCGAAGGTGTCTCCTACTTCAAGTTTACCTGCTGTTTCACTTATATTATCTATATCTGAACAGGTTTTGAGACAAGGGGAGGCTGATGCGATTCCGGGGGTATCAGCTACGTGTTCTGCTGCTTTCTTCGCTTTGGTATTTTCCACTATTATTCGTCCGCGGCTTGTACTTACTTTCTCAAAATCAATTCCTTCGTGTTTCAGACGGTTGTTTACGCGTTCTCTCAGTACTTGGTGCATCTTGCTCCGGACCTGGCCAGACTTGCTTCCTATTTCGGAGTAACGCGCTATTACAGTTTTCATGGTATAGAAAAGGTAAAGAGTAATTAGTTAGGGCTTGCGCCCGTTTTGTTTTTATTCGTCGATCTCTGCGAACGCGAACTTTCTTCCGACGGATGTAACTTCTACGTCATATGTTTCGCCGACTTCTCCGCCAGGTACAAAGATTACGAATCCTTCTTTACGTGCGATTCCGTCTCCTTTGCTTCCTAGATCTTCGATATCTACTTCGACAATTTCGCCTTCAGAAACAGGTTTGTCGAAATCTTCCTCTTCTTCGCCTTCTTCCTGATCTTCTGTTTCTTCTACTTCTTCAGGTTCTTCAACCTGTTCTTCTTCGACAGGTTCCTCTACCTGCTCTTCAGTATTTTCTTCCTGATTTTCAACTTCTTCAACTTGTTCTTCGCGTTCAGAATCTTCTGACATAAATCTGTAAACACCTGTGAAATGTATGCTAGTAAACACAAAACTGCACTGGAAACTTTATAAAAACCTTCTGTATACAGGTCTCCATCATTTAATAACGGTGCAGAAGAACAAACAGTTATGCCTCCACAGCAAGGAGACCAATGCGTTTTCTGCCAGTTAATCGATAACCCTGACCAATTGAAACTGGTTGGAGAAACAGAAAACTTCTATGCATGGCTCGAAGTCAACCCTAGAGCCAAAGGCCACACAATGGTCGTACCCAAGGAACACACAGAATCGGTAATGGATCTCTCACCCAGCGAATACCATGAGGGAATGAAACTGGCGCGTGAAGTAGTAGAAAAAGCAGAGAAGGGACTGGGTGCAGACGGCGCATCAATAACAGTTAACATCAAGGAGGCTGGCGGACAGATGATGCCACACGCATACATACAGGTATTCCCGCGTTTCGCTGAAGAAGAAAACGCAGGGACGCCAACAGGAGCGATTTTCCCACAGAAACAAGAATTGCAGAACCAGCTTGGCGAACTCAGTGAAACAATGAGTAGTGTAGATGTCAGCTTTGAAGAAAGCAAAAAGGAAAAGCATCCGGAAAGCCAGAGGTTCCAAGAAGATAATAACAGCGGCAGTGATGAGTCTGGACAGGAATCTGAGGAATCCATCAGCCGACAGAATACGCCTCAACCTCTAACACAGAATGTCAACCATCATTCTACAAAAGAAGAAGACGACGATGAGGAAGATCTCACAGACGGAGAACTGAACGGCAAAAGTATAGAGTGGAAGTAATTATCCAGTTAAAATGAAGCGTACTATACTTTAACAGATGATATAGAGGTGGAAATGCACGCTTTAGCGCATACAACATCTAATTACGTATCTCAGAATAAAGAGTTCTATTCAGTGGCTGCATTTACCGTATATAGCGTCCTCTAAGTATCTTGAAAGCTTCAGGTTTAATTCCGAAGGAGATGACGATCTGTTGGAAGATTAAAAATGTTTTTAACTTTCAGAACTTGAACCCGTGTTATGTCGTATAATCCGCAGGAAATCGAGCAGGACATCAAAGACTACTGGAAAGAGAATAATGTAAAGCAAAAAGTCCGTGACTCAACGGAAGGTAACGAGCCTTTCTTCTTAATTGATGGACCGCCATACCTGAACGGAAGCCCTCACGTAGGACATATGCAGGGGAAAGTTATCAAGGACACGATGCTCCGCTTCAAACAGATGCAAGGCTACGATGTCCACGACCAGGCAGGGTTCGACACACACGGGCTGCCAAATGAACTAGCAACTGAGGAACACCTAGGAATTGAAAATAAGAATGAGATTGGACGAAGTATTTCTGCGGAAAAATTCATAAACGAATGTAGAAAAAGAGCAACCTCTGCGAAAGACGACTGGCAGACAGTCATGGAAGACCTAGCAATCTGGCAAGACTTTGAGAATCCATACATGACCTTTGACTCCGACTATATTGAAACAGCATGGTGGCTTCTACAGAAAACAGATGAACAAGATCTACTTTACGAAGGAACAAAGCCAATCCACTGGTGTCCAAGATGCCAGACCTCATTATCTGGTTATGAAGTAACCGATGAGTACCAACAAGTAGAGGATATAGCCGTATTTGTTAAATTCCCGCTTGAAGACCGTGAAGAAAAAGTGGTGATTTGGACCACGACTCCCTGGACAATCCCAAGCAACATGGCAGTATTCACTCATCCAGACTACGTATACGCAGTCGTCGACACTGGAGAAGAAAAACTGATCGTAGCAGAGCAGCTTGTCGACACAGTAATGGAGAAAGCAGGAGTAGAAGACTATAAAATCGAGAGAACGCTCTCCGGCAGTGACCTCAAAGGAATCAAATACGAGACGCCATTCCTCGATGATGTGCCAAAACAGCAGGAAATGGACGAAGAAGACGGAGTTCACAGAATACATAACTCAGAAGAACTTGTAACACTAGAAGAAGGAACCGGATTAGTCCACGCAGCAACCGGGCACGGACCAGAAGACTACGAAGAAACAAGACCACTAGGACTACCTGTCTTCTCGCCGCTCGACAGCGAAGGATACTACACAGAAGAAGCAGGAGACCTTGAAGGAGAAAACGTTCTCGAAGTCGACCCAGAGATTGTAGAAAGACTTGAGAACAAAGATCTGCTGCTTCACAGCGAGCCTTACCAGCACGAATACCCACACTGCTGGAGATGCAAAACAGAGCTCATCTACAGAGCAGCCGACCAGTGGTTCATCGAAAATGAAGAAGTCAAAAACCGGATGCTTGAAGAAAACGAGGATGTTGACTGGATACCCGATTCCGCACAGAAGCGTTTTCATAACTTTGTCTCAGACAGTCCTGACTGGTGTATATCAAGACAGAACTACTGGGGTATCCCAATTCCAATATGGATCTGCAACGATTGCGGGGAAAAAGAAATAGTTGGAAGCTTTGATCAGCTTGAAGAAAAGATCGGCGAACTGCCCGAAGACTTTGATCCTCACAAACACGTAGTCGATGATATAACATGGAGCTGTGACTGCGGTGGAGATTTTGAACGGATACCTGACATTTTCGACGTCTGGTTCGACTCAGGTATTGCGCCGTTCGCATCCCTGCACTATCCGTTCGAGGAGCAGCCTTTCGAGAAGATGTGGCCAATGGACTTCATTACAGAAGGTTCAGATCAGATCCGTGGATGGTTCTACAGCCTGATGTTCACAGGAATCCTTGGATTCGATGAAGCACCTTATGAAAAGGTTCTTTTCCAGAGCTACGTACTTGACGCGGAAGGAGAGAAAATGTCCAAATCGGTTGGAAACGTAGTTGATCCTGTCGAACAGTTAGAAGACTACGGCGCTGATCTCCCAAGATTCTACTCTCTCAGAGTAGCGGCGCCATGGGAGCAGACCCAGTATGACGAATCAGAAATTGAAGAAGAAATTTACCGGCTGATGTCGGTATTCTGGAACACTAAGGAATTCTACACCACCTATGTAGATGAAAAACCTGAAAAACCAGAAGAACTCAATATCGAGGACGAATGGGTGCTATCACGGATTAACTCTATAACAGACTCCGCGCCAGAAAGAATCGATAATGGTAGATTCCACGAAGTAGCGCGAGAACTAGAAGACTTTATTCTAAACGATCTCTCGCGTTGGTATGTCAAAAAGGTTAGAGGACGTATCAAAAATGGAGATGAGAAAGCTCAGTGGACTCTTGGAACAGTGCTTGAGCAACTCAACCGCTTGATGGCGCCTTTCGCACCATATATAACAGAAAAGGTCTATCAGGACTTGGAAGACGGCGTATCTGTTCACAGCGAACAGTATCCGGAGCCGGAAGAACAGTTTATTGACGAAGACTTGGAATGGTACATGCAGCTTTCACGTGAGATAGTAGAGAAAGCAAACAAGCTGCGGGATGAAGAAGAGTACAACCTGCGATGGCCGGCCAAGCGACTGGTTATTTCCACAGATGAGGAAACAGAAGAAGGTCTTCAGCCGCTTTTGAGCCTGATCGAGGATATGGTGAATGTTAAGGGTATAGAGTTTGGAGAAGTTGCTTCCAAACTCTCCGCCAAACCTGATTATTCAAGTCTTGGTCCGAAGTTCGGTAGCTCAGCAGATGAAGTCGCGAACAAGATTGAGGTTCTAGAACACGATCAAGTAGAGCAGCTCCGAAAACTAGGAGAGATAGAGATTGACAGCTACGATGTAACTCTGGATGATGTAGAGATCCATAGTCAGACTCGGGGTGATGCACACAGTAAAACCTTCGAGGCAGGTGAGGTATTCTTGGACCTAGAGGAGACCGACGAACTTGTAGAAGAAGCATTTGTGAACGAGGTTATCCGTGCGATTCAGGAGAAGCGTAAAGAAGCAGGTCTTGAGGTTCATGACGAGATCAAGCTTTCATTTGAAGGAGAGAAAGAAATTCTTCAGGATTATCTTGAAGACGTGAAGGACCGGATGAAAGTTGATGAAATCGTCTTTGGAGAAAGTCTAGAGTACAGCGGCGAGGTTGAGCACCGCAGTCTTGAAACTCGGTTCAGTTTCTCGGAGCCGGTTAATTAAAAAGACTCTACCTTCTCCTTTCTTTGTTATAATGGAACCTGAAAAACTCACACCTGCAAAGCAGTTTATCGACGACATAGAAAAATCAGAAGACGTTGTAATACTACACCACTGGGATATGGACGGCATATCCTCCTCAGTAATCATCTCCAAAATACTGGAACAGGAACGAGGAAGACCGGCCGACACAGTAAAAATCCCGGATGAACGAGCATACCATCTAGAAGACAGCGATCTCGAAAGAGCTGACGAAGCAGATCGACTAATTGTTCTCGACTTCAACCTTCAGGCAGATGAATTAGAAGAAATCAATGAAGGTGGAACAGATGTTCTAGTAGTAGACCATCACAGCTTTGACCGTGTGCCTGATGTTAGCTTCGTTAATCCACGTGAAGACGATGCAGATGTATACATCCCATGTAGTAAGATCTGCCTTGATATATCAGATCTTTACGGTCTCGAAGATGAAGTACGCTGGATCGCAGGGATGGGGATAATTCAAGATTTCGGTGTTGAACAGTGCATGGAAGTCTTTGAACAGCTTGAAGAAGACTACGATCAATATCTGCCTGAAGACTTGACACAGGAGGAGCTGGCTAAAAACTGTGAGTACGGACGCTATGCTTCTGTGCTTAACATCAAGCCTTACAGAGATTCTCAGCATTTTGCAAAGCTTGCTTACGAGGCACTGATGAAATCTGACGGCCTTCTTGAAATTGAAGCTCAGGAGGAATACAGACAGGTCTATGAAGTCTATCTGGAGATGCAGGATGAGTTCAACGAGGTTATGGAGAACTATGAGGAGGAAAGAGAGATTGATAGAGATAAGATGATAATATTCTTTGAACTAGAGTCTGATTTCCATATTACTTCCTCTATATCCACTAACATGTCGACTAAGACTCCTGACTGGATTCACTTAGTAATTCAGAAGGATGACGAGGCTAATATCAGTGCTCGCTGTCAGTCTGGACGTGTTGATCTTGGAAAGCTGATGCATGATGCTCTTCCTGAAGAAGCAGTTGAAAAAGGTGCAGAGGCGGGAGGACATGCGAAAGCGGCAGGAGCATCTAT
The DNA here is from genome assembly GCA_047617785.1 of Colwellia polaris. Lineage (GTDB taxonomy): Archaea > Nanohalarchaeota > Nanosalinia > Nanosalinales > Nanosalinaceae > JBEQAZ01. The sequence continues at coordinate 41,053 of JBLGBK010000005.1, read as the reverse complement.
GGATATACAGTATCTAGATGAATTTAAGAAAAATTTCAAGCAGTTAGTGGATTAGACCCTGCTCAGCGGTTGCAACCTATTTAAAACAGGAGAGATAATTTTTAGGTACTATGAACAAGGAACAGGCAGCTGAAAAACAGAAAGAGAAAGCGAAAGAAATGCTTGGAATCAGTGACGATCGAGCAGAGGAAATTTTCGAAGAACAGGCAGACAGAAAACAGCAGAAGAAACAGGAACTAGAAGACAAGTAAACTGAATTTTCTTTTTACCGGCCTTGCTGCTTTATCTTCACACTTAATTTTATTTCTACAGGTTGTTCTTCTCTCTTATTCTATTCTTGTAATACCAGATAGGGAAGTCGATTAATGCATGAAGAACAGGGTGGTGTTCTGGGTTAAACCTCTCTAGATGAGCGACTATAACATCCGATTCTAGTTCCTCTCTTTCTAAGCCGCGGTAATCAGTAAGATGAACGCTTTTCCGGGCATTATCATCTCTGTAGCTTTTTGCATCTGGAAAGTGCTTGATGACTGTTGTGCGACTAGTCTCCTCCAATAAATCCTTACATTCTTCGTAAATCTCTTCTGGAATAACAGTATCGTAACTGTAACCGGAGTTTTCTTCCAGATATTCGATTAAAGCGTTTTCTTCCATCTTTTTCATATCTTCAACCAGGTAGAGCTGTCATCACGGTCTTCAATCTGGAAACCAAGATCCTGTAAACGATCACGGATTAAATCTGAAGTATCCCAGTCCTCATTCTCACGAGCGTCATCACGTAGCTCCAGAAGGGTATCAGCTAAACTAGCCTCTATCTCTGAAACATCGGGATCGATGTTTACACCAAGAATTCCGAATAACTCTTCGATTGTGTCAGCAATTTCTTCAGAAGGTTCTGCTCCTTTCTCGATCTCCGAGTTAACCCTGCTGACGTAGCTCATTAACTCCTGCTTAGCACGAGCTGTATTCAGGTCATCATCCATCTCTTCCTTAAACCGGGATTCGATATCGTTATCTAAGTCTACATCTCCAGGATTCTTTCTAATCTTCTGCACAACGCTTCTTACTCTTGAAAGCTCCTTCTCCGCCTTCTCAAGTCCTTCAATACTGAAATCAGATTCTGTGCGGTAATGGGTGCTGATCAGATAGAGCCGGATAATATCGCCGCTGAATCCTTTCTCCAGCAACTCTCTTACTGTATAAAAGTTGCCTTCTGACTTGCTCATCTTTTCTCCTTCAACTTGGATGAATTCATTGTGAATCCAGTAACGAGCCTGTCCTTCTCCAGACGCTGCGAATGCCTGGGCACGTTCGTTTGGATGGTGTGGGAAGATATGATCCTTCCCACCAGCGTGGATATCAAACTCATCGCCTAGGTACTTCTGGCTCATGATAGAACATTCGATATGCCATCCAGGATAACCTACTGACTTGACTAGCTTGCCGTCTATTTCGAACTTCGCTGTCCACTTCATTAGGTGCCCGCTTCCTTCGGAGTTCAGCCATAGAGCGAAGTCGAACTGGTTCTTCTTTTTATCGTCGGGTTCGACACGGCTCTTGGCCTCTTCTTTCAACTGTTCTATATCTTTGTTCGCCATCTCGCCGTACGGATATTCTTTAGCGAATGCTTCAACGTCGAAGTAGATGTTGCCGTCAACTTCATACGCGTAGCCATTGTCGTAGATCTTCTGAACGTACTCTATCATTTCGTTTATGTGGCCGGTCGCCCGAGGCATGATGTCCTGCCGCTTCACGTTTACTGCTTTAGTATCTTCAAAATAACGTTCAATTTGGTCTTCTACCAGCTCCATAGGTTCAATTCCAAGCTCTTTTGCCCTTTTCTCGACTTTATCTTCTCCTTGATCTCCGTCATCGGTTAGATGTCCGACGTCGGTGATGTTCTGTACGTGTCGGACATTGTAACCTTTCCATCGTAGGTAGCGTGTTAGTGTGTCCCATGCGGTGTAGGCTTTGGCATTTCCGATGTGCAGATCGTCGTAGATTGTCTGCCCGCAGCTGTAGAACTTTACCTTTTCTTCTTCTATTGGTTTGAATTCTTCTTTTTCACGTGTCAGCGTATTGAATAGCTTAAGTGTCATACAGTTTCAGCTCCAAGCAGCTCTGTAATTGGTTTTAGAACTTTAGAATAAAACATCTGTCGAAACACGGTTTCTCTGTCGACAAAAACGACCACCGGAATTAGTGCTGCTCATAACTCAAACTACTAACTGCCAGTATTAAAAATCCTGTATATTCTCTGAATTCTACTACCGATACATTTTTGATTCCTTATCCCTAACATGCTCTTAAATGGGCAGAAACTCTACTCTGTGCCGGTATAAAAATTTATTCTTGTTGACAGGGTGGGCTCTCTGAGAACAAGGAGTGGTCCTAATTACCTGCCTGATGAGTTTGATATCCCTGATAACTACAACGTTCTACACGTTTCTGAAATACATGCATTTGAAGAATATGATTCCAGTATAAGAGAGGACTATGTTCAAGGTGTAGGCAGACAGGTAAACGACTACGTTGCACATTACGATATAGATGAGATACATGTTATGGGAGATACAGGAACCTATGACGATGTATACACATTTCTGGACGCTCTTGAGCCTGGGCCTGAGGTAAAGATGGTGGCAGGAGACGAAGATAAGAAGGATGCTGATCCGGATGATCCTGATGATGCCGATGAGTTCACTGGTTTTATGACTCAGATTAACTCTTTGGACCCTTTTGATGTAGAAGTGGATTACGAGATATTTGATGAAGGGTTCGAGACAGACATAAAAGGCAATAAAGTACAGGCAGCACATCACCCGCATAAAATCAAGAGGGAAAACACTCTAAATCACCCTGATAGAAGAAGCGATGAGCTGCTGGAAGACCTGTTTTCAGTAAAGCGTTACACTAATGAACAGTCAACAAGGAGAACTCCGCCAAGTCTTTCAAACACAGATATAGCAATTTATGATCACGTTCACATGCCTTACCCGAGAACTATAGGCGACAAGATTCTGCTCGGTTTAGGTGCACGCAGATTCAATTACCAGTCTAAGGCGGATAGCATGCCTGAGAATAGTCTTCATATCACAAGCTTTGACGAGGATAAGATACACTCAATGCATTTCGATGCGGAATACGATGAGATATTCGAGCATGAGATATTTGATCAAACCGGAAAAGAAGTAGAAATGTTCGATTTCCAGACTCCTAGAGGACATAACCACAACTCGGGTTATCTGCCTCTTCAAAGCCGTTTCCGGCGAGATCAGATTATAGACGAGGCATGGGAGGAAGAAAAAGATATTCCGGAGTCATGGGCCAATCGTGAAAAATAGAAATTCTGCACTACCTAGCTAACTATCAATTCTATAGTTGATTGTTTCGCCAAATTCCAGGTTTTTCCAGTACTCAATTTTGTCTTTATCAGGAATGTTCAGCGATAGAAAAAGTCCGTGAGTAACGGCGATACTGTTTTCCTCAGATTTCTCAATGAATTTTTGGAATCGCTGCTTCACATATTCTTGACTCCTCCAGTCGGCTTCTGAACCGCCAGAGAGATAATCTTCTACCAGTTCAATGTACCTGTCATGATCTTCGACGAAGCCTTCTTCGCTGCGATCTACTTCACATAGAAGATCGGTTTTCACAAGTTCTGCATTGGCTTTCTCTGCTATCTTTTCAGCTGTTTCAACAGCTTTCGGCTCTGTACTAGTATAAACTTTTTTCACGTCAAAGCTGTTTTCTTCCACAAAATCTCGGCTTTCCTTTTGTCCTTCTTCTGATAAATTCCACTCTGAAGAGGGTGTTTCCGGTTCGATTTCTGTCTGGAAGTGACGAAGAAATTTCATACTTTAGAACGGTGCTTTCTTCACTTTTTCGAGGAACTGGGCTTGACTTTCCCTATCTCGAAGTCTCTGTGCCTCTCCGCTGTGTACATAGTCCTTGACCTTTTCCGGGCTAACCCATTTTACTTCTGATAGGTCATCTAGGGCTTCTGCATTCTTGTTTTCGGCTTCACAGTGAAATACTATCTGTAGTGCATCTTTTTCTTCTCCATCCCATGCAAAGGTCATAACATCGACAGTCTGGTGTACATCGACTTCGAGCCCGGTTTCTTCTTTTACTTCTCGTTCGATTGCGTCTTCAACCTGTTCTCCGTGCTCAAGATGACCTCCTAGAAGGTGCCATTCTTCACTGATCGGGTGTCCAGAGGTCTTTTCTTTCTTTCCTATCAAAAATTCGCCTTTATATGTTATCAGGCCTTTAACCACGGTTCTGAATTCTTCCTTGCTCATAGCGTTATATCAACATTTTCCCAGAACTGTCTTTAAACCTTTAACAGTATTTAACGGTCCGTTGCCTCAGACCGATCTATCTTTGTTATCTATACAACTATTATTCTATACCTAGAACCTCCAGTTCTTTCTGTACACCTTCAACGGTATCTAGTTCGGTGAAATCCTCCTTTTTCAACCACTTGTAGTTGTTGTGTTCTCGACTTAGTTCCACTTTAGAATCTTTAACGACTACAAGGAAGGGGTGTATCTCGAGTACTTTTCCATCCAGATCCACGGTACCGGCTTCTCCAGTTTTGATTATCTCTCCTTTCAAACCGGTTTCTTCTTCAAGTTCGCGTAAAGCTGCCTGTTCAGGCGTTTCCCCTTTCTTTACTCCGCCGCCAGGAAATTCCCATTTACCGCCATGTTCCTTTGAATCAGCTATCTTCACAAGTAGAAAATCGCCCTTTTCAGGGTTGTATACTGCTGTTTTGGCTGCTATGTGGTCGGGCATGGTTCTATTTCAGGTCTAGGTTTTCTATCGATTTTTTCTCGCCTAGCGTCTCTTTTTCTTCTAGGTCTTCAAGGTCAACCCATTCATGTGCAGAATGATCGGCGTCAGGCACAGCTTTTGCATCCTGGGATACTTTTACAAGATAAGGAAATATCCGCCAGAAACCTAACTGACCTTCATCAATGTAAGGCTTTCCTGAATACTCTATAGTACCGTTTAACTGAGTTTCTTCCTCTAATTCGCGCAGTACCGCGCCTTTACCTTCTTCAACATCTTCTATTTTTCCGCCTGGAAATGCCCAGAATCCAGAACTGGTGTTTGAAGGACCTCTCTTCATCAACAGATATTTCTCGCCGTTGAAAGGTACTGCTATTGCAACGTCTCCATTCACTATTCCAAGATTTTCCAGAGCCTGATACTGTCCAAGTGTATCGTAGCTGTAGAACTCCTTAAGGTCAACCCATTCATACTTTGAATGGTCGGGCATCTCAGATACCTTAATCTCTTCAAAAGTATCTTTTCTGAATACAAGTTTGAGAGGATTCAGAACGTACTGTCCGTCATCTTTGCTTCTGTAGCTTTCTCCATCTCTGTGCTCCACTACATTGTCCATGCTAAGATCTAGACCTGTTTCTTCTGAAAGTTCGCGTATACCTGCCTCGATAACATCTTCTCCTTTCTCAAGTTTTCCGCCAAGGAACTCCCAGTAGTCGTCGCGTTTACGTTTACCCATTAAAACTTGGTCTTCTCTTCCTTGCTCCATCACTATGCACTGGACAACCTGCTGTCTTTCGCGGACTTCCATAAAACCTGTTTATGTAGAAGCAGATTCAAGTTATTTCTGGCTATACTCGCTTATTCTTAGATAAAGTTTCTTTTAGTCTAAGTCCTTAACCATCATAGTTCTTTCAGCGTAGAAATTGTTCTCTCTGTAAAGCTCCTGCGCAGAATCATTTCGGACGTTAACTGAGAGGCGAATCATATCAAACCCTTTTTCGCGGCACATATCTTCAGCAGCCTTCAAAAGTTCTGTTGCAATCCCTTGACGCCGATAATGTTTCGATACATACAGTTCGTGGATATGACCGTATTTATCACGCTCAAAAACAGGCCTAGCAGTCCGTTCCTCAACACTCACAAAACCCGCGTACTCTCCGTCTACTTCTGCAATCAGGAAGTTATGCTTGTCCTTTCTCAAGCGGTCAGTGAAGTATTTTACGGCATCTGACCGTACGCCGCTTTCCGCAAGCGTGTTGAACTCAGAGACTTCTTCCATTTCCTTTGCTAGAGGAATCCAGAGTTCATCAACCAGATTTTCGGCATCGGACACGTCTGCCTCTTTGATATTCATTAAAAGAAAAACCGGGAAGCTGGTTAAAAAAGCAATATGTCTCCAATAAGCCGGGACAGGGATTTGCACCCTGGTAGGCGGCTTTGCAGGCCGCTGCATAACTCCTCTGCCATCCCGGCATTCTATGTTTAACAGGTGTGTTGGAAGTTTTTAATAAGCACAAGTAGGGTTTAGATAGACTGTCCTTGAGTTGAGTTCGTATTTTTAACTTTTGGGTTCAGTAATTCATACACCTGAATAAGGTTATAACCAATATGAAAGTAGAAATACTAGGAAACGTACAGGATGGAGGCGTACCGCATCTTGGGTGTGGGTGCGACGTCTGTGAAGCTGCAAGAGAAGATCAAAGGAATCAGAAGTATATAGCATCTGTTCTTCTGAAAGAGAGTTCTGATGAGGACTCTATCCGCTATCTAATCGATGCGACCACAGATATCAGATACCAGATTAAAGGAGACTATATTGACGGAATATTTGTCAGCCACGGCCAGCTTGGTCACATCACCGGGCTACTGGAATTTGGTGAAGAAGGCTGCGATAAAAACGGTCTGCCAGTCTACGTTACAGACAAAACCCGGAACTTCATAGAAAGGAACGACCCTTACAGACTTCTAATAGACAAAAACAATATAGATCTGAAAGACTTCAACGACGGAGATAACCTGAAGCTTCAGGGTGCCGAAATAGAGGCAAGAGAAGCCGATCACAGCCGTCTAAACACAGATACAACCAGCTTTATGATTAAGGGACCTAATAAAAAGCTCTTCTACATGTCAGACATCCACGCATGGACAGAAGAAACGCTTGAAAGTGTCAAAGAAGCAGATATAGCAATAGTAGATGGCACGTTCTGGAACGAAGGAGAAATAGACCGCTTCGAAGAAGTAACGCACCCGGTAATGAAAGAAACAATGCACAAAACAGAAGACTGGGACACAGAAATCTACTTCACACACCTCAACCACACCAATCCTGCGCTCAGAGAGGACACAGAAGAACGGGAGGAGCTAGAAGAGCGTGGATTCCATGTGGCAGAAAAAGGCACAGAAATAGAACTTTGATTGAAGAAAATTATATCTTGGTTTATAGACCACTGGTCTTTTAATCTTACTTTTCAAATGTCTCTGTAAGATTGTTTTATGGATAAGATATGGGTCAAGAAGGAAGAAAGAAGCGCCAAGCTACTGTTTTTAGCTCTAATTGCTATAATTTTTACGTTGTTAGCGAGCTCTCACAATCTTTTTGGCAATAGCCTTTACTATCTGATATTTCTGGCTTCTTCGCTCTTCTATTACGTTATAATAAGCAAAGATAGGACGAACGGTTACTGCCTGTTTTTATCTGCAGTTTTCATCTCAATATCATACGTTCTGTATCTTTCAGACCTCTTCTCAGGTATGGCTCTTACTGAGTTTTTCAACTTGAAGGTTCCTCTTTACCTGATAATCGGAGTCAGCCTTGTTATGGGCTTGCTCCCTGAGAATGTAAAATCAGAGATAGAAGAGAAATTTAACTCGTAATTTTCGTCCCTATTATTCTATCCCTTCGACTTTTAACATTTCCAGTGTCTTTGTTCTGTGTGGGTAGGCTGGGCGGTTCGGGGTCGCCTGTAATCCGGAAATCCTCTATACGGGAGCCAAAAATCAGGGAGCGGCATCGGTATTTCGCTGTCGGTCCTTGGATATATTACTGACGATCCGTCCTCCGGGGTGCTGCCTGGTGTGAACCAGGTCAGGCCTTGACGGGAGCAGCCTTAAGCATCAGGTAGTATGTTCGGAGGGTGGCGGATCCGAGATATATCCGGGGAGTCACCGGCGCGAAGTTCCGTGCCCATCCCTGAGAACCCGCTATTGTTTAACCTAAGAGGAAAATATGATTGAATTATACGGTACGTCACATGTTTCGCAGGAAAGCATCGATAAGATAGACAAGGTTCTTGAAGACGACCGATTTGAGATAGTTGCTCTAGAACTTGACTCGCAGAGACTTCACGCACTTCAGCAACAAGGCCAGACAGATTCAAGCGGAGCACCTATATTTCTAAGACTTCTCAGATACTTCCAGCGCTATATCGGCCGACGTACAGGAGTAATGCCCGGAGAAGAAATGATACATGCCTACAACAAGGCTATGGAAACCAATCGCGATGTAGCACTGATTGATCAGGATATACGTGTAACTTTCCACAGACTGAGCAGCCTTAGCCGGAAGGAAAAGGTCAAAGCTGGTTTCTCAATGGTTGGCGGCCTAATATTTGGAGAAAAGTTCGATGTCAGCAAGATACCGGAAGAAGAAATGATCGACGAAATGACAGAGCAGCTTGAAGAATCCTTCCCGGGCCTACACCAGGTATTAATTGAAGAAAGAAACGAATACATGTACAACGCCTTGAAACAGTTACAGGAAAATAACCCTGAGAAAGATATCGCAGCCTTTGTAGGCGCAGGACACAGGAAAGCACTGGAGGAGATGCTAAATGAGAGCGATCGTCAAAGTAGTCTGGAAGAACACAAATAACGGCTGGAAAGCCTTTCTCAAAACAACTGATGGAACAGACTTCGATCTACAAGGACTTGAACCAGGTAGAGAACTCAACTACGAAATAACGGATGAAAGGCGATGTACGGGTTACGCACCAGAACCAGGGGAAAGAGCAGTATGTACAGAATTCCGGAGAATAAAGTCCGGCAGCCAATGCCCCGAATGCCGTGGAAAAGATATCTACGCTGGCTACGTAAGAGGGGATACAGGAACCGATCTGGAAGGAGAGTTCTCAGTTTACCTAGCACAGATTGGTTCTAAGATAAAAGTAGGAGTTACCCGAAGCGAAAACATTCCAAAGAGATGGGTAGAACAAGGAGCAGACTACGGAGTAGAGATCTGCTCTGGTTTAAGCTCGAAGGAAGCGCTTGAAGAGGAGCAGAGAATAACTGACCAAAACGGTATCTCGCAAAGGATCAGGAAAGAGAAAAAGATAAACTCGAAAACCTCTCCTCAACTTGAAAACAAGTTAGAGGAATTGAATTATCAAGGAAAGGTGGTTGACGTTCAGAATTTAACAGTTTATCCGGATATTTCAATGCCGCGTCTGCATCGTTCAGGCGTTCTTCGAGGCGAGATCAAGTCGGTGAAAGGCCAAGTTATCTTTACAGAGAGAATAGCAATGGCTATGACGGAAGGAAAAACTATGGATAGACCGCTTCAAACAGACGTCACCAGTTTCTAGACAATACTTTATTATTTCACTACGAGCTATTCTTTACTGTGCCATGACTGATTTTGAGAGAGCGCTGGTAAACTCCTTCAATGACTACTTTGAAGATGAAGAGCTAGAAGGTATAGCACATAGAAAGAAGCAGCATCGTTTCTCCAGTCAATTGTGCGATGTACTGGTTGATTCACCTCATGAAACTTTCTATCTGGCGATAGAGAATAAGTCGATCAAGGAGTCTTCTACAAACAAGCTTTACTTCAGCCAGCACTTCTCTGTATCCGATGGAGGTCATCAGGTCGAAAGAATCACAGACTTTCTGAACCGTTCCGGACGTACAGGCTTCCTAGCTGTAGAAATCAAAAGAGGCCGAGGAAAGTCGCGTCAAGCATACATGGTCCCCTGGAGTTATCTTCTAGAAGTTTATGAGAGTGATGAAGCAGGACTCCACATAGATGACATCAGGAAATTCCCGGAGATTTTCCGGGATTCAGCTAGATACGATCTGGGCGAGAACATAGCGGAGATATTTATAGAAAAAACGTATAATACCGAAACAGTGGAACAGTGACAGAGATAAAATCCAGCTTCCGCCCGTCTGTAGACGATATATACGCATTTATACTATCAGCGGTTCTGATATCCGCAGCTTTCATAGCGTTCTACAAAAACTATGCTCTTGGAACTGCGGCAATTACTGTGACTGGTTCCATACTGATTCTCCTAGCCCGTGAAGTAGGTCAGAGGTCGGTAGCACAGTGGATGGATGCCTACGTTGAGCTGGAAATATCCGAAGAAGGAGCAGTAATAACATTTTTCGGAGTAATAATAACTGCACTAACCAGTATACCGCTTCTCCTTCTGTTCCCGCTTCAATCCGAGTTTTCAGGTCGGAAATACGAACATTGGGGTAAATCTATCGATGCAATTTGGGCTAAAAGACAATACTGGCTTGTAACTGGAGGAATAACAGGTTTAATGATATTCTACTTGCTATCGGCTATTTTAGGATTCACTCAGATAGCACAAATGACATCCTACTTTGCAATCATGCAAATGCTGCCCTTCGACTTTTGGGGCATACCAACAGGAGAGCTTGACGGAGCCTACATACTTCGCTGGAGCGGTTTCACCTGGCTTATACTGATGGGGCTCAATCTGTTCTTCCTTGGACTAACTCTAGTATAAATCGTTCACTTTAATATTCCAGCAACCAAAAGCGTGACATGTAATGCCAAAGATCAGTGTTGGAAGAGGAGAATCGGACAGGGAAGAACACGGACTTGATGGTACAGGTGTAATCGGCCGCCACCTGGTAGGAGAAAACGAAGAAGCACATATGGCTAACCCAATTTTCTTCGATGTCGCCAAACCACACGTCATGGGAGTCTTCGGAAAAAGAGGAACAGGTAAATCATACTCTCTTGGAACAATAGCAGAAGAAATACAGGACACCGACATATCCGATAATCTTTCTACCATCATAGTTGATCCTATGGGGATCTACTGGTCCATGAAACGTCCAAACGACCGAATGGCTAGTGAACTCGACAAATGGGATATAAAACCTGAAGCAATGGATGTACAGGTATTTATACCAAAAGGAAAGCAAAAAGAATTTGAAGAAAAAGAGATGCCATACGATAAAACATTCACTATGAAGCCCGGAGATCTCTCCTCATCAGAGTGGCGTATGGCATTCGATATAGATGCAAACGAAAAAGAAGGAATACTACTTGAAAGAGTTATATCTAAACTAGGCGACAAATTCGATAACGAATATACGCTTGATCACATAATAAAGGCTCTTGATAACTTCGAATTCGACGAAGCCACAGTCAAATCCCTTGAAAATCGTTTTATGTCTGCAAAAGACTGGGGCGTATTCGGTGAAGAATCATCGCTTGACGAATTCACCAATAGAGGAGAACTATCAGTAATTGACTTATCGGTCTTCGGCGACATAAGCTCGGGATGGTCGGTAAGAGGCCTAGTAGTCGGATTACTCGCACGAAAACTACTGGCTGACAGAATGGCAGCAAGAAGGATGGAGGAGCTGGATGAGATGCAGGGTATCAGCAAGAATGAGATGCCTATCGTCTGGATGCTTATCGATGAGGCACACCAGTTCCTGCCCGCAAATGGGGTGACACCGGCATCTAAACCATTGCTTCGATGGGTCAAAATTGGACGAGAACCCGGTGTATCGCTCGCACTATGTACGCAGCAGCCAGCAAAGCTGCATCCAAACGCATTATCTCAGTGTGATATAATCCTTTCACACAGATTAACTGCTAAACAAGATATTGAAGCATTAGGAGAGATCATGCAGAGCTACATGCGTCACGACCTCGCGCATTACATTGATGCACTACCTGACCGTCCGGGAACGGGAATTGTGCTAGATGACAACTCCGAAAGAGTTTACCCTGTACAGATGAGACCACGTAAATCATGGCATGCAGGAGGAACGCCGGATGCATTCGAAGACTAGTCTTACAGAGCAAGTTCTGGAGGAGGAGGTCTTAAATACAGCTATTTCTATTTTTACAGCGCCTGTAAACCATTCGGAAATAGTTCCAACTGTTCTACCGCTTATACTTGCAGGACTGATTGTAGAACTGTATTTAGGAAAGTACAAAAGAGAAGATCTAGGATGGAACACTGCAGTTGGGAACGCAGTAGTATGGTTCGCAACAGGGGTGTCTCTTCTAGTAACAGAATCGCTTGAAGGATTGGAGGCCCATGCAACATTCTTCCTGATATTTCTAGGCCTATTTGTCGGATTTATGGACTTTTTCCACGTGTGGCCGGAACAAATAGCGTTCCTTATATCCTCATCCGGATTAGTATACACTATAGCCTATACAATAGTGGTTATGATCAAGACAAGCATCGAAATTAACAACGCAACACTTCTAGGAGCCGGAGTATTTATAGCACTAATACAGGTAGCATTTCTGTTCCTCAAGTTAATCGAGCAGCCACGTGACGACTTCAGCATCTGAATGTGGAGAAATGTGTAAAAACGGTTTTATCAGTTAACCTCTAATCTCATACTGTAAATGTCAGATCTTCTGAAGACAGAAAACATAGAACAGAGAACATATCAGGGAGTGATCGCTGCTTCCGCAATGGACAAAAACACATTGGTAGTATTACCTACAGGGCTGGGGAAAACAGTTATCGCCGCTATGGTGGCAGCCAAGAAACTAGAGGAAGGAAAAGTGCTCTTCATGGCACCAACCAAGCCATTAGTTCAGCAGCACCTTAAAACATTTAATGAATTCCTTCACGTCGACAGCAGCGTCATGCATATCATGACCGGAAGCACACGACCAGCTAAAAGATACGAAAAATGGCAGGAAGGCAAAATATTCTTTGGAACACCTCAAGTGGTAGAAAACGATCTTATATCTGGAGAAGTTCCCACAGAAGATTTCTCGCTCGTAATATTCGATGAAGCACACAGAGCCACAGGCGAGTACAGCTATGTCTTCATCAATGAGAAAATGAATGCGCAGAAACTAGCTCTTACTGCTTCTCCGGGAGGGAGTAAGGAGAAGATCATGGAGGTTGCGGACAACCTGAATATCGAAAACTTCGAGGTCAGAACAGAAGACGATCCAGATGTAGAACCGTTCATAGAGGATAAGGAAGTTGACTGGAGGCATGTCTCGCTCGACGACACCTTTGAGAAAGCACGTGAACACTTGCAGAAAGGATACCGCAGTCAACTAAAAGATCTGAAGTCCATGGGTATGCTCGACTCAACATCAGACGTACACAAGGGAGAATTACTGAAGTTGCGCGGAGAAATCAGCAGCAAACTCTCCACTAGCGACGACTCAAAACTTTACTCCGCTATATCCAAAGTCGCTACAGGCCTTAAGATATCTCAGGCAATAGAGCTGCTGGAAACGCAGGGCGTAACACAGGCATACGACTACATCCAAGGACTGGAGACAGATGAATCCAAAGCCGCAGCACGTGCACTAGAAGACGAAGACGTACAAAGAGCCAAACGATTAATCACCCACCTTAAGAAGAAAGGCGTTGAGCACCCGAAAATGGAGGAGCTAGTTGATATCCTCGGAGATGTAGAGGACGAGAACGCTATTGTTTTCACAGAATACCGTGCATCGGCCAGTAAAATAGTTGAGGAAATTGAAACTACTGGACTCTCCGCTACCAACTTCATCGGACAGCAAGGAGAAGAAGGAATGAGTCAGAGCGAACAGATAGAAACACTAGACGAATTTGAGAACGGAAAATACGATGTCCTAGTATCTACAAGTATCGGAGAGGAAGGTCTGGATATACCTGCAGTTGACTATGTAATATTCTACGAACCTGTAGCGTCCGGAATACGGGATATCCAGAGAGCGGGACGAACGGGGAGACAGGAAGAAGGAACAGTAATAGTTCTTATAGCAGAGAACACCAGAGACGAAGGAAATTACTGGAGCGCATACCACAAAAAGAAGAAAATGAACAAGGTGCTCCAAGAACTGAAACAAGAAGACCTCGAATCCTCGAAACAGCAGACACTAGAACAGAACTACGATAGTGAAGAAGCAGATGAGGAAGAAGATGAGGACGAAGTCACAATAGTAGTAGACGACCGTGAGAACTCTGTTGCAAAAGAGATATCGCGCAGAGAAATAGGTGTGGATAAAACCCGTTTGGATGTAGCCGACTTTATGGTGTCTGATGATACAGTTGTTGAAAGGAAGAGAACTGACGACTTTGTCGATTCTATTGTCGATAACCGTTTGTTTGATCAGATACGAGATATAACGCAGTTCCCGAACCCTGTACTACTTTTGGAAGGAGAGAACCTTTACACGCATAGAGATATATCACCTAAAGCGATTCAAGGCGCACTAACCTCCATAATACTGGATTACGATATGCCAATTCTCTGGAGTAATGACGAAGAAGAAACTGTCGAACTTCTGCTTTCCATGGCAAAAAGAGAACAGGAAGAACGTGACAAAGACGTAGCAGTTAGGGGAACAAGCGAAGGTAAGACACAGTCCGAAATGCAGGAGTTTATCGCAGCCGGTCTGCCAGGAGTCAATACCAAGATTGCTGAGCGCCTGCTTGAAGAGTTCGATACTTTGGAGAAAGTATTTACGGCTTCAGAAGAAGAACTTAGAAATGTAGAAGGTATAGGCGAGAAAAAAGCCGAGAAGATACGTTCTATGATAACATCCAAATACAGGTGACTCACAGCACTGCAATCCCTAATCGTCGGAATCGATCCCGGAACAACATCAGCCGTAGCCACAGTCGATCTTGACGGCAATATAACCTTTCTCAACAGTTGGAGACATGGATCACAATCTAAGTTAATCAGAGAGATAATCGATGAAGGCAAACCTGTAATAGTTGCCTCCGACAAAGAAAAGACACCTTCAACAGTAGAGAAGATTGCCTCATCTCTAGGATCTGAAACCTTTGAACCTGACGAAGATCTTGATTCAGAAACAAAAAAGCAGCTAGGTAAAGGTGATAACGCGCATGAAAAAGACGCTTCAGCAGCTGCATTAAATGCATACAACCATCTTCAACGTGAACTCCGCAAGGTTGGGAAAATTGCAGAGGAGCAGAATGTTTCTCGAGATAAAGCCGCACAGAACTACTTCTTAGATAAACCTCTCAAAAGCGAAGATACGGAAGAGAATGAAGAAAAGGAAACTCCGCGGTTAGATACTGGAGGAGAGCGACGTAAGGATCCTGAGAAAGAAAGGATGAAGTCTCGGATAGAGAACCTTGAGGAACAGAACAAGGATCTTGAGGAACAACTTGAAAACTTGGAAGATGAAAAGATAGATCTGGAGAATAAACTAGATCAGCAGAGAGAAAATAATCGTTTTGAAGCAGTTAAGGATCAGGAGATATCGAAAAGAGATGCAGTTATATCAGAAAAGAAGGATAAAATACGGCAACTGGAAAAAGAACTCGAAAGTTCGCACTTACGAGAGAGACAGTACCGCAAAGCGTTAACCAGGATATTCCACAACGAATTTATCGATATCCTTCCGAAAGATGAAGTTGAAGTTATCTACAAAGGCGATAGATACAATGTAGACGAACTTGAAGGAGTACAGCTATCCAAATATTTCCTTTTAACCGAAAAACCAGAGCCTGATATGAAACAGGTTATAGAAGAATTTACGGGAGAGGGTGATAGCGAAGATGGCAACTAAATATGTAGAAGAATACCTTGAGACAGAGAGGCAACACAAGCTATACCACACAATGCTATTTCTGTTTAAGCTACTAGCAGTAGGTCTGGTTTTCCAGATGGTGCTTGTAATATACCCGGATACAACCGGCATCCAGGAATGGTTTGCTTCTTTAATGGGTTTAATACTCTCACCATTTATACCGATCGATGTAAACGGAATCTACATCCACACATTGAATAGCTCATACATGATTGTACAAGACTGTCTTGGATGGAAGTCTATGGCCATATTCACAGGTTTATTTCTGGCCTCAACACGAAAATATATTCAGCAAGCAAGATACCTGTTACTAGGCATAGTAGCTATATTTGTAGCGAATATAATACGTGTAGCTTCTACAATCTATCTGTCCGAAATAGGTCTGATCAGCTTTGATCTAATACATACCTTTCTCTGGAGATGGGGTCTTACAGTCATAGTCTTCCTAATCTGGCTTTACTGGTACGCAAAAATTCTAGACTCCGAAAGCAAAGAAATTAATCAAAGCACTGATCCCCAGAGTAGTGAAATCAGTTAAAAAAAGCGCGATAGGGAATACAGGTACAAAACGAATACCTGACTTAACATGAACAGTTTCAATATCTTTGTTACGCAATTCTTCTAGCTCCTCCTCCTCGATTCCACGGATAAGGCCATCCATATCTTCTGTTTCAACGATCTCGCCGGCTTCTACATCTTTCAAATCCTTTTCCTGTCTGAATATCTCGGACTCAATAGCTCGCATAAATCGCAGCAGAATAATCATTGAGACAAAGAACAGGCCGTAAGTATATCCGTTTAGACCTGCGCGCCCTGCAAGATATGAAAAAGCTAGGCTTAACGAAATCTCGCCTGTTAACCTCAGTTTATCCTCCTTCAGGTTTTTAATACTGGTTTGAAATACGTTTCGAGGCTGCTTCAAAGCTAAAACTATACTCCATAAAAGCGTCAATCCTAAACCAGCCAGTAACAGATTCATTATAAGATCTATACTGTATCCGATCCCAATTCCCGAGAGGCTGTAAGGAGCTGTAAATCCGAGCACACCGAGCGCCAGTGCATCTGCCCCGCCCCATCCACCGGCGAAGTAAGCACCCCAGCCCAAGATAGAGAAACCTATTCCTGCTCCAAGACTCCATAGAAGAGGCTGAATGCTTCCAGTCTGGAAGGATGCTGCTGCATGTAATAGGATTCCAGCAGCTATACCTATTAAGCTTACATAGTCCGGTACTTCTCCCGATTTCAAGTCGTACGCTGAAGCCATTAACAGGCTTGCAAAACCAGCTGCATGGGAGAGAAGTACCAGCATAACAGTCTTTAAAACCAGTTGAAGTTATAACTTATACTGTTTCTTATGACGGAAGAATGGGAGAATATAGTAATTGAAACAGGTATCGACACCTTGATGACGTATCTTTCCCAACACGGAAAAGCGTCACTGGCAACTGTATCCAGCGATACTGGTATTTCACAGCAAAGACTCAAGAACTGGGCTGACTCTCTAGAGCAGGAAAACCTGCTTCAGAAAAACTATACTTATCGGAACGGTATCGTTCTAGAATACAATGAAGAGAACAAACAGGAAACAGAGGAAAGAAAAGAAGAACTGGAAGAAGATCTAGAAGAACACTCTGATAAATTATCAGACGAAATGCAGGAAAGGCTTGACAATTTGAGAAATGCAAAATCCGAGCTACGGACTATAGCAGTCGATCTTGAAGAACAGCAAGATGACGAAGACGAAATCAAGCAGAAAATTGATGAAGTAGAAGAAATGGAGGAAAAACTTCAGGAACAAGTAGAAGACCTTGACGACCTAGAAGAAGAGGACGTAAAGGTTCTAGCCGATGTAGAGAAGACTCTTCAAAACATAGAGGAGATTGAGACAACAGATTTCAATCATAGCAGAGATGAAGTCCGTTCCAAGATCAAAGCGCTCGGCAAACTTCAGGAACATTTGGAGAACTACGAGAAAAACGTTGAAGATCAACCTTCAGGTATAATAGGCAAAATTAAATCGCATCTGCCCTTCGGCAGCTCCAGTTCGACCGCGAAAAAGGAAGGCTCTGAGGAAAGCGAAGAAACGTCTGAACAAGATTCAGAAGACGAAACAAGTTCGGAAGTTGAGAAGACTCCGGAAATCAATGATGATACTGAGATAGAAGAAGTCGATGAACCAAATCAAGAGGACTCTGGCGATGTAGGAAAACATCCGATCACAGTCGATCACATAGAAAACTCAGACGGCTTTATCCACATGCTTAACAACTCGAACGTGGATCAAGCGAAGGAAATGATTCAAATGATTGAAAACCCTGATTACGAAAAGCTTCTGGAGCTTGAGGAGAAGGCGAAAGACCGGAAAACACTGAAAAGTTGGCTAGAAAAGAGGATTGATAATTAGTGCATGACTTAAATACTGTTGAAGACGACTATGAAATCGAATCCGATGGCATACAGGCACATGTATATGTAGGAGATAAAGAAGACGAATACGTACTACAGTACCGGTTAATAAGAGCGGAAATAAGCGAAGGAACAGAACAGTATCTGGATGAGCTCCGTGAAAAGGTTATTGACTCAGTACAGCTCTCAAGGGAAGAGTTCACTGACGCTGATGAACTTGAACAAGTAAAACAGAAATATCGTAGCGAAGTAGAAGAAAGAGTAGAGGATCAGTTCCCTGAACTCAGCGGCGATGAAAAAGAGCATATAGTAGGAACAATTCTACACGACATGGTTGGGCTCGGCGAAATAGAGCTCCTGCTCAACGACCCGCGTCTAGAGGAACTAGTAGTCAACAGCAGCGAAGAACCGGCATGGGTGTACCACCAAGACCATGGATGGCTAAAAACCAACATCACCTTCACGGACGAACAAGAGATCAAGAACTACTCCTCAGATATCGCAAGAAGAGTAGGAAAGAACATATCTAGCCTCGACCCACTTCTCGATGCACAGCTACCGACAGGAGATCGAACGAACGCAACACTACAGCCTATCTCCACACAAGGAAACACTATAACAATACGAAAGTTCGCACGAGATCCATGGACTGTAACAGACTTCATCAAGAACGGAACAATTAACAAAGAGGTAGCAGCATTTCTATGGCTCTGCATGCAGTATGAACTAAGTATACTAGTATCAGGAGGGACAGGATCAGGGAAAACATCACTTCTAAACGTACTGATGCCCTTCATGCCTCCAAACCAGAGGATTATCAGTATCGAGGACACGAGAGAAATCCAGCTACCAGAGTTCCTTCATTGGGTGCCGACAACCACGCGTGAAGCAAACCCAGAAGGCCAGGGAGAGGTATCAATGCTTGACCTACTGGTCAACGCACTACGTATGCGTCCAGACCGTATACTGGTCGGAGAAATCCGTAGGAAACGCCAGGCAGAAGTTCTGTTTGAAGCTATGCACACAGGACACTCAGTTTATGCTACACTACACGCAGATACAGCGGAGCAGACGGTACAGCGTTTGAACAATCCTCCAATTGATGTACCTGAAGAGATGGTTAAATCCGTCGACGTCAACGTTGTATGTTATCGAGACCGGCGTAGAAACTTCCGACGTGTACTCGAGGTAGCTGAAGTTACAGAGTCTGGTTACCGGCGTGGAGATGAGGGTACACAGCTAGGAGCTAACTCTATCTACAAATGGGACAGCGAGGACGACGAAATCAGGAAGGAACGTGACTCTCAGAACATCTTCGAGACCTTGAAACTGCACACGGGTTTAACTCGTGGAGAGATTACGGAGAATCTTGACGGTAAAGAAGACGTGCTCCAGTGGATGGTTGACAACGAGGTAACAGATATTGTTCCCGTAGGTAAAATTATCGCAGAATACTACTCTGAACCAGAAGAAGTTGTGGAGCTGGCACGGAACAACGGAGATCCTTATGAGATACTGAAGAAGTATGAGAGCAACTGAAGTGTAAACCCATTTAAGATTGAACAACTTCTTTCTTCATTATGCCAGAATTCAAAGCAACAGGCGAAGTAGATTACGGAAAGAAAGAAACCAGCTTGGAAAAAACAGTAGAAGCAGAATCTCGCAAACACGCAGAAAGCAAAATTTACGCAGAGATCGGCAGTAAGCACGGCGTTACACGTGGAAAAATTACTATTGACAATCTAGAGGAGATAGAATAATGGAACAACAAATGAACCAGCAAGCAGTACAGCAATATCAGCAAATGCAGCAACAGCTAGAACAGGTCAATGACTACATTGACCAAGTCGAAAACCAGATAAAGAGAATAGAAGATGCACAAGATGCTGTCCAGAAACTGGAAGATGTCGAAGATGGAAGCGAAATAATGGCGCCAATCGGCGATGGAGCATTCGTCAAAGCAGAGATCAAAGATTCATCTAAGGTCACAACCAACATCGGCGGCGACACCATGCAGGAACAGGACAGAGAAGGCGCAATCGAAAGCCTTCAGGAACAGATAGATCTCCTTAACTCCACTAAGGAGGAACTAGAAGGCCAGACAGAAGAGATCCAAGGACAGCTTCAGGAACTACAGCAAGATCTTCAGCAACAGCGACAGGAACAAGCTGAAGAATAAATCCTCTCTACTTTTTTCTCCCTATTTATTCTAACCGGTGATTAAAGATGCTAGATAAATTCAAAGATACAGTAAAAGACTTTTCTGACAGTGTAAAAAGTGCAGTAGCAGAAAAAGAACTAGATGAAGATACTTTAGATCCACTACTGGAAAAAATGCGTATGAAGCTGCTTCAAAACAACGTTTCGCTTGAAGCATCTGAAAAAATAGAAGAAGACCTTAGAGAACAACTACTAGGCGAACAAGTCCAGAGAAACAAAGCTGAGGAAAAAATCAACGAAGCACTTGAAGAAGCACTTCTAGACATACTAGACGATAGCTTCAACTTCAAATCAGAGATCGAAGGTATAGAAAATCCTGTAGTATTCTTTGTGGGATTTAACGGCTCTGGTAAAACAACAACTACAGCAAAAATAGCAAACATGTTCCAAGAACAAGGAGAAGAAGTTGTCATGGGTGCTGGAGATACTTTCAGAGCTGCCTCAATCGAACAACTAGAAGAACACGGCAGAAAACTCGATACTAAAGTTATCAGCCACGAATATGAATCAGATCCGGCAGCAGTAGCATACGATGCTGTAGAACACGCAGAGAAAACAGAGAAAATCGCACTGGTTGATACGGCAGGTCGTTCGCACGCAGATACCAACCTGATGCAGGAACTTGAGAAAATGGTTGACGTCAACAATCCAGATGTGACATTCCTTGTAGTTGACGCACTTAGCGGCAACGATGTTAATGAGCAAGCAGAGGCATACGAAGGAATGTTCGATGCTATCATTGTTACTAAGATGGATGTGGATGAGAACGGTGGAGCACTACTTTCCATAGCTCAGAAAACAGGTAAACCTGTTGCGTATATCGGTACAGGACAGCAGTATGGAGATCTAGAAGGGTTCGATAAGGAAAGCTTTGTTGAAGATATATTGCACTAATAAGCGGTCTGACTTTTTATTTGATTAAAAATGCTGTTGCTTCATCAGGTATAAGAATCTCGTATTCGTTTATGCAGTAAACTTCTGTAATAAAAATCTATTCTTTTCCAGCGACAGGACGAGCGAGCGGCTTGAACCTGCCACTGGAAAGATGTAAATATGCTAGCTATAGGCTTTCTGTTCGTCAAGTCGTTTCTGCATAGACTTCTCTAGTTTCTGCAGCTTGGACTTGAGCGGTTCAAGGTCTTCATCTTCGCTCATCTTTACTCTGTTGTCCCCTGACTGAACACGTTGTTTTCTCATCTTTGCCAGAAGGTGATTTACCTCAGCTACTAGCTGTTCGTATTCCTTCATCTGTGCTTCGATGTAGGAAATCTCCTCACCGAACTCCTGTCTGAGTTCTTCAGTTACTTCTTCTTTCATTTCGTCCTTGAGTTGCTCTTTTTCCAGGCCTAGTTTGCCTCTTACCGTTGAATAGAATTTTTCCATCCCCATAATTCAATTTTAAACCTCTGTACTTACCAATTAATCATAAAACTCTTTTTAACTTTTCGGCTCCTCTCTAGGGTCCTTCGGAGTGTCTTCTTCTTTCTGCTCTGACTCCTCGCCAGGGACGATGATCCCCAGATCTCGGAAATCTCCCTGTTCATAGTAACGAGCGGTAACTGCTCCAAGCATAGCGTCAAACTCATCACTGCTTTCAATTTCTGAGGTATCAAAACCAAGACTCTCCAGCGCCTCATCATCATGGATTGCAAGTTCCTCTGCGCTGATAAACCTGTTGAATCGGATAATATCTGGCGCAGTAACCCCTATTTCTTTTTCCAGGTGTGCTCCAAGGCTTTCAAGCCTCTTCATCTTCTTTACCTGGTGGCCAGAAGGTATGAAACTGTATCCCTCATCTTTCAGCTCCTCCTCCTTTTTCGTGAACTCCTCACGTCCTTGCTTCATTCCAACATTTGCGGCAAGGATTTCAACATCTTCATCTTCAAGAGCTTCAACTATCTCTTGATTGGTTTTAAGACGCCATTTCTTGGTCTCTTCCGGTCCTGCAACGACCAGTATGCTGTCCTCTTCGATATTGTCCTTTAGTATTAAACCTGCGAATTTCATACTGTTTTCTTCACCTTCTTCTCCATTTTTCTCGTTTTACGCTTTTTTCTTGTAAAATCTGTTAGCGAAGAGTTATTCTGTTTAACCTTCTCCAACTCCTCTCTCTTCTTATCCTGTCTCAAGCTACGTAGGAAATCATGAAGCACCTTGTTGTATTCCTCAGGCTTTTCAAAGAAAGGAAAACCTCCTGCAGAGCTAAGTCGGCTTATATTCGGACGATCAAGCTCTCTAGCGAAGTCGATAGATGAAAAACGATCTTCATCAGAATGTACTACCAAAGACTTCTTAACCGGTCGACTGAACCGATAGTTTTCCACGAAACTATGCGCATCTAGGTATTCTGGCTTCTCTAAGATCTCTGCAAACTCTTTAACCACCTTAAAATCAGTATTGTCTGAGAAAAAGTACTTCTTCAGAAGCTTTGGATGATTGGTAAACGTACGCCATCCTTGGTTATATATCAGTCTAGGTGGAAGAGAATCTACTCCTTTGAAGGCAGAAGTCATTACAAGCGCTTCAACTGATTCATGATCTTCAAATTCAAGTGCTAAACTGTTTCCAAACAGGTTTGAAACAATTACTATGTTATCAAGTCTTTCAAGATCTAAAACATTCTTCAGAGCAGATTTTTCGCCTTCATAATCTCTGAAGCTTTCAGTTGGCTGGAAACAAACTGTTCTGAACTCTCTTGAGAAGTATCTATACTGATTCCTCCATATCTCAGGATTTAACCCTCCTGGAAGGAATACTAGCTGGACAGAGGACTGTTTCTCTGACTCGAAAAAATGCATGTTCTCCTCTCCGATTCTCCTAACTGAGAAATCCATAACAAGACAGAGTATGACTACAAAGTCTTAAAACACTTTAACCACTTCTAACTAGGTAAAACAGAAAAACTGGTCATGAAAAGACTCTACGAAATCATACTAGAAGCCCTTCTCGCCGGGCTACCGCTGGCTTTACAGGTTTACAGAAAAACAGGAAACCTGATCTCGGCAGCACTAGCTTTTTTACTCGCAATATTTATCGTAGACCGGTTTCTAATAAATCCGGTAAGAGCATGGGAAAATCTATCCTTATTCATAAACCCTTTTGCAATAAGCATAGGAACATTCGTAACAGCTCTGATCTATCTCAACTACACGGGAACAGCTTTTGGAGCTGCAAAATGGCAGGCACTAGGCCTCTCACTTATCTCAATGGTTTTTGGTTTCATATTCCTGAGATACTGGAGCGCAGCATAAGCTATCAGGGTTACCATAAAAACTTTCACCCACCAAATAAATTCTTAGGCCGATGTTCGACCGTATAAAAGACTCTATACAGAAATTCTCCCGGAAAGATGTAGCAGACAAGGAAGCAGTAGAAGAACTAGTCAAAGACATACAGAGAGACCTCATACAGGCAGACGTAGACATAGAACTTGTATCCGAACTCAGCGATGACATACGAGAAGAAGCACTTAATGAAGAAAAACCAAGCGGTCTAACACGAAAGGAACACGTACTCGAAATAATATATAACAAACTGGAAGACCTGCTGGGAGAAAAACCAGAGATCGAAGTTGAACCGCAGAAAATACTTCTCTGCGGACTATACGGAGCAGGAAAAACCACTACAGCAGGAAAACTAGCAGATTACTACAGAAAACGCGGCCTTAAAACAGGAGTAATCGCAGCAGACACAGACAGACCTGCAGCACACGAACAGCTCAGACAGATCGCAGAAGACGTCGAAGCAGAATTCTACGGAGAAAAAGAAACAGAGGATCCAAGTGAAATTGTAGAAAACGGCCTAGAACAGATGGAGGCCGACGTAATCATAGTTGACTCAGCGGGACGAGACTCACTCAACCAAGATTTGAAGGTTGAGCTGGCACGCGTAAAGGACGTTTTACAGCCAGAAGAAAAATATCTTGTAATGCCTGGCGACATCGGACAATCAGCAAAAGATCAGGCACAGAACTTTGACGAAGCAGTCGACATCACTGGAGTAATAATGACAAAGCTCGACTCCTCAGCAAAAGGAGGGGGAGCACTTGTAGCATGTAGACAGACAGGAGCACAGGTTAAGTTTATCGGAAATGGAGAAGAAATGAGCGATCTGGAAGTCTACGACCCAGTCAAATACGTATCAGAGATAATTGGACAACCTGATCTGGAGTCTCTTCTTGAGAAAGTCGAGCAGATGGATACAGATCCAGAGGAGCTACTTGAAGGAGATTTCACTCTTGAGGACTTTCAGCAGCAGATTGCACAGGTTACAGAAACAGGTATGATGGAAGACTTGATGAAACAACTGCCGATCGGCGGAGGACAGATGCCTGATAACCTCTCAGATATGACTGAAGGTAAAGCAGAGACCTATCAGGTGATAATGAACTCTATGACTCCGGAAGAAAAGAAAGACCCATCGATCATGAAGCGATCAAATAAAGACAGGATAGCAGAAGGTAGTGGAACATCTGTTGAAGAGGTGCAGGAACTGATCAAGCACTACCGTCAGACCAAGAACATGATGGACAAGTTCGATAAGGGAGATATGAAGAGAGGAGGAGGCAACATGCAAAGCATGATGCAAAACCTTGGTCTATAGAGGGTTGAACAAAAATGATAGCAGTAGTATCTGACTCACATATTCCTACGCGCGCAGATGAGATACCAGAAAAATTCTGGGAAAAAATAGAGGAAGCCGATATAACTGTACACGCCGGCGATTATGATCGTGAAGAAACATTCAACGCCTTACAGACCTATGCAAACGATTTTTATGGGGTAAAGGGTAACTGTGACTTCTTCGAAGCTGATGAATTAGAACAATCGAAAACATTCGGTTATGAGGGATTTAGTTTCGGAGTATATCATGGCACAGGTATTACGCCACGAGCACATACGCCTACTCTAGTTAAAATAGTTGAAGAAGATCTTGACGCGCAGATACTAATTCATGGCCACTCGCATCAAGGAGATATCGAACTTGAAGAAGGAAAACTACTATTGAATCCCGGAAGTTGTACTGGCGCTGGTGGAGGTACAGCACGTGAATCTAATCCTACGATGATGATTGTAAAGGTAGAAGAAGGAGGAATAGCAGTTAAAATACTCGAACTGGAAGAGAATGAGCTGAGAACGATTGAAGAACGGATTTTTGATGCCGAACAGATTAAAAACAGTGGATAAACTTAATTCAGTATAATGTCCTTGAATAAACTTAATAACAAGATAAAATGGTTCTGGGTTCTCCAGGCAGTAGTAATCTCCACATTTGCAGGAGTAATACTTTCAGGTGCTCTATACACATTCAGAAACGGTATAATAGTTCTAGCAATGATCCCTGTTCTAACTATAATAGGTGCATGGTACGGAATCAAAAGATACGGCAACTGGGGATTTGAAGTCAGAGATGATCACCTATACATCGAACACGGCGTCATCAAGAAAGTTTACTCTATGGTGCCATACGTAAGGGTGCAGCACATCGACACCGACAGAGGACCAATCGACCGCTTACTCGGACTTTCAACGCTCCGCGTCTACACCGCTGGATCCAAAGGAGCCGACATCAAGGTTCCAGGACTTGAAAGAGAGGAAGCATCACAGCTTCAGAAAAAACTACGTGACTCAGCAATCAACTCCGAGAAAGGTTTCGACGCAGTATGAAACTATCCAAGCTATCCATTCCTTATAGAGCCCTGAAAAAGGTCTTTACAATACTAGTATTCCTAGTATTTACCTCTCTTCAGAGCTTGACAACCGCAGAACCAATCATAATCGTAGGCTTTCTACTGCTTGTATCACTATCTGTTTTCCTTCTCATGGCCTATGAATACCTCTACTGGAGAAACTTTGAATACAGTATAGAGGAAGACGGCTTGAAGATTCTTTCAGGAGTTATAACGAAGAACGACAGAGATATCCCGCTTAAAAGAATACAGAACGTCGACGTAAACCGCAACATACTGCAGAGAGTAATCGGAATAGCTGAAGTAAACGTGGAAACAGCAGGAGGCAGCAAAACAGAAGCTGCTCTCAAATATATGACTTATGAAAAAGCCAAGGAAATGCAGAAGCAGGTAAGAGAACTCAAAAACAGGAGGAAAACCACAGAACCCGAGAAAGAAGGAGAAAAGCGCGAAGACTTCGCATTATCAAATAAAGATCTCGGTATTCTCAGCCTTGCATCCATAGATCAGCGAATTGCAGGAGGGCTGATAGCCGTTGTATCAATAGTTGCAGGATCAGCTGGTCTACAGATCGATGGAGGAAGCACAGTTCAGCTAGCTATCGGCATGATTATAGCAGCTTTCGTGCTAGTAGCTTTCTGGGCAGCAAGCACTTTCTCAACATTCGCAAAGTTCTTCGACTTCAAGCTCTACTTCCACGATAATGCACTGGAATACGAACGCGGCCTCTTCAACCGCGCCTCAGGTACAATACCAGAGGAAAAAATTCAGGATGTCATAATAGAAGAGAACTTCATCCAGCGCTACTTCAACTACGCCTCCCTACAGGTAGAAACCGCAGGCTACGCAGCATCCGGCGATCAGAGAGAAATAGATACAGGAAAAGAAACAGTAATACCATTAGCCAAGAGACCAGAAATCGAGAAATTCGCTCGCGAGATTGGAGGATACACAGAACCACAATTACAGAGCATAAATCAAAAGGCTGAACAGCGTTACTTCCATAGATACCTCCTTGTGGGCGGCGCACTTGCAGTAGCAGGATTTATTGCAACACAATTTACACAGCTCTCATGGCAAGTCTACATCCCTGCAGCAATAGTGCTAGTATCCTCAAGGAAAGCAGCAAACCTTAAATGGAAGAATATCGGCTATCACTTGGCAGAAGATCATTTCTTCACACGCAAAGGCTTCTGGAAACGCCAAACATACGTAGTACCATACTTCCGCGTACAGAATCTGATGCAGAATCAGACAATCCTGCAGAAGCGTTGGAATCAATCTACGCTGCTGCTTGACACTGCAGGTTCGGTCATCAGCTACCCACACGTACCGGACATGGATACTCAGGAAGCGGAAGAACTGCGTAGCGAGATATACAAACGGTTCATTGAATCGCTTCAGAAATAAACTTTTCTCTCCCCTTTTTAAAATTCGTCTAACCGAAAGACGTTATGAAACAGCAAGAAATCCGGGAGAAAGCCGAAGCACTTCTACAGAAAGACCTATGCAATCATTGTCTTGGAAGACAGTTCGCACAGCTCGGCCACGGACTCGAAAATTACGAAAGAGCAGCAATCATCCGAAAAACCGCTCTAGAAGAACTCAGTGAAGAAAGCTTCGATCCAGAGAAGGTTCCTGAAGAAGCCAGTGAAGGTGGAGAATGTCAGATCTGTCAGGGAGTGTTCAACGAACTTGACCATTACACCGGCATGGTGATCGACTCATTTGACCGTTACCAGCTCGAAACATTCTTAGTCGGCATCCGGCCTCCAGAAGACGTTGTACGATCGGAAGAGGATCTTTGGGAGGACTACGGAATCCAGTTCACAGAACCTATTAAGACCGAACTTTCCCGACTGATCGGAAAGAAAATTGAAGATAGGCTGGATATCTTGGTTGACTTCGAACGTGCCGACATAATGGCCGTTATCGACATGCGTGAAGGCAAAGAAAGAGTCGAACTACAGGTTAACTCTATTCTCTTCTACGCACAATACAACAAATACAGTCGTGAGATACCCCAGACAGAATGGCACTGCAGAAAATGTAGAGGCTCAGGATGCGATGAATGTGACTGGACAGGAAAACAGTACCCAACCAGTGTTCAGGAAGAGATTCAAGATCCGTTTATCCGCGAATCAAACGCTATAGAGGCAAAGTTCCACGGAAACGGAAGAGAAGACGTTGATGCAAAATGTCTTGGTAAAAGAGAGTTCGTACTTGAACTGATCGAACCACTGAACAGAGACCTAGATGTAGAAGAACTTCAGAAAGAGGTTAATGAGTCCAGCGACAAAGTGGAGATCTTCGAACTAGAGGAAACCTACAAGGATAAAGTCGAGGAAATCAAGGAGACACGAACTAAGAAAGAGTACCGTGCAAAGGTTCGGACTGAAGAACCTGTCGCTGAAGAAGATCTAGAGAAGCTTAAGGACCTTGAACAGGTTATCGAACAGGAGACGCCTGAAAGAGTCAAGCACCGTAGAGCAGACAAGATAAGAGAACGTAAAGTACACAAAATAGACTATGAAGTTATAGATGAGAATACATTATATCTCTACGTTAGAGCTGAAGCAGGCACATACATCAAAGAACTAATTCATGGTGACGATGGCCGCACGCAGCCGAATGTTTCCGAAACCCTCGGTACGAATTGTGAATGCTTGGAACTGGATATCACCTGGGTTGAGAAGGTTGGAAACGAATAAAGCAGACCTATTTCAACATTTCTTACTAATTTACTTTCTATGACTTCTAGCAAATCTACAGACCTTCACATCCACACGGTCGCAAGCGATGGAACGGATACGGTACAACAAAGAATAAGGCAGGCAGAAGAACATGGCCTGAACGCGATAGCTATAACAGATCACGACAACATAAGCGAAGAACTTGATGAACGAAAATTTACGGCAGAAAATGACATAGAAGTCATAACTGGTGCAGAAATCAAATGTGAAATTGATGGGATCAAGATAGAGATACTAGGATACTTTGTCGATCCCAAGAGCTCAGCGATAAACCAGCTTTTCGACACGCTTTCAGAAAAAAGAATTAGCCGGATGAAAGAAATGGTTCGGAACCTGAACGGAGAGCTCGAGGAAAACATACAGATTGAAAATGTTCTCAGTAAAGAGGAAACTATTCCTGGCCGCCCACATCTAGCACAGGTTCTTGTAGAAAACAACATTGCCGAGGATATGGAGCAGGCGTTCAATGAGTTGATAGGCTCTGATTCAGATGCTTATGTTGAAGTTGAGAAAATCCCTGCTCATGATGCTATAAAGGCAGTGCATGAAAGCGGCGGTGTGGCGGTACTTGCGCATCCAGGTAGAAGCCTGAAGAAAGAGGAAGCGGTTGAGAAGATTGGGAAACTTGTAAAGGATGATCTTGACGGTATAGAGGTAGAGTATTCCTATCGACAGAAGATACAGCTACCTAGCTATAAGGTGTTTTTCACAGAAGTATACGCAAACAAGATAGCAGAAATGTACGATTTGATACCGACAGGAGGAAGCGACTGTCACGGATCTGAATCTGATAAGTTTAACATTGGAAAGGTGAAGCTTGACTATAATGTGCTTAAACGACTTGAGGCTCTGACGGAGGAATACCGGTGAGACCCGGTTAGTTGGTAAGTGTTTAAAAGATTCAACTTTACAATCTGCTTATATAACGAGGCGTCAATTGAAAAATGGCAGAGAAATCTAGAGGTCCACAACACGGAGCACGTAGCAAGCTCTCCAAAGAGAACAGAGCGAAAACAACAGTAAACGAACAGCTTAAAGACTTTGAAGAAGGCGAAAGAGTACTTATCAAAGTCAATCCTTCGGTCCAAGAATCCCGACCACACATGAGATTCCACGGACAGACAGGAGAAGTAACAGGAATGCAAGGAGAAAGCTACGAAGTAACAATCCAGGACGGAAAACAGTCCAAGAAACTATACATCCCAGCAGTACACCTAAAGGAAACAGGTGAATAAAAAGTGGAGATAACAGACGAAGAATACGTCTACCCTGCAGAAATCCTAGATGAACTAAAAGAAAAGGAAGAAGCAGATGAAGAACTGACTCACGAGCAGAAGATTGCTCTAGAGAATCTGACACGTAACATCGAAATAGAAGATGTTGATACTCTAAAGGAACTGAACGATGAACTGGCAGAGGTAGATGCTTTAAAGCAAAAACACATCTACAAGATCCTAGAAGTAATGCCAGAACAACCTTCCACAGTAAACACAATGTTTTCAAAAGAACGAGTTAAGCTGGAAGATAAAGACGTAGAAGAGATACTGGACATCTGTAGCAGCGTTTCAACAGAGTAAGCTGCAGAGGAAGACCTTGGTCTTTCCCAAAAAACAGTTAAAGCCTGTAAACTAATACAGGTTAGACAGCGATAACTCTCCAACTAGATAAGAAAAACTTGCTAAGTAACCAAGATTCTAGATTAGAAGCTTAGAAGAGCTAAATCTTTCACTATAACACTTTAAAACGGAGTTGAACACAAAAAATGGCAGAACAAGAAAAAGACGAATACATCAAAGTACTTGACTTCCTTGAAAGAGGAGGACAAGGCGGAAGCGGAGAACCCACAGTACAGGGAATAGGAACGGAAAACTACTCTCTTCTAGAGGTAGTAATGCGTGACGACGAGCATCCAAAAGGAGGAGAAGAACTATATATCGGGGAAGGAGACCGCGAAAAAGTAAAATACATCAAAGACAGAATCAGCTACGACGACCTGACCGGCAACTCCAAAGCAGAACTGAAATATGTCCTGAAAGCACTAATCAAAGATAAAGAAGATGAATTCGTCGAATTCTTCAACGAAGCAACACCGGTCACACCGCGCAGACACGCATTTGAGCTTCTACCAGGCATAGGAAACAAACATATGCAGAAACTTCTGGATGAAAGAAGAAAGGAAGATTTCGAAAGCTTCGAGGATATCAGAGAACGCGTACCTTCAATTCCGGATCCCGAAAAGACGATAACCAAGAGAATCCGGCAAGAACTTGAAGGAGAAACCAAAAAGAAGCTCTTCACACGGTAAAAACCGTTCATATTCTTTCATTCTCTTATCTATACTTTCTACAGAGTTGATCCAAAATTGACGCTTAAAGAAGAAACACTGCAGGAAATAGCAGATATTGGTCTCCAACCGGTTAAAGGACAGAATTTTCTCATAAACAAAGCTATAACCACAGCACTAGTTGAAGCAGGCGAAATAGAAAACGAAAACGTGCTGGAAATCGGAGCAGGGACTGGAAACATCACAGAAAAACTCCTAGAAAGCAAAGGTGAAAAAGGAACAGTAACAGCAGTAGAAAAAGACACAGTACTCTATGAACACCTTCAAGAAAAATTTAATGACGAAATAAAGAATAGAGATCTTTCAATTGTTAACGAAGACATACTTGAAACTGATATATCCGACTACACGCGTGCCGTCGGAAACCTGCCTTTTCAAATAACCAGTGATGTGCTGGAAAAACTTGGGAAGAATCAACTTCAGTCCGCACTTATCGTACAAGACGATCTAGCTGACAAGATAACAGCAGATCCAGGAGAAACAGGATATGGACCTGCAACAGTTAGAGCACAGTACTACTTTATACCTGTCAAACTACAGACCGTTCCAAAGAGAAACTATCATCCAGAACCAGAAGTCGATACCGCAATAATCAAACTTTATCCGAACAAGGACCGTCATGCGGTTGAGGATGAGGAATGGTTCTTCACCGTAGTAAACGCCCTATTTACAAACAAGATGAAGAAAGCACGGAACGCGGTAGTTGACAGCCGACACATTCTAGAAGAAGACAAAGATGATCTCAAAGAGGTACGGGACGAACTTCCTCACAGTGAAACCCGGGTAGTAAGACTCAACATCAAGCAGCTAAAAGAAATCAGCGAAGCCCTTCAAAACAAGCTGTAAACCTTTTACTACATATTATTACCTAGTTCAAAACATGTTAACAAGGTTAGATATTTAACATCAGTTGGATCGTTTTAGTTATGCCGAGCGACACAAAATGGATATTCGTTTCCGGCGGAGTTCTCTCAGGATTAGGTAAAGGAATAGTCTCCGCAAGCATATCAAAACTTCTACAACTACGAAACGTGGAAGTAGCACCGATCAAATGTGATGGCTACCTAAACGTCGATCCAGGCACGATGAATCCGCATGAACACGGTGAGGTATTCGTACTGGAAGATGGAACAGAAGTTGACATGGACTTTGGACATTATGAAAGATTTCTAGATATCGAAACTAGCGGCAAACAGAACCTTACTTCTGGAAAAATATTCAAGGAAGTGATTGACAAGGAACGCAGAGGAGACTTCCTCGGCAAAACAGTACAGATGGTTCCGCACGTCACTGATCATATCAAACAATCTCTCAAAAACGCAGCTGATGGAGAAGAGGTAATAGCCGTAGAAATCGGCGGCACGGTCGGGGATATGGAGAACAGATTATACCTTGAAACAGCAAGACAAATACTCAGCGAAGAAAATGGAATACTAGTACACACTACACTTGTTCCTTACCTGGAAACAACCGGCGAACAGAAAACCAAGCCAACGCAGCATTCAGTTAAGGAACTCCGGGAAATGGGTCTTGAACCCGACATAATAGTAACAAGAACAGAAGAAGAACTGGCCGAAGATGCAAGAGAAAAGATATCTCTCTTCTGTGATGTTGAAGAAAGAGAGGTTATCAGTGACCCGAACCTCGAAACAATCTATGACCTACCTCTCATATTCGACGAACAGAACGTAGACGGCCTAGTAGCCGAAAAACTTGGGCTTCCGGAAAGACAGCACAACTTAGATGACTGGAAAAAGAAAGTAGAAGCAGTCAAATCTGGCTCTGTAGCAGACATTGCAATCTGCGGAAAATACACCGAAATGGATGATAGCTATGCATCAGTAGAAGAAGCACTGAAGCACGCAGCTGCAGAAGAAGGAGGGTCAGTAAACATAGAATACGTCGACACAGAAGACTTCGAACCAAAAACATTGGAGGGATTTGACGGCGTAATAATACCAGGCGGCTTCGGCTCACGCGGCGTAGAAGGCAAGATTAAGACTGCGCAATACTGCCGTGAAAACGATGTTCCGCTTCTGGGTCTATGCTATGGACTACAGCTGATGGTTGTAGAATACGCGCGAAACGTTCTCGGACTTGACGCAGCATCACAGGAATTTGCAGACGGTGAAGACCACGAAGTCGTAGCCGAATTACCAGACCAGAAAAACATAGAGGAAAAAGGCGGTACAATGCGGCTTGGAAACTATACCGCCCAGCTAGAAGGACAGGTCAAAAAGATCTACGGGTCAAATGAATCTGATGAAAGACACAGACACCGTTATGAATTAAATCCGGAGTATCACGAACAGCTGGAATCTAACGGACTAAGAATCAGCGGAAAATCTCACAACGGCAGACTAGCTGAATACATCGAATTGCCAGAGAACAACTTCTATATAGGAACACAGGCACATCCTGAATTCAACTCTACACTAGAAAACCCGAATCCGCTATACCTTGCGTTCATCCAGAATTGCATATAGAAGA
Source organism: Colwellia polaris (assembly GCA_047617785.1). GTDB lineage: Archaea > Nanohalarchaeota > Nanosalinia > Nanosalinales > Nanosalinaceae > JBEQAZ01. The sequence goes on along the minus strand of JBLGBK010000005.1, from coordinate 7,553 downwards.
TGAGATCAACAGTTTACCCGCCTAGAGAAGACACATTCCTGTTGAAACACGTAGTTGAGGAACTTGATCTTGAAGGCAAGAAAGTACTGGAAATCGGATGTGGGAATGGGGTTGTAACCTCAGCTATGGAAGCAGGGGGTGCTGAAATAACAGCTGTTGACATTAATGAAAACGCATTGGATCAGACACGCGAACAGCTTCAGAATCCTGAGAAACACGTTTTGAAAAACTCAGATTTGTTTGAAAACATAGAGGGTAGCTTTGATTACCTATTCTTCAATCCACCATATCTGTCCGATGAGCCGGGTGTAGGCGATGAAGAGAAATGGTATGCTGGTGATGATAATATCGTTAGAAAGGTTCTAGAGCAGGTTGACGAATATCTTAACGATGAAGGCGAGCTTTTCATGGTGCTAAGCGATAGAACCCCAGAACTTGATGAACTTGTAGGGACTTTTGAACTTGAGGAAATTAGAGAAGAGAAGCTCTGGTTCGAAAAGCTTTATGTTGTTCGCTATAAATAGAATTTTTATACCCCCAGAGGTAAGTATACATCAATGAATACCAAAAGAGCGATTATATTCTTGGCTGCAATATTTCTACTTTCAACAGGAGTGCAAGCAACATCTCATACAGACTATAATGTAGAGATTCTAACTCCTCCTCAAAGCTATACTTCAGTGTCGCCAAATAGTACGACTTATCAATTTGTCAATTTAACCTATAACGGAGATCCTGTTGATGCCGAGAATCTTGAAACAGATAATGGCGAGTTTTTCTACGAATATCCTTTGAGTGGCACTTTCAATGAAAGTATGGAGCACTTCAATGAAGGTATCTGGTATACCTCAATAGAAACTGAAGATTCTTCTGAACTCATAAATTATACGTTAAAGAATGCCTCTGAGGATTCACAGCGGATCTGGGTTGAGGAGCAGGGTGCTATTGATATATCAGAGATGAATATTGAGCCTGTAACCGATCTTGAGAGCCCTATTAAAGCCAATAAAGAGGTGACATTCCGTGTAGATCTTCTAAACACGACATCTGGAGATCAGATAAGTGACGCTGATGTAGAAATACGATTTGTTAATGGAACCTACGCGACTGAACTAGTGAATATTGGGTATAACGATGGAGACAACCTTTACAGGACCTCATTAGACACTCCTGACTTCACCAACCAAACATTTATCGGGCAAATAACTGCGGAAAAAGGAAGTTACGAGACTAGTTATTCATTTGAAATAAAGACCAAGCCTGCTGTTGAAGGACATATCGATCGTATAGATGCGGTTAATGGAGGATGTGACTCGGCTCAAATGCCTGAACAATGTGAGGGTGGTGCTGAACTTGAGACCGGATTCAATGTTACTAATGTACCTGCTCAAAGTGTGAATGTCACATTATTTAAGAACAGTACTGAAGGTGACGAGTTTGTTTATGATGAAATATCTCTAGATAGAAACAATTCAATCAGCGAGACCGAACCAGGTTATTACACTGGAAGTTTGGAATTCCCATACATAAACCAGAGCGAGAACCAGGATCACGTAAAGCTGATGTATAACGCATCTACAGATGATAGAGAGTATGTAGAGAATTACACTATAGGATATGAATCTTTCAGGGCAAATATAGACTTTGAAAGAGGTTATGCCTATCAGAATGATCAGTTCAGTATCCCTATAACCTTGGAAAGGTACTTCAGTCTTAACACGTTACCTGAAGAGGAGATAAATCGGTTAGAGGCAAATATAACAGATTCAAACGGCGAACAATTTGCCACTTACAACCTAAGCAATGTTTCTCTAGGTACTGATGAACAGTACACAGAAACGATTAATATTCCCGGTGATGCTCCTGTTGGAGATTATACAGTAGAAATCTTCGTTGAAGATATATACAGAGCTAATCACACCGTTTTACGAGATTTTTCAGTAAGAGAAAACACACAGACTTTCGAACTAAGCGATTCAATGCTGGAACCTCAATTTGATCGAGTAGGACAATACGAATCAACCCTCACTATAACTGATATATCCGGTACAGGATTAAATGTATCCACAGAGGTCTCTAGCGAACTAGAGGATATAGTGGAAATACCGGATAATTTCCAGATGGATCCAAATGAGGAAAGAGAACTAACACTCGAATGGAATATCTCGGATCTACAGTCTTACACTGGCAATATAGAATTTACGGATGAAGACTCCAACTATAACACTACTGTAGACGTAGAAACGCAGTCTCCAGATTGTGCATTTCAGGACGGAGATCTTTGCTCCATTACAGATAGAGAAATAGAATATACGATGGATGAGAGAACCACGGAAGAAACCCAAATCGAAATTAGAAATATTGGACCACAAGGTTCAACCATCGACATATCCACCTCTGTTTCAGGAAACATATCTGACTACATGGGTGCTCCAGAAGAATTAATCTTCCAAGACACACAGAATGTAGCACTCAACTTTACACCGGAAGAACAAGGCCAATTTACAGGAACACTAACTATGGACTCCGATGACGGAACACTTGAATACGATATTATACTTAACTCCGAAGTTCCTTCAGGCTCACCTGATGCCGACATAACTTCTGAAGTAGACCTAGGAGCAATGGTGGAAGGCGATTCCACAGAAGAAGAGATAAGTATCGAAAACGTAGGTGAGACCGAGCTAACCAACATCTCAATTTCCTCAACAGATTATGACGTAGAATCAGATACAGAAGGAATGACAATCACTCCTGGAAATTCAAATACAGTATCAATTTCATTCAACAACGTAGATACTGAATCAGGATCCTTAACTGTATCTTTAGAGGCACTGGAAGAATCAACAGAGACAATAAGCGTATCAGCAGATATTTACTCGGACTACAGCACCCGCATAGATAATCTTTTCGAAGATATCAGATCTCTGAGGGATGAAACCTCTTCACAAGAAGCATTATCAACTCTTGACGAGGCAGAGAGACAACTGGACAGCGCAGAGGTAAGCTGGCAGAATGGAGATTACCAAGAGGCAGCTGACAGCTATGAAGAAGCTGATGAAATTTATTCCTCAGCGCAAAGCACAGTTGAATCACAGCAACAAGATGAACAAAACGGAGGCACAGATCCTGGTTCAGAAGAACCTGGTTCGGAACAGCCTAGGGATGAAGGAGGATTGCCAATTATACCGATTATAGTAGCAGTTGTCCTGCTGATCGGAGGAGGCTTTGTATTCTTTGAAAGCTACATCCCTGAAGAAGGAGACCCACTCTACGATGTACTAGGACAATGATTCACGAGACACTACCGCTACCACAAGAAATAACGACACTGGCACTACTAGTCGGACTGGTAGCGGTATTCTACATCGCCTACAAACTCATGGAAATGGTCTTCCAGACAATAACTATTTCAATTATGTCTGGAGGATTCTACGCAGCATTCTCCTACCTATTCCTAGGAGGATTACCAAGTCTTATGGATATACTTTTCTTTGCACTTCTAGGTTCGGTGCTCTACATAGTATTCACACTGCTCGAATCAGCATATACGGTATCCAAGCACTTAGTTAAGATACCGGTGGCCGTAATCGAAATCGTGCTGTACCCAGCAAAAAAATTGTACAACGCCTTAAAGAAGGAGTTAGAGAAAAGCAAGCAGAAAAACAGTGAAGACCAGCAAGAAAGTTCCTCAGGCAATAAATCGGATAATGAGAATAAAGGAACGAAAGAGGTAGTGATCGATAAGGTAAATCAGGAAGACGAAGATGACTAACTGTTCTTTAATTTCTTTATCTCGCCTACAACTCTTTCAAACTCTTCTTTCGTAGGAGAACCTCTAAGAATCAGATCAGATATCAGATTATCTCCAACAAGTTTCTTCAGAAAACCTATCTGACCAGAATCAAGGTTTTTTCCCTCCTCTCTGAATGTAAAGCTGTACATCATAATACCTGCAGCATGACTTAGATTCAGAGAACTATAACCAGGTACATTTAGATGAATTACTGCATCACACTTCTCAAGCTCTTCATTCGAAAGACCTGAATCCTCTCTGCCGAAAACTATTGACGTATTCTCTCTTGGCTGAAACTCGTCGACCGAGGTACCTCTACCTGGTTTTGTACCTACGACAAAATCTAGATCCTCAATACCCTTATCAAGACTTTCAAATATTGTTGCATCCTCTAGAACTTTCTGTGCGTTCACTGCGGTATCACGGCACTCTGAAAGATTGAATTCTGGATTGACCAGCCGCAACTCATATTCGTAATTGCTGCATAAACGTGCTATAAAACCTGTATTTTCAGGTATTTGAGGTTCTATAAGTACAACCGCTTTAGTCATATAACCAACCTATAAAACCATGTTAAGATATAAACTGTTTTACAGTGTTCGATGGAAAAACAGTTACAGCAGTATTTGTATCGCTTGCGGTTATCGCAGTTCTAACTTCGGGACAACAGTTAAGCACTCCGAATGATCTCGGTAATGCAAGCTTTGACCTAGGAAATATTCTTCCCTCTGGAGAAGCCACCTCTTTCGAAAACCGTCCCGAACCAAACAACACTGTAGAAGCAGAATTCAATGCGGACCTGAAAAAGGAAACTCTTGAACTGTACAACACGAATATTACCTCTGAAGGCTTAACCGAGATAGAATCCGAAGGAATTAACTCTGATAGCGTAATCAGTATACAGCACTTTACAGGTACAATTCATCTTCAGAACGGAAATGAGGTGAGGCTTATCGGTGATGCAGAAGGCTACACAACATCAGGTGTGACTAGTGGAGACTCATTCTCGATTAACGAATCACATACAACCAACAGCATTGACCTACAGACTGTCAAATTCCAGCATACTTTCAACCATACAGATGGCCACCTTGAAAATCCAAAAGGCCAAAGTTCAGATACGGCGGAGACAGTACAATTTAACTCTTTCACTGGAAACCTGATTATTGATCTAGAGAACCAGAATATTGAGATGAACGGCAAGGTAGATCGCCTGCAATCCGGTTCGTTTGTAATCAATTAGGGTTAAAAAACTGGAGAGACTTTAGACTTTCTATGTTAGACCAACTGATACCAGAGTTCGGAAACATCTATGTAATACTACAAGTACTCTCGTTCCTGCTATTCATCGGAATGTTCCTGTTCTTCCCACGTATAATGATATGGCAGGCAAATCGTAAGTTGAGAGACACAATGATAGATATAGAGAATTATAGAGAAACCACAGAAGAACTATTCCTCAACAAACTAACAGATAACAAGACAGATGCATTGAAACATAAGTTCAACAGCATGAAAGACTTCAAGGTATCAGCTCCAAGCAACATCGACCCAGCAGGAGCAGTAGAACGACTTGAACATGTACTTGACACATCAGAAGATAAATTCAACCGTTTCGTCAAGAAATACGCAGATACAGAAGACGAAGATGAACTAGCCAACCTGAACATGACATTCAAAGGAGTCATGGGCACCAACCAAATCTACAAAGTTGTAAGACACTTCAAAGAACTAGTCAACAAGACAGGCAACATCCAGATCATCAGCATGGTCCAGATGACTCTCCCAATCTACAAAGAACTGGCAGAAAGCCAGAAAGAAGCATCAAGAGCCTTCGCAGATGAAGCACCAATAGGAGACAGTATCGGACCGATGGTAGCAGCACGACTCATCGAAGGAGAACCAGAAGAAATCAGCGAAGACATCATACACAGCGAAGAAGAAATTGAAGGACAAGAAGTCCACGTACTGAAAAGCAAAGGACCTGGCGCACGACTAGGAAAGTACGGTGACGCAATCAACACACTTACAGAAGAAAACGAACTAGAAGCAATCGTAACAGTAGACGCAGCATCCAAGTTTGAAGGAGAAACAACAGGAGAAGTAGCAGAAGGAGTCGGCGTCATGATGGGCGGTCCTGGAGTTGAAAAAACCAAGATCGAAGAAGTAGCAACAGAACACGATGTGCCGCTAGAAGGAGTAGTAATCAAGCAGTCCGCACCAGAAGCAAGTAAAGCAATGAAGAAAGAAATCTACGAATCACACGAAGAAGCAGAGATGAAAGCCAAAGAACTTGCTTCAGAATTCGACGGACCTGTAGCAATAGTCGGAGTCGGAAACACGGTAGGAATACCGAACACAAGGAAAGAAACAAGCACCGTACACAACAGTCTTCACAAGTACTGGAAAGAATACGAAGAACAAGATGAAGAGGAAGTTAGTTACATGGGTATCATGGGAATCATGCCGGGCAGTGACCAGCAAGCTGACAGAATCAGCAACTTGAAAGATCAGGTCCTATGGGCTCTGGCCCGGTAAAGTTTTTATTCCCCTCTTCATACTATATTTTCTATGAGGAAATTAATCCTTCTGACACTTTTTCTATTATCACTAACCATATCAGCAAGCGCTCAACTTCAAGTAGAAGATACATCAGTACAATACTCAAATTATGCCTCGGTCGAGGTTGACTGTCAGGGGAGTGATGAGAATTGTCCAGGATCAAATGTCAATCGTCATGAATTAAAGCTAGAAGTATGTGGCCAAGTTGCGGATACACATACAGACCCAAGATTTGCTCACAGGAGCTATCCAGTCACCTTTGAATTCCATGTGCCTTCAGATGCAGCATGCGATACAGGAACACATACAATGGATGTAAGTGGTGCTACAGGATCTTTGGATGTCAGCTCGAACGACATCAAAATGTATGGTGATGCATTGATCTTCGTAAGTGATGCAGAAACAGATTACCCTCATATAGGACATTTTAATCATATTCTTGAAACTGAAGGTATTGATGCAGCCTCTAGAGGATCTTTTAATTTACATGATTACAGCAATAGTGGAGCGCTTACAGTCAATATGTATGATGATGCAGGGGATTTTGCAGTATACAGAGCCTCTAAATACGCAGAAAAATGTACCGTTGGAATATTTGATCACGATGAGTCCTCATCTGAAACAGGATATGCTCACGTAGATCAAGGTGTTGTTATACAACAGGAGGGTAGCTGGCCTGGAAAAGACTCTGCGGACATAGCTTACTCGTACTTCGAAGACGGTAATAATCCATTAGGAGAGGGTACTCCAGAAGACGTTTACGATGACATTTCCGGATCTGGCTATAGTAATACTAACGTAGTATCAACTACTGAAAACGGTGACTCAAGTGAGATTCTGAAAGTATCAGGTGGCAGCGAGATATTTGAAATGCGCGGAGACCTTATATGTGGAGACGCAGATGCAGATGGAAACGGCGAGTGGTACATGTGCCATCCAGAATCTGCATTCAGGTACAGTAGAATAGACGATACATTAGGACAAGCGCAAGTATGTGACACAGGTACAAACGAATGGGTATCATTTTCATGTGAACTAGGAGTAGTCAAAAAAGATCTCTACAGCGAATACAACCCAACCGGAGGAGTAGCTGTAAGTGATGCAATAGTAGCGCAGTACGAAACCTTTACTGGTGACTGCTCCACTTATGGCACAATGTTTACAGATGATCCCGCATACATAAAGAACTGGGTGG
>JBLGBK010000004.1:0-51507 GCA_047617785.1 Colwellia polaris | reverse complement strand
TTGTGCTGCTGCGGTTCCTGTTGTGAGGGTTATTAGGAGTGCGGTGAGAAGGATTTTGGTGGTTGTGCGGTGAGATGTCACTGTTTGTGTTTAAGGTGCTGAACGCTTAAATAAAAATCCTAGAAATGAACGGGTTTTTATTCTTGGTCGGCGGCTTGTTCGAACTTTTCTATGGCTTCTTCTCGTTTTTCCGAGTGGTCAACTATCGGTTCGGGATAGTCTTCTCCTATCATGGTATCTTTGTCTTTCTGTACGTATTCAGGCATTTCCCATGGTTTGTGGATGTAGGAGTCGGGTACATCTTCTAGTTCGGGCACCCATTTTCGGACATATTCTCCATCCGGGTCGTGTGTTTGTCCCTGACTAACCGGGTTGAATACTCGGAAGTATGGTTGTGCGTCGGTTCCAATACTGTATGCCCATTGTATTCCTCCGATCATTGAGGCTAGATCGGCGTCAATGAACATTTCTTTGTAGTATTCGTGTAGGTCGCGCCAGTCAATCCAGAGATCTTTACATGCAAAACTTGTGACCACCATGCGCAAGCGATTATGCATGAATCCTGTTTTCTTTAGCTGTCGCATTCCGGCGTCGACGAATGGGTAGCCTGTTTTGCCGTTGATGAAGCGTTCCCATTCTTCTCCTGCTTCGTCTTTGGTTCGCCAGTCAAGCGAACTGTATTTCTCTAGAAACGGCGAGGTTGTGGTTTGTGGATTGTGGTAGAGTACCTGGTAGTAGAAGTCTCGCCAGGCTAATTCCTCCTGCCATGTTTTCACGCTTTCCTTGTCAGTCCGAGCTTTCATGCGTTCTGCTTCCCAGAAGACCTCTCTGATTGATAAAGTTCCGAACTTAATGTGCGGAGAAAGCTTGGATGTTGCGTCTGCGGACGGATTATCTCTTTTCTCGTCGTATTCTCCAATCCTATCTTTGAACTGTTCTAATCTTTCCACTCCATTCTTTCTTCCTCCTTCCCATATTTCTTCCATTTCATCCGGTTTCTCAAAGCCTAGCTCTTCTAGCGAAGGCATTTCTCCAGGAGTCTCGTCTGCGATATGATAGTCTTCAGGTTCTTGTGGCTTTCTTTTCTCTCTATTGAACCATTTTTTGCTGTAGTATGTGTATACGCTGTAGGGGTCGCCGTCGTTTGTCAGTATTTCATCTTTTTCGAACATTACTAGGTCTTTGAAGGTCTTGACAGGCACATCAAGTTCTTCCTCTACTTCTTCATCTCTTCTCTGACTGTAAGGGGTGTAGTCTCTGTTGTGATATAATTCTTCAGCTTCGACCAGATCTATGAACTCCTGTAGTTGTTCTACTGGTTTTCCCTTCCTTACGAACAGGTCTTTCTTGTCTTCACGGAGCATGTTTCGAAGTTCTTTCAGCGAGTCATGCCAGAACTTTACACGCGGATATCCGAGCTGTGTCTGTTCAAAGTATTCATCGTCTATTATGTATAGTGGGTAGACTTTTTCGTGTTCTTTTGATGCTTCTACAAGAGCAGTGTTATCTTTTTCTCGCATTGAGCGTCTTATCCATACTACTGCGACCATTTCTTTCTACCTCTAGTTTTTATTCTGGAAGAATTTGTTCAACTGGTTTTTCTGTTCTTCTGGTCCTATGAGTATTAGTTCATCTTCTGCCTCTATCTCGACGTCCAGCTGCCCTGTAAGTGTTTCTTCCGGTTTCACTACAGAGGTAAGCTTGAACTTTTTCGGGAAACGCTTCATCTGGTTTAGTTCGCTGGCCTGTTCGCCTATAAGATCTGATTGCTGACCTACAGAAGCCTTCAAAATCTCTCTTTCATCAGATACGTTCGCGAGCTTCACTAGGAAAGGATGCTCTACAGCTGAAAGAAATTCGGATAGAAGTAGGTCTGTGTGCCCGATTGCCTGTGCATCGATTAGTTCGAAGGCATCGAAGTATTCATCGTCTTCTATACGCGTAACAACTTTTGGCACTCCAAATTTCTTTGCTAGACTGCATACAACCATATTCTGATTTTCGTCTTTAAGTGTGGAGATCATTATATCTGATTCTGTTATACCTGCGTCTTCCAGAGCTGATATGGTCGTTGGTGCTTTGTTGATAACTTTTGCTCCTGTTGATGCGTACAGTCTCTTGCATTTATCTTCATCTTCTTCTATCACTACGACGTCGTGTTTTCCTTCCAGTTTCTTTACGAGTCGTTTGGATAGAATGTTGATTCCTGCTATCGTTACGTACATCGCTCTACTACTGGTTTGGTGCTAGATGCCTATTAAAAATTGCGAGAAGCGGAAGCATTTCCAGCCTTCCAGCGAGCATCGATACCATCAGTACGATTTTAGAGGCTAAAGTAGTCTCGATCAAGCGCTCGCCAGAGAACATCACCGGGCCCATGTTGCTGATAGCAGAGATGACTGCAGAAGTCCCTTCGATAATTGTGAAGCCTTCAAATACCGCCAGCGATACTGTACCTACAAAGGTTACGAGTACCCAGAGGAAAAAGAGAGAGGTAACGGTTCTGACAGCATTGTTTTCCAGTATCTCGTTATCTATTCTTACCTCGTTTATAGCTGTTTCTGGAAGCGAATATGCTTTTATCCTTGTATTTACTACCTCCCAAAGCACCTTAAAACGGAAAACTTTGAGGCCTCCTGCTGTAGATCCAATTGAACCTCCCACAAACATTATGCCCAGCATCAGTATCTGAACCGGAAATGAGTACCCCGTAACCGGTTCAATAGCATAACCTGTAGATGTAAGCAGAGTTGCAGCAGTGAATGATACCTCTACAACGTTCTCAAGAACCAAACTTCCATTAAGATATTTGTCAACAGCGAAAACGAATACAGCAAAGCCAAAGAGCTTGATGTAGCTCCGGAATTCAGAATCTGCGAATATATTGTATTTTCTCTTGATGAGAGAGTATATTAGTACGAAGTTAGTCCCTCCTACAAGCATGAAGGGCACAGTAACTATCGATATAAGCGTCGAATCGAATGCTCCTATACTTCCACCCTGTGTTGAGAAACCTCCTGTTGATATAACTGAAAAGCTGTGTAGCAGCGAATCAAGCACATTCATTCCTGATAAGAAGTAGATTGCCACCATTATCGAGGTCAGTCCTGCGTAAATCTTCCATAGGTCGATAACTGTTTTTTTCATGCTCGGCCTTACATTTCCAGGATCGCTTTTATGCGATTCTGATGAGAATAGCTTTCTTGTTGCTGCTCCTGAGTTTCTTACTACTGCTACGAAGAATGTAAGTATCCCCAAGCCTCCTATCCACTGCATAAACGACCTCCAGAAAAGCAGGGATTGAGGAAGATTTTCTGGCGCCAAGAACATCGACATTCCGGTCGTTGTAATCCCTGCTACAGATTCAAATACTGCCTGCTCAAGCCCTAGGAAGTTCAGGAAAGGTATTGCTCCTACAAGACTTACGGAAATCCATCCGATAACTGTTGCCAGAGAGGCTTCTCTCAGCGACATGTCTCCGTTTTCTCCTAGATATATGGATGCTCGTCCGACGGCTACCGCCAGGAATGCTGCAACTGCGTAGGACCATAGGATATTTCCTGGTTCGTTGAAGTATATTGCTAGAAAGTATGGAGCGAGTAGGAGAAAAGAAAATACCTGGAGGACTCTTCCTACGATATTCATCATCTTTTTCACTTGTCTCCTCCTCCGTAACTCACAGATAGTTAGTGGCGTGTATTTGAATAAAAATGAGTGCCCGACTTTCTGCGTTTTAAATAAAAAGGTTGGCGGTGATTATCTGAATGTAGGTTAAGGCTCGGAAAACTTTCAAACCGTAGACTGAGCTATTCAAGGTGAAAATTACATAATGCAGATTACAGTTGGAACACAAGACGGACAAACTTTCCAAATCGAATCAGAAAACACAGATCAGATTGTCGGAACAAAAATTGGTGAAACATTCTCAGGCGGAATCATCGGACTAGATGGTTACGAACTGGAAGTAACCGGCGGAAGCGACAAAGACGGCTTCCCAATGAGAAAGTCAGTTGAAGGAGCAGAAAGAAAACGCATGCTTCTTGAAGACGGCAGTGGAATCCAGGAAACAGAAGATGGCGTCAAGAGAAGAAAGTCTGTCCGCGGAAACACAGTCTCCAATCAGATTCAGCAGCTTAACACAAAAGTAACTGAATCAGGAGAAAAATCCGTAGAAGAGCTTCTTGAAGAAACAGAAGAATAAACATATCTATGGGCATCGTTACCGATTACTACCTGAACTCCGGTCTGAAAAAGGCCGAACGTTTAGGAAATAGAGTCTCAGAAACGTGGAAAAACAGTAGCGTTAAGGAAACAGTTGAGGCTCTTCAACATTTCCGGTTCCAAGAAGAAGAACAGGTAGAGGTCGAGGATGAACTCTATGAGATAACTGATAGAGACGTCGTTCGCACATTAATGACCGGAGAAGAGTTTTACCGGGCAGGTCGTCTCTATGAAGACCCTGATGGAAACTTCAGGAGATCTTACAACACCGACAACATCAAAGAAGGCCAGATAAAATGAGCAAAGTACCAGAAGTAAACATAGGACTAGTAGGACACGTAGACCACGGAAAAACCACACTAACAAACGCACTTTCAGGCAAATGGACAGACCAGCATAGTGAAGAGCTGAAGAAAGGGATTACAATCCGACTGGGCTACGCAGACGTCACATACTATCGAGATGACGACGGTGAACTAAACACTGATGGAAACGGTGAAGAAGTAAGAACTGTTTCGCTTGTCGACGCACCCGGACACGAAACACTGATGGCAAACGTTCTCTCCGGAGCAGCAATCATGGACGGAGCAATCCTCATGGTAGCAGCAAACGAAGAAGTACCGCAACCTCAGACCCGAGAACACCTTGCTGCACTCGACATGACAGGCATTGAAAATATTGTAATTGTACAGAACAAGGTGGACCTAGTATCTGAGGAAGAAGCCAAGGAGAACTACCAGCAGATCAAAGACTTTATTGAAGGATCAGTTGCAGAGGATGCACCGATTGTACCCGTCTCTGCACAGCACGAAGTCAATATAGATGTACTTCTAGAAACAATTGATGAAGAAATCCCAACACCCGAAAGAGATCTTGAAACAGACCCGCAGATGCTTGTAGCACGAAGCTTCGATATCAACAAGCCAGGAACAAACGCCGAAGATCTGAAAGGCGGCGTAGTCGGTGGAAGCATCACCGAAGGAGAACTTGAAGTCGGCGACGAAATCGAGATGCGTCCAGGAACCCGTATCGACGGCAAATGGAAAAGCATCACCACAACCGTAGAAAGCATCATGCAGGGATCTGAAACCGTTGAAAAAGGAACACCTGGCGGACTAATGGCTGTAGAAACCAACCTAGATCCCGCAATGGCAAAGTCTGACGGCCTATCCGGAAACCGGCTAGGACTTGAAGGCGAACTACCTGAGACCACCAGCAAGCTTGAACTAGAAGTAGATCTAATGGAGAAGCTTGTAGGATCTGACAGAATTGAAGAAGTTGAGAACATCAAAGGCAAGGAACCTTTAATGCTCAACGTCGGTACAGGAAAGTCTGCCGGAGTTGTCACACAGGCAGGGAAGAACGTAAAGGTAGATTTGAAAGTTCCGGTGTGTGCAGAAGTCGGCGATAGAGTGGCGATTTCACGGCAGATAGGTTCTCGCTGGCGGCTAATCGGCCAAGGAAAGATTACAGGCAAGGGAGAATAAATCCCGGGTTTTTTATACTCTTGAAGTAGAATTGGATAGTTATGATTGAATTCTTAACCAATTTATCAACAATTTTTTCCGGAGATCAGACACTGATACGGATAGCTATCACGCTAGGTATTGTTTTAGCAGGTCATATCTGTGTTAAAGCTTCTACTTTCAGCCTCCGAAAGCTTTGGAGCAAAGATGAAATGAGCAAGAAAGAGGTGACAGAAAGAAACAACAAAGTTCGTAATATAAGCTACGGACTTGACGCAGTAGTAATAGCTGCAGCGCTAGTATATCTTAACACAGGTATAACAGATGGAATATACACACAGACTGTTGAAATTCTGCCAGAAATCGTTTCAGTAGCCTTAATAGTTGCTCTTGGCGTAATACTCATAAACATAATAACAAGATTCGCAGGAGATTTCCTAAAGACTGTAGGAGCTAAAAACTACTTTAGAGAACTAGGGCTCTCATCACAGTCATTTAACCTAGTTAAAATAGGGTTGAAAGGTTTCCTGTACTTGCTACTAGTCCAAATAACGATGGGTCAGATAGGAATCGACTCAACCGTAATTAACACCTTCGTATATGCGTCAGCATGGGGAGTAGTGCTTCTAGCAGTAGGACTGCTTCTCTACGGCTTCAAAGACCTATTCCAGAATTACGCCGCAGGCATCTACCTGAAGAATTCAAGAAGAATTAGACCTGGCGAACAGGTTGATGTAAACGGTGCCGTAGGAGAAATACGAAAGATCTCCCTCCTAAGCACACTTGTTGACACCAACGACGGATACACAGTAATGACGCCAAACAGCAACCTGATGAACTCAAGTATCCGGTTCAAAAGAGCTAAAAGCGACCTGGATACCTTGGAAGAGATCAAAGAGTACTTCAAAACCGAGACAGAAAGAACTCAAGAAGCATGTATAGAGATGGCTTTAGAGATATTTGGTTACTTCCACCCACAGCAGGAGGTAGAGGAGAAAGTTGAAGAAGCAGAAGGCGAAAACGAGAACAGCAAAGCTATGAACGCTATAGAGAACATGACTAACAAGGAAATAAGGACCGCCTTCATACAGCACGACAAGATTACAGACGTTGCCGACGACTTCAAGACCTGGTTCAATGACGGAGCGCTCGTAATATGCAGAATCAAAAGAGATCCGATCTTCGCAGAGGAAGGCGAACAGTATGTATTAGCCGCCGGAGTCGAAGAAAATGAAATATTAATCATAGATCCTAAAGTCGATGACGGCGGAGTCTATTATGTAAGCAAGGACACGATGAAGGAGTCATTAAAGGGAGAAAATCTTGGATACTTTGTGCTCGCGCCAGAAGGGACAACAGCATTCTGGCGTGTTAAAAACGAGCTTATCTACACAGACAAGAGCTACTACGACGAACTTTCAAAGACTTTGGAAGCACGACTGAGAAAGATTACAAGGCAGGGGCGTATTCTATCAGACGTTATGCCTCAGCAGCTCAAGAACTATACCGACAAGTGGAAGATGGAAGGAAATGTTACTCAGGTTTGGGAGCCTGAAAACCAAGATGGAGGGGATGAAAATAAAACTGGTCAGAGTAACTGACAGCGAAGAGCACAAAATAGACCAATTCTTTGACGAGGTAGAACATATAGACGTTGAGAAAGTTGCTCCTGAAATCGTCCAAGGAAAAAAGGATCTCAAGCTCGGCGATAAATCCATCACAGAATATGATGCTCTCTACGCAGAGTTACCAGAGAAAAACGCCGTTTTCGGCCGCGTTATGCTCGAAATGGTAGAGGAAGCTAATGTAGCTGTTAACTATCCCTCAACAGCCTTCTTTATTATGGCGAAGAAAAACTACCTTTACTATGTCTTGCATGAACAAGACATACCTGCTCCAAAGACCATGGTTGTTGCTTCGGAGAAGGCAGGAAGAAACATTGAGAGAGAGCTTCAGCCACCTTTAGTCGGAAGAAATATTGAAGACTACGAGGAGACTGAAACAAAGAAATTAGAAGATTCTGAAGACATACAGGGATTTATTGAGGGCGTAGAGTACGAGGAGGACGTACTTCTCTTCCACGAATTAGAAGAAGGTGATAAATACTATTGCCTAGTTGCTGGAGATCAGATTATTTCGGTGAAAGAAGGTAGTGAGGACTGGGATTTCACTCGAGATAACTTGAAGTACTCAAATATATCAGATACTCAAAAAGAGATAGTCCGAAAAACAGTGAATAAAATCGGAACCGATATTGCAGAAATTCTTCTTGTAGGAGAAAACGTATATGACGTAAATCCCAACCCTGATCTGGAGATGTATCAGGATGTCTCCGGTAAAAGCTCATTTGAAGCAGTAGCAGAAACCATCAAAGAACAGGTTGAAGAAAAATGAAGCTAGGAATCGTATACGGAGATGTTTCAACACGCCACCAACTCATTATGGAGCGTGCAGAAGATATCTTTGATTCTGTTCTAGCAGCTCCAATTGACGGCATCAAATTCGTTCATAGCAGCGAAAAAACCAAAGTACTATACAAAGGTACAGATCTAACTGAGTTCGACGCAGTCTACATAAGAACAGACGACCGCGACATGATGTTTTCCGAACATCTAACCGAAGTAATGAACGAATCCGGCGTTGTAACTCAGGCAGAAAACGACACATATAGCTACGAGTCAAATAAGTTCTACAGCATGAAAGTACTTTCAGAAAACGGAGTACAGGTACCCGACTCAGTGTACACTCTTTCACCCGATGTAGCAGTAGAAGCTGCTAGAAGGCTTGGCTACCCCGTAATCATGAAGACTGTAAAAGGAGTAGGAGGTCAAGGAGTAATGCGAGCAACCGGAGAGAACGAATTAAAACCTGTAATGGATACAATGAAGAGCTTTGAGCAAGAAATATGTCTTCAGGAGTTCAAAGAACATTCCGGAACAGATAACAGAGTTATAGTCATCGGAGACTATGTAACAGCATACAGTAGAAGCAGTGGAGGAGACGACTGGCGTTCTAACATATCTGCAGGTGGAGAACGTAAGAAAGCTGAATTAACAGATGAAATGAAAGATGCAGCTTTAAAAGCAGCACGTGCTACCGGTTTCGATATATGTGGTGCCGATATCATAAGCACCGATGAGGGTCCTCACGTATTGGAGATAAATGGCTCCTTTGGAATACACGAAGAAATCAACGAGCTGGTTGGCGATGATGTTATTCTAAGAATAGTTGAAAGGCTTCACAACAGGGCTATGGAAGCTCAGAAAAACTAAAGATTTTCTTCAAGTGTTTCGACCACCTTTTTCATCCATGGATACTCGTACTCCTTCATTGTCGCGTCCTTATGGTAGAATATACCTGGCTGAGAGTTCAGTTCCATTATTAACGGTTCATCATCCTCAAAGATGAAGTCGACCGTATAGATAACTGGCGAATACTGTCTAAAGCAATCTGATACCTCGTCAATCATAGGGTAAACTTTTTCAGGGATTTCTTCAGTTTTCAAATACTTAACCGATGCACCTTGAGCCACATTGCTCAGAAAACCCTCTTTTTCTGGAAGACGCAAATATCCTCCGAGAACCTCATCATTAATTATTATCACGCGAAGATCATGAAATTTCTCAAGATCAAATTCAGAAAGAAGAGGCTCGGACACAAATCTCTGAACAAGCAAGTCATCAGTTTCTCTTCCCTCAAGCTCCTCTATTGATTCAATTCTTTCAATTCCTTCTCCTGCTGAACCATAGCGAGGCTTTAGGACAACTTCCCCATATTCATCTAGGAGATCTCTTATATTATCCTCTGTAGCTTCTGCAGTTTCGGGGACATAATTAGAAAACTTATTATAGGTCTTCAATTTGTCCTGACAAAGATCAGTTACGTCAGGCTTGTTAACTAAATCCACGTGATTTTGTATATCTTTCTTTAGCTTCATCTTCTCCTCGTCATGACGGAAAAGGTCATAAACCATCTCTACCTGTATATCGTGTTTCTTAATCCATTTATCACCGTTCCAGTACCAAGCCTTCCTTAGAAAATCTTCCGCCAGCCATCTGTACTCTGCAGCGTAGAAATCTATATCTCTTTTCTCGAAAAGATCAGCGTAAACTTCGTAGTCCCTGCTCTTCCATTCTTTAGAGAACGGCTTATCTGCTTTTTCCCACTTAACTTCATCTTCCCACCAAAGAAAGGCTATATTGTCATCCATAGAACTCTTCGGCTTTCAGGTTTAGAGTTTTCAGGATATTCTTGATTTTCTTTTTCTCCAACTCTTCATCCTTTTCTGGATGGTTGAAGTAGGTCCCTGGTTTGGAGTTCAGCTCGACTATCCATGGCTTCATATCTTTATCAAACATGAAGTCAACCGAAAAGATAGCAGGTTGGAAACGCTCAAATTCCTGCTTTATCTCATCTATCAACTCAATTACAGAATCAGGTAGTTCACTTCTTCTGATATATTTCTGATGGCCTCCACGGCTAATATTGCTGATCAATCCTTCATCCGGAACACGGACATAGTTCCCATCCTGTATCTCGCCGTTTATCACGATGGTCCGGAGATCATGAGGTCCTTCAACACCCCACTCCTCAAAGCCATCGGTATCAATGAACCTCTGTATTATGAAGTCTTCCGGATTGTCAGGTTCAGAAAACTCTTCTAAGCTGTGAAGAACTTCGACACCGTGCCCTGCAAATCCATAACGCGGCTTGTAAACAATTTTCTCAAATTTCTCAAACATCTGCTCTGCATTTTCCTGCGTAGCTTTTCTAGTCTCGCCTACGCGCTCAGAGAATAAGTTGTATGTCTTAAGCTTGTCTTTACATATTTCTTCTAGTTCAAGATCATTCAGGACAGGAAGTTCCTCTGCCATTTCTTCCTTGAGATTTCTAGTATCCAAGTCATATTTGAATTTGTCGTATATCAAGTCAAGTTCTACGTCATGTTTTTTCTCCCATTCTTCTCCATTCCAGAACCACGCCTTAGTTAATTTGCCTTTTTCATACCATTTATAGTTAGCAATGTATATTTCGAGATCGTACCCCCTTCCTTCTTCAGTATAGTACGCAAAGTCGTCACTTCTTTTCCCATCAAAAGGATTTTCTCGGTTCCATGCTATTTCGCTATCCCAGATAAAGCCAGTTTTGTACATTTTCAGAGTATAATTTCTCTGGGACTACTTTAAACCTTTAGAACCGGAAACTAAAGTTTACATGAAAATCAAACCTGAAGAACTCAAATCAACAGAGATAACAGAGGAAACAGAAATACATTTCAAAGCAGAAAACAGGATAGAAGGCCTTAAGGAAGCAGTAAGACATCTTACAGACAAAACCTCATGGATCAAGAACATTCAGATAACCAACAAGAAAGAGGAAAGAGAAAGGTTCAAGCAAAGCAGAGACGAAAAGCAACACTATCATCCCGAGTTCAAATTCAAGAAAACAAACGATACTCAACCACTCTATAGCTTACTAGAACAATGCAGAGAAGCATCTCAAAACATCAGTAAGGAAGAAATGAAGAAATACGGCGCAGAAAAGCTATCTGCGGAGGATATGCAGCAATTCTTCAGCGAGATAATCAGTGAACTAGAGCTATACCTCGAGCTTTCAGAAAACATAGAAGATGAAGAAAGCTGGCGTGAATACTCCGAGAAGATCTGGCCTATGATAGATGAGGAAACATACAGAGACTCTATTGAAAAACTAGAGGAAATGGATAAGCCTGAAGAAAAGGAGAAAACTCTTGACGGCGAAGACTTGAAAGAAATGTTTGAGGAGGAAGTTAAACGGCTCGGCATGGATTATAGTGTCGAGCTGCGTGAGGTAGAAGGATGCTTTAATATTCCGGAGGAGCAGACAGTTGTAGCTGCGAACGGTAGCAGCGATGACAAACGGAAATACTCAAAGCAAGAGGCAGAGATGCTGACCAAGCACGAGCTATTCCACGCATTAAGAGCCTATAACGGATATAAGGCAGGAGAGGAATCCGGCTTCCCTCCTATACTTGGTATTCATACTCCGTTCTATGACCAGACAGAGGAAGGTGGAGCACTTTACAGAGAACAGAAGACAAATACAAATTATGCTGAGAAAGATTTTGACTATCATCTCCGGTTAGTTGCTGCGTACAAGATAGCAGAGTCCGACAATTACGGAGAGAATTTCAAGGATATAGTTGAGAAGTTAATCGATCTTGGCGGAAGTGTAGATAGAAGTTTCTACCTAGTAGCAAGAAATCGTGAAGCGCTGCGGCATCATATCTACTTGAAAGGAGTCAGCGAATGGAGTGAGAGAGATGAGGTCTGGCCGCTTTTGATAGGTAAGATCAACTCAGAGTATGCTGAGAAGTTCCGTGAAGAGGTTGAAGCAGGTGGTATGCTGAAAGAACCTGAAATCAGTCTGGAGAAAGTTTTCGAAACCGGTTTTTAAAGCTAGAGTTCTGGATTTAGTTTTATGGACAACAAAATCGTGTTAGACACGAACTTTCTGGTCGCTCCTTTCCAGCTTTCATTTCCGCTTTTCGAGGAGTTCGACCGGATATACCCTCTCCATCAGATCTACACTTTGGAGGATGCTGTTCAGGAAGCGAAGAGTATCGAAGGCGGAAAGTACAAGGAACTGATCGACAAGTTGCTTGAGACCCAGGACATTGAAGTGTTGAGCACTGAAGGTAATGGCGAAGTAGACGATTTGCTTGTTGATATCGCGGAAGATTATATTATTGCTACGAACGATAAGGAGCTGAAGAATCGTTTACTTGATGACTCGCGTGAAGTTGTGATCATACGCAGCGGCGATCACTTGGAGGTTTTGAACCGTTCCTCGGTAGGGTTTTAAAAATTGTGTCTAACCTGTTATATGTTCCACAGAGATTTAGATTTAAACCATTTAGAGGAGGATAACCCACTATGTACAAACGACTTACAGTAGCGGACTCCGTTAGAGTGCCTCCAGAGCACTTCGGGGAAAACGTAGAAGAAAGCGTAAAGGAAGGATTAAAAGAAGAAGCAGAAGGCACAATCACAGAGGAAGCAGGTGTAATCCTCGCAGTAGAAAATGTTCTCAGTGTCGAAGGCGGAGATATTGAGCCGGAAGACGCAGGAGTTCACTACGAAGTCGAGTACGAAGCACTAACCTTCGCACCAGAAATGCACGAAGTCATCCGCGGAGAGGTAGTTGACATCACAGACTTCGGAGCATTCATCCGAATAGGGCCATTCGACGGCCTATGCCACGTATCCCAGGTAATGGACGAATACGTCAACATGGACGAAGAAAACAACATGCTTGTGTCCGAAGAAGAACAATTCAGCCTGGAAATCGATGACAAAGTTATCACACGCATAATTGCAGTCAGCCTAGGCAACGAAGAAAGCAACAAGATCAACCTGACAATGAGACAGCCAGGACTAGGTAAAGACGAATGGATCGAGCATTACGAAGAAGAAAAAGCCGAAGAAGAACAAGAAGAAGACGAAGGGGAAGAGTAAATGGCTGAAAAAGTATGCAAGAACTGTAACCGTATAGTTGAAGACAGCGACGAATGTCCTGTCTGCCGTAACAATGATCTATCAACATCCTGGAGCGGACTTGTAGTAATCTACGATCCTGAAGACTCGGAGATCGCAGAGAAAATGGAAATCTCAACACCAGGACGTTACGCAATCAGAGCAAAATAAAAGGTGAATACTAATGGAAGCAAAAATTACATCAGTAAGAAACAATCCACTACTGGATAGAAAGAACGTTAAAATCACTCTTAACCACAAAGGAGAAGCTACACCAAGCACAAGCGACATCAAAGACCGTGTAGCAGCAGAGAACGATCTTGATCAGGACAAAATCGAGATCAAGACAGTAAAAACTCCTTTCGGAAGCCAAGTTTCCACAGCTTACGCAAAGGTCTACCAAGACTTCGAATACGACGAAGAACTAGAAGAAGAAACAATCGAAGAAGAAACACAAGATCTACCAGTTGCAGAGTTCGAAGAAGCAGTTTCAGGCACAATCACAGAAGCAAAAGACGAACTAGAAGAAGTAGAAACAGAAAGCCTGAAAGCAGCACTAGAAGCAGAAAAACAGAACAAAGACAGAAAAACCCTGAAACAGTGGATTCAGGACCGACTTTAGAGGTGTCAAATTAAATGAGCAAACACGAAAAAGTAGAGCTACACGAGAAATACAACGAAGACGGAAGCCACACAGGAGAAAAATGCCCACGATGCGGCAGCTTCCTAGCAGAACACGAAGACCGCAAAAGCTGCGGCAAGTGCCAGTACACCAAACACGATTAATCTACCTACATTTCCTTTCTCTCCCTCTTCATATCTCAGCTTTTAATTTCTATTAGAGACAGTTTTTCTACATGAAGATCTATTTCGCAACCGGCAACTCCGGAAAAGCCAAGCATGCTTCGGAAATCCTCGGAGACCAGTTTGAAGTTGAACAACTTGATATCGAAACAATCGAACTCAGCGTCGACTCTATCGAGACCATCGCAGAGAACAAAGTTATGCAGGCAATTGAGAAATCAGATAAAGAAGACGAATTCATCATAGCAGACGACTCCGGACTATTCATAGAGGACCTAAACGGATTTCCCGGACCTCAGACACATTTCTTCGATCGTAAAGTCGGTAAAGACAAGATATTAAATCTAGTTGATGAAGGAGCAAAAGCCGAGTTCCGAGCAGCAATCGCTCTCTACAATCCACAAAGTGATGAGACCGAGGTTTTCACCGGCAAAGCTAAAGGCGAGATAGTCAAACCGCGAGGCGACGGCGGTTTCGGTTACGACCCGTTATTTCTTCCTGAAGGCAATGATAAGACCTGGGGCGAGGAACCAGAATACAAGAATCAGGTTTCTCACCGGGAAGAAGCCCTGAAGAAGTTAAGAGATTACACCCAAGAAGTCGAAAACTAGGAGTTTTAACTTTTCAATTCTCCAATCTTTCCTGTAATGAATGTCCTCGGAATAGAAAGTACCGCCCACACATTCGGCGTAGGAATAGTCAACGAAGACGAGATACTCGCCAATCAGAAAGACATGTACGAGCCAGAAGAAGGCGGTATACATCCGAGAAAAGCCTCAGAACACCACTACAATAAGGCAGTACACCTTCTCAAAGAAGCATACAAAGAAGCAGAACTAGAACCTAAGGACATCGACGCAATATCATACTCACGCGGACCCGGAATACCTCAGTGCCTTGAAGTAGGTGCAGTAACCGCAAGAAGCCTGGCAAATAAACACGATATACCTTTAATCGGAGTAAACCACTGCCTCGCACATATCTCAATCGGAACAAGAACTACTGATGCGGAAAGACCAACTACACTATACGTTTCAGGCGGCAACACACAGATAATACAGTACAGAAACGACAAATACCGGATCGTCGGAGAAACACTAGATATAGCGCTTGGAAATGCCCTTGACAAACTAGCACGCACACTCGGACATCCACATCCTGGAGGACCAGAAATAGAGAAACTAGCGAAGAAAACTAATGAGATAACAGATCTGAGCTATCCAATCAAAGGCATGGATCTATCTTACTCTGGCCTAGTAAGCGAGGCGCAGAGAAAAGCCGGTGGAACCAGCGAGGAAGTACTAGCCAACAGTTTTCAGGAAAACGCATACTCAGTTGCTATCGAAGCTCTGGAAAGAGCGATGGCGCAGGAAGGATCAAAAGAAGCGCTTCTCACAGGCGGTGTAGCTATGAACTCACGTTTACAGGAAATGATCGAGCAGATGTGCGAGCAGAGAGGTGCAGAAGCATACGTACCTCCACCAGAGTTCCTTATGGATAACGGAGCGATGATCGCACATCAGGGATTAATTGAGCTGCAGGCAGGGAGAGAAACAGATATATCAGAGAAAACTCTTCCAAACTGGCGTCCAGACGAGGTTGATACATCATGGATGTAGAAAATCTAAAAGTAGATGTTGATAAGGCAAAAAAGATAATTGAAGACGGCGGCGTTGTTGTCTTCCCAACTGAGACTGCTTATGGTTTAGCTGCAGATGCACTTGACCCCGACGCAGTTGAGAAAGTTTATGAGGCAAAGCAACGGCCACGCAGCAAAGGTTTGACAGCAATAGTTGACAGTATTGAGCAGGCAGAACGGCACGCTGAGCTTTCAGAAAGTGAGAGAAATATCGTTGAGGAATTGATGCCCGGCCCGATCACTCTTGTAGCTGATAAATCCGAGAACAGCATTCCAGAGAAAATGAATGAGAAGTTTGTTTTCCGCATTTCTTCCAGTGAACTAGCCCGCAGTCTAGCAGAGAACCCTCCTATAACCGCTACTTCCGCGAATATCTCAGGCGAAAGCACTTCTTACAGTATTGACGATATCTCTGAGGATCTTCTAGAAAAAGTTGATGGAGTAATTGATGAAGGAGAATTAAGTCAAGGACCAACTTCGACAATCGTTGAAGTTAATAACTCGGAGATCATTATTCATCGTAAAGGACCTGTAAGCCGGTCCGATATAGAAGAAGTGCTCGATTAATCATGGTAGCTCTACTAGGCGGACAGTTCGCAGGATTAGGATTAATAGCAGTTGTAGCCGCAGTTCTAGGAATAATAGCTAGAAAGTCCAAGCAACCAACCATAATAGCCTATATCGCGACAGGGCTAGTACTAGGTTCAGCCGGTTTAAGCCTAGTAGAAAACTCAGGGTTCATAGAACTAATGTCCGAACTCGGTCTTGGATTCCTTCTGTTCTTCATAGGATTGGAAATCAAGATAAATGAGATCAAACAAATCTTGAAACCCGTAACTATTATCGCCATGGTGCAGATGGCACTTACCGGTCTAGTAGCTTATACAGTTACGATGCTGATGGGCTTCGAAATGATTGCATCCCTTGTAATCGCCGCAGCATCGATGTACGGATCAACAGCAGTAGTAGTCAAACTGCTCGCCGATCTCGACCAGGAAACCACTCTACCAGGAAAACTGGATGTAGGTATGCTTCTAATCGAAGATATTGTGGTTGTAATACTTCTGGCACTGATGAGCACTCAAGGCGGAAACATCAGCCAGTTTGCAATCAGTGTAGTGGAGATATTCTTCTTCATAGCACTTATCGGAGTGATAACCTATCTTTCCTCGCAGTACTTTCTGCCAAGACTTTTCCAGTCAATCAAAGACAGCCAGCATACTTTCTTCATCTACGGACTTGGATGGTTCTTCTTCATGATCACATTAGCTGAACAGGTTGGAATGTCTATGGAGATTGGCGCATTCTTCGCAGGACTAAGCCTAGGACAGGTTCCTTACAGCAGCGAACTACGTGAAAGAGTAAGACCGCTAACTGATTTCTTCATGGCTGTCTTCTTTGTAGGACTAGGCTTGGAGCTAACCTTAGATACTCTCGGATTCTACCTTGAGGAAGCACTGATAGCTTCAGGCGTATTGATGGTTGCAAAGTTTGTCATAATATTCATGGTAACTAACAGCCAGAATTTCACTCCTGAAACCAGTTTCAAGGCTGCGATAAACAAGACGCAGATCAGCGAGTTCGCATTAATCCTTGGTTCTCTAGCTGTTTCACAGAACTTTATTGATCAAAATGTTCTTGGGTTCCTCAGTATTACAGCTATGGTTACAATGGGTATCTCTTCCTATCTTATCACATTCAATGACAAAATCTATCAGAAAGTCGAACACCTGCTAGTATGGTTTGAGAATGGTGAAAAGGAAGAGTTAGAGATTCAGGATCTGCATAACCATGCGGTGGTCATAGGTTACAACGAACTAGCGAAAAGAGCGTTGAAGCTTCTAGAACAGGAATACGATCAGGTTGTAATCGTTGATAACGACGCAAAAGACACGCCAAATCTCGCGTCATCAGACTACGAATACATTTACGGCGACTTCAAGCACGGTGAGATACGAGACTCTTCAGGTATCAAAAAAGCAGACTTCATACTTTCAGTAGTTCAAGATCACGAAGTCAACAAGAGAATTCTGTCTGATGCTTCAGAAGACGCTACAAAATTCATACAGACAGACTCCATGACGAAGGCAGCAGAACTCTATGAACTGGACGCGCACTACGTTATAATGGAGAACATACTTACAGGAGACAAGATGAATGAGTATATAGAACTCTATCTTGAGGACAAGCAGTTATTCATTGAGGAAGTTGAACGGGAAAAAGAAAGGATAAAATGGGGTGATCGCTCTGTCTGAGTTAATCGAAGTACTGACATTAGTTTTCCTAACCGCGTCATTCACCTTGATGGTATTAGATCGATTCGATCACCCTGCTTTACCTGCATACATACTAGCAGGGCTTTTAGTCGGACCCTTAATACCAGAACAAGACATACTAACATTCTCACAAATAGGAATTGCATTCTTGGTTTTCATTTTCGGAGTAAAACTGGATATAAACCGTATAAGATCTGTAGCTAGCGAAAGCCAGTTTACTGCCACATTACAGGTGGCTTTGATAGGAGTACTTGGATTTGGCTTAGGACTACTACTTAACCTATCAGTAATGGAAGCACTCTACTTCAGCGTATTTGCGTCTCTTAGCTCTTCACTTGTAGGATTACAGCTGATACAGCAAGAAATAAACATAGATCTAATTCATGGCCGAATAGCAGAATCTATACAGCTTATTCAGGATATAATAGCAATAGCATTAGTCATCGGACTAACCGCGCTCTCATCCGGCGCCAACATCGCTACACAGTTCCTATACGGACTGGGCTTGATGACTTTGGCCCTGATTTTCCGAGAGTACCTATTTGACTACATCGGCAGATTAATCGAGAACTCTCGAGAACTCTTCATGATAACCTCTATAGCATTCCTATCCGGCTTTATCGGTATAGCAGTAGTCCTCAACTTAAGTATTGCTGTAGGTGCTTTTGCAGCAGGACTAGCGGTATCAAAATTCCCTCACAACATGGAAATACTAGACACAACCGGATCGCTGAAAGACTTCTTCTCAGCACTATTCTTCATCTCACTAGGCGCTCTAGCAACCTTTCCAGGATTTCAGACTCTTTTACTGGCAACAGTACTAGTATTATTGGTCGCAGTCGCGAAACCTATGATCACAGTTCTAGGATTGATAAGTACAGGCTTTGACGATCGTACAGCACATCTATCAGGCTTTAGCCTCGACCAGGTAAGCGAATTCAGCTTGATAATAGGTATTACTGGTCACATAAACGGAACAATATCTGGAAGCCTATTTAACGCGTTGATACTTGCAGCTACGTTCACAATGATCACATCCGCCTACACCACAAGACACGAAGAAGTACTTTACCGCATAATCAGAGAGATTGATTTCCTCCCTACAAACAAGTCAGTGCCGAAAAGCGACGATATCGGAGATTTAGAAAACCATATCATCCTCGCAGGATACGATACACAAGGTAAACGGATCGTAGACGCACTAAATAAGGAAGAAGTAGACTACATCGTAATTGAGAACGACCCAGAAAAGATTGAAGAGTTACGCGAAAAAGACGAACCATATCTATACGGCGATGTCATGGACATATTCCCATGGCAAGAAGCAGGACTTGAGAATGCACAACTAATAGTATCCACAGTACCAGTAAAGAAGATATCAGAACATATACTAGATCTCGATACTGACGCAGACATCATTCTCCGTTCAGAAAACGTTACAGAGGCGAGCGAGCTACTGGAAAGAGGAGCATTATACGTTAACGTGCCGGAAATCCTGAGCTCAGAGATGCTTGTAGATCACATGGAAGGCGTTATGCAGGACAAGAACTACCGTGAAGAGCTACGTAGAAGAAACCTGCTTGAAATCAGAAAATTCCTTCAGTCCGATGAAGGATAATATAAGAAAATTCACAGACAGTGATTGAATCATGACTATCAGAGGAGCCGAAGCAGTAATCGAATTCACAGATAGCGAAGCCGTGAAGAAAAGGGAAAAGAAGAAGTACCGACATCCAGAACTCGACAGCAAGCTCAGAGAAGAGAGAACAGAAAGAGAAGTGAGACTCCTCAAGAGAGCTCACAAGTACAACGTTTCTGTGCCAGAAGTGCTGAAAATCAGCAAAGACAGTTTCAAGATGGAGAAAGTTGAGGGCGAAAAACTTAGAGATAACCCGAAAGAAGAATACTTCAGGAAAATGGGAGAAGAGGTTGCAGGATTACACGAAATTGATGTTATACACGGGGACCTTACCACCAGTAACGTCATGGTTAACGCGGAACTGAAGATAATCGACTTCGGTCTTGCATTTCAGTCGGACCGTGTTGAGGATCGAGCTGTCGATATCCATCTATTAAAACAAGTCCTTGAGAGCTCTCACAGCGAGAAAGCAGAAAAGCTATGGAACGCATTTCTGGAAGGCTATAAGAAATCCGATGAGATCGATGATGTTCTTGAAAGATTAGAAGAAGTAGAGCAGCGTGGCCGGTACAAATAGGGTTTAAAAAGATTTTCAGTTTAACTACTGTTCTGTAGACCGGAAAAGCAGAATTTTTGCTGAACCGGATCGGAACGTGATATAACAATGTCAAGAATGCACTCAGACGCAAGAGGAAGTTCAGGATCTAACAAACCTATAGAAAAAGACAACCCTGACTGGGTAGACTACGCAGAGGAAGAAGTTGAAGACCTTGTAGTCAAACTCAGCCAGGACGGACTGCAGCCAGCTGAAATCGGCCTGCGACTCCGAGACCAGTACGGAATTCCTTCCGTCAAACAAGTTACAGACAAGAAGGTAACAGAAATACTGGAAGAAAAAGGAGAAGCTCCTGACATACCTTCAGATCTGCAGAATCTTCTAGACAAAGCTCAGAATCTTAAAGAACACCTCGAAGAAAACGACAACGACTCACAGGCAGAAAGACGCCTAGAACTTACCGAGGCAAAGATTCGAAGCCTTGCAGATTACTACAGAGAAGAAGGCGAGATCCCGGAGAACTGGGAATACGAACGAGACGAGTAAAAACCGTTTCCAATATCTAACCTCCTCAAAACTTTCTTTTCTCTCATTTTACATTTCTCAAATTTCTCTAAATTCAGCAACCTAAACTGTAAAAAGCATTAGACTTCCTGTTTAGGATTAATGGTTGAAGAAATTCTTGAAGCAGCAGAGCCTGCCGCGGAGAAACTAAGAGAATACGACGGCAAAATAAGATTAATAGGACAGTACGACGCAGACGGCATATCAGCGACAGCAATCGCATACCAGATGCTTGAAAGACTTGGAAAAGACTTTGAATACGAAATAGTCAAACAGCTATACGAAGAAGGAATAGAACGTATCTCAGAGGAAGACGAAGAACTGCTGCTATTCGTCGACATCGGATCAGGACAGTCAGAATTCATACAAGAACATATAATTGAAGGAACCGGCAAAGAAGTAATCGTAAGCGACCACCACGAACCACAGATCGAAGGAGACTTCATCCACATCAACCCACACTTTGTAGGAATCGATGGAGGAGAAGCAATCTCTGCCGCAGGAGTAACCTACCTACTAGCCAAACAGGTCGATGAAGAAAACGTAGACTTAGTACAGTACGCACTTGTAGGCGCTACAGGAGACGTCCAGAAACAAGACGGCGAATTCATGGGGTTGAACGAACAGCTAGCAGAAGAAGCAGTAGAAGAAGGATTAGTCGATAAAAGAAAAGGCTTAGATCTATACGGAAGGACTACAAAGCCGATCCAGCAATCACTAATGTATACTACAGATCCATATCTTGAAGGGGTCAGCAACAACGAATCAGGTGCAATACAGCTCGTAAAAAGCTCAGGCGTAGATGTAAGAGACGAAGGCGATTTCCGGACCTTGGCAGATCTTGAACCTGAAGAGGAGAAAAAACTGATTCACAAGATGATTACACAAGGCTTCCCTGTCGAACAGCTAATGAACTCTATATACACACTTCAGAACGGCTACGAGATCGACGAGTACTCAACCGTCATCAACGCATGCGGAAGGCTAGGTAAAGCAGAAAAAGGCGTCCACATTCTTTTGGAGGATGATCAAGAAATGGCAGAGAAGATTTCAAGCCAGTACGGACGGAAAATATCCAAATCACTGCGTTTCGTTGAGAACAACCGTGAAAACGACGACGTTATCTACGAACAGAATATCGGAGTTATTGATGCCGGTTCAAATATCAGCGATGACTTCATCGGAACTGTTACCACTATTTCTATGAGTAACGGATTGTTTGACTCGCCTGTAATCCTTGGAGTTGCTGAAGCAGAAAAAGATAAGCTGAAGATCTCTACCCGTGCTGATAAAGAGGTTGTTGAGGCGGGATTAAATCTTGGAGAGATTATCGGCGAGATATGTGAAGAGCTTGACGGCGAAGGAGGAGGGCACAACATCGCTGCAGGAGCTAAAATACCGGAGGAGAACAAGCACAAGTTCATTAATCAGGTTGAGGAACAGATTGCAGATGAGATTTCAGAGGCATAAGGTACCACCGTTTATAAAGTTTTAATTCGTGAGATTGAGTATGGCTAAGGCTGTAATACAGAAAAACTGGTATGAAGTACAGGCACCGGAAATATTCGACGAAGATGTAGTAACAGAGACTCCTGCAGAAAAGGACTCTCAAGTAGTCGGTAGAAGAGTCAAGGAAAGCCTGACCGAACTAATGGATGATACAAGCAAATACTACGTAGATGTTGAACTAAAAGTTACAGAAGTTGAAGGAAACAAAGCCTTCACAGAGATCGACGGAATGGAGTGCAGCAAGGAATTCGTTTCCCGAATGATCCGTAAGCGAAGCAACCGTTTTGACTACGTCGAAGACTTCACGACAGCTGACGACCGGGAAGTAAGAATCAAGTTTGTAGGTGCAACCCTCAAGAAGACCTCCAAGAAGAAACTGAACGAAGCAAGAAACCGAATCAAGGAGATCACAGAAGAAAAAACAGGCGAACAGACCTACGAAGAAATAATGGAGAACATCTTCCAGGACAACCTGCAGAAAGAACTCAGAGACGCAGTAGACGAAATCTACCCATTCAGAGAACTGGAAGTCCGGAAAACAGAACTCCGAGAGTAAACACTCTCCTTCTCTCACTCTCTTTTTCTATCAATGTCCTATAAAGAACTTATCAATACAATAACATAGATACAGAGGCTACCACCACGGGCCGGTAGCTCAGTCTGGCAGAGCGCTTGGCTCTTAACCAAGCAGTCGCGGGTTCAAATCCCGTCCGGCCCACTAAATTTTACTTAGTCTAACTTCTGAAGAGAAATAGAATCGAGGTACTTACTGTACTTATTGTGAATTGGTTCACTTAAGTTTTCGGAAGCGTTGATAAGGCGGCGTTACGCTTGTTTTTGGAAAGAGGATATCATGAGCGTTGAGGATAACTTGGAAGGCAGTTCTGATAAGGAGTTAAAACCCGAATTACTTGAGTCAGAAGAGGATTGGTCGCGGCTTTCAACAATTGACGAAAATAATTATCCGACTTATATGGTTGGAGATATTGGTTCCGGTCTTGGTCTTCTACAGATTGAGGAAACTCCAGAACTCGAACACGATTTGATCGTCATATATGAGTTTGTTTCAGAAGGAGAAGACGAGATATATACCAGTATTGCTGGCGAAGAACCCGATATTCATACCGTAGATCTTCCTTACAACCAATTTGACGATAGAGAACGTGCAGGAGAATATATGGAGACTGCAATGAATATTGGAGTGGAAAATGTTCTGAGAGGTTATGGCTTGAGAAATGGGAAGAACAGGATGTTGTAGATATTAGGAATTCAGTTTTTCACTTTCTGTTTATCCAGTTAGCAACGTTTAACTAACCCTTGCTACTTCATAAACTTTTCAGCCTTCTGGATTTCATCGCTTACAGATATAAAAAGAATTTTTACACCCAAATAGATTGAGAATCTTAAGAACACCAGAACCAATTTTTGGAATCTAAGATTAAGAGCAAAGAAATACCCCAAACAGGTTTAATTGACAATACGAAAATTCGCTTATGGGCGAAGATAACCGTCAGGAGTATTATTTAGATGTAATGGCGAGGATAGTAGAAAAAGAGAAAGAAGCTCTTGGCGAGGAAGTAGCTCTGAAATGGGCGCGTAAAACCCCGCTTAAAATAAACTCAGAAGACGAGATAACAGGTTTCTACGGCAAAGGAGAGGATGCAGTAGAGATACTGAGAAGTTATACGGAGCATCAGGAGTTCTACCTAGAATGTCTTCAAAAAACCATGGATGCCGTCACCGACCTGTTTGGAGAAAAAATAGGTCAGAGATATGCGCGCCAAGCACCCCTAGAGATAACCCCGGAAGGCGAGATAAAAGCATACTATGGACCAGGCCGAAACGCTTTGCAGAACCTAGTCACCCAGTACGAAGAGTACATGGGGGATAGTACAGCTAACTCAAAGATCAGAAACGCTCTAGAAGAGGTCTCGGAGGACAAATATGAACTACTTCCTGAAGAGATAAGACCGGAGAAAGAAGATGATAGAAACAGTTTCCTAGATAACCTCATCTCAAAAATAAAAACCTTATAAGCAAGTATATACAAGTGACATTTTGTGGTATTAGACTCTCTTACTAGAAAAGACTTTGGAGTGATCGGCGCGGGATTAGCAGTTCTTCTCACAGGATCAATAATATCCATGGTTCTCAATTTGCCTATACAGACAGAGGCATTAGGAGACCTCATACTCGCCGTTTCAGTCATATTTGCAATGTACTTCGTATACAAAGGGATCAATCTAGTAGGAGGAGTAGCAGGACGCGGACTAGCACTTGTAGCGATCAGTGTTGGATACTATGGTATATACATACTACCCCACTTGTATTGGCACATAACAGGAGTAAGAGCTATCGGGCCTATCTCAGGTGCAGCAATAGAAACATTTTTCCACGCATCAACTGCCTTGATCTTCTTCATAGCGGCCTGGGGATTCTACGTATTCTATAAAGGTGGTAAAGAATGAGAGAACTACTAACAAAACAGGACTGGACCGTCGTAGGGGCAATGTTCGGACTATCAATACTAATAGGAGTACTACGACAGTTCGGCGTTCAGGGGCCTCTCAGAGCCACAGCATTTCTGATAGCGCCAGCAGGACTTCTTTGCCTGGCCTTCATCTATCTAGCAGCCAGATCATGGGGTGGAGAAGTAGCACGGTACCTGACCTTTATCGGAATAGGAATCGGAACATTCGTATTGAATATGGTGCCGCATATTGTGTGGCATATCCAAGAAACACCGTCTTTCCTAGGACTTAACAGCAGCTTCTGGTACATATTCTTCCACGGAGGAATAGCACTAGGATTCGTGTACATTACGTACGGATTCTACCTGTTCTACCAGACAGGAAAGTAAAGCCGAAAGGCACATTAAGCTAGACCTTCCGCATACGGGTATGGAACCAGCAAATCTAATTATTCTCTTACTTTTAATCGGCGGTGTAATTGGAAGCATACTGCCAGTTGTACCGGGAGCACTGCTTTCACTGCTTGCAACCGTTGTCTACATATTTACAAATCCAGAACCTAGCTTGATCTATATCTTCTTCTCATTTATCGTCACAACTTTCGCTTTAGGCGTTGACTGGCTTGCAGGATCAGTAGGTGCAAAGTACGGCGGCGCATCAAATAAAACCAGTCTAATGGCCGGACTAGCTGGATTAATAGGGTTTATCTTCTTCGGTGGGCCGATCGGCATGGTTGCATTAACAGCAGCCACCGTATATATCCGAGAATACCTTATTCACGGCGATAGAGAATTAAGCGGTAAAGGAGCAGTCTACGCCACTATCGCGGTCCTTGGATCAACTATTATACAGACCTTTCTAACTTTCACAGTGCTTATAGTCTTCCTTCTCACGCTGATATTCTAGAGAGTCGAAAGGGATTAAACAGTTGGACAGCTTCTATTAGATTATGAGCTACGATAATGCCGAACTTCGGTCATTCGATGATATAACCCCTACAGTAAGACAGTTCCAACTGGAACTAGAAGGCGCAGAATGGGATTTCAAACCCGGACAGCACACAGTAATCCGTTTCGAAGACGAGAACGGCGAAGAAGTTGAACGACCATATACCCCGATCACGATGCCGGAAACCGAGAAATTCTGCCTGGCGATCAAAAGATACGACGATGGACACGCAAGCGTCTGGATGCACAACCGCGAACTAGGCGATAATATTGAAGTCGAAGAACCTCATGGAAACCTGCATATTGAGGATTATGATAGAGATATCGTACTGATTTCTACAGGAACAGGTGCAACTCCAATGTACGCTATGCTGCGCGACTACCTGGAAAACGGCAATGGAAAAGTATACTACTTCCACGGTGAGAAGACACAGGAACACCTGATCTTCCAAGAAAGCCTTGACCAACTCGAAGCCGAACAAGACAAACTTGAAGTAATCTACAGCCTCAGCGACGAGGAATGGAGCAAGAGAACTGGATTCATCCAAGAACACGTCCCAGAAGTAGTGGATAGCATGGATGACAAGGATTTCTACATCTGCGGGGTGCCTCAGATGGTTGTCGACACAGAAGAACTTCTACATGAAGAAGGAGTCGAAGAAGACAACATCATTACTGAAGGATGGGAAAACGACGTAGCTGAATAACCCCTCCCGTCATATTTCTATTTTCTATTATGAAAAGAGAACACGAACCGGAAGAGTTCGATGAGATAGCAACACTCTGCTACGTAATGGACAGGGATGAAGTCCTGCTGATCGAGCAGAAAAGAGGTATTGGCAAAGGCAATATCAACGGTCCTGGCGGCAAAGTTGAGGCTCAGGACAACTCAATCAAAGAAGCCGCTATACGTGAAGTAAAGGAGGAGGTAGAAGTAACGCCCAAGAACGTGGAGAAAGTTGGTGAGGTCGACTTTATCTTTGGAGACAACCCCTTCCATCAAGTTCATGTCTACATAACTGATGAATACAGTGGCGAGCCTGTAGAAACTGAGGAAGCAGTCCCTGAATGGGTTTCTGTAGATGAGATACCGTACGAAAGGATGTGGCCGGATGATCGTTACTGGATGCCTCTGATATTTGAAGGAATTGAGTTTGAAGCAGTTTTCCAGTTCGACGGTAACGGAGAAGAAATCCAAGACTGGATGATAAGTAATTTAGACTAGCTCATTTGGAAAGCCTTTCACACGCGTCTCATACTCTCCTCCTTCGCCTGCAGGATTGAATCTGTACTCCTCCGCCAGTTCAAGGAGTTCTTCCACACCTTCTTCATCTAACACTTTGCCCTCCCAGATTTCATCAAGTCCACGAGCCGCTACCTTAGTTATCTGTACTTTAAACCCGTTTCTAACCAGCCATTTCATGTAATGACTCTGATCGAACTGCCATAGAGGGGCAAAAACCTTCAACCCGAGATTATCAGCTACTTTGTCTACGCGGTCACGCTGATAAGTTGACTCGATTGCTCCTGCAGTTATTCCTTCTACACCATACTTGTCTTTGGCGCGTCGTAGTGCTGTTCTCAGGTCTTCTAGTTCGTCTTCTTTCTCTCCTTCTGTTTCTTGAAGTAGTAGCGGTATGCCTAGTTCTTCAGATTGACGTTCAAGCTCCTCTTCCTGTTTCCTAGTATCAAACATGTAGCTTTCCTTGTTGCTGGAGGTCAGCGATACAAGGCATTCAATAGTATTATTTCTTCTCTGCATTCTGTAGAGCGCCGCGTTAGAGTCTTTACCTCCCGAAGTCAGAGCAGCCAGTTTCTTGTCTTTTACCTCTCTGAAAGAGTTGAGGTATTTCTGTTTCTGATCAAAGCCGTTATCCTTTGCCAATTTGCTGATTGCCTTGTCAAAGTTGCTCCCATACTGTGCTGCGACTTTCCCACGCCACACAACTTCTTCCGGAACACCAATCTTCTCTGCTGCCTTCCTGAGAACAAGTTTACGGTAGTCGGCATTCACTTTCAGTTCTTCAGGTAGCGTGAGTGCGTGCCGGACCAGCTCATCGTCCAAGAAAGGTACTCGAAGCTCTCTACCATTCCGGAAGCATACCACGTTATCTCTGTACAGATCCTCATGATATACGCTTCTGAGATCGGATAGGCATTCCTTGTTGAGGTATCCTCCCTGTCTTCTGTATCCTGCGTAGATGTGTTCGCTTCCTAGGCCTGTGAAAACTACTTTTTCACTTCCTTTCTCGCTTAATGCGAAATGCATAGGTAATGCGACGCTGTTCTTGATGACGTTAGCGGAAGATAGCCATTCAGATATCTTAGGTAGCGATTCTTCTACATCTTCCAGAGTCGCCATGTTGACCTCGAGCTCGATATCCATTTTATCAGCAATCTTCTCCGCCCATTCAACATCTCTAGGCTTCGAAGTATTACCGTACTGAATTCCTGAAGTGTATGCTGTAAATTCTTTATTCAATTCTTGAAGTGCTGCCGCCACAAGTGTTGAGTCAACACCGCCCGAGAAAAGCACCGCTACCTCTGTGTTCGGAACTCGTTTCTCTATCGCTTCAAGGAATTTCTCAGCTACTTCTTCCGCTGCTTCTTCTAGTTCGATTTCTTTCTCATCTATATCATAGAAGTCGCGGCTTTCAAACTGTATTTCATCTTTTTCTCTGTTGTAGATAAGTATCTGACGTGGATTCAGTTCTCGAGGTTCAAAACCTTCTTTTTCCAAGGCTTGTTTCTCTGAAGCGAACGCGAATTTATCTTCACTGTACCAGACAGGGTTAATTCCGAGTAGGTCGCGTGCAATTATAATTTGATCTTCTGTCTTGTATGCAAATGCGTATATGCCCTCTAGTTGTTTTACTGCGTCTTTTCCATATTTATCAAGCATTTTAAGAAGTGTTTCCGCATCATTCTCTGTCTTCCAGCCATTATCCTCATTAAGCTGTTTCCAGTTGTATATTTCGCAGTTGGTTGTGAGATTTCCCTCTTCTTCGATTGGTTGTTCAAGTTCGCCGATTACTGAGTGAAGTCGGTGTGCTAAGCCGTTCTGCAGGCAGGTATCACTGCCTCTGTGATCCATATGTTTGATCAGTTTTTCTGATTTTGCTCCTCCTGCGATTCCGCACATACTGTTTTTGAGTGGTGCAGAAAGGCTTTTATCAGTCGGCAGAGAATTGTTTGATGGAGTTGATTGAATCATGTATGAACGACTAGAACAGGCTCTTTCGGACTTTGGAGAAGTTATGATCCGCCTTGATTCCGGTGAAGAAGCTGAGCTGCATCTGCACAATGTAGAGTTCGTCGGCGAACCTTTCGTAAAGGTTGACGCTGACAACGAGACCATCTGGTTCAACGCAGAGAAAGTTGAGTCCTACTGGATCCACGAGGACTTCTAGAGGAGCCTTCCAGAACATATTTAACAAACAGCACCTATTTCTTCTTTCTTATGGCGCACAGAATAGACACCGATCCTCTTGAGAATTACAGTAACCGTGTTGATCTATACGAACTTGACGGTGAATTAAACGGTTTTGACTATGGTGCTTCAGGAGAGGTAGAGTCTTTAGACGATATTGAAGACCTTGAGAATCTTGGAGAGGTTCAAGTAGATAGAGGTAGTGAGACTTACCGCGGAGTAGAAGTTCAGGTCGTCTTCACAGATGACCATTATGATAGAGTTGGAGAAAAACTATTCTGAACCGCAATCAGAACTGAAATCGCTTAAACCCTTTTGACTATTGTCTATTGCTTCATACGAGTTTATTACATCTTCCATATCTACTTCAACGAACTCGAGGTCGCGTTCTTCAAGATAATCAAGTACTTTGTCCGTCATTTTCGGTGCAACCAGTATTCCGCGTATATTGCCGGCGAATTCTTCATCTATCTCGTCAACGTATCGCTGTAGCTGAAGCACAGTGTTGTAATCAGGATTTCTCTTGACCTCTATAACTACATAGTTGTCATTTTTATCTCGGGCGAATACGTCGATGAAGCCTGCTGGCGTCTCTCTTTCGCGTTCAACTACCTTAAGCCCTTCTTCTACTAGCTCTGGTTCTTCTTCGATTGATTCGTGTATATCTACTTCATGTCCTGCGATCTTCAGGTCGGATTTGTCAATCATCTGATCTACTAGTAGAAAGTCCAATTCTTCAAACCGGATTTCGACTACTTCTTCAGGATTGCTTCTTTTAGCCTCCAGTATCAGATGGTTGCGTTCCTCATCTAGTTCTACATTGTATGAGTCTACTTCCGGCTGCCAGTTCTTCGGCTGATAATTTTCCGGCCCATGAACCAGAATTGCTGAGTCCTGTTTTTTGATAACCATGCGTTCTCCTCTATCTAGTTTGGATTTTGCACGGCCTTGATAGTTCACCGAGCAGAGTCCGTTGACCTGTACTGTATAGTCGCGTCTCAAGTACTCGGATAATATTTCTCTTGCTTCTTCAAGACCAGGGTTCTTCTTGAGTTTCATTTCTAGTCAGTTAGTTTTTAGGTATTTTCATTAACCCGGTTTCCAAGTTCTTTTTTAGAACCTCAGGCTTTGATTCTACACTATCTTGCTCATCATATCTGACGCAGGAGTCAGAAAAATCAAGCAATTCTGCTTGTGCTTGGCTTAAGGCATCACTAGTTATGCTTAGAGTTAAGTTTTCCTTCATAAGACGATACTTCAAAACCAACAGTAAAAAATCCCTCATCCAGCAACAATGTCAATTTCTTTACTCTCAATATAAGGAAAGGAGAGATTGATTAAGTAGAAGAACGTTCTAGTTTCTAGGCGGAAAAACTAGTTATTGCTGCGACCTGTTTTAATACTTTTCGGCACTGCTCACCACCTTATTTAAAGTTTACCTGAAAGGTGATAATTGTAACCCGTGGGCGGGCTGCAGAACCATATTTCTTGATACTGGCCGCCTCCCAAAAACAAGATTTTCCACCCGAGGTCAACCAAAAACATGGCTATAAACGTTAACGACCACGAAACTGTTCCCGAACATCGCAAACTCGAAGAAGACGAAATTGAGGAAGTTCTAGAGAAATTCGACGCCGAAATCGAAGATCTTCCGAAAATTGAGCGCACCGATGCCGCCCTCAAGTCTATGGATAATGTAGAAGTTGGCGACGTCATTGAGATCCGAAGGAGTAGCCCTACAGCAGGAAAAACCACTTATTACCGCAGAGTTATCGAAAGGTGAATTAATCCGTGAAACAAGAATTCCTAAACCAATTACTCGACCAGAACCTAGTAAAACATCAAATTGAATCATACAACCGCTTCGTAGAGGAGCGCGTACAAGCAATACTGAACGACGTTGGGGCAATCGAACCAGAACTTCCTGACGGAGAAGACCTTGTAATAAAAATAGTAGACGTTGACATCAAAAGACCTCGCGTCAAAGAAGCAGACGGTTCAGAAAGAGACTTTACACCTAGAGAAGCTCGAATGCGAGACCTAACATACTCTGCCGAAATCCAAGTCACAATGACTCCAATCTTTGAGGGAATTCAGCAGGAAAGCGAAGAAGTAACAATCGGAGAAATCCCTGTAATGGTTGGCTCCGACCTTTGCTGGAGTAGCGAATGGGACGAAGAGAAGCTTAGAGAAGAAGGAGAGGACCCTGAAGATCCAGGAGGATACTTCATCATCAATGGATCAGAGAAAACACTGATCGCTATGGAAGAAATGGCAAACAACAAGCCAATCTACCAGGAAGATGACGGCGAACAAACTTGTAGAATTAACTCAGAGAATTCAGGATACGTACAGAGACACCAGTTGATCAGAGATAAAGATATTGTAAACATCAGCTTTGCAAACGTCAAGAAAACACCAGCAGTTGCGCTAGTAAGAGCTCTTGGATACGAGACCGACAAAGAAATTGTCGAAGCAATCGGAGAAGAATACGCATCCGATATCTATCTAAACCTATACGAAACAGATGCAACAGATCAGGAAGAAGCGTTTGAATACATCGCAAACCAATCAGGCATCACAAACAACGTAGAAGATCGCGTAACCAACATCCTAGACGACTACCTTCTACCGCACCTAGGACAGGAACCAGAACACCGTGAAGAGAAAGCAGAGTTCCTCGCCAACCTAATCCGCAACACAATAGCCCTAGGAAAAGGCGACATCAAAGAAGACGACATTGACCACTATGCAAACAAGCGTCTCAATCTGGCAGGAGAACTTCTGGAAATGCAGTTCAGAAGCGTCTTCCTCGGAAAATGGGGATTGGTCGCACGAATGAAATATAACTTCCAGAAATCAGCTAAAAGAGGACGGCTTCCAAGCCTACAGTCCACAGTTGTATCCGACACTCTCAGCAAGCAAATCATGGGAGCAATGGCAACAGGAAACTGGGTTGGAGGACGAACAGGAGTTTGTCAGACACTGGAAAGAAACAACCGAATTAAAACACTATCACACCTGCGAAATATCGTTTCACCGCTTTCAAGCGACAGACAGCACTTCGAAGCACGAGACCTACACCCAACACACTGGGGACGTGTATGCCCGATCAAGACACCGGAAGGAATGAACATCGGACTGCGTACACACCTCGCAATGAGTGCAGACGTCTCAACAGGAATGAGCGACATGGAGAAGAACGGACTGAAAGCACAACTAAACGAAGCAGGAATCAACACAGAGTGATTCAATCAAATGAAATCCAAAACCAATACTATGAAACTTTGCGCACTTGAAAATCTGGAAACCGTTGAAGAGGAAGTGATCTAGAAAATGACAGATGTATTCCTAGACGGCCAGATTATCGACGACGTGGAAGATCCACAGGAAATTAGAGAAAACCTTATTGAGAAAAGAAGAAATGGCGAAATCGAGAAAGAAGTCAGCGTGCACTACAGCGAAGATAAGGACGAGATCAGAGTTAACACCGATTCCGGACGAGTCATGCGCCCTGCAATAATCGTTGAAGACGGAGAACCTCAACTTAAGGATGAAGACCGTGAAAAACTTGAAGAAGGAGAGCTAACCCTAGAAGAACTCGACGAAGAAGGAAAGATTGAATACCTTGACGCAGAAGAGGAAGAAGACGCGTATGTAGCAATGGACGAGGAAGAAGTCACAGAAGAACATACACACCTCGAAATCGATCCAGAGATCATCTACGGTATCTCAGCTTCACTCGTAGTCTACCCAGAACACAACCGAGGAGACCGAGTTAATTTCGGAGCAAAGATGAGCGGTCAGGGACTAGGAATGCCAACAAGAGAGTTCCACCAAAGATTCGATACCCGAAGCAACATTCTAAGCTACGCACAACACCCAATCGTAGAAACAAATACTTACGACAAACTTCTCGGACAGCATCCAATTGGACAGAACATGATCGTAGCACTTGCATCCTTTGATGGCTACAACATCGAGGACGCAGTAATCATGAACCAAGCCTCAATCGACAGAGGAATGGCACGATCCACATACCTCCGAAAGTACCAGACAGAAGCACAGAGATACTGGGGAGGACAGCAAGACGAAATAGGAATCCCGAACAAAGACGTCCGCGGATACAGAAGAGAAGAAGTATACTCTCACCTAGACGAAGACGGAATCGCAAATCCAGAGACAGACCTAGACAGCGACGACGTAATCGTCGGAAAAGTCTCACCGCCAAAGTTCCTAGGAAGCGGTGGCGGAGACGAAGTACAGATGGGATTAGCAGACAAGCGAGAAACCAGTCTATCCGTAAGACACGGAGAACAAGGTAAAGTCGACACGGTAATGGTCTCAGAGACTAGCGATGGAGACAAACTAATCAAGACTAAGCTAAGAGAATACCGAATCCCAGAACTTGGAGACAAGTTCGCAACACGACACGGACAGAAAGGAACAGTCGGAATGATAGTACCGGAAGAAAACATGCCTTTCACCCGACAGGGAATCACACCAGACATCATCCTTTCCACACACGCTATCCCAAGCCGTATGACCGTGTCACAGCTGATCGAACTGATCGCTGGTAAGACGGCAGCTATGCGTGGAGAACAGGTAGATGGAACCGCATACCACAACGAAAACAAAGACGAAATCAGAGACCAACTTGAAGAACTAGGATTCCAGAGATCCGGAAAGGAAACAATGTATAACGGAGTAACCGGAGAAGAAATGGAAGCAGACATCCTGATCGGACCTGGATATTACCTCAAGCTAAGCCACATGGTTGGAGACAAGGTCCACGCAAGAAGCAGAGGACCAGTCACACTACTTACAAAACAGCCAACCGAAGGAAGAAGCCAGGAAGGAGGACTCCGACTTGGAGAGATGGAAAAGGATGTCTTCGTAGGACACGGAGCATCCCTACTACTCAAGGAAAGATTCGGAGCTGACAGCACAGAAATCAAGGTCTGTGAGAACTGTGGAGAAATCGCAGTTGAAGACCACGATAACAATGAAGTCTACTGTCCAAGCTGTCACAGCAGTGATAGTGAAGAAGCCGAAATCCCTCATGCATTCCTGCTACTACTCAATGAGCTAAAATCCATGATGATCGACACAGAACTTGAACTTGACGACAAATAGGTGATCAAAAAATGAAAAATCTACAATCAATCGACTTTTCCATTCTCAGCTCAGAGAAAGTTGATGAGATGGCAGTCAAAGAGATAGACAAAGCAGAAGTATACGACGCAGACGGATTCCCCGTCGAAGACGGAGTCATGGACCCAGCACTAGGAGTAATCGACCCAGGAATGACCTGCCAGACATGCGGCGGACGAATCCGAGAATGTAAAGGACACTTCGGAAGAATCACTCTTTCTCGTCCTGTAGTTCACGTTCTGTACGCAAAGAAAATCAGAAACCTTCTACGTTTCACATGCCACGAATGTAACAGCCTGGTAATCAAGGACGAAGACAAGGCACTACGTAAATCCAACATGCCTAACAACTGCCCCGAATGTGACGCAGAAGCACTGGACGCAGATCTAGAAAAACCATACACATACTATCAAGAAGGTGAAAAACTGACACCTGAAGATATCAAGGAAAGACTTGGAGAAATCGATCCAGAAGACGCAGAAGTACTTGGAGTAGAGAACAACGATCCAGAAGACCTAGTAATAGATACTCTACCAGTACCACCTGTAACAATGCGTCCTTCAA
The DNA here is from genome assembly GCA_047617785.1 of Colwellia polaris. GTDB lineage: Archaea > Nanohalarchaeota > Nanosalinia > Nanosalinales > Nanosalinaceae > JBEQAZ01. The sequence goes on along the minus strand of JBLGBK010000004.1, from coordinate 16,753 downwards.
TCACACTGGAAACAGGAGAAAGAAGTGAGGACGACATCACACACAAACTGGTCGACGTAATTCGTATTAACAAGCGGCTTCAGAACAACATCGAGATTGAAGCACCAGACTTCATTATCGACGACCTGCACGAACTGCTTCAGTACCACGTTTCAACACTTTTCTACAACGACATGAGCAGCGTACCACCTGCACGCCACAGATCCGGACGTTCACTCAAGTCTATCATCGAGCGTGTACAAGGTAAGCAGGGACGTTTCCGACAGAACCTTATCGGAAAAAGAGTCAACTTCTCAGCACGAACAGTAATTACCCCTGACCCTAACATAGGAATCAACGAGGTCGGAGTACCTTTCGTAGTAGCAAAGAAACTGACAATACCAGAAAAAGTCACAGAGAGAAACTACGATGAACTGATCGAAGCAGTTAAGAGAGGACCTGAAGAACATCCAGGAGCAAACTACGTATTCCAACCAGATGGAAGCCGCAGAAGACTTACAGATGAAAACCTGGACGAAATAGTTGAACTGATTGAACCCGGCGAAGGATGGAAAGTTGAGCGACACATTAAGGATGAAGACACAGTACTGTTCAACCGACAGCCATCACTACACCGTATGTCCATCATGGCACACAAAGTCCGAGTACTTCCATACCGTACCTTCCGTCTAAACCTGAACGTTTGCGCACCTTACAACGCAGACTTCGACGGAGACGAGATGAACCTCCACGTACCACAGACAGAAGAAGCACGTGCAGAAGCAGAACAGCTAATGCTTGTACAAGAACACATCAAGTCACCAAAGATGGGAGGACCAATCGTAGGAATGCTACAGGACTTCGTTTCAGGACTTTACCTACTTACACAGGAAGAACGTACACTTGACCGTGAAAAAGCCCTCAACCTACTAGTTGAAGCAGGCCAGTACGAAGCAGAACTTCCAGAAAAAGAAGAGATCAGCGGAAGAGAACTCGTTTCACTCTTTATACCAAACGATATCTCCCTGACAATCAACGAAGGAGAAGATGACGAAGTAGTAATCGAAGAAGGAGAACTAGTAGAAGGAGTGCTTGACGAGGATGCTCTTGGAGACTACGGTGGAGAAATTATCCAGCAGCTCGATATTGAATACGGAAGCGACAAAGTTGCTGAGTTCCTCAACCGTGTATCAAGAGTTGGTGCAATCTTCCTAACACAGAGAGGATTCTCCATCAGCCTTGAAGATCTTGAGATCAGCGATGAATCAACAGAAGAAATCCATGATATCGTGGATGATACTGTAGAGGACACAGAGGAACTGATCACAGAGTACGAACAGGGCAAGATGGAAGCAATTACAGGTAAGACACTTGAACAGACACGAGAGATCCAGATCACGAAGAAGCTGAATGAAGCTTTCACAGAGATCGGAGATCTTGTATCTGAACAAGTTGACAACGAATCCTCAGCATACATCATGGCAGACTCAGGAGCAAGAGGTTCCCTACAGAACGTTACAACAATGGCAGGGCTTCTTGGGCAGAACTCCGTACGTGAACAAAGAATTGAAAGAGGATACAAAGAGAGAACACTCAGTCACTTCAAGAAGAACGAGTTAAGTGCAAAGTCTCGAGGATTTGTTTCTTCCAGTATTCTGGAAGGACTTGACGCTCAGGAGATCTTTTTCCACCAGATGAGCCAGAGAAAGGCGCTGATGGACAAGTCACTCCGTACCAAGACTTCAGGATACATGTATAGACGTATCTCCAACTCACTTCAGGACTTGAAGGTCCAATATGACCAGACAGTTAGAAATGCGCAGGGAGACATCATCCAGTTCCGTGCAGGAGAGGACGGACTTGATCCGCAGAAGTCTGACAGAGGTAAAATCTCAACAAACATCTCCACAGATCAGAATTAGAGGTGGAATAAAATGACAGAACAGATTAACTGGAAAGACAGAGCACAGGAACTTCCTGAAAAGTATCAGGGACTTGACCTGGACGACGAAACTAAAGAAAACCTGAAAGAACGCTATGAACAGATGCAGTACGAACCCGGTGAAGCTATCGGGATGATCGCTGCACAGTCCATGGCAGAACCTGCCACTCAGATGACAATGGAAACATACCACCAGGCAGGAGGCGCCCAGGTATCCCTTACCGCAGGACTACCACGGCTGGAAGAAATTGTGGATGCACGCCGCAACCCTAAGACGCCGGCGATGGATGTTTACCTCAAAGAGGACTTCAACAGCAAGGAAGATGCAAAGAGACTTGCAAGAAAGCTACGAGAAGTGAAATTCCAGGACCTAATCCGGAAAGACACTATCGACATCATGCAGCTTCACGTAGAATATGATCTCAACCCCGATCTGCTTGAAGATTATGACATTACTACCGAAGAGGTACGTGAACAGGTTAAGGACTCAGTTAGAAGATCCAAAGTCACCGTTGATGGCAACACAGTAACCTTGGAAAGCAGCGAGGATGACTACGATCTTAGAGATCTGAAAGACTTGAAGAACAAAACCGAAGATGCACGTATCAAAGGAATCAAGGGAATCGACCAAGTTGTTATCAATGAAGATGATGGAGAGTGGCAGCTTCAGACTGCTGGAAGCTCTCTACGTAAAACCCTTAAAATCAAGGAAGTAGACGCAACCCGCACCATAAGTAACGACCTGTTTGAAGTACATAGCGTACTCGGAGTAGAATCCCTTCGTAAAAGAATTATCGACGAGATTAACGAAACGCTTGCAAAACAGGGAATCGGTGTAGACAACCGCCACATCATGCTCCTAGCAGACATGATGACTAAAGAAGGAGAGCTCAACGGAACCACACGTTACGGAATCGTTGGAAACAAGGAATCCATGCTCGCTCGAGCAGTATTTGAGGAAACAAAGAAGCATCTCCGTGAAGGCTCCCTAAAGGGAGAAAAAGATCCTCTTGAAGGAGTTGTCGAAAACATCGTAACAGGTCAACCAGTACCAGTCGGTACAGGAGAAGTTGACTTAAAACCTGGTTTCGGTGACGAGGAGTAAAACCATTTAAAAAAACTTCCTATTCATTTATTTGATACACACTTACTCAGAAGGCACAATATTATGGCTACAGCAACATACGACACAGAAATGATCCGGAACATTAACATGTTCGAATCACTGACAGATGTACAGGCTAGAGACTGCATCATCAAGGAAGATGAAGCTTATTTCATCGTCCCTGAAGGAAAGGCAGGAATGGCTATTGGAAAAGGCGGAAAAGTAGTACAGAAAGTACAAGACCGTCTTGGAAAAGAAGTTAAGATCTACGAATACAGTGACAACCTAGGAAAGTTCATCTCAAACGTTGTTCCAAGCAATCTACGAGGAGTAGACATTACAGAAGAAGATGGAAAGAAGAAAGTAGAGATCAGCGTACCGCAGAAGAACAAGGGACGAGTAGTAGGTAAGAACGGAGAGAAGATCGATACAATCAGAGAGATTCTCAAACGTACACACAACGTAGACGAAGTAACAGTCCAATAAACAACCTACTTCCACATTCCCTCTACATCACCTTTACATTAAATCTGTCACCGCGAGCAGAACAAGAAGGATCATTTCGTTCTAAAGAACAGACCCCTGTTCTTTAACTGGAATTGAAACGAATAAAGTCTATATGAATCCGGTTAGAAGAGAGATCAACGATATCAAGAGATTTGATGATATCATCCAAACGCTAGTATCAGAAGAAGCAAGTTATATACTAGACAAACTTCATCTAGCCCACCGGATACCTTTTACCAAAAGGATAAACAGAGATAACGATATCCCTCCACCAGAGAGACTCCGTAAAACACTGGAGGAACTAGGCACTACATTCATCAAGTTCGGTCAGATAATGGCGCAGAGACCGGACATTCTACCAAAAAGATATACAGAAGAGCTTCAGAAGCTAGAAGACTCAGTTGAATCTTTCTCCAACCAGAAAGCCCGGAAAATAGTTGACGAAGAGATAGGGCTAGAAAACTTCAAAGAATTCCACGAAGAACCTGTAGCCGCAGCATCAATTGCACAGGTACACCGTGCAACACTCGAAAATGGTGACGATGTAGCAGTCAAGATCAGAAGACCTGGAATCAAAGAGCAGGTAAAGACCGATCTAGAAATACTTCAGTTCCTCGCAAGTAGAGCTGAGAAACACAGCAAGAAAATGAAAGACATGCGTGTAAAGAAACTGACTAAAGAATTCTCAGAGTGGACACGAAATGAACTTGATCTAGAGAAAGAACGCATAAACGCCGAGAAATTAGACAACAACATTCAGGAAGAACGAATAAAGATACCGGAAACCTATCCCGACCACAGCACAGAGAAGGTATTTGTGATGGAGTTTATAGAAGGGGCAAAATGCACAGAGAGCGAAAAACTCAAGGAAATGGATATTGAATCTGAAGAAATTGCAGAAACTGCTGTGAGAGCAGGGCTAAAGCAAACTCTTCGAGATGGATTCTACCACGCAGATCCACACCCTTCCAATTTCCTGATACAGGAAAATAGCAAGATTGCATACCTAGACTTCGGTATGATAGGCCAACTAAACAAAGATCAACGTAGAAAAATCAGTCTACTATTCATCCACACAATCAATGAAGACACTGATGCCGCGCTTGACATAATCAAAGAAATGGGGTCAATAGAAGAAGATGCAAATCCCGAAGAGTTCAAAAAAGTTCTAGGAGAAAAAATACGCCTCATCAAGGAGTCTAAGCTGAAAAATCACAGTATCAGCAGGGAAATGGTCGAAATATCAATTAAGGCAGGTCAGTACGGCATATACATGCCTACAAGTTTTGCCTTAATGGGAAAGAGCCTTTTAACAATGGAAGGTATTGGCCTCGCTATCTACCCAGAATTCCAGATAAAAGATCAGTACAAAAATACAGCGCAGAAAATACTGATTAAACAGAACAAACCAGACCTAGAGAAAACCGCTATAGACCTGATACAGAACAAAGACCTGATAGAGAAACCCTTCACCAAGCTGAAAGAGGACAGCGAACAGCAGGAGGTTAATGTAAATTTAGACAACCCTCAAAACCAGGGTGATGAAATGATCACAGCAAGTCTGCTGCTTGGAGGTTTCTTCCTGATAGCCCAACAAAGTCCTGATCTCAAGATAGTTGGTTCAGCAGCACTAGGTACAGCCGCCTATCAATTCCTGAAAAAGCTGAACTAAAATCCCACTTAACAACCGGGTATAAAAAACTTAACTTCTAGATTTTCTTGTACAAATGGGTCTATACAACGCACGTAAAATGAAGAAGAAGCGGCAGCAGTACCGCTGGAGTGACATCGATTACAAAAGGAGAATGCTAAATCTGAAGGAGAAATCAGACCCACTCGAAGGAAGCCCACAGGGACGTGGAATTGTACTAGAAAAAAGAGTAATTGAAGCAAAACAGCCTAACTCCGCGCTACGTAAATGTGTAAGAGTGCAGCTGCTTAAAAACGGTAAACAGCTGACAGCATTTGTTCCAGGAGACGGAGCAATCGACCACATCGACGAGCACGACGAAGTTCTAATTGAAGGAATCGGAGGAGCCGACAACGGACCAAAAGGAGACATTCCAACAGTCCGATACCAGGTAGTCAAAGTCAACTCCGTATCACTTGAAGAACTCGTAGCCGGAAACCAGCAGAAGCCAACACGGTGATAACATAATGAGTAACGCAGCCAAGATACAGACAGAAGACGAACTACTTACCTTCGGCCGATGGGACGCCGAAGAAGCAGAAATCGAAGACGACGGACTAGTAAGATACCTGAACATGGAGAACATCATGGCTCCACGAAGCAAAGGCCGTCACACAGAAAGACAGTTCTACAAGGCAGACGTGCCAGTAATCGAAAGACTACTTAACCACCTGTATGTCGCAGGACACCGTGGAAACAAACACTACATCACATCCGGACACAACGCCGGAAAGAGCCAGAAACTCTGGAACCTTCTCGAAGAAACAATGGAAGAAATCGAAGAAGAAACAGGAGAAAACCCCTTCCAGGTACTGGTACAGGCAATCGAAAACTCCGCACCAACTGAAGAAGTAGTTACCTATCAGAGAGGAGGAGTTCGAGCACGGAAAGCAGTACTAGTAGCTCCTCAGAGACGGACAGATCTCGCACTACGACTTCTCGTTCAGGGAGCATACGAGAAACGTGTAGCAGAGAAGGACAAGGCCTACAAAGTCCTTGCAGATGAGATCATTGGCGCTGCAGACAATAACAACGACATCAGAGCAGTCAGAGAGAAACAGCGTAAAGAAAAGGAAGCAGAAGGCGCACGATAAACACTCTTCTACTTTCTTTCTCAACGACTTTTTCTTTCTCAATTCATATCTACTTTCTATGGACCAACATTTCTGCCCAAACTGCGGTTCAACAAATGTAGAACCAGATCAGCGCAAGACCAACATGCTGGGAGAAATAATATCCAATCCGAACAAATGGCTATGCAACGAATGCAACTACACCGGACTGATGCCGAAAGGAGATCATCAAGATTACGAGGAAGATATAAAGAACATAGAGTTCGACGAAAACGAACAACCTGCTATTGATACAGATCTTGGAAATGCATACAGGAAGTACTTAATCTACATCAGCATACCTCTCACTATTCTCTATATACTCGCTCAGTTAATATAGAACAAAATCTTTAAGCCGAATAAACCATACTTGTAGACTAAATGGCTTTCAAAAACATTCTAGACAATCTTGACAATCACAGCAGCTATATTCTACAGTACTCAATAGCGTTGATCTATCTCTGGTTTGGCACACTTAAAATTATAGACATGAGTCCTGCAGAAGAACTGATTTCACATACATTATTCTTTATGCCAACCTCAACAGCACTCCTAATAATAGGAACATTCGAAATAATAATAGGGCTGCTTCTTCTTCATCAGAAAACACTGAGGTACGGTTTGGGGCTGCTTCTTATACACCTCCCCGGAATACTTAGTCCGGTTGTGCTAGCATCAGAAGTTATTTTCAACCAGGCGCCTTATGCACCAGCACTTGAAGGTCATTATGTCCTCAAAAACCTGGTTTTACTAGGCGCAGCACTAAAACTGGTAGCGGAAGAACTAGAAAGAAATCCTGAATTGAATGAATATTGGAAAAACTTGATGCCTTGAAAATAGGTCTTCGTGCCTATTGGCTTTTAAATCTTGCAACTTGATTTCTAGAATATAAACGGTGAATTTTGAAATATGTCAGACGAACTAGAGGCAATTAAGGGCGTAATTAACGACCCAGAACACATTAGGAACATTGCTATTGCAGCACACATCGACCACGGAAAAACTACACTAACAGACAACCTTCTCGCACGAGCAGGTATGATATCGGAGAAGCTCGCTGGAGACCAACGTTTTATGGACTTCGACGACCAGGAAGCAGAAAGAGGAATCACAATCTATTCTGCGAACGTTTCAATGGTCCACGAATTAGACGGCGACGACTACTTGATCAACCTTATCGACACACCCGGGCACGTTGACTTCGGAGGAGACGTTACCCGAGCTATGCGTGCCGTTGACGGAGTTATGGTTCTTGTCGACGCAGTTGACGGAGTTATGCCTCAGACAGAAACCGTCATGAAACAGGCAATTCAGGAAGGAGTTAAACCAGTACTATTCATCAACAAAGTCGATCGACTGATCGAAGAGATGCAGTTGACACCTGAAGAAATGCAGGAAAGATTCACCAAGATTATTCGAGAAGTAAACACAGCGCTTCGAAAGTATGCAGATGAGGAAACAGCAGAAGAATGGAGCATGGCTGTAAACGACGGAACAGTCGCATTCGGATCCGCACTCAAGAACTGGGCTATTTCAGCACCATATATGCAGAAAACTGGAATCAGCTTCCAGGACATCATCGATCGCGTAAACGAAGGAGATCACGAAGGTCTCGCAAACGACGCACCAATCGAAGAAGTATCTCTGGACATGGTAGTAAAACACCTAGTCAACCCTCAGGAATCCGCAGAATGGAGAATTCCAAAGGTATGGCCAGGAGACATCGAAAGCGAAACAGGTAAAGAACTACAGGAAGGAGACGAAGACGGGCCTCTAGTAGGAGTAGTAACCAACGTAGAAGACGACGAACACGCCGGAACAATCGTCACCGCACGTCTATTCTCAGGAACAGTAAGAGAAGGAGACGAACTATACGGAATCGGAAGCCAGAAGACAGAAAGAGCACAGCAGGTCGGAATTTACTCCGGACCAAGAAAGCTGATGGTTGACGAAGTACCGGCAGGAAACATCGTAGCAATCACAGGACCAGACTTCTCAACAGGAGAAACATTCATCCTAGACGGAGAAGATGAAATCGAAGCATTCGAACAAATCGAGCACGTTTTCGAACCTGTTGTTACAAAATCCATCGAGCCAAAGCGTACAAGCGATCTTCCAAAGCTTATCGAAACACTGCGTAAGCGAGCAAAGGAAGACAACACAATCAAAGTCGACATTGACGAGGACACCGGAGAAACACTTGTATCCGGTCTTGGAGAGCTTCATATCGAAGCAAAAGTTGAAAGACATCTCGAAGAGAAAGGAATCGACATCAACGTTTCCGAACCGATCGTTGTATTCCGTGAAGGAATCAGCGAAGCAAGTGACGTCCTCGAAGGAAAGTCACCTAACCGACACAACAAACTGGAAATCAGCGTAGAACCTCTAAGCGAAGACGTCAGAAAGTTCCTCAAGGAAGAATACGAGGAAATTAAGATGCAGGCAGACGACGAAACAGAAGTCAGAGACGCATTAGTCGACGCAGGGCTCACACAAGACGAAGCAGACAACGTAATGGACGCATACGAAGAAAACCTCTTCATCAACGCCTCCCGTGGAATCAAGAACCTGAGAGAAATTCAGGAATACCTAGTAGACGCATTCCATGAATTCTGCGACGAAGGACCTCTAGCAAACGAACCTGTAACAGGTCTCAAAGTCAAGCTTCACGATGCAAAGCTGCACGAGGACGCAATCCACAGAGGACCAGCACAGATGATCCCGGCGACAAAGAACGCAATCAGAAATGGATTCCTGACCTCACAGCCACAGCTCATCGAACCAAAACAGAAGATGAGAATCGACACGCCATCAGATACAATGGGAGAAGCAATGACAGAAGTCTCCAACCGGCGTGGAGATGTAATCGACATGGAAGAAGAAGGAGGAAGCTCAGTCATCAAATGTAAGCTTCCAGTAGAAGAACTGTTCGGATTCGAGGCAGCACTCAAGTCCGCAACAAACGGTAAAGGATTCTTCAGCCTGATCGACATCCTATTCGAACCTCTTCCAAGAAACCTTCAGGAAGAGAAGATCATGGAGATCCGAGAACGTAAAGGCATGAAGCAGGAGATGCCGAGCGTAGAGGAATAATTTCCTCTAACCCCTTCCTTCCCCTTAATTTCTCTATTTCTGACAACAACTTTTATTTTCTGTCTTTAGTAAAATAGGTAGATATGTCTCTACCATCTAGAGTTAACCATGTAGAATACGACCAATATAGTAACAATCCTGCAGCAATAGCAGAAGAACTTACCAACTCTATTGACAAAGATAACACAGATTTTGCTTTTCTATTCGCAAGTACTTCTATCAATCTCGATGAGCTAACAGATGAAGTGGATAAAAGACTAGATTGCAATTGGACAGGTTGTACTACTGCAGGAGAAATATCAGAAAGTAAAAAAGCAGAGGACAGTTGTGTATTAATTACTAACCATACCTCCAAAATAGACTTTACTACAGGTGTGGCAGAGAATATTAGAAAAGACCCAGTAAACAAATCTGCAGAGTTAGCTGAAAGGATTGGAGGTGAAGACACGGTCTTTGTTCCTCTCTTACCGGGTTTTACAGAGGAAGAACCTGCCATAGAGTTCCAGGTATTGAAAGGGATTTTTGATCAGTACAATGCAGAAACACCAGTAGTAGGAGCAGCTGCTGGAGACAACAACGAGTATCAAGAGAGCTATCAGTTTTGCAACGGAGAGGTGTACAGTGATGCTTTAGTCCTAACTGGCGTTGAAACATCTCAAGAATACCGGATTGAGCTCGGCCATGGCTATGATAAAACAGAACATACTTTCCTTGCTCGTTCAGAAGAGAACGTAGTCACTAAATTGAACGGTAGGCCTGCACAGGAGGTTTATGCAGAACAGCTAGACGTTGAACCGGAAGAGTTAGAAGGAACTGTAGAACTTCCTAGCGGGGTAGAGATCCCTAAAGTAATGGCAGAACATTCACATCGATCGCCTTTCGGCGTTAAAATGGGGGATAATTATGCTCTAAAAGTTCCGCAGGCTGTAGACGATGGTGCTATAGTATTTAACTCTAGTATATCTAACAACTCCGAACTCGTGCTTATGGAAGGTTCTAAAGAGGATATTGCCGACTCTACGGCAAATCATATCCAGGACATAGCAAGTTCCTCCGACGATATTATCATGGCATTAGTTTTTGAATGCGCCGGCAGGGCTATGACTTTGGGAGACGAACTTGAAAAGGAACTAGAGGCTCTTCAGAACAATTTGAACGGTTCTTTCGCCGGATTTTTCAGTTATGGAGAGATAGGAGGAACGTCGGAGGATTTCTGCACCTCCAACTTTCTGACAGTTACCTCCCTAATAATAACTGAAAACTAGTTATCTAGATCCGGCAAAGCGTTTACATCGAATAATTCAGAGTGGAGGTCCTCCTCCACTTTTATCTCTACCAAGCTGATTTTATCGGAGTTGATCGCTTTCCTAGCTTTCTCATCTACTTCTTCAGCTTTTTCAGCGGAGAAAGACTCTACTCCTTTAAACGACTCTCCTAGATCCTGGAAATTTACAGAATTATCTTTAGGAGTTATCTTTTCGTCAAACTGTTTCTCCTGTATCTCTGTCACCAAACCCAAACGCTGATTGTTTATGATAAACAGAGCTGCAGATTCTGTCCGGTATTGGGCCTCAACTATAAGCGATAGATCCATTTCAAGCTCTCCATCACCTAGAACCAAGATAGGGTTTTCCTCCCTATTAAGGCCTGCTACTACCTCGCCCATAGAACCGCTTCGAGAGGTTTCCTTTCTGATCTCAGGGCCTAACGAGTAGGGCAGCCAGATGACAGAATTACCTACCCCCAAAGTGACAACTTTATCAGAGAAATCTTCACGTATAAGCTGGCCCAACGCGTTTACAGGTTCGGGAATAAACTTTCTCTTATCTTCTAAACCATAGTCATTCGAAGAGAGCCATTCCTCCTTTTCAGAATTAAGTTCAGAGAGAACCTCACCAGCAGAGCCTTCTATATAGCTTCCTACGAAGAAACTTCTTCTACGAGGGTTAGGTTCTACCTGTACTGTTTTCTCTCTAAATTCCTGGATATTATTTTCCCCAAAGGAAGTAATTACGTTCTGCATCGAGGTACCTATTGACAGGACAAGATCTGCTTCCTTGAAAGCCTGATTGGCTGAAGGAGTTCCCATCATACCGATCCGGCCTACATAATTATCTTCGAAGTAGCCTTCCATAGGTATGCTCACTGCTAGTGGTGCTCCTGAAGACTTTGACAGATTTTCAATCATATCTCTGACTTTTGGATCTTTTGCTCCTCTCCCAGCGACGATCATAGGTTTTTCCGCTTCATTCCACCTGTTTTGAAGCCTTGACTGATCTATTTTTTCAGGTTCTGAAAGGTAACCTCCTTCTGATGAGTCATGGGAATATATTGGCACATGAACTATCCCTACTTCCTTCTTCTCCTTTAATTCTTGAATCATAGTCTCTACATCGTCTAAATCATCTCCATCTTGGAGAAGAACCCTGTGATGGACGTTTTCATGCCGGCGCAAAACATCAGAGTTGTCTAATTTATCATGAGTAGAGCCTCTATCTGTCTGATGTGCAATATTAATAGAGTTATCAACGTGCTCAAACCGAGATTCTGCGACTATCACGAGACAAGGCGAAGTAATAGAACCTGCTAGCAACCCCTGCATCATCATTGCCTCTCCCATCTCGCCAGAAACTATTATAACCGGTATCTCTTCATTTCCTTGCTCCAACTTCTTGTAGTAACGTGTCTGAGCAAGATGGGTTAAATGCTGTTCTCTTACCCCCTGAACAAGCTCCGCAGAAGATCTTTCAACCTCTTTGTAGAGCTTGGCTGGAGGCGTTCCGGGGTAGGTGAAAACTTTACTGCAGTTAGTTCGATCTAAAATAGTGTTAATGATGTTCTCTGCTGAAACCATAAAATACACTGGAGCTACAGTATTTTTTAGTTTTAGGAATAAAATTTTCCTCTTAAAATCTCATATAATAGGGATTTTTATCATTCTGCTAAGTTTCCAAGTGCGAAGTTCTACCTAAAACTGGAAATAAACAAGACTAATAGCCATAAAATCGGCAATATATGACAAAAATAGGGAAAAACAGAAACCATTTTTAAAGTTTAATAGGTTAATCGGGTTATATACGTACTATAGGTGAAACCTAAAATGGCAGACAAACCACACATTAATCTAGTATTTATTGGACACGTTGACCACGGTAAATCCACAACAATTGGAAGACTACTCTGGGACACAGAGAATCTACCAGAAGAAGAAATGCGAAAGCTCGAAGAAGCTGCTGAAGAAGCAGGTAAGGAAACATTCAACTTCGCATTCGCAATGGACTCTCTAGAAGAAGAACGTGAAAGAGGAGTTACAATCGACCTCGCACACAAAGAGTTCGATTCTGACAACTACTTCTTCACAATCATCGATGCTCCAGGGCACCGAGACTTCATTAAAAACATGATCACAGGAGCTTCTCAGGCTGACGCTGGAGTTCTAGTAGTCGCAGCAGACGACGGAATCCAACCTCAGACAAAGGAGCACGCTTACCTAGCTAAGACTCTAGGAATTGACCAGCTAGTTGTAGCTGTCAACAAAATGGATCTCAAGGACTACGAAGAAGACGCATTCAACGACGTCAAAGACGAAGTCTCAGAAATGATCCAAGGCGTAGGATACGATACATCCGAGATCGACTTCGTACCTATCTCCAGCTTCGAAGGCGACGGAGTAGTAGACGAAGGTGAAGACCTAGGATGGTACGACGGACCTACCCTAATCGAAGCACTAGACGATCTAGAAGAACCTGAAAAAGCAATCGACCTACCAACACGAATCCCTGTACAGGACGTATACAAAATCTCCGGAATCGGAGCAGTATCCGTCGGACGAGTAGAAACAGGAGACATCAGCCAAGGAGACAGCGTAACATTTGAACCTGCATCCACACGACTGAACAAGAACGTAGGTGGAGAAGTCAAGACAATCGAAATGCACCACGAAGAAGTTGAAAGTGCAGAACCTGGAGACAACATCGGATGGAACACACGAGGAGTCGGACAGGACGACATCAAGAAAGGAGACGTCGCAGGACCTTCCGACAACCCACCAACAGTTGTCGAAAGCTTCGAAGCACAGGTCATCGTACTCAACCACCCTAACGTCATCTCCGAAGGATACACACCAGTATTCCACGTCAACACAGCTCAGGTCAGCTGTACATTCACGGACATCAAGTCCACAATGAATCCAAAGACAGGAGAGACAATCGAAGAAGACCCAGACTACATCAAACAGGGTCAGGCAGCAAAGGTTGAGATCACACCACAGCAGGACCTAGTTATTGAAGAGAACGACGACATCCCACAGCTCGCACGATTCGCTATCCGAGACATGGGACAGACAGTTGGAGCCGGTCAGGCTCTAAAGGTCAACGAGAAGTAAGGCATAACTGCCTTTCTTCAAAATCTTTTTTCTTTCTATTAATTTACTGGCTTTATCTAGTTCTTCCTTGAAAACAAGTTAAGAAAGTGGAGTTCAGAATTGTTTACTTATTACAGTGACTAAGAGGATAGATAGTTTAGATACCTTGAAAGGCTTGGCCTTGTTAGCTGTCTTCTTTATTCATGCTAGAGGTAGTTTTATCGATAATTACCACGTTAATTCTGTAGCAGGTTTTATACTAATTAACACTGCTCGTTTTGCAGTTCCTGTATTCTTTCTTATATCAGGATACTTGCTTCACTTGAAACTACAGCAAAAAGGCAGAGACTATGGAGTAAAGTATCTTAAATCAGTAGGTAAGTACTACGTTCTTGGATCTATAATATGGCTAGGTATACAACTACCTATATTATATCTAAACAGGTTTACAGAAGTAAAATCTATATCCCAGGTTATACAGTTTAATTTAAATCCGATTAATATTTTCTACCTAGGTGATGCTGTTAGCACCCATCTATGGTTTCTAACAGCTCTTTTCCTATCTACATCTGCAGTTTATGTTGCAGATCGTTTTAACCTTGTTCGCTGGCTTCTAGGCAGTTCTCTAATAATTCATGTTATTGGAATACTATCTCAGGCCTATCAAGTGTCTTTAGGTATAGCTATTCCGCGTACTGACGCATTATTTTTCGGATTATTCTTCACTACTGCCGGTTTTTACATTAGAGGTAGAGAGCCGAAACTTGAGAAGATTAGCAGTCTTTTACTGAAAATTTCAGCTTTATCCATAATATTGCATATAGTTGAAAGACTTGCTATTTCAATAGTTTTGAATAGTTCTGCCCCTTTCCAGTGGAGCGATTATTCATTCATGACTGCTCCTATGGCAATAAGCATCTTCTTGTACACTCTTTCTAGACCTGAGGCAGGTGAGAAAAGTATTTTCAACAGATACGGCAAACATAGTCTCTGGGGTTATATTCTTCATCCTGCGTTTTTAGGGCTTCTGATAGCTCTTTCACAGTTTTTAGGAACCTTCGCCGGTTTGAAGCTTATGGATAGTATATTATGGAGCATAATTATCACGGGCATCTCCTATGTCATAACAATGGAAATAATCTCCAGAGATATGAACTGGAAAGAACGGATACCTGAAAAGATCACGAGTTAGTTGAATCATTTATAAGATTTAAGTCTAGATGTATCAGTATGCAGAAAGCACGTGTAAGATTGAGAAGCACTGACCAGGAAAAGGTACAGGACCTGGCAGATGAAATACTAGAAATAGGCGACGAATACGATGCAGAAGTATCCGGACCAGTACCACTACCAACAGATAAACTAGAAATTCCAACTCGTAAAGCACCGGATGGCGAAGGCGCATCAACATTCGAAAGATTCGAGATGCATGTACACAAGCGGCTGATCGATCTTACAGAGAGCGAACGTGCACTTCGACAGGTAATGCGTGTACACGTACCTGAAGGAGTAGACATTGAAATCGAGCTAATCGAATAACCTCGGTAACTCTTCTTTTCCCCTCTATCTAATTTCTCACTACTATAATCTACAATTACAGATTAAAAACGGTGTGAAACAGGTTTTCCGCTTCTAATTTAAAGCTTCTACTAGGAGTAAAATAATAGAGAAACCAAATTTCATGCCGGAGTGACTGAGTGGCTAAAGGTGCCAGCCTGGAAAGCTGGTGACCCATCCCGGGTCTCCTGGGTTCAAATCCCAGCTCCGGCGCTTCACTACTTCTACTCAATAAACTATTTGAATAAGGCTTCTAAATAGGTCAACATGGCAGCTTCTAGCAAAGTAAGTAGCGCTATGAACACGCTTCAGGACATCAACCAGAAAGCTTCAGATCTAAAAGATAAGAAAGACAGTGCAATGGGGGCTATCAAGAAAGCTCATGATCTTACTGGAACCGTACTAGATATGCAGGAAGAACTTGAAGGACAAGAGGAACATACTGAAAGACTGGAGCAACACATCGAAGGTGCCAAAGATTTCGGTAAAAAAGCACTGCACGAACTAGTCCAAGAGCAAATGAGAGAAACAAAGGAAGAACAAAGGGAAATTAAGACCTCAAAACAAGCTTTAGACCTCATAGGAAAAGCTCTAGAAGCAATACAGAGCGAGGAACAAGAACTATACAGCGAAGAACAAGAAACAGAACAAGTTATACAAGCTCTCAACCAGAAGGTAGACCAGTTGTACCAACAAGGCGCAACAACTGAACTAATACAGGAAATTGTAAAAATTGCAGAAATAGGCGCAGAAGAACTGCAAGAGGAACTACAAGAAATTGAAATGATTGCAGAACAGCTTGCAGATGTTGAACAGGTAGAAGGGGAACAAGCTCAGGCAATCCAACACGAAGAAGGAGAAGAAAACGAAGCAGAAGAAATTGTAGAAGAAGGAGGAAAAATAGCAAACGCAACAAGAAACAAACGAATGAAAAACGCCGAGGATCAAATGGCGGACCAGCATCGGCAGGAAAGAGAGGAAATAGAGAGCGAGGTAGAAGAGGAAGAGCATGAATTACAGCAAACAGGCAACGAATTCGAAAATCTTCTGCAGGAGATACAGGTTATAGAGCAAGAAGCCGAAGAGCTTGAAAGAGCTATTTCACGTGCTAACAAGAAATCAAAGCAAGCTTACAGTAGAGATGTCCAGAAACAGATCAACAAAACAGAAAACATAATTCAAGACGTCTACAATGAAGCAGAGAGAGTACGAAAAAAAGTACAGAAAAAAGCTGGAAACCTTGAAAATATAGACAGTATGCTCTAAAAAACCAGCAAATCTCACCCTTTCTCAATAAAAAAATTAGCCTTCTATAAGAACTATACAGGAGACAGCCCCCTGGTGTAGTGGTCAATCATGAGAGGCCCTGGCCCTCTCGACGCAGGTTCGAATCCTGCGGGGGCTA
>JBLGBK010000003.1:0-86852 GCA_047617785.1 Colwellia polaris | reverse complement strand
TTTTAAGATCTCTTTTAGGAGTTTTTTCAACACTTATTCTAGTTTTCCTAGTTTATAGAGAATAAAGAAGAAGTTTTGAAGAGTCAAAGCTTCTTGGCTTTGTATCCTAGATGACCTTCATATCCATTTGTTGACATGAGCACAGGGTAGAAATCATGATCCGCTACTAGAGATTCTCCGTCTTTTTCTGCATATACTTCGCCTTTTTTGACTTTCTGGAAATTTTCCGCTTTAAACGTCCAATCTCCTTCAACTGTTTCAGTGTATTCGAATATCCGAGGTTCCGAAGTAGAGTAATCTTGATCTATTGCCCCATGATATGCAAGAAAGTTCTTAATGGTGTCAACCGCATTTTCAGCTGCTTTTTCTGTTCTTTGGTAACCTGTTTCTATTGTTACACCTGTAACGAATTCCTGAATGTTTCCTGATTGCGTTGGAAAGTATACTGCGTTTTCTACATTGCATGCATTCACTAGTTCAATTACTTCGTCTTCTGTGCTTTTGATTACTGCGAAAGGCTCTGGATAAGAATGTGTGGTGTGTATATCTAGAACTTTAGTGTCACCTATTTCTTCAAGCAGTTCTGCAGCCAGTCTTTCCTCATGAATATTGCTTTCAGGATTACCCGGAAAAGATCTATTAATATCTGTTTTTAGGTATCTTTCTTCTTCCTCCAGCGCTTCTTCGTTAGCTATAATGAATTTTACAGGCTTGAGAAATTCTATATCGGTTTGAAGTATTTTTTCAATTGCTTTCATACCTGCAGGTTCGTCTCCATGCAGCGATCCAATAACTGTTAGTTCAGGTTGTCCTTGACCTTTTGTAGTTGCTTTCATTGGTTGAATATCACGTTAAAGAAAGAATTAAAGAGAAATTTAAAACAAGCTCGAGAAGAGAAAAAGAGTCTTAACCCTTGATTTTCTGGTCTATTGCTTTTTCTATTTTCTGAGGCTGGAAACCTACAATTGCTTCATCACCTACAAATGTTTGTGGAACTCCTCTCTGACCTGTTTTTTGAATCATTTTCTTTGCTTTTTCTTGATCGGAGGCAACATCATGTTCCTCGTATTCGTAGTTGTTTTCGTCGAGCCATTGCTTGATTTTTGTACAGTATGGGCAGGTCGGTGTCGTAAATACCTCTATTTTACTCATAAATGTGTATAATTGTTGAACATTTATAAACATTAAATCTGGTTTATGGCCTCGTCCTTTTCATCGCACCACTCCTCAAGACGATTATGGGCCTGATCTTTCAACTCAGACTTATCCACCTCATAAACATGCTTTCGGCCTTCTTTAGAGACCTTCACTAGACCTGTCTTCTTCAAAGAAGAAAGATATCTCTGAACAGTACTTCTCTCCAACCCAACCTCCGCCTCAATATCCTGAACCATCAAGCTACAATCACAAAGAACCATCAAAATATCTATTTCGCGCGAATTCAAATTAAAAACTACTTTCAAGACCTCCTCAAGTTCAGGGCTGCACTCCATATAGATTTAACCCGCCTCTAAAAGTAAAAAACATAGCCACTAGAAATGTTTCTTCCTAATCTCTTTCCGTAAGAATCTGCTGACCTTGTTCGCGCATAATCTTGAACGCATCTTGGGATTTTCTCTTTATATTGGTCAAACTGATAGATTATTCTGTTCATATCGCGAGCATCCAGAAATTTCCAGAAACTGTTGGAAGATCCGACAACATAGTCAAGTCTGTAACCGCCCAATCCAACTTCAAGCCAGTGCTTTACTGACGGTTTTTTGAAAATAAAACACTAGATAGACTGTATGAAGTTGAAATTCCTGGGAACTGGTGGCGGAAGATACGTAACTGGAGAACAGAAAAGAAGAACTGCAGGAGTAGTAGTAAAGACAGAAAAGACACAGTTACACATAGATCCCGGTCCAGGAGCGCTTGTATACTCAAACCAGGAACTAGATAATCCGGAAGAAACTGAAGCCGTACTGGTTTCTCACAACCATCCCGATCACTCAAACGATGTGAACTGTATAATAGAGCAGATCACTGAGATTAACGACTTTCCAGGAACAGTCATCGGCAACCAGACAGCGATGGAAGGATATAGCGACATAGATAAAGTAGTTTCACGCTACCACAAGAACCTGTGCGTTAACTTCGAGATAATGGGAGAGCAAGATAGCTACACGTTCAAAGATCTAGAGATCGAGACGCAAGAGATGTTTCACAGCGACCCAAAGACAATAGGATTCACACTTGAAGACGAAGATAATAAAATTGGCTTCTGGACTGATACAGATTATTCAGATGAGTTAACCGTTTTTTACGATGACTGCGATACCCTGGTAGTCTACTGCACCCACCCAAGAGGAGAAGATTTCAAAGGACATACGCATCTCAGCGACATCCCTAGTATAGCTGAGGAAACCGATGCTTCAACTATTCTGATTACTCATTTCGGCTACAAGTTCCTCGAATCAGATCTTGATGAACAGAAACAGTGGTTGGAAGATGAGATCAGCCAGAAAGTAATATTTGCAACGGACAATATGGAGTACCCTGGCGACAGAAGTTTGGCAGATTTCTAGAGGAATTCGGCGAAATATTTTAAACTATTGAGCTACAGATACAGTTCTGTAATGAACAGGGTTGCTGGCCTTGAGGCGAAAGGTGGACGTTTTGTACGGCCAGCTGCTGCTTTCTAGAACTATTTCCTGTTTACCATTTTCTATAAATTATACTATGAAGTTCTCAACTACAGTTTCTATGCAGATTTCTAAAGCGTTAAAACCGTTTAACCCCCAACTCAATTCATTCAAGCGAGGCTGTTAAACACATGGAAGGAGATTACACACCAGAAAAGATCGAAGACAAATGGCGCCACAAATGGCAGGAAAACCAGACATACGAATACAAGGAGGACAACGATAAAGAAGTATTCAGTATAGATACACCCCCACCAACAGTATCTGGAAGCCTGCACTTCGGTCACACATATGGAAACACTCTAACCGATTTCCAAGCACGTTTCCAGCGCATGAGAGGAAAAGACGTCTTCTTCCCGTTCGGATACGACAACAACGGAATCGCAAGCGAACGTCTAACTGAAAAAGAACTGGATATACGCCACCAAGATTTCAGCCGAAGAGATTTTCAGGAAAAAGTTAGAGAGGTATGTAAGGAATACGAACAAAACTTCGAGGACATAATGAAGAAGTTCGCTTTCTCTATGGACTGGAACAACACTTACAAGACTATTCAACCGGAAGTACAAGAAGTCAGTCAGCTCTCATTCATCGATCTGTATGAGCAGGGAAAGGAGTACCGCGAGAAAGCACCTGCAATATGGTGTCCCGAATGTGAGACGGCAATCAGCCAAGTAGAAATGGAAGGGCTTGACGAAGACTCCCACTTCAACGATATCGAGTTCGATTTAGCTACAGGACATGGATCAATCGTAATTTCAACCACCCGACCAGAACTACTACCTTCATGTGTCGCAATATTCGTCCATCCAGATGACGAAGCGAACAGCCACCTAGCTGGTGAAGACGCAGTTGTGCCTCTTTTCGGTCACGAAGTACCTATAATTGAAGACGACCGTGTCGATATAGAAACAGGAACAGGAGTCGTTATGTGCTGTACATTCGGAGACGAAATGGATATCGAATGGTACAAAGCGCATGACCTCGATCTGCGGATCGCAATCGACGAATCTGGAACAATGACGGACGTAGCCGGAGAATATAAAGGCCTATCCACAGAAGAAGCACGCGAAGAAATAGTTGACGACCTTGACGAATCAGGAAAGCTTATCGACCGCAGAGCGATCAACCATACAATCAAGGTTCACGAACGCTGCGATACAGGAATTGAATTCCTGGTAAAGGAGCAATGGTACGTTGAAATCCTTGAAAACAAGGATAAATATCTGGAAGCAGGCGAAGAGCTAGATTGGCACCCTGAGAAAATGTTTACACGGTACGAGCACTGGATTGAAGGACTTGAATGGGACTGGTGTATCTCACGTCAGCGAGACAGTGGAATACCATTCCCAGTATGGTACTGTGAAGACTGTGGTGAAGAAATCATCGCAGACAAGGAAGAATTACCTGTCGATCCGATAGCAGATGATCCCTCTGTCAATGAATGCCCTGAATGTGGTTCAACAGCTTTCGAAGCAGAAGAAGATGTCTTCGATACATGGGCAACCTCCTCACTAACACCATTGGTCAACGCAGGATGGCACTGGAATCCAGAAGAGGAAGAATACGCAATGGAGAGAGACGAACTCTACCCGATGAATCTCCGACCTCAAGGACACGATATCATCAGCTTCTGGCTATTCCACACAGTAGTCAAATGCCTGGAGCACACAGGAGAGGTTCCCTTCGACGAAGTTATGATCAACGGCCACATCCTAGATGAGAACAGGGAGAAAATGAGTAAAAGCCGTGGAAACGTCGTTCTACCGCAGAACGTCGTCAAAGACTACCCTGTCGATGCAGCAAGATACTGGAGTGCAGGAGCATCCGTAGGAGAAGACATGGCCTTCAGCGAGAAAGACCTTGTATCCGGAGAGAAACTGCTGAGAAAGATGTGGAACGCCTCCAAGCTGGTTGACGAACTAGCATCTATGGATCAAGCCGATCTAGAAGTCGAAGATCTTGATCCTGTCGACCAGTGGATACTCGCCGAACTGGACGAATTGGTTGAAGAAGTCACTGAGCACTTCGAGGAATACGAGTTCTCCAAAGCACTTGAAAAAACAAGAGACCTATTCTGGAACACATTCTGCGATGACTACCTAGAGATTGCAAAGCAGAAACTGGACGAAGAAGACAACCGTTCAACAGAACACGCACTGAGAACAGCACACAAAACATTCCTGAAACTGTTCGCACCAATAACACCACACGTAACAGAGGAAATCTGGCAAGAAATGTACAGCAGCAAGAGCATCCACAACTCAGAATGGCCAGAAACACGCGGAGTCGAAATGAAGACAGAAAGAGGAGAGAACGCAATGAAAGTTATCTCCCGCCTCAGAAAATACAAGACCAGCAACCAGATGTCACTGAACGAGACACTGGAGGAAGTCAAAGTCTATGGAGACATCAAAGGCTTCGAAAACGCCATCAAGAGCGTGATGCATGTCGAAAACCTTGAAACACTTGAAGAAGAACCGGAAACAGAGAAGAAGGTTGTTGAAATCAGCCTTGACTACAGTGAGGCAGGTCCAAAATACGGAGATAAAGTCTCAGAGATCGAAGATGCTCTAGAGAACAATGAGTACAGCATCGATGCAGGAAAACTTGTTGCAGCAGGCGAACATCTCGCACCGGAGATGTACGAAGTTGAAGAAGAAAGAACCTACACTGGTCAAGGACAGATGCTTGAAATAGATAATCTACTGGTGATTGTCAAGTGACTGGTATCTCCATAGGCCCACAACCAGAGAAAATCTCCGAAGTTGATGGAAAATACGACTTCGTTGAGCTAGCGATCGGGGAAGGTGAAATACCGGTTGAAGAGCTAGACGCAGAGGAAATAAATTCGGATCTGGAGGAAAAAGACCTGGATCTTGTGATCCACCTTCCTTTCCGTCAACCTGTTTACACAGGTGTAGAAGAGTTTGACGAGTCTCTACTTGTTTACTTCGACCGCCTGCTGGAGTTTTCCAGCGAACTGAATGCGGAAAAGGCAGTTGTACACGTAGACTGCAGATACACTGTAGAGATCGAGGAACATGTACCGGAAATCGTGAACCAATTGGATATGATAAACGAGCTCGGTGATGATCACGGGGTCGAGATCTGCTTTGAGAACGTGAATATAGGCTCAATATACGGACTGGATCTCTTCCAGCTAGGCTATATTTGCCGTGAAGAGGATTTTTCAATGTGTCTTGACACCGGTCACGGATTTGCAGAAGTCGGGCAGGAAGAGCTTGATATGTTCCTAGCCGAATTTGAGGAAGTAATTTCTCATCTGCACATCCAAGATACACGTGAAGGAGAGGATCTGCACTTGCCTATAGGCGTTGGGGATATAGAGTTCGGCGAGCTGTACAATATGCTTGAAGATTTTGATGGTACGAAGTGTATGGAGATTTTCTGCAGCGATCCGGACTACCTAGAGGTCTCTCGCGAACGTATTGATTTGAGTTAAAAGAATTCACTTCACTTCTTACTTTTATGAGCGAAGACGAAAACCCGGGAATGAACAAGTATCAGTTGAAGAAGCTGATTAAGGAGCTGGAGGATATCAGAGGCAGGAATACGGAACTAGTTTCTCTATATATTCCTGCGGGTTATGATATGGCCAGCATCTCAGAGTTCATTACTTCTGAACAGTCCGAAGCCGAGAACATCAAGTCAAAACATACGCGGAACAATGTTCAAGATGCACTTGGAAAAATAGGTAGAAAGGTGAAAGAAGAGCAGCAAACACCAGAAAACGGTGTAGCTTTCTTCGCAGGCAATGTATCTGAACAGGAAGGACGCCCCGATATACAGATATGGGAAGTACACCCACCACAACCGATCGAATCCCGACACTATCGTTGTGACAAAGAATTCGTTTTAGAGCCTCTAAAACAGATGGTTGTTGATGACCGAGTCTATGGTTTAATTGTAGCGGACAAAAACGAGGCAGCCATCGGATATCTACAAGGTTCAAGCATCAAAACAGCCTATACTCTGGAGTCGAATGTCCCGGGCAAGACAAAGGCTGGAGGGCAGTCCGCACAGCGTTTCTCACGTCTAAGAGAAGAAATGCTTAAGACCTTCCTAGATGAGATAGCTGAGAAAGCAAAGAATGCGTTCATGAAGAAGGCAAGAGACGATAAGCTACTGGGCATCCTGATTGGAGGACCTGGTTTTGTTAAGGACAAGCTTGTTGACGATGACCACCTTCATCAAGCGTTGCAGGATGAAATAATCGATACTAAATCCCTAGATGTATCCGGGGAAGCTGGCCTCTCAAGGCTTGTTGACAAAGCTGAAGAGTCAATTGAGGACAGCCAGGTTGTGAAGGAGCGCAACCTCGTGAACAATTTCTTCGAGAACCTGAAAAAGGATAACGGCAAGTCGGAATACGGGATCGAGCAAGTTGAAGAGGCTCTTAAAATCGGAGCTGTCGACACAATACTGGTTTCTGAAGATGTTGATCTTTACGAAGCAGCTTATGAATGCGATAACGGGCACGAACACAAGATATTTGAGGAGAAAGCAGAGATAGATGACGATATCGAATGCCCTGAATGCGGCGAGGACATGGACTTAAAGGAGATCGGGGATATAGTTGATGCACTTGGGGAAAAAGCTGAGGAAATGTCCAGCGACCTGGAGATTATCTCCAGCGATCATGAAGAAGGTAAAAGACTTCTTAATATGGGAGGAATAGCGGCGATTCTACGTTATAGAATCCGATAAAGTTCTGTAATCAAGGATAAATACCATTATGCCTCCTAAAACTGCTGCGGATATAAATTCTGGCAATACAGTTATCCATTCTACGCCTTGCTCTGCTAGATGAACATTTACTTCTTCTACAGGAGCTCTTAAAGCACCTACTATCATACTGACGAGAAACGTCATTGTGGCTTTCCTGTATTTATCCAGAGCCTTCTTTACCAAGTGAGCTATAGATAGCAGACCTACTACTCCCCCAGAAACGAATACTACTACAGGAGGCGCATTCTCAGCAACATTGCCTACTCCTGCTTCTCGTATATTAATTACTGCATCTGTGAAACGTGAGAGTGCTGCAGTCATGTATTCATACTGTCCAAGGATTACGAGGATAAGGGATCCGGATATACCAGGAAGTATCATGGCACTTACCGCAACAGCCCCTGATAGAAAAACTACGGGAAGACTGTTGCCTATCGATGTAGCCGCATAGCCCGAAAGTAGAAATGCAGCCATAAATCCTGTTAAACCTGCTAATTTACTTCTCAAAGAGCTTAGATCAACTTCACTGTAAAGTACAAGCGCAGAGATAGCTATAAGACCGAAAAAGAAACCGTAGGTTTCCACAGGGAAACTTGATATCATATAATGCATCAGATTGAGTACTATAAGCAGAGAGGATAGGACTCCTGCACCCAGTACAGTGAGGAAAGGGATTTCAAGGTCCTTCAGTTGTCGGTAGAAACTTTGGCGATCTTTATCTAGTATTTTAGCTGTATAAATTAATTTTTGACCGGTCAATCCCGCTACCGCATCAATCAGTCTTTCGTATATACCCGTTATAAGAGCGATAGTTCCTCCAGAGACGCCCGGAACTGCATCTGCTGCTCCCATTGCCATTCCCTTAAGATAAGTATCCATAATTCTGCGGAAGCGATCGTTCATCTATGATTTTTCATTAAATTAATTGAGCTTATTAAACAGGCACTCGTTAAAGAAGGAAAAAGAGCCGTAAGTTTACTCCACATTGCTGTTTACAAAATTTGAAACTCCCTCCAGAATATACCGCACCAAATCTGTTACGAAAGAGGCAAATGACTGCCTGCTACCTAGCTCCTCTACTTCAGTTTCATTACCCAAGAGGGTTCCATTTACATCTTCTATATCTCCCTCTTCTGGAGGTTGTTTCTTCTCTATTTTCAGAGATGTGGACCCTCTCTCAGGTTCGGCAGTATAAGTTGTGAACTGAGAATGGTCATTTACTTCTTCAAGACAGTTATCAAACTCTGTCCTGTTATCCGTCTTACACGGCGTCAAATCTAGGTTTTCAGATAGATCGGCCCATTTAACTTCAGGATCACTTATTTTCTGATCCATCTGGAAGTAATCATACATTTCAGATAGCTCCATATCTTTTTCCAAGATATTATGCCGGATAATCAGTTCAGAGTAGGCATATCCAAAATCCCTGTATTCTGCATCAGAAGGCTTCCATGTTTTCATAAAATCTGCATCCTGCTCATAGTAGTTCCATAGAACCTCTCTATCACCTCTTGAAGGCTTTGTTATCTTATACCTTTGACCATCTATAGTAGTCGTATAGCTGACTTCTTCTCCAAAAAGCCGCCTAATTCTCTGGTCTCGCTGATTTACAGGGACGCTCTGACGATCTACAAGATAATCTACGTATTTAGCTGTTCCTTCATCAATGTAGGATGAGGAAGTTCTGTCCCAGTCAAGTATCTCATCATTTACAGCATGAACTGTTTCATGAGCGAGAGTCTTGTTGAAATCATCCTCTAAATCTCCTCGAATCCTGATTGTTCCGCCGCCGTACTCACCAGAACTCCAACTGCTTTGAGTCTGATTGTATACGGAACCTGGTATAACTGCTACAGGGATTCTTTCATAGTTCTGAACTCTGCCAGTTGTGCCTGCAACAATTTCATATACTCCTGAAAGAGATTTAGAACCCTCATATGATCCGAAAAGAACATAGTAATCTGTTTTCTCACCTTCACCAAAGTTAATATCAATATTGACCGGTCCACGGCCTGTAAAGTTGTATTGTCTTTCCGCATAAGAAGTTTGGAATCCGTAGCCGACATTGCCAGAGATAAGATTTTCGCTATCAACTATGCCGCTAGTATCTCCTTCAAAAGCTGAAAGAGAGAGCTCCCGCTTGTAAAGCCCGGAATATATCTCCCTAGCTTCTTCAGTCGATTTAAACTGTATCGTTATTGTTTTCTCATCTCTGCCTCCTGAACGGCCCGTATCTATCTCTACTTGACCTCCTGACACCTTATAATCCAGGCTTTCGCCATCAGGACCTGTAACACTAACCAGATCAAAACCAGATGGCATACCCCATGTCAGACGAGGACAATTGATAGTGCTACAGTCTAGAGTTACATCTACAGACATGGTAGCCTCTTCAAGTCCGTTATCTATATCATAGGTGACCTGAGCTGCCGCAGAGGCTGCAAAAAGCAGCAATATTAGAGAGAGTAATTTTGCTTTCATGGTGTTGGCAGTTTCCTCAACTGATGAAGAATGCGGAGATGAAGATTAAAAACTATTGCATAGTTAAACCGTAGTATATGACTATACTGTCTGACAAAGATATCAAAAAAATAATCGAAGAAGAAAACGCAGTTTATGTAGACGGCGGCCCTGAAGTGAACAAAGAACTACAGATAGGACCGTCCTCTATTGATCTACGGCTAGGATACGAGTTCGGCTTACTCAGAACCCGTAAAGTCCAAGCTCTGGACACTAAAAAGATGGAGAACTACTCCGATCTCCAGGAGAACATGAAAGCAACACCGGAAGAAGGGATAGTCGTTCATCCCGGCGAATTCGTTCTTGGCACCACACTGGAAACCGTAAATATACCTAATGACCTTGTAGCACGTATAGAAGGTCGAAGCAGCTACGCCCGGATGGGGCTAATCCCTCATGCCGCCGGAGGATTTGTTGACGCAGGTTTCAGAGGACAGATAACCCTGGAAATCCAGAACCTCGGTAACGTACCAATCACCATCTATCCCGAGGATCGTATCTGCCAAATGGCGATTGAAACCATGACAAGTGAGGCAGAGAACCCTTACGGAGAGAAAAAAGACTCCAAATACATGGATCAGACAGGAGCAACCGAAGCAAGACTTGATAGAGAGAAAAGATGAGCCATAAACCTGTTGACGCACATTGCCACCTAGACTTCGATAAGTTCGACGATGATAGAGAAGAAGTTATTCAGAAATGCCAGGAAAAACTTGATTTTATAGTTAATTCGGGCAGAGAACCTGAAAGCAATCAAGACTCACTAAATCTCCAAGAGGAACACCCTGATTTTGTTTACGCTACTGCCGGCATTCATCCGACACATACTGATAGTTTTGACAAGTTGAAGGAGGTAAAGCGCCAGGTTGAGGAGAATAATTTCCATGCTGTGGGAGAAATAGGCATGGACTTCCACCATGTTGAGGAAGAAGAATTGCGTGAAAAGCAGCATGAGGTTTTCGTTGAAATGGTTGAACTTGCAGAAGAACAGGATCTTCCTGTTGTTGTACATAGCCGGAACGCTGAGAAACAAGTGATTGATATACTGGAGGAAAAGGAGGCTGATGCTTATCTTCACTGTTTCAACGGCAATATAAGCCAGTTAGAGCGTGCTCTTGATGAGGATATGTTTATTGGAGTAACTTATCAGGTGCTTTACTCGAACCGCGTTCAGGAGTTAGCTGAAAATATACCTCTTGAGAATCTTCTTCTGGAAACTGATTCGCCGTTCCTGAAGAAAGGTGAGAGGAATACTCCTTTGACCGTAAGAGAGGTTGCAGGCAAAATAGCAGATATAAAGGAATTAGACCAGTCAAAGGTAGTTGAAAGGACTACCATGAATGCTGAAGATTTCTTCAATATAGACTAGGCAGGGGGCTATTTATTTCAAAAAGGTTCCTAAATTAATTATACACAGAGAAACAGGGAATAACTCGATATGGTCTTCAAAAAACTAAAAGAAGGAATTTCAACCGAACCGAACGTTGCAGTATTTGTAGACGGTCCTAACGTAGTAAGAAGAGAGTTTGACCTGGATCTAGATCATCTACGTGAAGAAGTAGAAGAATTTGGGGAGATAAAGATAGGTAAAGTTTTTCTCAACCAGTACGCTTCCGACAAGCTGATTGAAGCCATTATCTCACAAGGCTTCGAAGCCGATCTGGGACTAGGCGGAGAAAAAGACAAGGAAAGCGATGTAGACGTCTACATGTCCGTCAACGCAATGGAAGCAGTATTTAACGACGATATAGATATAATCGTACTTGTAACCCGCGATACAGACTTCCTACCTGTAATCCAGAAAGCCAAGGAACACGGCAAGGAGACTGTTATCATGGGTATGGAGCCCGGTTTCTCAACAGCACTGAGAAATGCAGCTGACAAAGTCGTGGAACTAGAATAAATAATTCAAGGTCTCAAGAATTTTCTACACGTGCCACTTCTCACATTAATAAGACCTGATCCACTAGGAATAACAGATCTTCTATCAGGCATACTACTTTTACTAACAGTTTCACAGATACCCACAGTTATCTCCGAAGTTCACGCAGCATTTCTGATATTCAAAGGAATAGGAAGTATGCTGAAACCGATACCTCTACCGCTACCTGTATACTACCTAGGAGGTCCTGCCGACATAATGTCTGCCGGCATACTCTATATCGGTCAGCCACCTATATTTGCAGACTACAAAATATACTTGGCTTATATACTGCTATTCAAAGGAATATGGAGCGTATCCGGTTTAATGAACAGATAGAATAAAGAAAAATTTATTGAAGCTGATTGGAAATCTGCTGAAGAAGCTGGATAATCTGCTGATTCTGCTGCTTCAACTCTTCCATATCGCCAGAACCGGTTCCTGATGAACCACCACTAAGACCTGCATTCTGCATCTTCTGCTCGGTCTGCTGACTTACCTGCGGAGAATCACTTCCTCTCTGCGGCCTTCCAGCCTGGGGATTAGGAGCATCAATACCTCCCGAATTACCTGAATTTACAGGGTTTGGCTGTTGATTTAAACCGCCAGAGTTCTGAGGTGCTTGATTCCGGGATTGACCGGGAGCAGAGTTGCCTAAATTAGAGTTCTGCTGTCGTACCTGTTGACCTGGCTGTTGGGAAGACTGTGGGTTCTGACCTAAACTATTATTTTGACTTCCCGGTTGTGGACCTTGAGCCTGCGGTTCCTGAGCAGGTGAAGGCTGAGATTGATTTCCTCCTTGACCGAGCCCATTCTGAGACGGATTGGAGCCGAAGTCTGAACCCCCATCACCGCCGGATGAGAAGTCTGAATCAAAATCTGATCCTGCAGAACCACCGGAGTCATTTCCTCCACTATCGAAAGAGGAGTCGAAATCAGAGCCTTCAAATCCTCCAGAGCTTCCGCTATCCGAGTCTGAACCAGGTTTTATTTTCTCTACAGATCCTCGTATATTATCAAAAAAGCTCATAGCAGTTGCGGAAACACCTTTGGCATGTTATCGAATAATTGACTTCACCGGCTTTTATAGGTTAACCAAAAAACGAAGAAAAACGCTATATCAACCGGTTTCTCTTTCTGTAACCGATCTCAAGCAGAAAAATCACGCCAAGAGCTATGAGAAGCGGGTTTTCTATACTACGGCTTTCTGTCGCCGATTGCTTATTAGCTATCTCCGAAATACGTCCTGAATCCTGCTGAAGAACATCTCCTCCAGAACTATTGACTACCTTTTCTATTTCATTGCTGTAACCTACTTTCTCTAGTTCAATCGGATAGTTGTAAGCTACAGGTCTTCCAGCAATCTGCTTTATACCTGTACTGTTGAAATTAACCTGCCGTATAAATGTATCTGAGTTAAGCTGTTCTGCCCCTTCAAACTTTTCTGAGCTACGTACTTCAGTTGAAAAAGGTTGACGAGCACCAGAAACAGTAAATTCTTCTTCTGATGAGTCAGATAGCCACTGGAATGTATTTAGAAGTATCTGCGGATCCTGGGAGGCTAGAGAGTTTAATGAAGGATCCTTGTCAGTGATTGTCGCCACCTTGCCTATTCCATATCTCCAAGTTGACAGGTATGGTGTTGATGACGAGGAAACCATTAGTTCTTGAGCTGCATTTTGGGAGGACGTAGGCGCTACTTCAGTAAATACTGTTGAATCGTGATTTTCGGTTATAGGATGTGAGTCATCTATAGTTGCCACCTTCGTCCCTGACTCAGAGGTTTGCGAATCAAACACGAATGATAGCGGACTTTCAGAACTTGCAGACGTGTAAATACCATCGGAAAGGCGTGAAATCTGTTTCAGGAAATCAGGATTCAGCTGCGGTTGGGTATCAACGACATTAACTGTCGTAGATGTGTTAGCTGCTGCTCTCAGAGTTCTTTCCCTTACATTCTCCACACCCGGTGCATCGGTTTTCAGCCCTCCATCAGTAATCATGACAATATTTCCTTCATCGCTTAGCGCTTTCCTACCTGCATTCAAGCCTACTGCGTGATCTGTTGGTCCTTTAGTTTCTATAGATTTCACTGTATTCTTCAGTGAGCCCCTATTGTTTTGTAGAGATGTTAGTTCAGATAATAGGTACGGTTCATCGTTGTACGCTACTATTGCAACCCGCGAGGATGAAGGAAGACCATCAATAGTGTTGAGAGCGATAGCCTTGTTGTTGCGTATTTCCTGCGTATTACTTACGGAGATATCGATTACTATAGCTACCCGAGCGCTTTCAAATGTTTCACTGTCTTGAGAAGATTTTTGAGATGGTTCTACTGGGAGATAGTTGCTTTCAACTGCAGGGCCGGTGTAGAGAACATTCTGTCCCTGTATAACACTGCTTTCCAGATCTGAAGCTGATTCTCGGTTAACAACTAATGTATCGTATTTTTCGGTTTTGTCAGGTACTTCCTGAACGTAATCTGTATCTAGGAAGTTGTTATGAGAGCCTTCTATTCTGTTCTCTACATACAGAATATCAGGTTTCTCCTGAACATCTACAACATGATAGTATTTATTATTCTCCGAGAACTTGTCCTCTGAGTTTATTGATGCCGAAATCTTTTTTCTTCCTTCATCGTCAAAGCTATAGCCGAAGGTATAGGTATTTTCTTCAGTCTCTTCCAACTCTACTTCCTCTCCTTCCACTCTTACTTCTGGAACAGGATGTTTCTCTGCTGTCGAGCTTACCTGGACGGCAAAGCTGTTCTCAGCGGATATATAGCTTTCTTCAGGCCCTTTAATACTTACAGATATTTCATCCTTTTCAGAGTATTTTACCAGATGAAGAGTGGCGTTTCTCTCATTTACACCATCTTCAAGCCTTTGCTGATCGATTCTAAGATCAGAGGATATAAGATAGGTCCTATCCTCTTGAATATGATTAAGAATAGACGAAGTGGTTTCATCAGGGTTTCCAGCATCTACAGTTTGTTCTCTAATGCTAACTTGTGAACTTTCAGGTTTCTGGTAGTCTATTATCTCTGTTGAGGCAGAATCATCTTTCAATAACGTTATGGACTGTTGATCAGTCATGTAAGAAGAAGCTATCATCGGCTGAGCTAATAGCGCTACTGCAAGGACGGCAATCAATGCTCTGGATATGTGAAGTAATGTAAAATCTTTCTCAGAAGCATAAAATTTGTAAACCCCTGCCATTAAAGGCATTAAGAGTAGCAGAGCGTATGGTTGTTCAAAAGCTATCACTCTATATCACCCTCTCTCTGTAAAGAAGTACTGACTCTATTAATAGCAGTAAAACTATCCCTATGTTAAGAGCTGAGGAAATTGACTTCTTTTCAGTAGTTGTTCCTGTATTTTGGTCTTTTGTTTCAAGGTTTTTAGGAGAGAAAGATCCGGTTGTAGATACTGCATAGGTTTTGCCGTTGACATCGCTATATCCCTGAGAGGTTAGTAAGCGCCCTTCTGCTCTCTGACCGGTCAATTTGTTAGCTTCTTCTATGCTTAATTTTTCAGTTGTGTTCTGGAATACTTGCTGCCAGAAAATCGGGAATACAATACTACGTGAGAACGAGTTATCAAGAATGTTATACTGGATTATAGTGCCTTCGCCACGCTCGATTTTCACTATAGCGGAGTCCGGGGTCGTCAGGTTTTTTGCCCCTGGTTCAAGACTGCCTTGCAGATAGTGTGCGTTATACACTCTATCTCTTATAGGCTGATTTATTCTTATATCGCCTTCACTCTTTTGAGAGATTTTTACAGGAAGTTGAGAGCTAGATGTAGATTCTTCTGCCATATAAATGAGTGTGAGGCCGTTTTCAACTTTTTCAACATCTTGCCGATCTATGGAAGAGGCAATCTTGATATCAGGATCTTCGCTACCTATATCAGCATTCGGAAGAACGTTGATAACTTCATTCATATAGGGATGTTCCCCCTCAATCTCGACCTCTATGTGAGATGAGGACGGATTCCTCAAATAAATACTGTTATCACTGCTGAAACCATCTTGAGAAAGAGATATGTTGTTTCTACCGGGCTTTATCTCGGTCCGGATAGTCGTAAGCTCTCCTTCCGAAGCTTCGAACTCTTGAACTTCTTCATCATTAATATTCAACCCAATAATTTCTTGACCACCGTAGTTCTTCACGTAAAGTTCTATCTGCTCGCCTTCTAACCTGTAATCAGTTATACCCCAGTTATTCTCAAAATCTGTTTCATAGATATCTACTGATCTTCTATCGCTGTAAGTATCAATTAGCTGCTGCGCCTTTGTATCCGTTAAATCCGCTAGGTTGCTGGCTATGTAAAGTCGGCCTTCAAGCGATGAAGCAGATTCCAAGCTGTTTTCAGAACTTGGATAAACCTCAGTAGAGGCCGTGTTTCGTATTTGTTGACGTGCCTCTGAAGCCGAAATATCCGTGTAAACTTCAGTCTGAGCTCCTGCAATAACCAGATTGTTACGTTCAGATAGATGTTGAGAAGCATAGTCTTTCACATCTTGGAAGTTTGCTGCAGTGTTAGCTGTAGAATCTAGATAAATCGTTACTTCTTCTGTTTCTGTTTCCTGATTTATGTAAGGATCAGCAAGAGATACTGCAAGAAGCGATACAATCAGCAGGTGAAGAAATAGAAACTTGTTCTGTAGAATTTTCCTTAAGCCCTGCCGCAATTTACCAGGATTCTCATCTTCCTGAAAAAACATTATTGATGGCATAACTTTCTTCTCTGGCTTCGGTTTCAGAAGATACAGCAGAATAACTACAACCAAAACTGATAGAACTGCCAGATTCATCGGCTGCAGAAAGTAGTTCCCAAGTTGCTGTATCATTTATCTTTCAATGCCCTCTGAATTAATAATAGCGAGATGGAGTTTCTTTAATCTTCGATCCTCTCCATGACCTTCTGATGCAGGTCCTTCAAACGCTTCTTCCTATCCTCCATCTTCACAACATCCGTACTGTTCTGCAGAAGCAGGTTATGGCTGAAAGGAGATGGAATGTTTGCATCATACATACTGTAATCGATATCTCCATCACGAAGACCGTCAATCACTTCCAAGGTATGCTTAATATCCATAGCATCCTCCATAATCTCTCTGTAAGTCTCCTTTACCATAGGAAAGTCCTCATCATAACGGTTTCTTACTGTTGAAAGCAGGAAATGTCCTTTCATCTGCTGCTGCCCTACCGTCTTGGAATTTCCCTGATAGTTTCTGAGAATCATCAGGCTACGACCCGCAACGTGCCGGAAACGACGCTTCATCAATTCTGTCTTAGACACTGCATCACGTAATTCCTCCTCAGGATTGCATTCCTTGAGCTGTTCCATTATCCAGTCAAGATCAACAGGTCTACGCGGCGTCAGCAGGATGAAACCGTTATCATCAATAACCATTCCGATATTGGTATTGAACTTGTCTTGTAGGACGTTGGCCATTATACGCGCCAGTGCGTCGTGAGTTCTTCTACCGTAAGTTGTCTGAAAGATAAGATTCTGACGGTTATCATCATCTATGTATTTCTCAACCACAATATCTTCGTTGGAAGATACTTGGCCCGTGAACTGATACTGCTCCTTCACATACTGGAAAATCGAGTTAGCCGTGTTCTCATCCAGATAGTAGTTATGCATAATCCACTGAATGATATCATCATCTCCCGCCCCATATTCAAGCTGTTCTGCAATCCTTGCCCGGAATCTTCCTATCTTCATACCAAGATCATAGCTCAAAGGAAGACGTTCAGAGTACCAAGAAGGCACAGTTGGCTTGCTCTGAGGCTTAGGATCAACAAAAACCTTCATACCCTTTGCGTAGGAGAATTGATAGGTTGAACCACCTAAAGTAAATATATCGCCTTTCGTTAACCGGTCAAGGAACTCTTCATCTAGAGTTCCAACATAGTTTCCTTCTCCACGCGTCTTCACATCGTAACCAGATTCATCTGGTATTGTCCCTATGTTGGTCATATATATTACGCGCGTCATCTTTCCCGAGCGTCCGAATAGCTCTTTATCACGGTTAATCCAGATCTTACTGTAAACATTCTGGTCTTCCAATTCGTATTCTCCAGAAAGGTACTTGAGAACATTATCCCAGTCATCTTCACTGAGGTGACGATAGCAATAGCTCTGTTTTACCGTGTTGAATGCGCGGTTGATATCCCACCTATGATTACATGCCATTCCAACCACATGTTGTGCCAGTACATCCAGAGCGTTTCTTGGAATCTGTATTTTATCCAGGTCATCCTCTTTAGCACATTTTGTAAGCACAGAGCATTCAACTGCCTCATCTCTATCCGTCACGATCATTTTTCCTTTTGCTTTCTCACCGATTTTGTGTCCTGAGCGGCCGATTCTCTGGATTCCACGTGCAACACCTTTTGGAGATCCGATCTGCAGCACAAGGTCAACTGTTCCAATATCAACTCCGAGCTCTAGAGAGGTAGATGTAACTCCTACCTCCATTTCTCCCTTCTTCAATCTTTCCTCGACTTCCAAGCGTTTTTCACGGCTCATAGAGGAGTGATGCGCGCCAATATTATCGTCGTAATAATCAGGAAAGCGCTCTTTCAGATTGTTGACTACTCGTTCCGTTGCGCTTCTAGTATTGGTAAATATTATAGTAGATTCATGTTCTTCGACCAGATTATGTATTTGGTCGTACATCGCCTCGCGTATTTCACCCGGATCTGTGTGTATTAGATCTCTGACCGGAGAAATTGTTTCTAGATCGATCTCCTTTGACGCTGCGACGTCTACGATCTGGCATCCGCGCGATTCAAAGTTTTCAGCATCCAGCATCTCTTCATCTGCAGGTATATCATCGTACTCTGTTTCCTTCATGTAGCTATCTCTTTTCTTCGGCTTGAAGCCTACAAGATACTTGGCAATCTCCTTTATCGGTGCCTGCGTAGCCGATAAACCTATCCTCGTCGGCGTGGTATTAGCCATTTCCTGAAGTCGTTCAAGTGAGAGAGATAGATGTACTCCTCTCTTGTTCTCTGATAGACTGTGGATTTCGTCCACAATAGTATATTCAACATTTTTCAGATGATCTTGGAACTTTGGCGAGTTGAGAAGTATCCCCAAAGATTCTGGCGTTGTTATCAGTATGTGTGGCGGCGTTTCAAGCATTTTTGATTTCTCTGCATCAGTAGTATCTCCTGTTCTTACAGCTGATCGGACTTCCGGTACCTCGTGGCCGTGTTCCTCCGCTTTTTCTCGGATTTCGTTAAGCGGGTCTTCTAAGTTTCTCTTAATATCATTGTTCAGTGCTCTAAGAGGTGAAACGTAGACCATATAGATCTGATCCTCTAGCTCGTCTTTTTCACCGAGTCGGAATAGTTCGTTTAATCCGGAGAGAAATGCGGACAGCGTTTTACCGGAACCTGTTGGTGCGCAGATGAGAGAGTTCTGTTCCTCATGTATTAGCTGGAACGAGTGTTTCTGCGGAGGGCTCAATGACTCGAACTTGGAGTTAAACCAGTCCTTAACGTAGGGCTGGAAGTCTTCAGGAAGCGTGTCTGAGGCCTCACTTTCAGGATGGAAATCTATCTCCGGCATGTTAATAATTAGATCGGTGAAGATTTAACAACCTGCGCTAGCCAATTAGTTTATCCTATAGATGTCGGAAACGAACGATTATAGAAGCTACTACAGCTGTTAAAAGCCCTACTGCCGGCTGCAATGAGTAGATTAGAAGTGTTAATAGCGGTATTATTACAATGAAAAGCTTCTGATCAAAGTTATCTCTAACTAGGTCTTCCATCTGACCTTCAACATCAACATCTAGATCTCTGTCCTCTATCTCTGATGAGAGCCGATCAGGTATTTCCTGTTCCGCGCCCTGGAAAGCCTGATTAAGAGATCTAATCTGATCTCTGTTAAAGTCCTCTCTTGTTTCATTCAGGACATATTGCTGTGTAAGAACTACAGAGTTCTGGCTGGTTGCCTCTACTATTCTGGCCTGTTGCTGTTGCTGAGAGCCTACTATACCTGTTGTTTCAATTACGTTCTGTGTTTGAGATCCTACAACATTCGCTGTAGTATTGGTAATTTTATTTCCAAACTGTTGACTTGTTGAAGCTGCAACAAACAGCCCTGAGCTTACAATTAGTCCGGTAAGGAGTAGAGGGAGTGCTGTCGATCCGTAGAAATCTCTGAACTGTTTCCCGCTCGAAAAGAACGATATTAGGACAGTAGTGAATGAGATAAATACGGCTGCAGCCGCCATAAATAGATCAACAGGTGCCAAAACTAATGATAAAAGAGATATTAACGAGGCTCTGTTGAAGCCTTCAGTTGAGATGCTTGCGACAAATCCGTATAGTATAGGAAACGTTAGTAGTAGAAATGCTGTTATAGGGCG
This sequence comes from Colwellia polaris, assembly GCA_047617785.1. Classification (GTDB taxonomy): domain Archaea; phylum Nanohalarchaeota; class Nanosalinia; order Nanosalinales; family Nanosalinaceae; genus JBEQAZ01. The sequence goes on along the minus strand of JBLGBK010000003.1, from coordinate 66,578 downwards.
TGAAAAGTCTATCAGGTATACTGCTGAGACTGCGAGCAGCGAAAGTGCGAATACTCCTGCGTATTCTATGTAATTCTCAACTGAGTCCATTGGCTAGTAATTATCTGTTGAGGGAAGATGATTTTTAAACAGAAGCCCTTTTTCTCAAAGAGTTTTTAACACTGGAAAGTCCGAGTTCATAATAAGAATTATGCAAAGTCTCAATCAACTGGTTGAACTGGCAACATCTTATATAGCACCCCAAACCGTTCTATGGACTGCTGTAATACTTGTTGCAGGGATATTCGCTAATAAGATCGCTTCAAGATACATCAAGAAAGCAATTAAGAAGAAAGGTGGCGATGAACACGTTGCAAAGACTACAAGAAAGCTAGCGACATTTGCAATCTACTCGCTGACAATTGTTGCTCTTCTCGGAGTATTTAACGTACCTCTCGGCTCACTGGCAACTCTAGTAGGTCTGCTCGGCTTAGGTCTCTCATTTGCCATGCAGGATATGATAGCCAACTTTATTTCTGGAGTAATGATCCTGCTAAGCCGACCATTCAAGATCGGTGATCAGATAGAATCAGCTGGAGAAGAAGGAACAGTACAAGACATCAGAATCCGGGCCACAGACATCAAAACTTATGACGGGCGTAAAGTCATTATCCCTAACTCCAACCTGTACAACGACGTTATAGTAAACAACACCGCCTATGGAAATCGAAGATTCGAGGTTGTAGTCGGTATAGATTATGAAGACGATATAGAGACTGCGAAGAACATTGCAGAGGACGTGTTAGATGATGCAGAACATACAGAAGATTCACCAGAGCCTCAGGTTCTTGTGAATGAGCTAGGAGGATCATCTGTAAATCTGAAGCTACGTGGTTGGACTGACACTCGAAAGGCTAACGTTGTTAAGGCCTCTTCAGAGCTGACACAGCTGATCAAGGATCGTTACGACGATGAAGGGATCGATATCCCTTATCCGATCCGTACTGTCTACATGGAGGAGTAAATTCCTCGCTCTTCTTTCTTTTTTTCTAACTAACCTACAGCTTATGACAAGTTAATTAAGTCTCGACCATTCGATTTAGAACCATGGTACAAGAACTTACTGCTGATGAACTTGACGAAGTTTTTGAGTCAGATGAAACATGGATAATTGATTTCTGGGCAGACTGGTGCCAGCCATGCAAGGTACTAGCACCAAGAGTTGAGGAAGCTTCAGAGGAGTTTGAAGATATCAACTTCGGTAAACTGGATATGGAAGAATACCAGAGCGCAGGCGGAAAATACGGTGTAAGAGCTCTACCGACACTGCTAATGGTTAAGAACGGTGAAGAAGTTGCTCGTGCATCGGGAGCTATGCAGAAAGATAAACTATTCAACTGGATTCAAAATAATTCCTGAAAACTTTCAGACCAGTCAACACCACCATAACCCGTTTTCTCTTTCTCAATTCCTTCCTTTACCTCTTCTACTACTTCATCTAGTTCTTTATGCGTAGTATCTATCTCAAGGACGTTTTTCTGGGTATGAACTGTTTCTGAAAGAATCACATCTAGTGCTTCGGATTCAACGTTTTCCATAACCTTGTTTTGAGAGTAATCTCTCTGAGAGAGTCTTTCTTCAAGTTTTTCCGGGTTGCAGCGTAGAACTATGCAGAGATCGGAGTCAATATGGTGTGCAAGATGACCTTCAATTATAACGTCCTCTTCCCCATCATTGATGTCTTCTGATATCTTCTCTTTCAAGAGATAGGTATCTACTTCCGTTACGTCGTCCGTGTTTTCTCCAATTTCGTTTTCCTGTATATATTCGGTTAGATGTACTTTTCTGAAATTCGTGTCTAGAGACTTCAGTACAGAGGTTTTTCCTGTTCCCGGAGTCCCGGTTATGGTTACTATCATAGTTTATGATGTGCGGTATGAAGGCATAAAAGAATAGATAGAGCAAAACTCAGTATAGCACAAAGGGGCGAGAGAAACGATAACTTAACCGCTCCGCTTCAAAGGAGGACGAATCAAAAATGATTGATATATGGACTGAAAAGTACCGGCCGGAAACGCTTAAAGAGGTAATTGGACAGGATAAAATAATTGAAAGACTTGAAGCATTTGTAGAGGAGGATTCCATACCTCATATGATGTTTGCAGGTCCAGCAGGAACAGGAAAAACCACTTCTGCTGTTGCATTAGCTAAGGATCTGTACGGCGATGAATGGAGTCAGAACTTCATGGAGACTAATGCCTCTGATGAGAGAGGAATTAATGTAGTAAGAGATAAGATCAAGGATTTCGCACGGACCAAACCCGTCAATGCAGACTACAAGATAATCTTCCTAGACGAGGCAGACTCGCTCACAAGCGACGCACAGCAGGCATTGAGAAGAACTATGGAGCAGTTCTCCGACAACTGCCGATTCATCCTCTCCTGCAACTACTCCTCCAAGATCATCGATCCTATCCAATCAAGATGTGCGGTATTCCGCTTCAACCGCCTAGAAGAGGAAGATGTTAAAGAATACATTCAGAAACTTGGCGAGAAAGAAGAATTTACAATTTCTGAAGACGCTGTAAAAGCAGTTATGAGAGTATCAAGCGGAGACATGCGTAGAGTTACTAACATCCTTCAGACCGCAGCAATTCAGGAAGATGAGATCGAGGAAGAAGACGTTTACGGTGTGGCAGCCAGCCTTCGACCAGATGAAATCCGTGAAGTACTCGACCTCGCCTTTGAAGGCAGCTTCATGGATGCGAGAGAGAAACTCACCGATCTAATGGTCGACAGAGGGCTCGATGGAACCGACATAATAAATTCCATTCACAGAGAAATTCTCGACCTAGATCTAGACGACCAACAGAAACTGGAAGTAGTCGAACAGCTAGGAGAATATGAATTCAGAATAAGCGAAGGAGGAAGCAGCGACATCCAGATCGAGGCAATGCTCGCAAAACTCGCAGAAATAGGTCAGAAATAAAGGACAATGTGGGTAGAAAAATACCGTCCAGACAGCCTAGAAGACTATAGAGGTGCTTCCAGCGAAAAAAAGGAGCTGAAAGAATGGCTTGAAAACTGGAAACAAGGAGATAAACCGGTACTTCTACATGGACAGGCAGGAACAGGAAAAACCTCAATGGCCGAAGCTCTAGCAGAAGACTATGACAGAGAACTTGTAGAGACCAACGCTTCAGACGTCCGGACCAAGAAGAAACTAAAGTCAGAATTGAAAGAAGCAACTCGACAGGCCAGCTTTCTAGGAAAAGAAAAACTGATTTTAATTGACGAAGTAGACGGTATGGGGCGCGCCGACAGAGGGGGAAGCAGCGAATTGCTTAAAATCATAGATGAATCACGTTTCCCAGTAATACTTACCGCAAATGACGCCTACGCAAGCAACGTACAGACGATAAGAAACAGATCCAAACTTATCGAACTTGGATCAGTACACACAAATTCCATCAACGCACATCTGAAAAGGATACTTGAAAACGAGGGAATTGAATACGATGAAAGCGCGGTCAAACGTATCGCCCGTGGAAGCGGCGGCCAGATGCGGTCAGCAATAAACGACCTTGAAGCTGTAGCACTCGGAAAGGATAAACTTGAGGTCGAAGACCTTGATGCTATCAGCCAGCGTGATAATCGACAGGAAATCTTTGACTCACTGAAAGTTATCTTCAAAACAACGACTCCCCAAAATGCGAAGCAAGCTACGGAGAATCTTGATGAAGATGCAGATACCTTCCTTCAATGGATAAGAGAGAATATCCCGCGCGAATACAAGAAAAAAGAGGATGTTGCAAAAGCATACAGGCAGTTATCGAATGCGGATTTATTCAATGGAAGGATTCGGATCCGGCAAAACTGGAAACTGTTGAAATATGTCTACTTCTTCTCCAGTGTAGGAGTTGCTCTTTCCAAGGATGAAAAATACGATGGATGGACCAAGTACCAGTATCCTGGAAAGATTAAGCGCATGGGACAGACACATGCAGCACGGAACCGTATGGACGGCATCGCATCCAAGCTATCCGACAAAATGCATATCTCAAAGAGAGAGGCAAAAAGATCGCTGCCATTCCTTGCTGAGATACTGGAAGATAATCCAGCACTAGCCGGAGACCTTGAATTTGATGATAAAGAAGTAGAGTTTATAGAAAAATTTTCAGCTTAGCTTGAAATCTGCCTTAACCCATGCATCAGAACTGTTATTTACTTCACCAGCGTACTTCTCAATATAGGCGTTACCTTCACCGAGATCCGGTCTTCCAACCAGTAAGTAAGCGCTTCTGTTCTTAAATATAGAATCCCCTGCCCCATAGAGATCTTGAGAAGCTCCTAAGTTATACATTGCATCTTCAAGGTCACCATGAAGTCTGTGATTTTGGGGCTCATTCTGGGTCGTTATTAACGCTATTTCATCGTCAGTCATAGATTGTATATCATTTGCCATTTGGTCGGCTTTTGACTCACCATCATCCTCGTCATATATATCATAAGTTTGATGACTAAGAAACGTATTAGAACCTAGATCATAGACTGATAGGGAATATGAACGTCCTGCACTGTGAAGTTGACGGTTGTTTTCGGCATCGTAGACTCCACCATAACTAGATTCTGTGCCTCTAGGAGGTACCGGTGCGTTACCCCCATAATCTTGCCTTGCATCATAGCCTATTGAAATAAGTCTAACCTCCTCAACTTTAGACTCCTCTCCTCCTACACAGTCCATTGTAATTCGTGAATTTGATCGTTCTAGTATTACTTCAAAGCATTGACGTGTGTTATCAAAGGTAGTCTCAGCCCTATAGTTAGGAACTGACTGAACAAATCGTGTGAAACTACGCCTTTCCTCAGGCTGAGCTACATCAACTTTGCCAGCCTCTTCTTTAATCATATCGATAACTCTATCTTCCTGAGTATCAGGATAATTCTGGCTCTGAAACTCTGTAATTATGCCTGTCATCGAAAGGACGATTATAGAGACCAACACTGCAGTAAGCGCCATAAACTGCCCTTTCATCGACTCCACCTCAGACGTAACTGATAAGGCATATATGTAGTATTATCAACACCAGAGACTATATCTGTAGATATAGATGAAGACTGCTGAGTTCCAAAGGTTACTTCTGAATCGTAAAGGCTGAAAATCGTAGACGATAGTAGCTTAAATTCCTCCTCATTATATGATGTCTTCCTTCCCGTCAGTGCAAGTCTCTCCCCATCAAATCCTTGGAAGCTCTCACCGTAGTTAATTACCTCTACATTGGAATTTCCTGAGAAATTAAATTCGACACATTCTCCTAAATCACATCCTGAGTCATCAGAGTTAGTTAAAATAGTGTAACCTCTTCTATCGATAATTGTTTCTTCCCCTTGAAGAAATGGCCCTCTACCAGTGTCTGCAGAACCTTGAAAATCAAAGTTCACAGCCCATCCATCAGTAGGACAGCTTCCCTCTGATCCTACTAGTTCTGTATTCAATATAGGGTAATTACCTCCCGGAAGATTTACCGTTCCTTCATATCGAGTTCCACAGTCTGGAGAAGGTTCGCCATCGTAGGGAGTTGTAGCCATATTATCAACTCGATCACTCCATGCAGCAGTATTAAGAGTTGCACCTCCTTGAAGAGCAGGATTTTCCTGCGTTAGAGTATCCGAATTGTTGGACACTATTGGTCCTGCAGGAGGCAGAGCTGCAGAAGCACTATCCCCATTCATTCCTTCAAAGAAAGTCTCAATATTTCTAGATATATCCGAATTAGTAAATTCAATACTTGTTGGATTACCACCATAACCCCCTGAAAACCCTGCATCTACCCAATGGAAGTTGGTATTCTGCATAAAATCTGAGTTTGAGAAATCTGCTTGATTTATATCCATCATCATTAAAACAGGGTAGTCCTGCATGTAATCCTCTACTTTAGTCCTTTCAGTGTCTATGTCATCAAGAGCTTCAGTTTTTCTGAAGACCATTATATCCTGTGTCAGTTCCTCATCCCTAATATCTATTGCATCCATCTCTACTTCCGGTCTAAGCGAATTTACAGGCTCATTCATCTGTTTATGTATTTGAGTAGGTATCGTGGTTTTGTAGATAGTCAGTTGATTGCCTTCTATACTTTTTATCTGAAAATGATCGCTTGGTGCGGAGTTATTACTGTCTCCCCATTTGAAATTGTCTTCCAAAAAGAAAGGTCCATCGGATGCCGTAAACTGACATTCTGTACCATTATCTACCCATACCGTATTATAATCAACGCTCTCATCAAATTGAGAGCCGGTATCCGCGATATAAAGCCTAACATCGTAGTTTTCATCCGAAGTACCTAGTTGCTGGGTTCTTTTAATATCTTTTTGAGTATCAATATCATCTTGTAAGTCGCCTTGGCACATATCACCAGATCCTTGTACGTCTTCTAGATTGACTGTGTACTGATCCTCATCAACAGTATGATATCCTACTTCTACCTCACCTATAGGAATATTAGTAATACTACCTGAGATAGTACGATCTCTATCCGAAATTGTAGTAATAGCTGTCTGCAAAGAACCTGTCTCTCCTCTACTAACTAAACTAGTGGCAAGCCCTGTTTTATGGAGCGTCTGTGTCAAATCTTGAGCTTCTATCTCAGATCTATGCTGATTCCAATCATTCCCTTGAGGAATTTCAAAAATACCATAGGTGAAACTTAGAATTATAATAGCCGATATTATAACTTCAAGAGAATAGCTTAACCCTTTTCTTCTTACCATGCTAACACCTCTATCTTAAGAGGGAAATCATCTGAGCCTACATCCTTCAAGATGGCATATCTATTGAGTTTTATGACGGTGCTGGCCTGCCCTTGGATTGCACCAAAGTCGTTCAAATTTTTGGAGAATATTACTAAATTACCCGGATTTTCATCTCTGTTCTGGAATTCGGAAACGGTAAAGTTTTGACCCTGAATATCAACTACCTCGCCTTCAACTCTAGGTTCTGCGTTTAGGAAATTCCACTCTGGAGATATATACACTGTATCGTAGACATTATCGTGTGAAGTTACAAGAAATTTCATATCTTGCCCATTAATCATGGCTGACCCATAGTGGACAGTATTACCGTCGTCAGTGTATTCAGAGGTTGTAGGCTCCTGAATTTTAGAGGGAGAATTTGTTCTAGTAAATGTTTTAGACGATTCTACAATAGGATACCATGTAAATACCATTCTGTACTCATTCTCTATATTCTCCGTAGACCTAAATTCAGTGTAATTCAAAGTCGAAGGCGAATTACTGCTATCGTCCAGTGCCTGTATCTTTGATCGTTCAACCTCCCCGCTCTTATCTGCCAATCCAAAGGTTTCGATTAAGTCAGGATTACGCTCCCAATCAGATGATCCTCCTGTAGTTTCACCTGGCTGTGTCAGCATTTTTGTCGTAAGAGTTTGTAATTCCATATTTAATGATGCTTCTTCTACCTCGGAATCAAATCGGGGTAAGCTATCGGAGGCAACCATTATGATAGTACCTAAAAGCGCTATGAACATCATTGAAGTTCCAAGAAACTCTATGGTCGATTGACCTTTCATCATCAGCTTACACCTGCAGGAGCTACCACTACCATATATACAACAAGTGCTAAAGGAAGCATTATTAGAGCATGCTTTACCCCTCCGCTAGGGCTTCCTTCCTTTATCTGACCTGCTACTGCAGCAGTACACATACCTTGAACTATTAGCATAAGGAAAAGAAGTGATTTATAGTAGGCCATATTACCATAACTTCTGTCTTCTGCTTGTTGAGACGTAAGTGCTATATCAGAAGGTACAAAACCGAATATTCTAGCAGTTTGGCAGAACGGAGTAGCTGTTTGTATGTTGCCATTACAGAAGTTTACATCAGTGTTTCCGCCGCTACCTATTACCTCTCCTATTCCAGAGAGTGCTCCTGCATCTGGAGAACCTAGACCTAACAGCTGTCCAAGCAGGAAATATATTCCTACTGTTATTCCTATGAACAGGAAGAAAATAACATACATGATAACGAGCTGTTGTTTAAGCTGAGCATCTTTCTCTTGAATAACTTCTCTAAGTTGATCTGCATCCTCTGCGACCGATTCAATAGTAGCAGTTATGTTTCCTCCGCTCTGAAAGCTCTGAATAATGATAGACAAAGATTGCTGAACAACTGAGGAAGCGCTCATTCTCCTGGAAAATCTTTCCATTACTTCAGGAAACGGCACGCCCCAGGTCATTTGGTTATGAACTTTCTCTATCTCGTTATTCAGTCTTCCATAGTCAGACTCTCTTGCTGACTCGAGAGCTCTTAATAGAGTCATACCTCCTCTCTTAGATTCAGCAAGGTCGTTCAAAAATGAAGGGAACTGGTTTTCTATTTCCCTAATTGCCCTATTTTTCAAGAACGAGTAGCCAGAGTAAGGTAAGACCGACATTATTAAACCAAAGATGAGTATCGCACCACCTAGCTGCGGCCCTAAAGCAGCATAGGTTAAGAGACCTGATCCTACAAGAACAATACCTAATGAAATTGATATAAAGAGGATTTTATCCTCAATAGACCATCCTGCCTCCAGTTTCTCGTCTTGGAAAAAGTCAATCATTGTACTCCACCCGGCGATAGACCTTGTACAAGAAGTATGAACATGCCTGAAATTAATGGCAGCCCAAAGAAGATAAGAAGCATCTGTATTGTTACAATTACACTAGGAGAAAGATCTGTAAAAGTTGTCATAACTGCGGACATTGATGTAAATACAATTGAACCTACAATTACAACAGTAATATACATTTCCACCAATAAAGATAGTGAATCTGCAAATTCTTCCACTCTTCTTTCATAATCATCCATTAAACGGCTTGCACGTTCCTGTAGAAAGTCTCTAAGAGTTCCTCCTGTCGTCAAAACATGGTTAAGACCCCACATAAGCTCTCGAAAATCTTCACTAGGGGTTCTCTCAGCTGCTCTTTGAATTGCTTTACTTGCATCCATACCAAATGTCTTAATATCTCTATCAATCTTCTCAGCCTCCCGTGCAACTTCTCCGTACTCCTCTACCTCTGCAAGATTTGAGAAAATCTCCGGTAAAGAAGTACCAGTACCGGCCAAGGTAGAGAGATACATAGTAGCAAAAGGCAGAGTGTCTCGGATCTCAGAAGCTCTACTTGACTTTATCAAAGAAGGATAGATGTAGAAACCTATAATTGTCGCCGCGCCAGATACTATAGAAAGTGTTAAGGCTAATATTATGCCAGAAATACCTTGAGACAACAGAAGCAGGGTGCCAACAACTAAAAATATAAACAAAGATACAAATCCGGAAGTAGCAAACATCAAGCTTACATACTCTGGCAGCGATACCTCTATATCTGCTTTCGATATTTGAGGTCTTAAACCCTCAAAAAGATCCACATATGGAAGCACAAAGCTGCCTACTAAATTATAGCATAAGTTGGCGTACTTTCTAAGCATCCTTGACTTCTAATTCGTCTTTATTTGAATTAAATGTTTGCCCAACTCTCTCCAGAATTGATTCAGGATTAGAATAATAACGTGAAATAATGTCACCAACTTTTCGGTAATGTTTGTGTTGCTCCTCTTGCATCCAACTCAAGACATGCTGGCGATTACGGAGTTCATCCTGGAGATCGGTGTAATCCATACCGCTCTGATCAGCAATATCCTTTAGAATCAGAGAGTTATTCTTCACAATATACTCATCCTCTCCCGGATCCCATCCAAATACCTGATTCTCATCAATACCTGTACGCTCATCATAGCCTCGGATCTCATGAAGTCCTGTAATACGTCGGATGTAGCTTCCTCCACGCCGGATACGTTTAATCAGCATAACCATATCCAATGTCTCAATCAATGATGGAGAAAGGTCGATCGGATCGGTTGTAAGCCTGTCCATAAGCATGTCAAGTGAATCTGCGTGGATCGTAGACAGTCCTGTGTGTCCTGTTGCCATCTGCTGGAAAAGTATGTATGCTTCTTCTCCTCGAACCTCTCCGACGATAATATATTCAGGTCGCTGACGTAAAGATTCCTTAAGCAGGTCATCCATTGATACCTCTCCGCCTTCTTCAGCTGAGGATCCGAATCCTGAACGGGCGACTTCAGGCACCCAGTGATCGTGAGGAAGCCGTAACTCAGGAGTATCCTCAATAGATACAATCTTTTTTTCAGGTTTGATAAACAGACTTAGAGAGTTCAACTGCGAAGTTTTACCTGCTCCGGTAGTTCCACATACAAGTATAGACTTTCCATGTTCTACAAGCGTCCAAAGATAGCTAAGCATCTGGGCATTTTCAGTTTCATAATCCATCATATGGATAGGTGTTAATGGATCCTCTGTAAACCGTCGAACGGTGAAGTTAGATCCTTTGCGGGCAATATCAGTCGCTAACGTTGCCTGCACACGAGAACCATCTGGCAGCGATCCATCAAGTAAAGGACTGGAAACAGAGACAGACTTTCCACACCTCTGTGCTAGTTTCATGACGAACTCGTCAAGTTCACCTTTATCCTCCCAGGTTATACTAGTCTTAACCGATCCAAAACGTGGATTTCGGTGATAAGCATATACCGGTATGCCGCTCCCGTCACAAGATATATCTTCGACTTCTGTATCATTCATTAGCGGTTGTAGCTTGCCTAGTCCCGCAAAGTCTCTTTTAGTGTAGTATCTGATTACTTCTCGCTGCTCATCATCAATAGAGATATCATATTTATCAACAATCATGTCTATTTTCTCTTCGAGATATTCCTCTGCTTCTTGGCTCTCCATATCATTGAATGTTACATCGAAGCTTCTCTCCATAATTTGGCTTATCTTATCAAGAGTTTTCTCAGTCTCTTCTGTAAGCTCAGGTTCTATTATATGGTATATAACTTCTCCTGCTTCCTCATCCCATTTTATATGAGCCCAAGCATAGACTATTTCGCCTTTATCCGGATCTTCTGGTACTAGAGGATATGTGGTGTCAACATCTGTTAAGTCAGCTGAGGCTTCTCCCTCATCGACCATTTCCGGTGAAAACTTACCTGGTGCAGGAAGACTTACCCCTTCTTGATGTGTATTCTCTTCTTCCTCTTCCTCATACCACTCTGGGTGCCTTACTCTTCTAAGACGTTCAACTAGTCCATGCATATTCATATTTTTTCACCCTGCTATACTTATCTGGTTATTGTTTTTGTATAAAGTTATGTCTCCTCCTTCGGCATCACCGCTGAAGTCATAGTCAGAAAGTGAAGGAAATTCATAGGAGTATTCTTCTCCTTGAATATCTATTATCAAGTTCGACGGATTAGCAAGAATAATTTCATAGTCTCTATCACCCATAGATTCCGGTAACTGAATAGTCTTCTCAACAGTACCTTGTTCATGCTGCTTCAAATTATACAGTTGAACGCTCATCTTGGAGGCAACAATATCAGTTTGACCATCAATAGAGGTCTCTACAACCTCCTCACGATAGGCGTTAAATAAACCTACCGAAGCTATAACAAGTATCAAACTTAGACCTATGACAAAAATATATTCTACGGCCAAATACTGTCCTTTCAAAATTCTCGACCTCTTCAGATATTACCGGAACTCTACAGTTACAACAGTTCTTTCACGATCTATAGTCTCTCCGGTTTCTGTGTCTACTGCTTCTGAACCACTATCTATCTCAGTTCCTTCATTGGAAATAACTACCTCGGTATCTCCAGTAGCCGTATCCCCTCGTACAGATTGCAGATCGACTTGTTCAAGTCTATTTCCAGATGCAGTTTCAGTATACATATTTCTGAACTCAACACGATAACTTAACTGAACATTGCTATCGCCAGTAGCTCTTAACGCTATAACCCCTGGCTGATCTTGACCTCGTCTTGCGTAAGTCCCTTCGCCTATAGATAATCCTTGCAGCCTCTCACCTTCCAAAAGGAACCACGTACCTTTAGCATACGGAGAACTACTAGCAGAAGTACTAACTTCAATATAATTGCCTGATTCGTTTAAACGAATATTTGCATCCTCTGAAAAATCAAACTCTAAAGTCTCTGTAGTACCTTCACCGCTATTACTGATTGAATCAATTGATTGATAAAGAGACCTGACCTGGTCTTCAGTCTGGACCAACTGCTGCTGACTTTGTCTTTTCTCCAGTATAGGAGTACCCCATATATATGTCGCAGATACTGCGCTTAGAGTTATCCCTGTAATAATTACTGCAGTTACAGCCTGAGTCTGGCCTACCTTCATACAGTAAGTGTAGGCACTTAACCGAATATAAAATAAAGGGGAAAAAGAATCGAAGGGGAAAGATAAGATCCGACTTTTTAACAAGTCAGCGAGTCAGAATTCTCTGGATCACAGGTTTCTGACCAAGATTTTTCCTCTCCTCTAAACTCGATGATGATTCCTACGGACGAAGTTGCTTCCGGATATTGAATACCGGTATTACAGTCTACGGTATCTCCAGGATCCATAGTGGTGTCATCGTTGTGACATAGAGGCGTTGTTCCTCCAGCGGCAACAAGATTTCCAATACCGTCTGCACTACCATACTCGAATCCAGAGTTTTCTCCATCTGGAGCGTAGGTAATTCTCATTGTCTCGTTAAGGACAAATGACTCGTCACCGGTATTTTCTACCGTGATGTTGATGGTATCATCATCGTCGTTGAGATAAGGTCGGATTGACAGTTCTGTGTTCTGCACTTGCTGCTGATTACCCACTTCATCTGCAGGATCACCTACAAGTGACTGGAACTGTGTGTAAACCACTCCGACCGCTCCTACTGTAACCATAAGGAGTAGGACAATCGCGATTACGGGCGTAATACCCTTTCTATTTTTCATATCAAACATAATATCTCTCTATAAATTTCATAGTGTTAAACGGTTTATATAACTAAGTCATTACTGCCTCTAGCAGCTCCCATCGTCATTATAGGAGCAAATTATTGATGACTGTGTTTCATAAATTCCTGATACCTGGACCCTTTTAGAGTTCCCCGTAGAAGGATAGTCTTCATTTGTATCTATTCTGAGCTGTTCTTGAGGCGATAAATCGACATCATCCGAATTATCAAGAGCAGTATCAGATAGTTCCCACGAGCCTTGAGGACGCCCCTCAATATAGATATTCCATAAGTCGTCACCATCTTCTTTAACTTCTAAATTAGTAGAACCTGTATTTCTAACATCAAGAGCTATATCTCCGTCAGCATTTTCAAAAGCATATTCTATAGAGATATCAGAATTCTCTATCCGGTTCTCACCTGCTATCCTATCGTTAGCATTCTCTCTAAGAGTATCTCCAATATCCTGGAGAAAAACTCCGGCAGTACCTACTGCTGCTATACCTATAGATATCAAAAGTACTGTTGCAACTACAGGAGTAACTCCTTTTCTATCCATCATTCTTCAGAAAACTTCTTCTTCAACTTTTCCATACGGTCAGAATCATTACCTATACTGCCTAAATCACTGTTACCATTCCCCGAACCTTGACTCTGAGTAGAACTGCCTGACGTTGACTGAATAGATGAGCTGCTACTTCGCTGATGGGAACTTCCCGAACTTTGAGAAGCTCTATTAACCGAATTAGTCGATGAAGAGCTAGCAGATTTTTGCCGGTTCTGTGGAGAACCCGACGGGCTAGAGTTACTACTATTTTGAGGCGAGAAATCTTGACTATCCTGAGAAGCATAAGCTCTTCTCAAACTCTCATTAATATTGTCTAAATTCTCAACGACTTTTTGATTAGACTGTTTAATATCCTCAGCTACGTCTTGCATTTCGTCGCCGATTGCTTTGGAGATTCGGCTTTCCATGTCTCCCATGACTTCTCCTTCCATATCTACTTCAGAAGCCTCTGTAAGAAGATCCATGAAGCTGTTCATGTTATCTACTACTTCATCCATTTTGTGTGTGAGATCTTCTACCGAGTTCTTCAGTTCGTGTGTTGACTCAGTCATGTCGTTGACGATCTTCTGGTTAGTTTTCATTATTTCCATCATATCGCTGACCATACGATCTCCGGCAGCACCGCCTCCCTGTTGGTTTTGTTGCTCCATCTCGTCAATTCTTCTTTCCAGTTTCTTGATTGGTCCTACAGGGACAACTTCGTAATCATCGCCGTTACCGTGGTTTATTTCAACCTCGTTATCTGATCGGTCTGACATGTTTTTAGAAAACCTCTTGTATTCCAATATTCCCGGAGCCTGTATTTATAACCAATGGAGAATAGATGAAAGAAAAATATAGATAGAAGAAAGATATAGGGTGTTGAGACGGTTTTTACATCATGCCGCCCATTCCTCCCATGCCGCCACCAGGCATTCCGCCGCCTGGGCCGCCAGCTGGAGGTCCTCCTGAATCTCCACCATCGCTGTCAAATCCTGATGCAGAGATTACGTCGTCGATTCTGAGAATCATTTCTGCTGCTTCGCTGGCGGATTGTACTGCCTGTGTCTTGGTCTGTCGTGGTTCTACTACTCCTTGATCGAATAGGGCATCGCTTTCTCCTGTTGTTACGTTGATTCCTGCCCATACTTCTCCTTTCTCATGTTTGTTTCTGAGGTCGACGAGTGTATCGATTGGGTCGTGACCTGCATTTTCTGCGAGTGTTCGTGGGATGACTTCCATTGCGTCCGCGAATGCGTTGATTGCTAGCTGTTCTCTTCCACCTACGCTGTCTGCGTAGTCTCGAAGTTCTCGTGCTAGTTCTACTTCTGTTGCTCCTCCTCCACCGACTACTCTTCCGTGTTGTAGAGCTGAGCTTACTCCGCCGATTGCGTCTTCTACTGCCCTTTCAATTTCATCAATTACGTGTTCTGTTCCTCCTCTGATGAGGATGGAGACGGATTTGGCTTCTGGACAGTCGTAGACGAATGTCATGGAGTCTCCTCCGACGATTCGGTGTTCAATTGTTCCTGCTGTTCCTAGATCGGAGTCCTGGATATCTTCTAAGCTTGTGAGGATATTTGCCCCTGTTGCCTTGCTTAGCTTTTCTAGATCGCCGCTGCTGACTCTTCTGAATGCGAGGATCCCTCTTTTGGCGAGGTAGTGCTGGGCGATGTCATCGATTCCTTTCTTGCAGAATACTACGTTTACTCCTGCATCATCCAGTTTTTCAACCATTTCCTTCAATTGTTCTTCTTCCTGTTCTACGAAGTTTTTCATCTGGCTTGGATCGGAGATATTGATTTCTGCATCTGTTTCTGTCTCCTTGACCTCGATTGCAGTGTTGAGAAGCGCTATATTGCTGTCTTCAACTGTGTTAGGCATCCCACTATGCACTTTCTCCTTATCGAGAATTACTCCTTCTACAAGTTCTGTATCGTCGATTGTACCTCCCTGTTGTTTTTCAACCTTGATTTGGTCTCTGTCAATTAGGATGCTATCATTTTTCTCTTCTGCTACCTGTTTGATAGCGCTGACTGTGATTTCTGAGAGGTAGTCGCGTGAACTTTCTGCTGACTTGCCTGTCATTGCTGTCTTGGCTACTTTCTCCAGTGTTTCAGTATCGTTGATATCTACTTCTTCTGAGATGTCTTCAAGCACCTGGATGCTTTTTTCTCGCGCGAGTCGGTATCCCTGTGTGATTATTGTTGGATGGATTTCCTGATCCAGCAGATCTTCTGCCTGTTTGAGCAGTTCCCCTGCGAGAACTACTGCAGTGGTGGTTCCATCGCCGACTTCTTCTTCCTGGGTCTGTGCGACTTCTACCATCATTTTGGCTGCTGGATGCTGAATATCCATTTCTTCTAGTATTGTTACACCGTCGTTGGTGACTACTAGGTCTCCTACTCCGTCGACCATCATTTTATCCATTCCTTTTGGACCTAGAGTAGTTCTTACTGAGTTTCCTACGGTTTTGCATGCTTCGATATTTTCTTGCTGTGCGTCTTCACCATGCTGCCTCTCGGCATCTTCAGACATGATGAAAACCGGGTTGTTTCCGAATCCTGGCATTGTTTATTTTTACACCTCTTGAATAGAATGTAGAACTTGTTTTAATAGAAGTATGTTAAAATTTAAAAGATTGACTGAAACCGGTTTTGAATCGGTTTACAGGTGCTCTTGCAGTTCTTCGGATAGAATTCTTGAAACCGTTGAGCCGTCGGCCTCAACCTTCTGCATTACTAATCCCATCAAAGCTCCCTGCGCGTGCTCGCCCTGTTCTTCAATCATGTCCTGTTTCTCATCGATTACTTCTTGAACTGCTTCACGTATTTCATCTTCGCTCACCCTGTTCTCTTGTATCCGTTCAACTGCTTCTTCAGGACCAGATTCAACTGAAAGTCTTACCGCCTTCTCTAACTCTCCTGACTTTATTTCATCGCTCTCAAGAGCGTCCAGGAGATAGCTAAGATCTTCCGTGGAAAGCCTATTAACCGCCACCCCGTCATCTTCCAGCTGTGGAAGAGTGTTGACCAGAAGATTTGCAGCATTCTTCATATCGTGACTCTCTTTGAGTTCTTCAAACGTGTTGAGCTTCCTGCTGCTTGTGATCTGTATGGCCAGTTCTTCACCGATTTCTTCCGCATACTTTTCTCTGCGTTCTTCTAGCGTATCGGGCAGATTATGGTCGATCTTTCCTATTTCTTCATCTGTTATTTTGACAGGTTGTATATCTGTCTCCGGATACATTCGTGCGCTTCCCGGAAGAGGTCTGAGGTACGTTGATGTGAAGTCCTGTTCCGCGTTGCGTGTTTCTTCAGGGACTTCTCCTCTGTAAATCTTTTCTGCTCGGTCTCGAACTGCTTTGGCGGCTGCTCTTACCTTCTGTTTTGGACCCGCCATTATCGCGAGGACATCCCCGTCTTCTCGTTTAAAGGTATCTGCAAGCTCCTTAAACTCTGTTTCGAGCCCATAGCCTTCTATATCTTCGTCTGTGTGAATTAGTCCGTTGATTCCATATTTTTTCCCATAGTCGACTAGTTCTTTGGCTAGGTATCGGTCTCCCGAGATTATCTGTTTCATCTTACCTTCAAGCTGCGGCAGTTTGAAGCCGTAGACCTCCCCATTATTTCCTAGTACTGTTGATAGTATTTCGTTATCTGAGTCATCGAAAAGATGTGTTACGTTGTCTACAAGTACTTCGCTTTCTTCAAGTTCTTGGCCTAGTTCAACAAGGTTCTTCTGACGTGTTACTTCCAATTCAATCAAGTTATCGATGTTCTCTACATCCTGGAATCCTTTGATTTCGACACGTGCACCGTCTTCTATTGATACGTTGACGTCCTGTCTGATTGTTCCTATTCCTCTACGTGCTTTGCCTGTTGATCGTAGTAGCATTCCGAGTTCTTTTGCGACTTCGCGTGCGTGTTCTGGATTCTGGATTGATGCATCAGTTCCTACTTCGACTAGCGGTATTCCTAGTCGATTGAGGTCGTATACTGATTCTTCTGCGCTTCTGCTGTGAATTCCTGCTGACTCTTCTTCAAGTTCAATATCATCGATAGCTACTTTTCCCGTCTCTGTTTCTAGTTCGCCATCAAGCCCTACCATCGCTGTTCTCTGGAATCCTGACGTATTGGAGCCATCAACCACTATTTTACGCATTATCTGAATTTCACTTGGTATATTAGCACCTATCATTCGTGCGAAGGTTAATGCTGTATCAAGTGCTTCCTGATTGAGTTTATGCGGCGGTTCCTCGTCTAGTTCAACCAGGCAGTTGTTTCTTGCGTAGTAGTTGTACAAAAATATGTTTGAGCTTTCTGATTCAACTTCTGCGGCTTCGTCTCGTTCTCCGCTTTCTCCTGCGACCGATTTTAACTGCCTTCTAACCTGGAAGTCCTTTTCTTCGTCTTCCATGTCAACTGGACAGTTGCAGAAGAGTTTGGTTTCTGTTGCTAGCTGTTGATGTATTTCGATCCCACATTTAAAGCCGAGATTTTCGTAATCCATAGTACTTATTTTACCTCCAATTCTTGTAAAGCATTTTCTACTTCCTGCTCAAAACCTTCTAGACTATCAAACTCGTTAACGAGAAGATAATCTGCTAAAGTAATTAATTTGGCAGCACCGTGCTCAATCTCACGTTCATCTCTTTCCTCAAGCTTTACTACCTGATCTTCTTCTCTTCCACGACCTTCCTGTCTTTCAAAACGTGTTTCTCGAGATGCCCATACTGCAATTATATTTAATTGCTCGCTAAGATTCTTTTCAAAGCATTCTTTTTCCATCCAGCTTCGCATACCGCTGATAACCACTTTTTCGTTTTCCTGTAATACTTCTTCAACATATGGAAGCGTAAGTTCTGCTATAGCAGCCATACCATTCTGTTTTCTTAGAGCGGAGACGAAATCTCCTGTTTCCTCAGCTGGAACTCCTCTTTTATCCATTTCTTCTCTTACGACATCACCCATGTCGACTTTTTTGAAGCCATTTTGCTGCATCTTGCCGGCTACAGTGGTTTTACCTGATAGAGGCAGGCCAGCAACACCGTAAAGCTGCGTCATATTGATCCTCTTTTGATTTCGTTGCGTATAAGCGATTTTGCAACACGGTATTCTGTGAAGTCGTTCACTGTAGAAATATCAACAACCGAGTCAAGAAGATGTGTAGGGTTATCAAGCTCTTTGTCCTCTTCGAATGCTATACACATAGCGTACTCTCTGAGAATATCTCTAACTCTTTCCTGGTTTCCATCGTCTAGAAACTTCTCTGCTTTTGCATCAAATTCGTCTTTATCCATCGTTTAAACCCTGTTATTCTACGTAGGGAGTCCTTTCATTTATTTCTCCGTTTACGTTGTTCTGGAAAATTTCTAGTGCTTCCTCGCTATCCTCGGCCTGGCCTAGAGACCACATAAGTTTGACGTAGGCTAGTTCCGGATGCATGTCTTCTGATTCAAATACTCCTCTCTTCTTAACCTTTACCTGGTTGTCGTATACATCCATATTTACTCGGCCATGGATGCAGTTGGAACTCATGATAACCAGGGCCTTATCCGTTAGCTCCTCTAGTTTCTCTTGTATCTCTTTATGATGCTGAGTTTTATCATCGAATGCACTGATCGGCATATGGCCTAAACCTGTGCCTTCAATAATTACACCGTCATAGTCTTGATCTATGTAGAACTGTAGTTCTTCTGGATCAAATCCAGGCCTCACTTTAAGGAAACCTACATTTTCATTTAAGTCCGTTCTTAGTTCGTATTTGCTCTTCTCTTCAGTTTCCTCATAGTTTATTTCTCCTGTCTGGTAGTCTACAGTAGCTAGTTCTTCAGAATTTATCGCCTCAAAAGCATCTCTTCTTGAGGTGTGCATTTTTCTTGCTTTTCCTCCGGGAAGAATCGAGCACATGTCGTCGCTCGTGTTCTTGTGCATACAGACACCTATGCCTGTGAAATCAGTTTCGGAGAGGAATTTGGTGGCGCAGAAAATATTCATTCTTGCGTCAGTACTTGGCCGGTCAGAAGATCTCTGTGAACCTACAATAAGGACGCCAGTATCCAGTCCTTTCATCATCAGGTTCAGAGCTGCTGCCGTGCTGCCGAGAGTATCGGTACCATGACCGATTATTATTCCATCGTATTCATCTTTAACCTCATCTATTTTTTGGGCTAGTCCCTGCCAGTGACCTGGCTCCATGTCTTCAGACATTATCTTCCCTACATACACTTCTGAGTGAATGTTGGCTTCCTCTACAACCTCGGGGTACATCTGTACCATATCTTCCTGCTCAAAAGAGGCCTTTACGCCACCAGTTTCATAGGAAACTCTTGATGCAATTGTACCTCCTGTATGAAGAAGTAAGATATCCTTCTTATCATCGCTGTATGTAATTTTCTCCTCTAGTTCGCTGTCCTCTACATATTTCTTCTCAACTAGTTCGATGTTTTCTGGTTTAAGACCTATATTGTACCCGCTTTCCAGCTTGAGATTAATTATACTTTCATCGCCAGTCTCCGGTTTCGGCATCAGTACGCCTTCACGCTTATTTACTTTTATCCGGTCTCCGGTTTCGATATCTTTTTCGTCGAGAAGTTGCTGGATTTGATCGGAGTACATATCTACAGTTTGTATGAGTTAGTGGAAGTCTTAAGTATTCCACCGGCCGAAATCGAGGAGGGATTTAAAAGAGTCTCATTTATGATACATGTTATAAAGACTTCAAAATTTCAGGTGAATTTCTCACTTTATGAAAGTACACACAATTGGAGGCTACGAAGAAATCGGAAAGAACATGACCGCAGTCGAAACAGATGACGGAGAAGTCGTCATCTTCGACATGGGTTATGATATGGAAGAGGTCGTGGCCGCAGAAGACCAAATCGACGAACTAACCACAAATCAAACCCTAGAAACAGGAGCAATTCCTAAAGACAAACAGATTATGGACAAGAACGTCGTGGCAATCGTTATCGGCCACGGACACCTTGACCACGTAGGAGCAATTCCAAAACTTGCAGGACAGTACGACGCACCAATCCTATGTACCCCGTTCACAAAGAAGATTATCGAGAACGGGATGGAAGGAGATCGGAAGAACATCAACAACGAACTTGTTGAACTGGAAACAGGAGACAAATACGAAATCAATTCCAAAAAGTCTCTTGAATTCTTGCATGTCAATCACAGTATACCAGACGCAACACTATCACTTCTTCGGACAGAGGAAGGGAATGTTGTCTACGGAAACGACATGAAGTTCGACCGAAGTCCAGTAATCGGAAAGAACACCGACTCAGAAAGACTCAAGGAAGTAGGAGAAGAAGGAGTCCGAGTAATGGTTCCTGGAACAACCTCTGTAGACGAACCTGGAAGAGTAAAGCCTGAAAAAGCAGTTCAGGTAGAGCTCGACAACGTACTGAACGCTTGCTACGACGCAGGTGGTGCAGTATTCGTAACAACATTTTCCAGTCAGATAGCACGTCTAAACTCAATTCTAGACGCAAACAATGGCAGAAGAAAGGTAGCATTTATGGGGCGTAGCCTCAGAGAATACACAGAAGCAGCCGAGAAGCTTGATCTGATCGATCTCTCTGACGTCAAGATGGTTTCCTACTTCGATGAATGTAAGGAGCTAATGGACCGGGTAGACGGAGAAAGAGAAGAATGGCTAATCGTTGCGACAGGAAACCAGGGAGAACCTGGAGCACAGATGGACAAAGTCGCATCTCAGACATACCCATTCAAGTTCAAGGAAGGAGATCACGTAATCTTCTCCAGCCGAACGATTCCAACACCGCCTACAAGAGCAAACAGATACAACCTAGAGAAAAAGATGAAGGAACAGGGCGTAAGACTTTACAAAAACGTCCACACATCCGGACACGCAAAGAAAGAAGATCACAGAGACTTCATCAAGTTCTTCGACCCCGACAACATCATTCCAAGCCACGGGCACATCCAGAAGCTTGGAAGCTACGTAGAGCTTGCTCGACAAGAAGGTTACACACTGAACGAAGACATCTTCATAAGCGAGAACCAAAGCGTTATTGATCTAGAGGAATAGAGCGGAACAACACTTTCGTTCCCTCCTCTATACTTTTTTCTTCAGCAAATCCCTGATTAACTTCAACAACATACTTTGCAGGTTCATCACTTCTGTAAAGCGTTAAATTCTCATCAGCTACATCCGGTTCAGGATCAGCCTGCTCGACATTGATAACCTCTCTATCCTCCGATATGAAAATTATGTCCAGCGGTATCGACGTGTTCTTCATCCAAAAAGCACGCTGTTCGGCATTCTCAAAGACAAAGATCATACCACATCTTCTGCAAAGCGATTCTCTATTCATCAAGCCTTTCGCCCTCGTAGAACTGTTATCAGCCACCTCAACTTTTACTGCTGAATCAAGAGATCCGGTCTGGAAAACCACTTTTGACTGATTCTGAGTAGGTAGAAAACCTAGTGCAGCAAAACCGATAGCAAGTATAGCCAAAATAATCATCGAAGCTTTGAGTTCATCCATAACCGAGTTATACAAACTACTGGTTAAAAATACGAGAGGTTAAAAACAATCATATATACTACCAAACTTTCTTTTTCTGCCGACCGACAGAAGTAAAAGACACAGGAAGAAATTAAGAACGTATGATCTCGGAAGCTGTTCTAACCGCTGTAGGCGCACGCATAATCGCCGCAGCACTTTTCTTGGTATTTGCCAGTCTGGCAATAAATTATGGCGGAAAAGTTATCCATAATATCTTGTCCCACAAGTTCGAGGAAGAAACAATCCTGAACCTTATGGAAAGCATATCTAAAGGACTACTATGGTTCTCAGCAACACTCATCACCCTAAGCATCCTTGGATTCAGCGAAATCGCCGCAGCACTTGGAACAGCAGCCGGATTCGTCGCTCTAGGTGTATCATTCGCGTTAAAGGACGTTCTATCCGACACAGTTGCAGGCGTCTACCTAGCGAAAGATCCGGACTTCAACAACGGGGACTTCGTCGAGGTTGACGGGTTAAAAGGAGAGATAACTAATGTCGGGCTCAGGAAGTCGCGGCTAGAATTAGAAGACGGAAATCTACGTGTTATAAACAACTCCGACGTCGAGAAGAAATGGACTTTAATACGAGACCAATAATGATAGGAAAACTAACCACTGACTTTATAGAAATTTTTACCTCATAAAGTTCTTGTATGAGTTTAGAAGAGATAGCACGGAAATACGCTTTGAGAAACGCTGTCCAGCACGGCGGCGAATGCAACCCTGGAGCAGTAATCGGAAAGATATTCGCAGAAGAGGAATTTGATGATAAAGGCGAGGTAACTTCGACAGCACAAGAGGTCTGCCAGGAAGTAAACCAGCTATCTCTAGAAGAACAAGAAGAAGAACTTGAACAATACGAATTCGATATACCAGAGAAAAAAGAACACGACCCTGTGCCCGATCTAACGAACGCAGAGGAAATGGACGAAGTAGTGGTACGGTTCGCACCAAATCCTAACGGACCGCCTCACCTCGGTCACGCACGTGGAATGACAGTCAACGGAGAGCTAAGAGACAAGTATGACGGAAAACTAATTCTTCGCTACGACGATACCGACCCCGTTACTAAGCGTCCGATGGAAGAAGCCTACGAAATGTATCTTGAAGACTACAAATGGCTTGGCTACGAACCAGATGAAGTACGTTACAGCTCAAAGAATTTTGATACCTACATAGAGTACGCTGAAAAACTAATTGACATGGGCAAAGCATATGTTTGCTTCTGCAGCCAGGAAGAAGGACAGAAATACAGAAAAGAAGGAGAAGCGTGCCCACACCGAGAACAAGTTCCTTCAAAGGCAATGAAAAACTGGGAAGAAATGAAAAACGGCAGTATTGAAGAAGGAGAAGCCGTTCTCAAGATCAAAACCGACATGGACCACAAAAACCCTGCAGTAAGAGACTTTGTAGCATTTAGAATAATAGATAACGCCAACCACCCTATTACAGAGAACAAGTACCGCGTATGGCCTATGCTTGACTTCCAAGGCGCTATTGAAGATCACGTCATGGGAACCACCCACATTGTCCGTGGAAAAGATTTACGTGCATCTACAAAGCGACAGAAGTACATCTACGATTACCTTGACTGGGATTACCCGTATATCCAATACTGGGGTACGGTAGAGGTATCAGGTTTCACCGCTCCAATGTCCACCTCATCCATAGCAGAAATGGTGGAAGATGGCGAGCTTGAAGGATGGAATGATCCTCGCTGCGGTACACTGCGAGCGTTAAAGAGAAGAGGCTTCCAGCCGGAAGCCATTCAGAAGTTCTTCGTTGATATGGGAGTAACAGAGAACAATATCGAAGCGAGTATTGAAAGTCTAGAGAAGGAGAACACCCGAGTAATTGACGAAGACGCCGACCGATACTTCTTTGTAGAAGAACCTGTAGCGATAACAGTCGAAGACGCTCCGGAAGATCTAGAAGCGAAGATCCCTATTCATCCTGACGTTGACCGCGGTTACAGAAGCCCTGACGTCAACTTAGAAGAGGGAGAATTCACAGTATATGTTGATAGAAAGGATATAAATGACGGAAAGCTTCGACTGAAAGGATTATGCACCATCGAGTTTGAAGACGAGCAAACTGCAGTCTACGTAGAAGAGGATTACAAGGAAGCTCTCGACCAAGACATAAGCTTTGTTCAGTGGACACCTGAAGAATCTGAGACATCTATCGTGTGGATGCCCGACGGTCGAAAAGCTGAAGGCCGTATCGAACCTAATGAAATCACGCTAGATGAAATAGTCCAGTTCGAGCGTTTCGGATTTGTACGCAAAGAAGAAGAGAACCTGTTTATCTACGGCCATCAGTAGAATTTTTCAGCATTTAACGACCTAAAAAACCTTTTTTCATTCTCTGTTTTTGTCTCAACAGTAGTATTGTAGAGCTGTAAATATATCCATAAAAGCAAGGAGAAAGTAATACTGATTCCCGAGGGGAGACGGGGGATTTTCGAACTATGTCTAAACTAAGATCTGTAAGGCTAGGTTTCTGCACTCTTTGCCAAGAAAGAGTTTTCAAGAGGGATGATTACCTGAAGTCATCAGACGGTTACTGCCATAAAGAATGTATTCCTAAGGCGCAAAGAGCCGAAGCCTGAAAACTTAACCAGAGGGAGAAGGTAATAAAATATCCTTCTGCCTCTCCTTCATACTATTAAATACAGATATAGAAACGTAAGGAGAAAAAGGGTTTAAAGTACTCTTTTGATTTTGTCTGTTGCTTTTTCCATTTCGACTTTTACTAGTCCCATGTTGACGTCGTCGTCTGTTAGTATTGCTAGGATTCCTTCGTCTCCTGCTCCTGTAGCGACTAGTTTTCCGTTTTTTGCTTCGATTGTTACTGCTTCTACATCTCCCATTTCCAGTGATTCACTTGCCGTCTCTCCAGACCCTACTGTAGATGCCGTCATAGCACCAACCTGATCATCATTAATATCATCGCCCATATTAGAAGCAATTAACAATCCATCTCGTCGGACAACTGCAGCACCATTTACACTTTGAACATCGTCCAGATCATTTAAAGGCTCCTCGAGTTTTTCCTCTTTACTTGCCATATCAACTTATTCTAAATACATGCATTTTAATGTTCCCCTATCAGAGAGGGAAAAACCTGGTACAAAAACCAAATTAAACCAGCTAGAACATATCTTCATCTAGCTCAGGGAAATTTACTTCTATCTAGACACAAAAAAAAAGATGATGGCTACGATAAAATCTAATTAAGTCAAAACTATATGGGAAAGCCGGGAATCGAACCCGGGACCTCTGCGTTTCTCACAAACATGATTCTGGAAGAGTTTTTAATCATCGGAAAGCCGGCTATCCAGAAATCGCCTGCTCCCTCATCGCTCATAAAAGTTGTTATGAGCGCAGCGCTCTAACCCCTGAGCTACTTTCCCAAATGCGTAGTGGGTTCGCCCAGATTTGAACTGGGGATCTCCTCCACGTCAAGGAGGTGTCATAACCAAGCTAGACCACGAACCCAAGTGCTTTTTCGTCTGTGTTTTATTCAGTTCAAGTTAGGCTTAAATAGTTGGGAACCTGTTTTTAAACTGGGAGACGAGGCAGAACAAAATTCATGACACTTGAATGCGAAGAATGTGGGAACGAACTACATGTGAACGCAGTAGATAAACCTAATATCGACTGGGTTAAAGTTGTCTGCAGCAACTGCGGCCACGTAACAGATATCTCAATGATTAGACTATCTGCTACAACCAAGAACCACGAATAAAACCAAAATTCCCCTCTCTTATCTTTCTCTAATTCTCCTTCTACAATCAGTTAAAAAAGTGTAACTAACCAATCCACGGTTAGAAGCAAAATGGTAAACAAGTGGCAGGACTACGAAACAGGTCCGGACGCGCCGGATGTAATCAACG
Source organism: Colwellia polaris (assembly GCA_047617785.1). Lineage (GTDB taxonomy): Archaea > Nanohalarchaeota > Nanosalinia > Nanosalinales > Nanosalinaceae > JBEQAZ01. Next base: position 40,732 of record JBLGBK010000003.1, on the reverse strand, counting down.
CAATAATCGAAAACCCTGACGGAACAGAAAACAAATACGAATACGACAAAGAAAAAGAGTCAGTTGTCCTCGACAGAGTACTCTACTCATCAATCCAGTACCCCGGTGACTACGGATTCATCCCACAAGCCTACTACGAAGACGGCGACCCAATGGACATCCTCGTACTGACCACACACTCAACTTTCCCAGGATGCGTAATCGAAGTCAGACCAGTTGGAATCCTCTACATGGACGACGACGGAGAACAGGACGACAACATCATCGCAGTACCTACAGAAGATCCGCGCTGGAACAACGTTGAAGATCTTGAAGACGTCAATGAGCACAAGAAGAAAGAGATCGCAGAGTTCTTCAAGACATACAAGAACCTCGAACCTAAGAAAGAAGTAGAGATTGAAGGCTGGGGCGACGCAGAAGACGCTAAAGAAGCCATTGAGAGAAGTCAAGAACTTTACAGCGAGAAATTCGAGTAAAAACTTGAGGTCTGTCAAGACCTCTCTACTACTTTTTATTTACTTTTCAAGATTTTTCTTTAATGGAACTGCCTGCTTCGATTTCAGAAGATGAGGTTTGAAGTATTCTACCTGGTTTTCAAAGCGTTGAAAGTGGTTTCTGACTCTCAGTAACGAGAATTACCTCTTCATCTTGAGTAGTCCAGTTCAAGTGTGTAGCTTGGATATCAGGTTGATTCTGAACTACATTCGCCATGTCTCTTGGCTCCATTTCCTGCATTGAACGCTCCTTTTTCTGGAATCCCTCACGGAAGTTATCCGCCATATCCTTGTACTCTAGATGAGTTAGTGCTTCAAAGCCCTCATCAATCTTTCTCATTAGTACAGCGTCAAGACCAGTTTTGGCAAGTTCACCTAACTCGACATAATTAGACGTATACGAATTATCTTCTGTAGCAGAACCTCTGTATATGGTTGGCTTAGGAGCCACAAGAATTGCTGCATCTCCATCCAGAATCGCATCGTAGAAGTCCTGTTCGAAAACATCTCCTTCAATATCATAATCTCGGTCATCCTGCTCAAAACCAAGCCAGTAATCGCTTGCTTGATCAAGACTGTCTATTCGAGAAAAATTGCGATTCATCTCATAAAGCCACTGATTATCATACTCTCTTTCAGCAGGTCCAAGACCTACAATATCAAGAGAATCTGGCTCCCCCAATTCCGAGTAAACAAACTCGTGAAATGTTGTCATGTAGCAAAAGCAAAAGAAAGGAACTGTTTAATAAGTGAGGGTAGTCAGCTCCCTGTACTAGAGTAGTTGCTGAGACCGTACTTCCAGAAAGCCAGCGCCAGGCTGTATAGAACCGGTCCTGCTGCTATAGATGCGTACTGCCAAATCTGCCACCCTTCTTTTCCAAGGAAGTATGTTGCCGGGAAGAATGAAGCAAAGGCTATAGGTATAGCTGTAACCAGTATTATCTGGATCGGCAAGCTGTAGATATTGTATGGATAGCGCCGGTACTCGCTTAGCCGAAATATCAGCCAGATAGCGCTTCTTGATCTTCCCGTCCAGAAACCTGTTGTAGCAAATGCCATGTAAGCTGCTGCAAAAACCAGAACTCCCGATACAAGAGCGGCTACCCCATATGCGACGTTTGAAAACGTTAGCAGATTTAGCCCCATCTGGTTTGCCGAGTAGATAATTAATGCAGAGTTAGCTATCAGCTTGGACAGGTTATTGTCTGAGACGTCATCAGCGTATACCTGGAATAAAGGGCTTAACGGCCTTACTAGGAATCTGTCCATGCGTCCTTCGACGATGTAGTCTTCCAGACTGAACATATTGAATAAGAAGACATGGTGGAAGTTCATGATGAATCCTCCAACCCCTGCGAGAAATAGCATCTCGTTGAAGCTCCAACCGTTGAGTGATTCAACTTGCGTGAAGAGGAGAGTCAGGAAAGCGAGAGATGCCCCGAGGTTGATTAGCTGTGCGATAAATCCTACGGCAAAGTCTCCCTTGTAGACAAGTCGTGTTTTCCAGTACTGTTTGAAGTAATACCAGTAGATACTGAGGTATTTCTTTACAACCGCTAATTTGTCTTTAATCATTTTTTATCCCCCTTGAACCGTTAACTTTGTCTTAGCTTTTCGCCAGGCTAGTTCTCCTAGAACTGACATTATAAAAATCCAGAATAACTGGAGGCCAAAAATCCGGATTACCTCCGCTCCTGTTGCTTCCATGGTGAAAATTTGTATCGGTCCGTCTGCCATCCACTTGAAAGGTAGTATATCGAAGAACGATACTAGCCCTACAGGAAGCAGATAAAGCGGGAATAGAACCCCTGAAAATACGTCCTGTATGTTTGTACGCATTGCTCTGATCCCCCAACCAATTTCTGTCCAGAAAACCAACATTGAGGTCAGGAATGAAAATGCGAATACGAGGTTAAAGCTCAATATGAGCGAGACTACAAATGCCAAGGCGTTCATTAAGGATGGAGCCTGGATATTGATGAAAAGGAAGCCGATAATCAGGACTGGCAGGCCCTTTGTTACGATGTTGAAAGCTGACTTTCCTACGAGATACGAGTATACCTGAAGCCTGAGCGAGACAGGACGCTTCAGTTCGTTCACTATAGTTCCTTCTCTGACTCTTTCGGACATGAAACTTTCTACGTCAATAAAAACAGAGTTAGATACAACCTGTCCGAGTAGAATATATGTAAGAACCCCGGTTAGACTGGCTGCAAGTTGTCCTCCTGCATCTATCGCTGTCCAGATGGCATAAACCATTATCAAGTAGAGAATTGATGCTACTAAAGACATAACAGCATTAAATCGATATGCTGTTGATTCTCTGAATCCTATGCGGACAAATTCGAAGTATTTCCTTATCTTGGACATTTTATTCCTCAGCCAGTCCTTCATTGTAGATTTTCTTGACTACTGCTTCAATATCTGGTTCTTTAATCTGGAAGTCGCTGACATCATATCTGTCAAGCACTTCTTTCATCAGATCAGCGGCGGAAATTATTTCACGGTCGAAAACTATCTCTGTTTTGCCGTTAGGCGTCTGAATATCCTTTATACCGTCGATTTCTATCTTTATAGTATCATCCGTCTCTAGAACAAGCCTTCTAGAGGAGAAACGATTTACTAAGTCATCTAGCTGGCCGTCGTATATTTTCTTGCCTTTATCAAGAACAACAATTCTGTCACACAAATCTTCTATATCACCGATATCGTGCGTTGTCAACATTACCGTGATGTCTTTTTCCTGGTTCATTTTACGGATAAAATCTCTTATCCTTTCCTTAACCGCTACGTCGAGACCAATAGTCGGTTCATCCAAGTAGACGATCTTCGGGTGGTGAAGGAATGCTGCTGCTAGCTCGCAACGCATCTTCTGACCAAGACTCAGTTTTCTAACAGGTTGATCCCAGAAATCAGAAAGCTGGAGAACTTCGTCGAACTCATCTATTCTCTTATCGTATTCTTGATCGCCGACTTCGTAAATTTCTTTCAGAAGTTTGAATGATTCTTTAACGGGTAGGTCCCACCAGAGCTGTGTTTTTTGGCCGAATACAACTCCGATATTCATCGCATTCTTCTTCCGGTTTTTGTTTGGATTTAGACCATCTACTTCTATATTACCGGAAGATGGCTCTAGTATACCAGTCAGCATCTTGACTGTTGTGCTTTTTCCTGCCCCATTTGAACCAATATATCCTATCATCTCACCTTCATCTATCTGCAGGTTGAGATCTTCTACTGCATGTATTTCTTCGTAATCTCTACTGATGAAGGATTTGAGGTATCCGCGGATTCCTTCGCCCTGGTTGTAGATGCGGAAGGTCTTGTCCAGATTTTCTGCTTTAATTAGCGTCATGTTCTAAAATTGGTTGAAGTAGTTTGAAAAATCAACTTATTCAGAATCCGTAAAATTCTGAAGAACCACTTTATTGGACGTAACATGCAGAATTACCTTTTGCAACGAAATAGTGTCCATCAATATCCATAACCGAGCAGACTTCGGGAACGCCACTTCAGCTCGGGGATTACTTCTCTTACAACAAGTATCCTGTTATAGGCCCTGATTTTAATTCAGCACCAGGTATTTTCACCCAGAAAGTATAGGGATCTTTTATCAGACAGCTGTTTAACCTTATTCTTTGATAGTTACAGGAACTCCTTTTTCTTTCAGCAATTCTACCTGTCTCTTGACGAAGTCTTCCTCATTACTTCCTTTCGTCGCTATCATATAGACTTGTGCATCTCCGAATGGTCGCATTACTCGTCCTGCTCGCTGTGTTGCTTGTCTTCGGCTTCCTCCTTGTCCGCTCATAACAATTCCTATCTCTGCGTCAGGAAGGTCAAGCCCTTCATCTCCAATTCTTGATACAATAAGTGTTGTGAGTTCGTTTTCCCGGAATTTTTGGAAGTAGTCCTCTCTATCTTCGAATTCTGTTTCTCCTGAGACGAAAGGAATATCGAACTGTTCGGAAATCTGTTCTCCCTGATCGATCCAGTCACAGAAGATAATTGTCTTATCCCCTTCATGCTTCTCCAGAAGCTTCTCCAGAAGCGGGATCTTTGCCGGATTCTTCGAAGCTACAATCGCTTTCTTGATTCCTGAAGCCTGTTCGTACTTGTTACGGTAGTAGTCGGATTCAAACTCAACGAAACGTAGCTCTACATCCGGTTTAACAACGTGTCCTTCCTGGAAGAAGCGAGCCCATTCTCCACCGATTTCTTTTCCTATCAAAGCAAATATTTCTCTTTCCTTATTGTCTTCTCGGACAGGAGAGGCTGATAGACCGATTCTACGCGTCGACTGGAGATTTGCGGTCTTTCTGAACATCTTGGATGGAATATGGTGTACTTCGTCGAAGATGATTAGACCCCAGTCCTTTCTGAACAATGACGTTTTTTCTGCAGCCATGTGGTAGGTTGCTATAGTTACATCTTTCATTTTCTTTTGGCCGCCGTGGTATTCACCAATTTGATCCTCTGTGAGCGTTGTTTTGTCTAGTATTTCTCGTTTCCACTGGTTTACAAGCGATCTCTGCGGTACAAGAACAAGTGTTGGAGCATCGATCTTTGCCATCAATCCTATAGACGTAACTGTTTTACCGGATCCTGCAGGGTTGGCTAGAACGGCTGCGCGTTCGTCGTATGCTTTATCAACATATTCTTGCTGATATTCTCTGAGATCGATTGTAAGATCGCACCCAATTTTCTCGTCGACTTCTCGGAACTTGGAGTTGTCTTCTACCGGATACCCTTTCTTAAGAAGTGCTTCCTTGATCTCTGCTCTGGCCTTTGACCCCATCTTTATTCTTGAAGAAGTATCTGATAGATCTACTGCCAGGTTCTTTCTTACCTTGTCTATTCCTCTCGCCCACTCCATTCTTTCTGCATCCGTGGATTCAAGAGCATGGTAACGTCCTTTGTGTTCAATTGAGAAGATTTCCTGGCGCTCGTATGTTCTTTCAATCCATTCCAGAAAGCTTGGATAATTTCCTACTATACGTGTATATGCCTCTTTCATCTCTTCAAGAGATCTATCCGAGTTCCATACGTCCATTTCCCGAACCTGGAACTTGTAATGACTCTCGGAAGATGTTTCCATGTGTGCTATGCTTGAAAGTTCATGAAGTGTTTCTTCTCCAGGTTCAGATACTATTATCTCTCTCTGTGGTTCAAAGAAAACCACCTGATCTTGTTTTTCCTGCTCTTGAAGCAATTCTATAAGTTCTTCTCGGGATAGATCTTCGTACTCGGACATTACTTTTCGGGTATGGCTTGCTTAATCTTAAATCAGTACTGTCGGAAATTTGTTCGCTGTGAGGAAAAGCCACTTAGCCCGTAAGCTTTCAAAAGTAGAAGACTTTGAGAATCCTAAAGTCAAGCTGGAACAGTATATTACCCCTGCCAGCCTCGCTGCCGATTTATTGCATACTGCATATATGCAAGGCGATATCGAAGGAAAGAAAGTTGTCGACCTGGGCGCAGGTACAGGGATTCTTTCTATAGGAGCCTCTCTTCTTAACGGAAAGGTTACTTCTATTGAAAAGGATGAAGAAGCTATTAAATCCTTGAAAAAGAATAGAGAAACGTTTGGCGTAGAATTCAGTATATTAAACAAGGATGTTGAGAGTATCGAGTTAGATTCTGACACCGTTGTGATGAACCCTCCGTTTTCTGTTCACAGCGAGCTAGGGATGAAGTTCTGGCAGAAAGCTGTTGAAACAGGTTCTAAGGTTTATGCAGTTTCTCCACACGGTAAGCGTTCAGTTATAAAAGATTTTGTAGAGAAATCAGGTTTTAGAGTTGTAGCTACTGAAGGCTACACGGTGTCGCTTCCACCGACTTTTGGCTTCCATACCGAGGCAAGCCAAGAAATCGAAGTGGATATTATAATAGCAGAACAGGAGGATTGACAAACTTATACTATGGACATTACAACTGTAGAAAAGGACGACAGGCTTATCATCGACATGGATAGAAACCATACTGTAGCAAACCTTGTACGTAAAGCTCTATGGCAGAACGGGAGCGAAGCTGGATACGACAAAGGCCACCCGCTGGGCGACGAATCAAACCTTGTAGTAGTATCCGACACACCTGAAGACGACCTCAATCAGGCAGTAGAGACAGCTAAGGACTGGGTTGACGAGCTTCAGAGCCAGATTTGAACAGTTTAAAGTAACTTCTTACCTATCTTCTCTTTATTGATGGATCCAGAAATAATACCTGAAGAAGCCACAGAATATCTGGATACGTTTTTCTTCCTAACTATAGCAGTTTTACTTGCGTTCGGTAGCCTTCAAACCGCAGGAACAGTCATGGGAACTGAAAGACCTGTCGTTTCAGTAGTCTCCTGTTCCATGTACCCCGCGTTGAATGTTGGCGATATATTGCTTGTAAATGGCATAGATTTTGATCAAATAGAAGAGGAGGATATTGTTGTTTACAATGTGGATAAACAAGCCGTTCTATCAGTAGGAGGAGAAAAAGTAAACCTTGATAGCAGTAACACCTCCGCGGAAACAGCAGCAGGAGAAATAACTTTAATCGGAGCTCAGTCAACAGAGGAAGGTGGATACGCCTTACTCGATATAGAAGGAGAAACAGTCCGCATGGAAATCGGAGAAACAATTTCAAGAGGAACTAACATCCGGCTGAATTATGCAGCAGGTATGGACATACCAGTAGTACATCGCGTTATAGAGAAAGAAGAGACCTACCTAGAGACCAAAGGAGACAATAACCCGAAACAGATACCATTCGAGAAACGCGTTGAGCCAGAACAGATATACGGCACCTCCATTTTCCGCATCCCAAGATTAGGTGGTGTAAAGCTCCTAGCAATGGACTTCCTTGGTTTGAATGGAGGTAAACCTATACTCTTTGACACCTACCCAGTATGCCAAGAAACCGTTTAAGGTAATAGGTATAAAAAAATTTCTCGATAATTCTTCCTAACCATGGACTTCTGTGACGAATGTGGAGGCATGCTTGTCTCTGAGAAAACCGATGACGGAACTGTCATGAAATGCCGCAACTGCGGAGAAATTCAGGAAGCAAACGAAGAAGATTACAAAGTAACCGAAGAAAAAGAAGACGATCCAATGGATCGGCTGAATGTTAACGAAGAAGGAGACAGCGAAACCATGAACCCTACTACCGAGAAAGAGTGTCCCAAATGTGGGAACATGGAATGCGAATTCTGGATGGAACAGACAAGAGCATCAGACGAACCGCCAACCCGATTTTATAGATGTACAGAGTGCAGTAATGTCCACAAAGAATACGACTAGGCTAATATAGAGCCTACTATACTTAGAAACATGTTAGAGGTTATTCATCAACCTCTATTTTATCATTTTCATCTATACTATCCGCTAATGCATTTATAGAGGTTCTTAATTTGTTGATCTCGTGATTAACTGCTCTCTGACGATTAGTAAACCTTGTGCGGTCAAGTTTTTGGCCAAGTTGCTCCTTGAATTCAGATACCCCTTCCTGTTCGCTTCTAGCATCTAGATTATCTATGTCTTCTTTCAAACCATCGACTTTAGTTTTAAGATCTTCTAAACTCTCTTCATTCCGTTTAACTTTATCTTCAATCTCATCCAGTCTATCTTCAAGCTTAATATTCATCTGCTCGAGACCGGATAGGCGATCGGAGTTACTGTCAACATCCTGCTGCATAGAATCTTTGGCGTCTTCTAAAGTGTTGATTCTGTTATGATAATTTGTGAAGTAGCTTCCTAGTTGTGACCTGAGATTCTCAACTTTATCCTCTATAGCAGAAATATTCTGGATCTTATTCTGGTTGTCTTGCACCGCATCGTCTACAGCGTTCAGATGAGATTCCAGCTGCTCCAGGCGCTGCGAAATATTTTGCACGCCTTCTGCTGCCTGTTCTGCTTTCTTTCCAGTTAGATCCATTTAGGTAAAGTTTCTAGCTGGTGGTATTTGAAACTTCGGAAAATCCGGGGAAGAGTTAAAACATTTAGATGAGTTTTTCTGAGTATGCCAGAAGAAAGACAGAGAAGAGCTGCAGCCGAACCACGGGACATCGAAGATATATCACCTGAGTCCGATATCCGTGTAAGAATAGTAGGTACAGTACTTTCCAAATCCGAAGACTCACTAACACTTGACGACGGAACAGGAAGCACAGAAGTATTCCTAGAAGAAGACCTACTTGATGATGTTGAGGAACAGGATCGGATCCGCGTTCTTGGTAGAGTATTGCCAACTCCTGACAGCTTTGAAGTACAGGGAGAGATCGTGCAGGACTTCTCTAGCATCGACTCCGAACTCCACAACAAAGTTAAAAAAGTTGTTAACACTACTCAATAACAATAGGTGTTTTCAGTGTTCAAAGCAGAAATAGAAGAAGTAAGCCTCATCAAAGACTCCATGAAAACCGTATCCGACCTGATCAGCGAAGGACTTTTCCAGCTGCAGGAAGACGGAATCAAACTAGTCGCAGCAGATCCAGCAATGGTCGGACTAGTCGACTTCAAAATAGAAAAAGACGTATTCGACAGCTACGAACTTGACGAAGAAACCAAAGTCGGGCTAAACCTAGAAAACTTCTACTCAATCCTCAGAAGAGCAAACAGCGACGACACACTAACCTTCGAACTTGATGAAGAAAACTCAAAGTTCCACATCACAATGGAAAGCTCTTCCACACGAAACTTCTCACTACCAATACTAAACCTTTCCGAAGACGACATCCCAAGCACAGACCAACTTGACTTCACAGTCGAAGCAGAACTGGAAACATCAGTGCTTGAAAGCGCCATCAAGGACGCAATGGTTGTATCCGACTCTGTAACAGTAACCGCAGACGACGAAAAAATCAACATCAGCGCAGAAGGCGATCAGAGCGACGCATCATTCACAATCACCGGCGACTCACCAGGAGTACTTGAACTAGAAGGCGGAGAAGCCAAATCCATGTTCAGCCTAGACTACCTATCCAAGATGATTGGTGGAAAGAAACTGTCCAAACAGGTAACAATGAAACTAGGACAGGACTTCCCAATGCGACTTGAATTCGTTATCCCTGACGAAGCCAATCTAAGCTTTGTTCTCGCACCAAGAATCGAGGAAGATTAAACTTCCTTCTCAACCTTTCTTTACCTTTAATTTACTGCTTTCTACGGCATCAGCGGCCAATACGTGCAGCAGAAAAAACCAAGTGTATCAAACGGCTTTTTACCTTTTCACAAATTAAAGTGAATTAAACAGATGGGGGAACAGGAGAAACCACAAGACTGGAAAATAAGGCAGTACTACCAGCAGGAAGAGCTTGTAGAAAAGATAGTAGAACTCTGCCAGTACCGAGAAATTGCTCCTACATACCCGCAGGGTTACGGAAAACGCCCTGATGCAATCAACTTTCCAGGCGACTTCACACAGCTTGTTGAAGATGGTGCAATAGCATTCCATGCATCAGTTGAACACTGGAGAAACCCTCTTCTAATCGATAAAGTCAGCAACCTGAACGACCTCAGAACCGGCTGGGACCTAGTAATCGATATCGACTGCGATCACAGCTTTGAACTATCCAAGGAAGTAGCACAGCTCGTAATACAGGAAATACAGCATCACGGCATAGACCATATCTCAGTAAAATTCTCAGGAAATCGAGGCTTCCACATCGGCGTAAGACAGGAGGCCTTTCCTGAAGAAGCAGAGGAAACAGAACTAGCCGACCACTATCCGGAACTTCCACGAGGAATAATCGACTACATACGCGAAAACATACGAGACGAGGTAGAAAAGCTCGTAAAGGAGTACGGATTTGAAGAAGAAATACAGACTGACGACGGCGTTGACCCCTTCCAAGTAGCTGACGTGGAGAACGATTGGGGACAAAGACATCTCTTCAGAATGCCTTATTCTATCAACGATAAGAGCTGGTTAGTATCCAAACCAATCAAGATCGAAGAAATACCAAATTTCGAAAAGGAAGACGCAAAAATCGATAACATCGACTTCGAATCAGGATTCCTCGACAGCTATGAGGAAGACGAAGCACGGAACCTAGTTGTCCAAGCCTTAGACTTTATAGAGGAAAGACGGCAAGAAAAGCATGAAAAACGGATTAAGAATGAGGAGAAGGACTTTGACCGACCTGAAGAGGCCATTCCTGAAAAATACTTCCCTCCGACAATAAACAATATACTTGAAGGTTTAGAAGATGGTAGGAAACGCGCATTATTCATACTGATCAACTTCTTCCGAACAATAGGTTACTCCTGGGAAGAGGTCGAATCCAAAATATGGAAATGGAACGAAGAGAATAAGGAAGAGCTACGTGAAAGCTACGTGAAAGGACAGTTAAACTGGCATAAGAAGCGTGGTGAAACAGTTCCACCTCCAAACTATGATTCCAAAGGTTACTACAAAGATATGCAAGTATACGAAGGCGACAACCTTGAGGAAAAAGTTCCCAACCCTGTAAGCTACGCATTCCGGAAAGCCAATCGCGGCGGAGATGACTCAAATAGCGATAAAGGCAGCGATAACAGTGTTCAGTGTCCTTATTGCGGTAAAGAGTATTCCGATGAGAATCAGTGGTATAAGAAACATGTTCGTAGCTGTAATAATGACGAGGATAAGAAAGTTCGGAAGATTGAGTAAGGTAAAAAAGTTTACACTGTGACTATTTCTATAGAAAATGGATCCACTGACATTCAGCGAACTCCGGAAAGTACAGAAATCCGAGAAACGCCAGGAAGAACTAACCGAACTGGATGATAACTTCTTCCGACAAGTATCCGAATACCTTTCTAACAAAGAAGAACTAGGCGAACAAAGAGAATACAATAACGCCAAACGTGTATTCGACAAAATAATATCTCTCAGAGAGAAAAAAATATACAGACAAGCACAGATCGCAGTAAAAACAGATCTGAACGCAGGCAATCTCAATCTTCTACCAAGCGAACAAGAACTTTTCCGCGAGATAAAGAAAGAGTTCAAACAGCACAGAGGACGCATAGAAGACCGTATAGACACAACATCCGTCCAGAAAGTTGATACAGAAGTACAAGAAACAACCACTGCTGAAGAAACGAATACGGAAAGCAGCTCAGAGGAAGAAATAGCCGAACCAAGCGGAGAACCTGAGAGAATAGAAAATGAGACAGAGAAAGAGGAAGAAGAGAAAACTTCAGAAGAGGAAGTAGAAGACGGTTATGAGAAAGTAAAGATAACTTCTGAGGTCCCAGAATTCATGGGCACAGACTTAGAACCATATGGACCATTTGATGAAGGCGAGAAAGCAGCGATACCCGAGGAGAACGCCGAAATACTTGTAAACCGTGGAAACGCAGAGGTAGTAGAATGACAAAAGTATTTGCAGTCAGCGGATCAATAATCAGAAACAAACTAGACGAAATCGGAGAATTTGCCGAATCAATCAACCAGAACAGCGAACAGATAGTAGTTGTAACCGGCGCAGGAGGACTAAGCAAATATCAGAAAGCTGTAGAAGGTAATAAAGGGGAAAAAGATCTTATCGGGATCAAAGCCACACGTCTACATGCACAGACACTTATCACCGAGATAGACAACACCTACCCTGAAGTTCCTGAGAAACCTGAAGAAGTTCAGAAAGCAGCTTCGACAGGAAAAAATGTTGTAACCGGCGGACTTGTGCCCGGTTATTCGACCGATGCTGTTGCTGCAACAGTAGCGGAGCTTCTTGATGCCGAACTGTATATCGCTACACGCGTTGATGGCATCTACTCAGCTGATCCAGAGAAGGACGACAGCGCTAAGAAGTTTGATTCCATCACTACGGACAAACTTCTTGAACTGGCTGGAGGACGAAATGAGCCAGGAACTTACTCGGTTGTAGATGAGGCTGCGATCCGGCTGATTGAGAGATCAAATATCTCGACCAAAGTTTTCTACGCGACTAACGAGAATATTGTTGACCCTGAACAGGCTGAAGGCACAGAAATCGAACCCTCGAATAAGTGACCTTTTAAAGTTTTATTCTATACTTGTCTTGTATGGTTAAGATTCCAAAAGAGCAGAAAAGGTACTGCCCTCACTGTGACCAACATACAACTCAAACAGTGAAAGAAGTAACTGGAAGACCTGACGGAAAGATGAGAAAGAAGTTCCGGAAGAGACAACGAAAGATTGACCACGGATACGGTTCGTTCCCATACGAGAATCCGGCAATCAGAAGCCGTGGAGGAAAGAACCCGACATCCAAGAAGAGAGATCTTCAGTTCCAGTGTCAGGAATGCGGAAAGTCAAACAAACCTAAGAATGCTATTAGAGCAGCAAAGTTCGAGATTGAGAGGTGAATTAAGTAATGGCACAAGACTTTCTAAGAGTAGAATGCGAAGAATGCGGCAACCAGCAGACAATCTTCTCAAGAGCAGCATCTGAAGTACAATGCCTGGTATGCAGCACAGTCATCGCAGACCCAAAGGGCGGAAAGCCTGAACTCAACGGTAACGTAGTGGAGACACTGAGTCCGGAATAACGGGTTAAAAAACACATAAATCCCTATTTTTTATCGAGGTAAAGCTAAGAATATGAAATGGTACAAAGACATACCGGATGAAGGAGATTTCGTTGTAATAACCCTTACAGACATCGACCAGAACTCAGCATATGCAGAACTGGACGAATATGAGGATCTAAGCGGTTTAATCCATATTTCTGAAGTTTCTAGATCCTGGGTACAGGACATAAACAAAGAACTAAGCGAAGGAGAGAAAACAGTAGCACAAGTAGTTGAAGCAGAAGACGAGAATAATATCAGCCTCTCAATCAAACGCGTAAACGATAAACAGAAGCGAGAGGCAATGAGCCGATGGAACAAGGAACAGAAAGCGGAAGAATTTATTGAAGAAGTAGCTGAAGAACTGGGCATGGATCTAGAGGAAGCTATTGAAGAAATCGCATTCCCTATGCAGGAAGAGTTTGGATCCAGCTTCCACGGATTCGAAATATCAGTAGGAAAAGAAGACCAACTGGAAGATTTATTTGATGAAGAAGTTGTAGACGCCATCCAGAAGGTAGCAGAGAACAACATCGACCTGAAGAAAGAGAAGCTTGAAGGAGAAGTAGAGCTTAATTTCTACCAAGGTAACGGGCTAGAAAGAATTCAGGAAGCACTTGTAAACGATATGGACGGAGTTGAGATAAAGTACGTATCAGCACCAAACTACGCTATCACAACTTGGGGACGAACCAAAGAATTAGCAAAGGAGAAAATGGACAAAACAATCGAACAAGTCAGAGAAAAAACCCAGGAACTTGACGGCAAATTCGAGTTCTCACGCGCATAATGGACTTGATTAGAATCGCCGAGTGCATTTTTTACCCCTCTAGGAGCGTGAAACCCACCCGTGATTAAAAAATGCGTGGAATGTAATTCGTACACAATGAAGAAGGAACACTGCGGTGAAGAGACAGAGACAAGCAGACCGCCTAAATTTTCTTACCCAGATCATTATGGCAAATACCGTAGAAAGACCAAGAGGAGTTAATCAATGACAACCACTACAACACTTAACCTAGAAAAACAACCTGATGTCGAAAACCCTACACTAGTAGAAGGCCTAGCAGGAATAGGTCACATCGGAAGAAACGTAGTAAGCTACCTAGCAGAACACCTAGACGCAGAGAAAATTGGAGAACTGCAGAGCGACCACTTCCCTCCTTACACAATAGTAAAAGATGACAAGACAATTGAAAAAATAAAGAACAGCATATACCAGCTACACACCGATAACGGCGACTACATCCTCGTTGAAGGAAATGCACAGGCACAGACTCCAGAAGGACATCACGAAGTAGCACGAAAACTAATCAAGTTCGCGGAAGAAAATGATATCTCTCGAGTGCTGACCATCGGAGGATACGGTACAGGAGATGTAGTAGAAGATCCTGACGTATTTGGAGCAGTTACAACAGAAGATCTCAAGGAAGACTATTCAGATAACGGCATCCAGTTTGAGCATGATGTAGATCAGATTGTAGGCGTTTCAGGCCTACTACTTGGTCAAGCACAGGATAAAGAAATTCCTGGAATTTGTCTTCTGGGAGAGACACCTGGCTTCCTGCTAAGCGATCCAAAGAGTACAGAAGCAGTTCTGAAGGTAGTCGAAAGCATCATGAATGTAGATCTTGACTACAGCGAGCTTGACGATAAAGTCGAAGAATCACAGGAAGTACTTAAAAAACTTCAAAACATGAAAAATCAGCAGAGCCCGGACCAAGACCAGCAACAGTCTGGAAACGATCTAGGCTACATAGGGTAAAAATACTATGAGTTACACACGTTACGAGAAAGCAAGAATCCTCGGTGCAAGAAGCCTTCAGATAGCAATGGGCGCTCCACCATTCGTTGATTATGACAGCGGAGCACAGCCTCTTGATATCGCAAAGAAAGAACTTAATGAAGGCAAGCTACCGATTACAGTAAAGAGCTGAAAAACCAGCTTTTACACCTCTCTTTTTCTAATTTCTACAACTACTTTCTGACAGCTTATTCTATCAAACCTGATTATTTCCTAGTAGATAAGGGTTAGACTTAATATCAAGGTAATACAGTTTTTCATTATATGAAGATACGAAACCTGGAGATCAGGGAGATAATTGATTCGCGTACAAAACCAACAGTAGAGACTGAGATAAACAGCCACAGCGGAAAAGCACCTTCCGGAGCATCCACAGGAACACACGAAGCCAAATGTTTCGTACCAGAAAACCTAGACGAAATAACCAGCTTGATCAAAAACCTAGAAGGCAGCGACCTCACACAGAAAGAATTCGACGATAAACTGAAGACACTAGATGATACAAACAATTTCTCACGTCTCGGAGCCACAGCAATTGCATCAAGCTTCGCATTCAAGAACGCATCCGGATTTGATCACGGAAAAGAGTTCCCTCTACCTCTAAGCAACATAATTGGTGGAGGCGAGCACGGTGGAAATACAAGCATCCAGGAATTTCTTGTACTACCTGTAAACGCAGAAAGCTTTCCGGAAGCCATCAAAACAAATACCGCAATCTATCAGGATCTGAAAGATAACTATTCACATAAGATCAAAGGAATGAATGATGAGGGCGCACTGATCACGTCTATGGATGATGAACAGACTCTGAAAGTATTGAAGAAGGTTGCTGACCGTCATGATGCACGGATAGGTCTTGACGTTGCAGCAGGCGAACTATATGAGGATGGCAAGTACCATCTTGACTCTGTTAACCAGGTTATGACACCAGAGGAACACAGAAAGTTCATTCAGAAACTGATAAACGAGTTTGAATTAATCTACGTAGAAGACCCCTTCGATCAGGAAGATTTCCGGAACCATGCACAGCTTGCTAGAGCAAATCCTGACGTGCTTATATGCGGCGACGACCTGTTTACAACCAACAAGACGCGGCTACGCGAGGGCATAGAGACTGGCGCATGCAACTCGTTGATCGTGAAACCCAACCAGATCGGAACGGTCACACAGGCGAAGAAAACAGTCGACCTAGCAAAAGAGGAAGATTACACGCCAGTCATATCCCATAGAAGCGGTGAAACCTGCGATTACACTATTTCAGATCTGGCACTTGAATGGAAATGCCCAATAATCAAGGCAGGTATAGCCGACATTCGGATCGCTAAGTTAAACAGGTTGATCAAGCTATGGGATAAAATCGAAGAACCCGAGATGAACAGCTTCTAATCTATGGACGATAGAAATAGACAAATTTTTATTGAGAGCGCTCTAGGAGTAGTTGCAGTACTTACAGCAAGTTTAACCACCTCTAGAGTTAGTCTATCGGGGAGCGTCCAATTCATAATTCCATTAACAATTGGAATCATCTGGTCTGGAGGTTTACTTTACCGTCATCTGTACAATAGAACAGATTCTAAGTAGCCGTATCTACCTCTTATTTAACTTTTTTTCTCTAATTTCAACTCTATGAGCGAAGAAGAACTCTTGATCGACCGGGACGAGTACCTGGCTAACGGCGTACATATCGGCACCAGAAGCCAAACTAAAGACATGGAACCGTATATCTTCCACGTAAAGAAGAATCAACTTGCAGTACTAGATGTACAGCAGACAGACGAAAAAATAAGAGAACTTGCAGAATACCTTGCAGACATTCCTGTAGAGGAAATACTTGTAGTTGGAAGAAAAGATGAAGCACATTATCCCATTGACAGATTCACAGAAGTCACAGGAGCTTCCAAGATTATTGGACGGTTCATGCCAGGAACACTAACTAACCCTGAAAGCGTAGAGTTCCAGGAACCAGAAGTACTAGTCGCATGCGACCCTGAAGAAGACAGTCAGGCGATCAAGGAAGCACATGAATCTAATATTCCCGTAATTGGAATTGCAGACAGCGAAAGCAGCCTAGAAAACGTCGACTATGTAATACCTGCTAACAATAAAGGAGAAAACAGCCTTTCGACAGTTTTCTACCTACTATCTCAGCAGATGGCAGAACAGAAAGGCGAAGAGTTCGACTATGAACTTGACTTCTTCAAGGAGAATCCAGAACCTGAAGAAGAGGAAGAATGAAGAATATTCTTCTCATAATAGGTACAAGCAGGGAAGGTCGCAAGACCATCCGTGCTGCAGACCTTATAGAGGACAGATTCCTGGATGAAGGGTACAAGGTTAGTGTATTCGACCCTAAAACTAATCCTCTCCCTTTCTTGAACAAGAGACGACACCATGCTGATAACCCCGGAGAAAACGTTGAGCTTCTTGGCCAGCTTATAGAGAACTCTAACTGCATAATACCAGTCACTCCAGAGTACAACCACAGTATTCCCGGCGAAATGAAGAATATACTGGACCATTTCTACCCTGAGTACGAGGAAAAGGCTTTTAGCTACGTAACTACTTCTGAAGGTGGTTTTGGAGGCGTAAGAGCTCAATCACATCTGCACGACATCACCTTAGCCGTAAACGCTCATCCAGGACCTAGCCTATCTATATCCAATCTAAGTAAAACTGTGAGTGAGAACGGAGAACTTCTTGATGAAAGTTATGATAGCCGGATCAATAGTTTTATCGAGAAGACAGGAGAACATATAGAGCGAATCAAATGATATAGACAGTTTCCTTCTTTTGTAACCTGCATGTTTTAAACCGAGGCAGCACCATATTGTAAATTAGAATTAGCCATGTTCAACGTTGGATCAGAAGACAAGGAGAAACTAAGAGAAAACATGGAGGAAATCAAAAACCTCATACAAGGACACGGAGACAGTTCAAATAAACAGCCCTCAACTGCTAACAACCCTGCCGCCGTAAATAACAATAATGACAGGATAAGTAAAGGTAACTTGGATAGAGAGGGAGGTAGCATTGAAGAAAGCAGCTTTGATAGCGGTTCTCCTCTAAACCAGTCTTCTGACAACCCCGTTAACTCTAATTCTCCTTCACAGACCGAACAAATTGGCCAAGAACCCGTTAATAGCTCACAAGATAATCAGAGCTTCAACCCAGGTAACAAATCAGAAACCAGTATAGAAAACAATGTAGATCAGGCTAATAATACGCCAGATTTCAGTCAGCAGGACAACAGCCAGAATAGTTCACCTGTAGAACCTAAAACGGTACAACAGAACTCTGCCCCACAAGGCAAAGAAACAAGCTTTGATTCTAGATCTCGCAGAGATGAGAGTCAGAAGCTTTTCCTTGAAGTTGAGCGCTTTGAGAAAGTTAAAGACATGATTGAAGAAATGCAGCAGCTTACGCAGGACATTGAGACTACCTCTACAGATCTAGAAGAGCAAATAGAAGATGAGAAAGAGAGCGAAAATGTCGCTCAGCAACTACTTGACAACTTTGAAGACAGAAAGCAAGAGGTAGAGAGCGTCGTTCTTGAATCGGATGAAAACTAAAAAAGAATTCCTAAACAAGTTAACGGTATGGAAAGACGGGAGATAACGGAAGTCATAGAGGAATACAGAGACGCTAATACTCCAGAGAAGGCTGTCTCCCTTCTAGCTGACGAACTTATCGAAGAGCTAGAAAGTTTTCCATCTGAACAGACACAACAGAAACACAAGTTAAACGAGATCATAAGAGATCTTGAAGAAGAACTTCACTGGGTCGAAAACGATAAACTAGACGAATTCAATCCCGAACACCAATAATTTCTATACATCAAAAATTCAACTGATCGTAAAGGTTGAGGGTATAAAAAAGTTCTATTCTCTTACAGTTTGTAACACAGACCTTGATGAACAGTTTGTGAAAGGTGTTTAACCAAAAATGGTATATCAAAAATTCGAACCAACGGACTCATTAGCAGAGAAAACCTACAACGCAATCGAAAAAGCACGCGACACAGGAAAAGTCGTAATCGGTACTAACGAAGTAACCAAAAGCATCGAACGAAACGATGCAGACCTAGTAATAGTAGCTGGAGATGTCTCCCCAGAAGAAATCGTAATGCACATCCCAAGCCTAGCAGAAGAACGAGACATCAGCTTCACATTCGTACCTGACAAAGAAGAACTCGGACTAGCAGCAGGAATCAACGTACAGTCCGCAGCAATCGCTGTAACAGACTCAGGTAACGCAGAAGACGAAATAGAAGAAATCAGCGCAAAAGCAGAAGAACTGCTAGAAGCAGAAGAAGAGGAGTAATAAACTCCTTTTCTACCTGTAAAAACCTCTAAAAAATATCAAAAAGGTAATCAAGAATGGTAAAAGCCAAGATCATTGAAGTAATTGGAGAGCAGGGACACAGAACCGTCCGCAAAGTACGATGCAGAGTTCTCGCAGGAAATGAAGAAGGAAAAATCCTTGTCAGAAATGTCAGAGGACCAATCCGAGAAGACGACGTCGTACACATCAAAGAAACAGAGATGGAAGGATAGAGGTGAAGAACTAGAATGACAGAATGTGACTACTGCGGAGAAGAACTACCTAAGACACAGGGCAAGCTTGTTGTTGAAACAAACGGAGACAAACATTTCTACTGCTCCGGCAAATGCGAAAAGAACGCTGCAAACAACAGAAGCCACAGCTACCCTAACAAGGGAGAATAAATCTTCCTCTCTTTTCCCCCCCTCCCTTCTCAATTTACATTTTACCTCCCAATTCAATATAATTTTCTGACTTACAACCCTTATATATAAAATTTAAAAAGGAGTTAACGGGTAAGAGCTCTGTAGAATTAAGGCAGAGCAACATCAGGTGATATAGAGATGCCGCGACAACCCATACTATCAGTTCTAGGTCACGTAGATTCCGGTAAAACAACTCTTCTTGACAGAATAAGAGAATCACGGATTGTAGAGGGAGAAGAAGGGGGCATCACACAGATGATCGGAGCCACAGAGATACCCCTTGAGACTATCGAAGACGTATGCGGCGACCTCCTCAAACAACTAGATACAGACATAACCATCCCTGGTATGCTTTTCATCGACACACCCGGACACGCTGCATTCTCCAGCCTCAGAAAACGCGGAGGAAGCATAAGCGACATCGCAATTGTAGTAGTTGACATAAAGAACGGTATCCAGCCACAGACGGAAGAAGCACTAAAAATACTACAAGACACGGGCACGCCGTTCATCATCGCACTGAACAAGATTGATACACTACCAGGCTGGCAGAGCAAACACAAAATCTTCACCAAAAACCTGCGGGAACAGACAGATAAGAACCAGCAGAAACTGGATGAAGAAATATACAGCCTTATGGGCGACCTACACGATCAAACAGGCGTAACAGCGGAAAGATTCGACCGCGTAGATGACTTCCAGAAGAAAGCAGCTATCGTACCAATCAGCGCAATGACAGGAGAAGGAATCCCAGAACTCCTAATGACACTAACTGGTTTAAGCCAGAACTACCTTTCAGATCAACTGAAAACAGAGGAAAAAAGTATAGGAAAAGGAACAGTACTTGAAGTTACCAAAGAAAAAGGACTAGGCACCACTCTCGACATAATCCACTACGACGGCAAAATAAAAGCCGACGACACACTTATCTACGGAACACAGGACGGAGTAAAGACAACAGACATAAGAGCACTCCTACAACCTAGACCGCTAAAAGAAATACGATTGGACAAACAGTACAGCCAGGTAGACGAAATAGATCCTGCTTCCGGAGTAAAAATAAGTGGAAAAGACCTTGAAGGCGCAATAGCAGGAGCACCAGTAAGAACAACAAGCGAAAACATAGAAGAAGTCAAAGAAGAAGTACAAGAAGAACTAGAAACCATAGAGTTCGAAACACAGAACGAAGGAATAATAGTTAAAGCAGACTCGCTTGGATCTCTGGAAGCATTAATGCGTGAAATAGAGAGCATACCTGTACAGGAAGCTAAAGTCGGACCTGTAAAGAAGAATGATGTAGTCAAAGTAGAGAACGAGGATCCTGAAAACAGGGCAATCTTTGCATTCAATGTAGAAGCAACAGCACAAGCAGAGGATATGATCGAAGACAAGGGAATACAAATTTTCCAGAATCAGGTAATATACAAGATTGTAGAAGACTACGAAGAATGGAAGAGGATATTGGAAGAGAAACAACAGGAACAAGCCTTGGAAAAGATTCCACGCCCAGGAAAGATCCAGTTGATGCCGCAACACATCTTTAATCAAGCCAAGCCTGCTGTAATCGGAGCGAAAGTTAAAAAAGGAGTAATTAAGCCAGATACAACCCTGATGAACGCGCAGGGTGACAGGGTAGGGAAACTGAAAGCTATTCAGGAACATAATGAGAGCATCGACAAAGCTTCAAAAGGAGCAGAAGTCGCAGTATCGATCAGCGGCGCAACAGTTGGACGTACATTTGAAGACGATGAAGTCCTCTTCACCGATATCACCGGCAAACAGTATCGTCAGCTACAGCACCTAGATGAGCATCTCTCACAGGGAGAGAAACAAGTACTGGAAGAAATCGTTGATATCAAAGACAACAAAGATCCACACTGGAAGATAGGGTAAATAATCCAGATTCCTCTTTTACACCACTAATTTACATTTTGATCTCTAACTAACTATCATGGGCTACGGCAAACTCGCAAAAGGCATGTCTGAAGAACAGGCGAAGAGAAAGCTCGAGTCAGTCATGCCTATACAGAACAATGCTAAGAAGTTCAACGGGTCCACCCCGCCAAGCGTTTTCATCGGCTCACACAACTACCCCAAGCCAAGTACCGGTGTTCTCTCACCCCAACATCAAGGCGACTCCATGCTCATGGACTCCCCGGATAAATGGTACAGCGAAAAATACTCTATTGAGAAAGTGGCTTCTCTCCGTACCAGCCTAGTAAACTCGAAGAAACAGACACGCGTTAAGCAGACTGACCAGTTCGTAGACACTGCTCGAGAGATCGCCATGGCGTGCAAACCCACACATGTAGAGGTAGAACTGGATAAGAAACCTTTCAACAGTATTAGCGCCGGTCGGGTGAAACCAGTATCTGCATCCGGCAACTTGAAGCAGTTCAAACTTGGTGAGAATCCTTCGGTCGATAAACAAGTGGAGAAAGCTTTCTACGACAAAGAGTTCCAGGCAGAGAGCGCTATGCAGAAACTTTACAGCAAGGGTGTCGACAACTACACCATCCAACAAGTCATGTCCACGGGAATGCTTGGAAAAGAGGAGAACCGAAAATTGGTTCCGACACGCTGGAGTATCACTGCTACAGACGATACTATTTCTTCACAGATACTTGATGATGTAAAGCAGTTCCAAGAACTAGGACAGATTGAATACTACAAGAACAGCTACATTGGCAACAACTTCCACATATTCCTCATACCTGGAAAATGGGAGTACGAGCTACTTGAACTCAAACGACCAGATTCCGCATGGAATGCAATGAAAAACACCTACATCGCAAACAACTATGAAGGATTTTCAGGTCGTACAGAGTACGCAGAGCAAACAGCAGGAGCCTACTACGCCACAAAACTTGGAATAATGGAGCATCTGCAGCAGCGGAAACGTCAGGCGAAAGCAATCGTTCTACGCGAAGTTACACCTGATTATTGGGCTCCGCTAGGCGTATGGGTGATCCGTGAAACAGTTCGGAACGCGTTCAATAATCCTGAGGAGCTTGAGAATATGGAGCAAGTTAAGTGGCGTATAAACAGTAATTTCCGTTTCTTGTTCAAGAGGATAAAGAAAAGAAGTAAAATGCTAGACCGTCGCCAGTCCAGTCTTGAAAGTTATCTTTCTACCAGTTCAACTTCCTCAAACTCTTCTAGGTTCAATACGTAGAAGTAGTGTCTGTAAACTTCTAGAGGTACTCTTACATAGAGCATAACTATTGCCAGTGTAAGCAGACCTAGAACTCCCACTACTCCTCCTGCGATAGGCGATAGGGTGTAGGCTATGAAACCAAGTATTCCAAATGGAATAAGTAGTGCAAGGAATACTGTAAGAAGCGCTACTAGATAAATTACTCCTATTACTATCCCTATACCGATCTTGGTCAGGAAGTAGATAGCAGCTTGAGCCTTTTGACTCCATACTGTTCCTAGAGATCTCTTGACTGCATCAATAATGCTGATGTTTTCATAGACCATCAGCGGCAATCCAAAGTCGTTGACAAAGGTCATTGCGAGCAGGATTGCTAGCCAGTAGAACACTGCTACGACAAACAGAACTCCGCCGACTATAGATGCAACTTCAATACCTGCTAAATATGGGATTGTAGGTAGTAGAACAGCTATCAGCGTTAAAACATTAAGTCCTATCAACTGAAGTGCCCTATTGAAGTTGGATTTGAACATCTCTCTAATACTTGCTCTTTTCTCCATAACCGACTGGAAGATGGCAAAACGTGCAATAGTGCTTAGAACTACAAATACAAGAGCTATCACACCTACTAATGCTATGATGCCTAATGTTGCCGCATCAGAAGTGGCAGCTCCAGTCATCAAGCCATCTGTATTTGGAATAATTCCACTGTGCATACTAGAAGTCATGTCCGTGCCCGGAATAGAAAGATCAGCTCCCGACACCCCCTGTGTTCCTGAATCTGTTGTAGGGGAATTACCTGTAGGAACGTTATTCAGTCCTCCTCCTAGAAAGAGAACGATAACAGCTAATCTTGTCCATAAACCGAGATCAAACGGAGTGAGAAAGTCTTTTGTCTGGTTTAATGCTTCTTCAATCTTTTCAAGCGCGTACCAAGACATAACAATTGTAATTCGAAAACCTAATTTAAAGAAAGTTGTGTTTTCTCAATCTATGAAATAACAGACTCAAATCCCGCTAGTCCGCAGTGTTTTTTACAGTAACCGGCTATCGTATTCTACATGAACCTATTCCCGTTTGAAAACCCGCGAGACATGCAGCAAGATATGATAGAAGACGTAGAAAAAACACTGGAAAACGAAGGTACTGCAACAATACACGCGCCTACAGGCCTAGGGAAGACCGCAGCATCAATCACTCCTGCCCTAGAACATGCACTTGAAAACAACAAGAAAGTATTCTTCCTAACACCACGCCACAGCCAGCACCAGATCGCATTAGAAACAGTGAGAAATATTAACGAAAAACACGGGAAAAATATCAGCTCAACAGATCTTATCGGTAAAAGCCATCTATGCGAAGCTAAAAACGTTGTAGCAGATGAAGACGAGCCTGACTGTCCGCGTCACGATGCAACTTTCGATGACAACCATCAGTTAACAGAGCAAGCGAAGAAACGGGTACGCGAAATACGAACTCAGAACCTATCGGCACATGAAGTAAAGAAAAAATGCCACAAAGTATGTGCTTACCAAGTTCAGATGCATAGCCTTAAACAAAGCAGACTCATAATCGCAGACTACTTCCACATCTTCCACCCTGGCGTCAGAGATGTTGTAATGGAGAAGGCAGACACCGATCTATCAGATTGCATAATAATAGTAGATGAAGCACATAATGTTCCGTCACGTACCCGAAGCCTGTACTCTGCAACACTAAAAGATTCTTTACTAAGCAACGCCGTCACAGAAGCTGGCAAACAACAGTTCCACGAAGACCAGCAGCACCTACAGCAGCTAAAGAGAAAGTTTCAACGACTAGTAAAGGAAAAACTATCGCAAAAAGACTCTGAAAAACGTATAGAGAAAGAAGACTTTAAAGACCTTGTCGACAGCTTCCACAGCTACAAAGAAATGATCGTAGATTTGGAAAAAGCAGGCGAAGAGATAGAAGGTCGACAGGACAAAGCATCCAAAGTTCTGAAAGTAGCAGAGTTTATGGACGACTGGAATGGAAAGGACGAAGGATTCTCGCGTATACTGAAACGTACAAATTACGGAGAAGTCATGCTAAAGTACTCCTGCCTCAATCCAGAAGCAACTACACGAAAACCAATCAAGAACTCACACTCCACAGTACTGATGTCTGGAACACTGACCCCTACAGAGATGTACAACGACTTGCTAGGAATCGAGGAAGAGAACAACATTACACGAGAGTTCAAATCACCCTTTCCTAGCGAAAATAAGACTGAGCTCGTCATACCGAAGCTGACCACAAAGTACAGCGAACGAGACAAATCTATGACGCAGAAATACGCCTGGTATCTGCACAAGAGCCTAGAAGAGATTCCTGGAAACGCAGCAGTATTTTTCCCAAGCTATAGCTACATGGAAGAGGTTAAAGATGAGCTGAAAATGCACAGTGACCGAAGAATATTTGTTGAAAAGCCGCAGATGGACAAAGAGGAGAAACAGAAAACACTAAACCGATTCAAAGATCGGAAAGAAGAAGGTGATGCAGTGCTTCTTGGAGTTACTGCCGGAAGCTTCGGTGAAGGAATCGACTTCCCTGGCGAAATACTGAAAGCAGTTTTCATAGTCGGGTTACCTCTTCAAAGACCAGATCTTGAGACAAAGGATCTAATAAACTTCTTAGACGAGAAATACGGGAAAGGATGGGAGTACGGATACACATACCCTGCAATCAACCGCGCTATACAGGCAGCCGGGCGTTGCATCCGAAGCAAAACCGATAAAGGTGCGATAATATTCATGGATAAGCGTTACAACTGGAGCAACTACAGAAAGACCTTACCTAAGGACATCAGTTTGAAGGAAACACAGGCACCCTGGAAGGAACTCTCTGAATTCTTCAGTTCATAAAGATCAGTAAGGCACATAGTTATGGAGTTCACTGCAGATAAACCCTCCAAACTATTTCTTCAGGCATCAAAGGTATTATGAATTTCCACCGCAAAACCTGATTTATGAAGACAGTAATGGCGCAGGGAGTATTCGATATTCTACATCCCGGACACCTCCACTATTTCGAACAATCAAAGGAGAGAGGAGAAGAACTGATTGTAGTTATAGCTAGAGATTCAAGAATAGAGAAGGACACATACTTCAGCGAAGAAGAGCGTAGAGAAATGGTAGAAGCACTCGAAAACGTGGACAAAGCCCTTCTTGGAAACAAAGGTAGCATATACAAAGTTCTGGAAGAAATAAACCCGGATGTAATCACACTAGGATACGATCAGGATCACGATGAAGAACAGGTCAAAGATATGGCTGAAGACATAACAGGACATGAGGTAGAAGTTTCAAGAATATCAAAACATGAAGACTACTCCTCCAGCAGCATCAGAAATTTCAGTCACTAACTTTTCTTTTCAACTCATTCAGGAACAGAATCTCTGACCTCTTATTCAGGATTTAAAGATTTACACCACTAATACTGTTTTATGAGCGAAGACGAAATCCAGAAAGACCAGGAAAAATTCAACCACGTAACCGACGCAGAGATCAAATACGACTCCGGTGAAGGACTAACAGAGGAAACAGTACGGAAAATATCCGAAGAGAAAGACGAACCAGACTGGATGCTTGAAAAACGTTTACAGGCCTTCAGACACTTCAAAAGACGACCGATGCCAGACTGGGGTCCAGACCTTTCCGAACTAAACATCGATGAAATCACTCCGTTCAAAGTAGCAGAAGGCGAACAAAGCGATGACTGGGAAGAAGTACCTGAAGAAATTAAAGACACATTCGACAAACTAGGGATACCAGATGCGGAAAGAGAAGCGCTTTCCGGTGTAGGAGCGCAATACGAATCAGAAGTCGTATACCAGAACATGAAAGAAGAGTGGGAAGAGAAAGGAGTCATTTTCATGGACATGGACAAAGCAGTCCAGGAACATCCAGAGATCGTTAAAGAATATTTCATGACAAAGAATGTACCTCCTCAAGACAACAAGTTCGCTGCATTACACGGCGCAGTATGGAGCGGAGGTTCATTTGTCTACGTACCCGAAGGTGTAGAAGTAGAGATACCTGTACAGGCCTACTTCAGGATGAACTCCAAAGGAATGGGACAGTTTGAGCACACTCTCATAGTAGCAGAGAAAAACGCCCGAGTACACTATATTGAGGGTTGTAGCGCCCCACAGTACACAAGAAATAACCTGCACGCCGGATGTGTAGAAGTATTTGTCAAAGAAGACGCACACGTACAGTACTCAACAGTACAAAACTGGAGTAAAAATACATACAATCTGAATACTAAAAGAGCAAAAGTAGCTAAAGACGGAGTCATGGAATGGGTTTCTGGAAGCATGGGGAGCAAAGTGACGATGCTTTATCCCTCTTCACACCTCAACGGTGAAGGCGCCAGAGCTAACCACATCACAATTGGATTCGCGGGAGACGGCCAGAACATCGACACAGGCGCAAAAGTAGTCCACAACGCGCCAAAAACCAAGTCCACGATTGAATCTAAATCAATCACACAGGGAGACGGCCGAACAAATTATAGAGGACTAGTACGTGTTCCAGAAGGAAGTCATGGCAGCAAAGTCAGCATCGAATGCGACGCGATGATGTTCTCCGATAAAGCAACTTCTGACACCGAACCTTATATCGAGATAAAGGAGGATGATGTAGAGATGGCGCACGAAGCTACAGTCGGAAGAATCGGCGATGAAGAGATCCACTATATGCAGAGCAGGGGTATCGAAGAGGAGGAAGCCAAGGAAATGATCGTAAGAGGTTTTATCGAACCTATTGCAAAGGAACTTCCGCTTGAGTATGCTGTCGAGCTTAATAGATTAATACAGCTCGAGATGGAAGGAAGTCTAGGATAAAACTGATCTCTTCAATCAGCCCTTCTTAGCTGATTAAATTTATATTGAGAATTGAAAAACTAGCACATGAGTTCCAGAAAAAAACTATAGCCGGAGTTGTTGCTGCATTCGCACCATATATTTTCAGCAATATAGCCTTTACAGGAAGCCTTAATCTGTTGCACCCAGCTGTTTTTTCTGGCAGTATTTCTACCAGTGATGTTTGGTTTCGAGAAAGCTGTTAACTGGTCTGAAAATCTAGGAAGATAAAAAGAACAAGTCTACTGCTTGAAATCAGCTAAAAGTTCTTCAGTAGCATTTTCACCGTATTTTTCTTCGTATATCTTCAGATAGCCAAGAATCAGGTTTTCGAAGTTTTCTCTGTGCTCTTCACTTTCTTCATCAGGTAAGACTTCCTCTTTGCCTTTTTCAGTTAGTTCAAAGTATTTCCTATCGCCCTCACTCAGTTCCCTTTCCGCTAACTCGTCTTCATCTAGAGAACGTAGAAGATTATCTTCTTCCATACGCTGGATCAACGGATATATTGTACCATAGCTGGGACTCCAGTAGCCGTCGGTAAGCTCTTCAATTCTTGAGACTACTTCGTAGCCGTAGCTTGGCCCCTCCTCGAAGATCTTCAGCACCATATAGCGGAGGATGTCACTTGGAAGTTTTTTACCCATCTTTGGGGAGAAGATACTGTCAAAACTTTTAGTGTGTATCGGTTCGAAATGTTTCGATTCTTAACACATTTTTAAGATTTTGACAGAAACCTGTAGGATATGTTCCTAAATAAAATCGCAGATAAAATCCGTAGCAAGTTCAAATCAAGAGAAGACCTAGACTTGCTTAACGGGCCTGTAGGTAAGAACCTCTTCTACCTTTCACTACCTGTAATCGTAATTAACTTGCTGCAGACAGCCTACAACCTGGCAGATACATTCTGGCTAGGACAGTACAGCGATACCGCACTGGGTGCAATAACGTATGCATTCCCTCTCGTATTCTTCCTAATCTCTCTGGGAATGGGGCTTTCAGTAGCAGGAAGCGTTCTGGTCGCACAGTTCACAGGATCAGGTAATAAAGAGAAAAGAGATTTCGCAGCTAGCCAGACAATCGCATTCAGCGCCCTTGCATCAGCTATACTTGGAGTAGCAGGATTCTTTTTCATCAGCGACCTAGTAACACTCCTAGGCGCATCAGGAGCAGTTGCAACAGCCGCATCCAGTTATATGGAAATGATATCAATAGGATTATTCTCGATGTTTGGATTCTTCGTCTTCCAGTCACTAATGCGAGGATTCGGAGACACAGTCACTCCTATGATACTGATGCTAGGAACAGTCATACTTAACATAATAATAGATCCGTTATTCATCTTCGGATTCGGACCCATCCCAGAACTAGGAGTGCAGGGAGCAGCAGTCGCAACAGTGCTCTCAAGAACACTTTCACTTGCAGTAGGAATAGCAATACTGTTCAGAGGAAGCAGAGGAATACAGATATCGCTCAACCAGATGAAACCAAATCTCAGCTTCTTCAAGAAAATGTTGCACATTGGAGTACCAGCTTCAGCGGAAGGAACCGGTAGATCGCTCTCCGTAAACGCGTTGGTAGCAGTAATCGGAGCATTCTTCGCTGGAACAGCAGTAGTACCAGGATACGGAATCGCAGTACGTATCTTCTCAATGGTATTTCTTCCAGCCGCAGCAGTAGGAAGAGGGGTAGAATCGATGACAGGACAGAACCTCGGAGCCAGAAACTACGATAGGGCAGCAGAAACCGCACGATTCGGAGCAAAATGGACATTCCTCATACTGACAGGACTAGGAGTAATCATCTTCATTCTTGCACAACCAATATCCTCAATATTCACGAAAAGCCCCGAAATTGCAGCGGTCAGCGCCGAATTCCTCCGTTATGTAGCATTCAGTTTCGGATTCATCGGAGTACTGAGAAGCTACAACGGCAGCTTCAGAGGAGCAGGAAAAACCGTCACCGCCGCAGTAATCTCTATTGCCACACTTGGACTTATCCGGCTTCCGATCGCTTACTTCGGCGCAGCCAACATAGGCACCAAGGGAGTATGGATAGCGTTCGCCGCGTCCAATATTGCTGGCGCAATAATCGCCTATCTCTGGTTCCAGAAAGGCACATGGAGGCAGACAATTACTGAGGAAGATCAGATGCGTGGAGAGGTGGCAGAAGAAACTGAAGACTTCGGAGAAACAATCACCGAACAAATTGGAAACTCTGTTCTGAAAATCTTGAAGAGTTTCAAACCTTTCTAACTCCCCTCCTTTCTTCCAGTTTCCTTTTTACAGTTTACCAACCAACTAGATACCATGGATATTCAAACCGTGAAAAAGGACGCGAAGCAGAAGATAGGAAATCTTGAAAACCCTGAGTCAATCCGTACACCGGGAAGAACCTGGACACGCTACCCTGATGACTTGGAAGAAAAACTTGATAACCTGGAAGATATCAGACCGGAGATCCGAACTGAAGGAGGCGTAGAAGTTTACCAAGGAGAAGAAGCTTTGCAAGAAGCAGGAGAGAGAGCTTTTGACCTTATCAAAGCGGAAGAGAACAAAGTTAATGCTATTCACGCGGCTAACTTCAATTCACTTATCTATGCAGAAGCTTCTGGTAAATCAGAAATCCATGTAACTTACGATGCTAATTCTCCCGTCCTCAGTCACCTGATAATCGATGCTGAAGATAACGCCGAGGTAACAGTTACTGAAGAGACTGTAAGCAAGGAATTCAACACGTCTTTCACCGAAATTTATGTCGGAGAGAACGCAACAGTCACCTACGGCGCAATCGAAACACCAGAAGGATTTTCCTACAGTCAGAGAAAATCGATCAATAGGAAGTACGGTACAATTAACTGGTTAAACAGTATGTTCGAAGGAGAACTTAACCGTACAAAAATCGAGACAGTTCTGAAAGGAGATAACTCAGAGACCGAGATGACTGGCGTATGGTATCCGACAGGAGAACAACACCATGATATCTCGCTTCATGTAAGACATCTCGGCGACAAAACAAAATGCGATATGGATTCACGAAGCGTAGTGGATCATAAAGCCAGAAGCCTGTACGAAGGACTTCAAAAGGTAGAAAGTTCAGCTGTCGACACATCCAGTTTCCAAGATCAGGAAACACTGATGCTTTCCGACAAAGCAGAATCAGATGCGTCACCTAAACTAATGATCGAGAATCCAAACGTCGAGGCTTCACACGCAGCAGCGGCTGGAACGGTAGAGAAGGATAAAAAGCACTACCTTGAATCACGCGGTTTAAACGAGCAGAAGTCTGAGCGACTTGTTGTGAAAGGTTTCTTCGAGCCAGTTATGCGCGAAATCAAGGTTCCAGAAGTGAAGAAACGTATTCGAGAAGAGGTTCAGCGGAAGCTAGATAACAAGTAGAGGTTTGACAGCATTACACAAAGGTTACCTTTATTTAACACGCGAGTTTCGAAATGTACACGGAGGCAAGTTTCTAAAGATGGCTTTGAACCCTCAGAACTATAGGGATGATTTCCCAGTACTTCAGGAAAAATCAAACGAACAGCAGATAGTATATCTGGACAACGCAGCAACCACACATACCCCTAACCAGGTTATAAAACGTATCGAAAAGTTCTACAAAGAAGAAAACTCAAACGAGGGCCGAAGTCTCCACGAACTAGCCAACCGTGCAACAGTAGCATACGAAGGCGCACGTGAAAAGGTAGCAGATTTCGTAGGAGCCGACAGCAAAGAAATAATATTCACACGCAATACTACCGAATCAGCAAATCTTGTAGCAGAAGGACTGGAGCTTGAAGGAAAAATCCTAGTCCCAAAAATGTCTCATCACAGCGAACAATTACCTTGGAGACGGAAAGCAGAGGAAAAAGGACTTGAAGTAGATTACTTGCCTACAGAAAAAGGCAAACTAGATCTTGAAGCAGCAAAGGAAAAGATAGATGAAGATACAGCTCTTGTATCCGTTTCACATGTATCCAATGTCTTTGGATGCACAAACCCTATTGAAGAACTAGCAGAGATCGCTCATGAAAACGATGCATACATATTCGTTGATGGCGCACAGTCCATCCCACGCATCCCTATTAACGTAAAGAAAGCTGATATCGACTTCCTGGCTTTCTCAGGCCACAAAATGTGCGGTCCAACCGGTATAGGGGTAGTTTACGGGAAGAAAGAAATACTTGAAGACATGGAACCTTTCAACGTCGGAGGAGGCATGATCGAAACAGTAGAGGAAAATGAAGTCAAGTACGGCAGCGTACCAGATCGCTTCGAAGCTGGCACCCCGAATATTTCAGGTGCAGTAGGTTTAGCGGCAGCAATCGAATACCTTGAAGATATCGGTCTTGAAAATATCGATGAACACGAGAAGAAGCTGGCTGACCAGATGATTGACGGATTAAACCAGATAGAAGGCGTTGAAATTTACGCACCCGAAGATCAAAGTCCTTCAGTAGTTTCATTCACAATGAATGACGCACACCCTCATGACGTTGCCGAAGTACTGAATACTGAAGGAGTGGCAGTCAGAGCAGGCCATCACTGCGCACAGCCACAGATGCAAGATCTCGGCTTATCAGGAACAGTGCGCGCGTCCCCATATCTGTACAACACAGAAGAAGAAGTTGAAAAGTTCCTGGACGCAGTTGAAAAAGTTAAAGAGGTATTCTAGAGGTAAAACAAGGAAAATGTACAGAGAAGAAATACTTGACCACTACAAGAAGCCGCGAAATGAAGGCAAATTAGATGAAGGAAAGAAAGATACCGAGTTTGAAGGTAAAAACCCTAGCTGCGGCGATAAGACCACGATATACCTAAAATTGGAAGACGGAGTCATCCAAGAAATCAAGCATGAAACCGATGGCTGCGCTATTTCCACAGCTTCAACCAGCATCCTATCGGAAGCACTTGTAGGAACCAGCGCGGAAGAAGTGAGAGACTACGATGCAGAATGGATACAGGAAAAGCTAGATATAGATCTATCGCCTATGAGGATCAAATGCGCCATGCTACCTATAAAGACGATCCAAGAAGCAGTTAAAGAGGACTAAAAGATGAAGGAGATATTGATAACCTTATCCTAGAGAAGAAGATTTTTTGCAAGAATAACCAAGCAGAATATACAAGGCGAGAAACAAGGGACCTCCCGCCCCCCATCAATTTTTCTGAAATCTGGCCATTATTAAGAATCTTGCCGATTACAGTTTGAATATGAGTTTGAAAGTTGAAAATTTGGAAGCAAGTGTAGAAGGCGAAAAAATCGTGAAAGGAGTCTCCCTGGAAGTAGAACCCGGCGAGATTCATGCAATCATGGGACCAAACGGTTCAGGGAAGTCCACTCTATGTAAGACTCTGATGGGCAACCCTATCTACAGCCTTGAAAAAGGTAAAATACTGATCGACGGAGAAGACGTTACAGAAGAGGAAACAGATGAACGAGCAAGAGAAGGACTTTTCCTCGGATTCCAGTACCCAAGCGAGATTTCTGGAATAACTGTTTCAGAATTCCTGAAAGAAGCACTTGACGCACGACGGGAAGAGAAAGGAGAAGACCCTATGCCGCAAAGCGAATTCAACGAACTACTACGAAAGAAACTCGATATCCTAGACATGGAAGAAGACTACGCGCGTAGATATCTAAACGAAGGATTCTCTGGAGGAGAAAAGAAGCGTAACGAAATCCTTCAAATGGCCGTCCTAAATCCTAAATACG
This sequence comes from Colwellia polaris, assembly GCA_047617785.1. Lineage (GTDB taxonomy): Archaea > Nanohalarchaeota > Nanosalinia > Nanosalinales > Nanosalinaceae > JBEQAZ01. Next base: position 7,412 of record JBLGBK010000003.1, on the reverse strand, counting down.
CCATGCTAGACGAAATCGACTCAGGACTCGACATCGACGCGTTGAAAATCGTTGCAAAGGGAATAAACAGGCTAGCAAACGACGACCGAGGAATCCTGATGATTACACACTACCAGAGAATTCTTGACTACGTCGAACCCGATCATGTACACGTCATGGTTGACGGCGAGATCGTAGAAAGCGGCGGACCAGAACTTGCCGAGAAACTGGAAGACGAAGGATACGAATGGGCTAAAGAAAAGGCAGCAGCCTAAAAAATCAATTTTTCAGTTTAACTTCATCTTCAGGAAAAGATGGTCTGTCTCATAAGGGTCCAAAGTGGTTTCCTCGATAATCTCCAGTTTTTCAGTCAACTTCTCTTTAACTTCAGAGTAGATATCCTCTGGATCGCGAGAGTCGGAAATCGACTTGGCTTTAACAGCTAGTAATGCCACACCATCATCCTTCAGGTACTTCTCTACATTCTTCAAGAATATTTCTGGTTGATCTCGTTGGGATATATCCTGGAAAACTACATCAGCTTCCTCAATTAAGTGTTCGTAGCCTTCTGGATTTCTGGCATCTCCAAGTACTGGCGCAATGTTCTCTCTCTTTTCAGCCAGTCGTACAAGCTTCCGTGCTACTGTATCAGAGTACTCTACCCCAACAACTAGGCCCTCCATAACGATATCTGCGAAATGCGATACTGTTGTACCTGAAGCAGCTCCCAAGTACAGAACGATATCATCTCGATCGAGGCCGAGTTCTACGCCTTTTTTTACTGCCGCTCCTGCTTTGGAGCGTTTTGGCTCCCATTTACGATACTCTTCATGATTTACATCTATCAAAGGTTCGCCGTAAACGTTTTCTCCCGGATTTGCGTTTAAGGTATATATAGTATCGTTTTGTTCGTATATTCCTGTTTGTATTTCTTCCATCAGTTATCTTCCTCCAGTGAATGATATTTTCCTGTAATTTCTTCTCTCAGTTCATCGCCTTTGAAGTCGCCTCCATAGTAATCAAGTCTTGCGGCTATGGAGATCTTGTTAGCCATAAATCGCGACATTTTACCTCTTTTTTCTTCCGGAAGGCTGTTTACGAATCGGTGCTCATATATTACACCATGCTTTGGCGGTGTGCCTTCCCCCTTGAGATAGCGGAAAAGTGCTTTTTCAGCTCCATACATCTGTACAGTTGATGCCGGCTTCTTTGCCAGTGTTTCAAGGCTGCCCGCGTGAGCCAATAGTTTTGCGACAAGCATTGGCTCCATGAACGCAGTCAGATTACCCATCTCATCTTCAACTACTTCTTCAATATAACTTTCCAGTTCCTCTCTCATCTGGTACTTGTCCTTGAGGTCTTCAAATGCTACTTCAAGTGCTTCGAGATCTTCGTCTACAAGCATTGAGCCGGTCGATTCTTTTGCCAGGCTTTCAAAACCGTTAACATCTGTTCTTTCCAGACCGTTTGAAAGCAGTTTGAGAAAATGATCGTTATCCTGTATCTGTTCGACGAATTCTGGGAAATGTATGCCGTACCAGTCGCGGAAGACCTGAATTTCTTCGTCCAGATCGCTTGAAACCTTTTCCAGGTATTTGACTGCCCTGACAACTACCTTGTCTCTTGGAACATCTTTTCTTAGCTCTTCTTTGGCTTCTTGTATTGCTTGATCTCTTATCTCTTTAACCATTTTTCTATACACCGTAAAGTCCTAGAGATTCAAGTTTGAGCTGTACTACCTCTTCTTCCCTGTCAAGTCTTTCTGCAAGTTGTTCTATATTCATTGCCTGTGCGTGCTCCATTAGGAATCGTTTTTCTGTGTTTGAGAAGTTGCTGAGCTTCTCCATTTTCTCATGAACTTCAGAGTCTTCCTGAAGGAAGTCTTCCAGCTCTTTGTTTCCAAGGCTTGTACGGTTGTTGATAAGGAAGTCCAGTTCTACAGGATCCCAGCTTCGTGGTATCTTACTTCCGACATCCTGTTCTTCCTTTGAGTTCTCTATAACCTCTTTTCGAGGGTTTTTTCTAGTATTATTTTCTGTTTCGGTGATATCTTCAACCATCTCCTCTACAGCCGAACTCATTTCCTCTTCATCAAAACCGTTCATCACATCAACATTTTAGCAGCAAAGCTTGAAAACAGTAATTCAAAAATCCAGCCCAAAGATGTCTCGGGCTGAAGTATTATTAACGAACATTCAGTAAACCTAACCTGCATGGTCTGGCATAGTGACTCCTTGGAAGATATATTCTCAGAACTTGATACAGATAGAGAGGGTTTAACAGAGGAAGAAGCAGAAAGACGGCTAGAAAAGGAGGGTGAGAACAGGATAGAAAGAGAAGACTCTGCATCGCCGCTTCAAATACTATTAAGCCAGTTCCAGGACAATCTGATATACCTTCTTATATTTGCAGCTATCGTATCCGGGATAGTAGGGATTCTAGACCCCGAACATGGATTCACTGAGCCTATAATCATATTTTTGATCCTTTTCTTCAACGGCGTTTTCGGTTTTGTACAGGACTACAAGGCCGAGAAATCGATTGAGGCCCTGAAGAAGATGTCGACACCGAATGCTACAGTTATACGAGATGGAAAGAAGACAGAAATTGACTCAACAGAAGTTGTACCCGGCGATATAATTCATTTAGAACAAGGTGACGCAATACCAGCAGACGCACGACTTATTGAGGAGGATTCTCTTTCTACAGACGAAGCAGCTCTGACAGGCGAAAGCACAAACGTTACCAAGCGCGCTACTATAATTGATGAAGACGAATCAGTAGCGGAAAGAGAGAACATGGTTTTCATGAATACACATATTGTCAAAGGTCGTGGAAAAGCCGTTGTTGTGGAAACCGGAATGAAAACACAGGTAGGGAGCATTGCAGAGGAGCTTGAAGATGCCGAGAAAGGTCAGACTCCTTTCCAGCAAGAAGTGGATGAAATGGGTCGTAAAATGGGATATCTAATCTCCGCATTTATTGGAGTTCTGGCATTGATAATGTTCTTTGTAACAGGCTCCGGTCCTATAACCATATTCCTTATGGCCGTCAGCCTTCTCGTAGCAGCTATACCAGAATCTCTTCCAGCTATTGTAACGCTTTCACTCGCGCTTGGTTCTCGTAGAATGCTTGAGAAAAACGCATTAGTCCGGCGTCTCCCAGTAGTTGAAGCACTCGGTTCAGTTAACGCGATCGTAACCGACAAGACTGGAACACTAACAGAAGGTGTCATGACTGTGCAGAAACTTTACTACCAGGGAGAAGAGTTTGAGGTTACAGGCGGAGGAACCTCTGTTGAAGGAAAGTTCCAAAAGGAAGGATATGCAACAGATCCAGAATATCTGAAACCTTTGCTTGAATGTGGCTTCTACTGCAACAATTCAGAGAAAGCCAGTGAAAAGGAGGATAAAGACTTCTTCGGAGAACCAACCGAAGTAGCGCTGAAAGTCTCAGGCCTTAAAGCGGGTCTAGAAGAAGATAAGGAGAGAAAGAAGAGCATACCATTCAGCTCAGACCGAAAAAGGATGACAGTCATTATGGAAGACAACACAGCCTACATGAAAGGGGCTCCAGAAACAGTCCTTGACAGATGCAGCCACATACTCATAGATGGAGAAAGAAAAGAACTCACCGAACAGAATAAGCAAGAATTAATTGATAAGAACACTGAGTTCGCCAGTCAAGCGCTAAGGGTTCTCGGATTCGCCAGAAAGACAGTAGAAGATCCAGAGGCGGACAGCGAAGTAGTCGAGAACGAAATGACCTTCCTCGGTCTACAAGGAATGATTGATCCTGCACGTGAAGAGGTTAAAGACGCCGTAGAGGACTGCAGAAAAGCAGGAATCAGCCTAGTAATGGCTACAGGCGACAACATTGAGACAGCGAAAGCAATCGGAAAAGAACTCGGGTTCAAGGCAGAAAACGCAGTTACCGGAAACGAAGTCGAGGAAATGACAGACTATGAACTAGAAGAACAGATAGAAAAAACAGAGATATTTGCACGCGTATCACCCAACCACAAGGTAAGAATACTTGAAGCACTTCAAAACAAGGGAATGGACGTAGCAATGACAGGTGACGGAGTCAATGATGCTCCTGCTCTGAAAAACTCAGATGTAGGAGTAGCTATGGGTCAAAGAGGAACAGACGTCGCCAAGAAGAGCAGCGACATGATACTGCAGGACGACAACTTCGCTACTATAAGAGATGCAATCGCTGAAGGAAGAGCTATCTACGACAATATAAGAAAAGTCGTCAACTACCTGATGTCCACAAACTCCGCAGAAGTAATGCTTGTATTCCTAGGGACGCTAATAGGAGGACTTTTCTACCCTGAAGCATTTGCAGGCAGCAACTCTGTAGTACTTACAGCTATAATGATCCTCTGGGTTAACTTCGCAACAGACGTACCTCCAAGCCTCGCCATGAGCATGGATAAGAAAATGGACGGCATAATGGAGCGTTCTCCAAGAGGACCTGACGACAACATCCTTGACAAAAGAATACTTACTTCAATTGCAGTAACAGGACCGCTAGCCGCAGCAGTTATGCTCCCAGGATTCTTCTACTTCCTAGAAGGCACAGATCTTATCCTCCCACAGACAGTACTATTCACATCACTAGCCCTGTTCGAGATAGTGATGATCCAGATGATCAGAAGAGGATACAATCTGAAATTCTGGGACAACAAGTACCTGATACTAGGAGTTTCTCTGGCGTTCATAGCACAGCTACTAGTGCTCTACACACCACTGGCAGCAGCATTCAAGGTTGTGCCTCTGACAGCCTTTGAATTCGGAGTCAGTGCTTTGACGGTCGCAGTGTTCACCGTACTTGAAACAGTATTTTACAAAATACTATCCTTGAAATATGGCAAGAGATCGGACGAGTAAAGAACAGGCATCCGTCCTACTTAAGAAAATTACCCGACAAAACAAAGATTACAGACAAAGGCGGTGTTGGTCCAGTGGCTAAGACCCCGGCCTTCCAAGCCGGTGACCCGGGTTCAAATCCCGGACGCCGCATAAACTATCATTCTTACATGAAGAAACTACTATCTGGATTTAATCTGCAGCGAAGAGGTAATAAATCATTTTTTTCAAAAAGAGCTTGAGAGAGTAAATAGATATGAAAGGCAAGCGACTGAAATGGGCGTTGGTAGCAACTGTTTTCCTAGGTATTTTAATCTATCTGGCAGATGTAAGAGAGTTCCTCCATTTTATAGGCAGCTCAAATAAAACATATCTTCTAGGCGCTCTCTTATGCGGTTTAACTGCAGTACCCTTCTTAGCTAACTCCTGGCATCAATTCATCAATAGAGTTGGAGGTAAACAGTCGTTCCCGAGTTCTTTACGCCTTTTCATGGCAGGAAACTTTATGAATGCAGTAACACCGCTAGGCCAGTTCGGAGGAGAGCCTTTTATGGCCTACATAATCAAGGATAACACCGATATTAGTTATCAGCAGGCTCTTTCTTCAGTTATTTCTGCAGATATTATAAATACAATACCTGTACTTACGTTCACATTAATTGGAACTATCTATATGTTTGCTTCTTCATCTCTTAACAACTTTTTACTAGAGCTTCTCTTCGTTGTCTTTATCTTCTCAGTTGTTGGAGGAACTCTAATATTTCTTCTCTGGTTTAAACCCGGCTTTATCGAACAACGAGTACTTGTTAGCGTAGATAAGATAACTAGGATCATAGGAAGAGGAGAACACTATATTGAGTCTTTGGAGGAGCGTTTAAAGGAGATAGAAGATTCATTTGAAACTCTTGGAAGCAGCAAGAGCTTTCTAGCAAAGACCGCTTTAGTAGCTCACATTTTCTTTATCTTACAAGTTACATGTTTTTATCTCATTACTAGAGGTCTAGGTCTAGAGGTACCAGTGGTACTAATCATATTTGCGCTTCCACTTGCTAGTCTAGCTACATTTGCCCCCACCCCAGGAGGTTCGGGAGCTTATGAAGCCACAATGACCTCTATACTGATAACATTAGCCGGTATAAGTTACACTCCCGCTTTAGCTGCTGCCGTTCTTTTTAGAGCAGTAACCTACTGGCAGGATATAGTCCTAGGATATTTGTCGTTTATAACACTTCCAAAAACAAGCAAAGACGAAATAGATGAAGAGACGATCTCAGAATTAGAATAACCACATTATCAGAAGCAGGTAGAAAAACAGCAGAGCTATAACAACAAGACGTATGAGTATGTTGATACTGAAGATTAAACCATTATAGTCATTCTTTAGAAGCTGCACAGATTCAGATTTTTGACTGGTAAAACCTATATCAGCATCTTCAACACTCCCTTCAGCATTTTTAACCAGCTTCTGCATGCTTTCAATATCAGAATGTTTCATATTTGCAAGATCATAAACGGAGGCATGAGTATCAGTAGAGAAAAGAAGAACAAAATCATATTCCTCTCTTTTCTGACTTCTAAACCGTCTTAAGTCCTCTGTAACTCCATTGGTATCACTACCTATTATTAGAACCCGCTGATCATCCACTTCCTCTACTAGAGCCATCATCGAATGATCAGAGCAAGATACATCAAAACCAGCTCGATAAGGGTATAGATCCAGACCTTCTAGCTCGTTAAGAAATGCATCAAAACTTTGCTTAAGATCGTCTGCCTCTTTAGTGCCATATTGAATTTCCTTCTCCGGGCCCTCATGGATGTCGTGATTATGTAGATCTACAAGCAAGACTTCATCTTTATTCTTATCCTCCATAAAAATTCCTACATCATAATCATCAACTCCTTCAGCCTGCATGAAAACTATTTTCTTGCCGTTGACTACCCTCCCATAGAAACATACCTCCTCATAATTACGGTAAATCATTTTCGAGACCTCATCATGCGTTTCCGGCTCTTTAACTGCATTTATAAGTTTTTCAGAGTCTTCAGGATCCGCAAGATCCTCCTTATGAGTGCATGGAACATGAAGGAAGAATCCTTTACCTTTGCTGTTCAGGTTTTCAATCACATTGCTGCTCAATTCTCCGCCACCAAACCCGCCTAGCGGACCTGGATGAGTCCATGGTGCAGCAAGAGTAAGCGAATCTTTCCCTTCTATTCTCAAAGTTTGAACGTCAGGTTGCGCTTCGAAACCAAGATTTAGAGACTCTCTATCATCCTGCAACAGCCCCGAAGTCAATTTAAATGCGGAAACATCCGCATTGCTTTTGATAAGATAGTCAACTATTAAAAGCAGCACAATAAGGAATGCTGCCGCCGTAAACAAAGATCCAAAGTTGAAAAAGTACTCTATAGTTGATATTTCAATAAACTGCCCTATAACAAGATGGAACAAAGCTACAAGCATTACAGGTTGTGTTAAAGAGACAGCTAAAATTCTTTTATACTTCTCAATACCCACAGACATTATTAGAACCAGTATATTGACTAGATAGAGCGTTA
>JBLGBK010000002.1:0-122604 GCA_047617785.1 Colwellia polaris | reverse complement strand
AGGGTCGTAGAAATGTACTTCTATCAATGAACCTGTATAATAGGTTTCTTCGCTGTCTCTATCGAGATTTCATATGAGTTTAGTAAGACTTCCCGTTTATCTCGGAAATTCTTTCGTTTACATTGTAGGCCATGGTTTTTCCCTTATTGTTACTGATTATTATCAGATTTTCCGACTACTACTTCCGCTTCCCGCAGAACTTCGTCATCGTACATGTAGCCCTTCCTTCGCTGTTCAATAATTCTGTTGTGTTCGTCGTGCGTTTCTGTATCAACAGCTTTGTGCATCTTTGGATCGAACTCTTCTCCTTCAGCGTCAATTCTCTGAAGCCCTTTTGACTCCAGTTTTTCGTATAACTGATCGGCCACCATCTTTACACCTTGGTAAACTGAAGATTCCTCATCCGCGGTTAGAAGCGCGCGTTCCATGTTGTCCATGACTTCGATCAGTTCTTCAGCCAACTGTTTTTGCGCGTCTCTCTTCCATTCTTTTTTTCTCTCATCTTCGTCTTTCTTGTAGTTCTCGAAGTCTGCTTTGATCTTCTTTGCTTTTTTCTCCCATTCCACGGCATTTTTCTCATTCTTTTCGACTTCTTCTTCCATTTTCCGGAGTGCTTCAACAAGTTCTTCCCGTGAAAGGTCCTTGTAATTCATGTATCAGAATGGTATGTTCAAGATTGAAATACGATGAGGTAAAAAAAGAAGAAAAATAAATGAGGTGGTTGTTCTTATCCGAAGATGCCGTTGAGAAGATTGTTAACGAATCCTGGTCGATTATCGCTTCCTTGGCCTGGTGTGTCTGTAGGCGGTCCCTGACTCCTTTCTTCGCTTTCGTTACTTTCTGACTCATTCTCTTCTTCATCTTCTCCTGGCTGTGCCGGTACGTCTTCAGGAGGACCTTGTCTTTGATTACTATCCTCATCCGGTCTGTTCATACTTTCTGAAAGATCTAGAACCTGTTCTCTGAGATCTTTGACCTCTTCGATTAGTTCTTCTCTTGTCATGTTCTCTGGATCTTGTTCGAATCTCTGATTATCTTCTTCACTACTTTCTGAATCCTCCTGGCTTTCTGGGACTGTTACTTCTTTCGTTCTCTGGAGAACTGTTTCTCCGTCTCTAACTACTTCAAGATTGACGGTGTGCCGTCCTGATTCCGCTTCTAAGTCCTCTTCTACGGAGGTTCGTGTGACTGCTTGGGTTGCAGATTCTTCGGGTTCTTCAATTCTTACTGTGAAGTCTGCGTTGCTGTTTTCTTCTTCGCTTTCAATATCGACTTCATATCCGCCGGTATTGAATTCAATGAAACCTGAAAGCCGGATAACTGGGTCATCACGTGATTCTTCGGGTTCATATTCTACTTCTCCTTCTAGACTAGTTACTTCTCCTGTGGATCCGTCTATTTCTACTTCAGCTTCGCTTTCTCCTCTTTGGTACTCGAAAACGTATAAGCCATCTGATTTTTCGCTAGAGTCTAAATTCCATTCTTCGCTTCCTAGAGCTTCTAATGCAGATCTTTCTGCTTCATCTTCGCTGATGGTGAAGTTTTCGTTTTCATCAGGATCTGCTTCAAACTCTCTTTCTGCATCTACTTCTTGATCATCGCTGTTAGAGGCTTCTGCAGGAAGTCCTTGGATATTGAAATTGTATGATATTACTCCGTCGCCCAGCTGAGAAGAGTTTTCGCTGGTGTTGTTACTTGGTAAATTGCTATTTGTGGAATTGGTGGTGTTCTGCGCCAGTGCAGTACCTGTCAGCATTAGAAATGCCGACATGATAACTGCTATATATTGCATGTTTGTTTTCATAATATGATTTAAGGCGGCTATATGTTTAAACGTTAGGCTTTAGAAAGCCATAGTTATTATTTTTTGGTTAGCAGCTACTATAACTAGTTTATTCGACTTTTGTCGAATTTACAAATCTTTTTGTATACCTTCTTTGTATAATAATTTATGGCAGACGACCATCCGTTTGTAGATGAAGAAGCACGGAAAACCTCAACGATTGTGACAAAGCATTCAATAGCCATACCTGAAGATAAGCAGAAGTTCAAGCGTTCTGAACGTGCCTGGAACTGGGAAAAACTTGTAGATCTTTTCTTCCCTCACGAGCAGTCGCCGAAACGGAACAAGTATGCTAAAATATTCTTACGCGAGTTAAAGTCTGACGGCGAGATTGATTCTGAGAAATTGAATGCGTTCGATGAATGGGGTCATGAGAAAGGTAAGTCAAATCTGAAGAACAATATACTGCCTAAATTGAGAAGACTTGGTGTTATCAAATATGAGTATCTGGAGTATCGTGATTCAAAAGAAGGGTCTCAAGGTCGTCGCAAGGTCATAAAGCCGGCGCGTACTTTTACCTCAATACTTGACTCTATGGCTAACGGTTGGGCTGCGTTCGAGTCAGCTGCCTATGAAAACTGAATAGCTAGCTCTCCGGAGAGCATTCGATTATTTGGCAGCTACCTTCTTTCTTTATTCTAAAGAGCGGTTGCCGTCATTACTTCAGCTTCAGGATGTACTTGTGTCTCTTCTCGATGTTCCTCAACTTCCTGAGCTGCAAGCTCTGTTTCAAAGTGGCGTGTGTTTGCGTCCATTGTGTGTTGTTCACCTCTGGTTTCGCGTTCGTGGTTTGATCCTGTGTTTTATCTTGGTAGTGGTGTGTCGTGAAGAGATTTTTCCGACGGCTGCACCCTACCTCTGCCACTTGAAGCAGGGTGCGCCTGGAGAGAAAAAGACGTTGAAGAGTTCGTTTCTCCTTGGTCTTTTTCCCTCATTGTTCCACAGAGAGGTCAAAAACCATTCAGAGGAGAATGCAACCCTTTAGAGGTCGTTTTTCACTCCTTTCCTAGAATTTTTAGTTATTCGCGGTCGGCCGTGATACCTGGCTTGTAAATCAAGCCAAGGCGTCATCCCGCTTTAAGCTGCCAGCAGATAGATAATAGAATTAGCCTTGGCCTTGTGCAGGTTAAAGGTGGGTCTCACTGAATCCATAAACATGGACATGTTTCCAGTGAACCAGTTAGTATTGTTAACCAAGGCCATGTGTTTTGTCTATCGAACTATTGGCGTTGCCCCTTTAAATATTTAGTCATTCATCGGGGATGTGTTTCTTGAAATGACGGCGATCTAGTTTCTTATGGACGATATCTAGCAAACGCTGAAGGTTCTCCGTATCGTATTGATTGTATTCAACCAGTTTATTCAGTGCTTCTTCATCATTGTTCTTCTTGTACTTCTTCCACAGCCGGATAGCATCTTTGCCGTCCATATCTTCCTCAAGATCTCTGGCTATTCCGAGCTCCTTCTCAATGTTTTTCAGTCCTCCGGTGTAACCTAGTTTCCGCGCCGGATACATCAGGTCGATGTGCGGATTATCGATGTTCAAGTTGTAGTTATGCTCTAGGAAGGGTTGATCGAAGCTCTTCCCATTGAAGGAAACGATAATGCTTGAGTCAAAGAACTCCTCTTCCAGTCGTTCGCGTGTCAAATCCTGGCCTTTAATCAGTGTCTTAGATTCTCCGTTCCGGTAGATGCTGACGGTGGTTACGCTGTTCCTTTTCTTATCTAAGCCTGTAGTTTCGATATCGAAGAAACACACGCTTTCTTTGAAATTTTCGTACATGCGCCAGTAGCTGTTCTGAGGCAGTTTCTGCTTGAAGAATGCAGTGTTTTCGACTTCAAGGTTTTTTCGTGCTTTGCCTAGGAAGCTGGTTATCTTGTCTTTCTTGTTTGCGGTTAGTCTTCCGGTATCCTCTACTTCGTCCCAATGAGTGATGTTGTTCTTCCAGAGTTTGGTTTCTGTCTTCTCTCCTATACCGGGCGCGATTATGAAACTGTTTTCTAGACGCATGTATCCAAACTAGTTGATGTGTAGAAATAAAAGGAAAAGGGAAAGTGTGGAACGCCTTTCAGTTAGGCGCTCTTAGGTAAGGGAACATCCAAATTTATCTGGATGCTTTTACGTCGTCGTCCTGAACAGTCTTGCGTCCTGCGTGCTCTGCGAATTCCTTTGCTTCTCTTGCTCGATCCTTTGCGTGTTCTTCTAGTTCATCTCTTAGTTCTTCTACTGCATCTTCTGAAACTCGTGATGCGCCTGCAGATTTGATGATACGCTTGACTGGTGCTAGTGGTAGTTCTGCCATTGTTAATTGTCACCTCCTTTAACGAACAGATTCGTTATGATAATTAGTAATACATAGACCTCCTATAAAAACATTTGGTACTTTCCACCCGTCTTTCACTGTATAATCCATCAAAAAACTCTATAGAAAGATATACTCAACCAAGGTAACATAGATTAGATAATAAAACCGGCTCCACATCTAATCAACAGAAAAGTAAATCTGCTGAACAGGGAAACTACCAAATATGGTTAAGCTCACCTTTCAAATTGTATAAAAACCATTGTACTCCTCTAATATGAAGCCTCTCTAAACCAGCTCTAGAAAATGGTTTCTTAACATTCCACATCAAAACCATAGACGTGAAGGTACAGCTTCTAGATATCGACTACACCGTAGAAGACGAGGATGTAACAGTCCGAGTATACGGTAAGAACGACGCAGACGAAGCTGTAAAGATAATCGATAGGGACTTCAAACCTTACTTCTACGCAGTCCCGCAGGAAGATGCTGATATAGGAGAACTCAAAGAAAACGTAGAAGATCGTGACTTCCAAGAAGACAGCGAACAACTTGAAGTAACTGAAGTAGAAGTTGTTGAAAAGAAGATTACTAAGGAAGAACGCAGCGTCCTCAGAATCCAGACAACAATTCCCCCAAACGTACCGAAACTGAAAAACAAGCTTTGGGATATGGAAGCAGTCAGAGAATGCAGAGAGTTCGACATACCGTTCTATCGACGCTACATGATAGACAAAAACTTGAGAACAGGAGAATGGTACAAAATAGAAGCAGAAGAAGTTGGAGGCGACTTCCAGGACGCTTACCAACTAGAATCTTGGTCTGAAGGAGGAAAAGAGATACTGAGTCTTAATTCGATGGCCTTTGATCTGGAAGTGTACGAAGACGAAGTAATAATGATCTCAACGTGGTCGGAGAACGGCCAGAACGTTTACAGCACAGAAGATATCGATAGAGAATTTGTAACAAGCTTTGAATCTGAACAACAGATGATTCAAGCATTCATAGACTACGTAAACGAAGAAGACTTTGATCTAGTTCTGGGATACAATACCGATGAGTATGACTTCCAGGTTCTACGTGAAAGAGCAGAAGATCTTAATTTGACGCTCTCTCTCAGCAGAAACGGCGAACGAATGAAGTTCAACAGAAGAGGACGCTTCTCCGGCGCCCGGCTGAAAGGAAGACCTCATCTTGACCTCTACGCCTTTGTATCACATGTCCTCGGGCAGGGAATGGATTCTGAAACGCTGGATCTTGACTCTGTTGCAGAAGAACTGCTTGACATGAACAAAGACGATATGAGTTGGGAGGAAATGAAGCAGAACTGGGAGCAGAAAGAGAATCTAGAGGAGTTTGCTGAATACGCGCTCAAGGATTCAGAGATAGCATACCAGCTCGGAGAACAGATTGTGCCGCAGATACTAGAGTTAGCCCGAATAACCGGTCTAACGCCTTTCGATGCCTGCCGACTGACATACGGCCAGTTAACTGAAAACTACCTAATAAGAGAAGCATACCGGCGCGATATACTTGTAGAGAACCGGCCAAGCCAAGATAAAAGAAGAAAAAGACAGCGACAGGGAGCTTACAGCGGAGGATTCGTCTACACTCCGGATGCAGGTCTGTATGAAGATCTTGTAACTCTGGATTTCCGATCGCTGTATCCTACAGTTATTGTGGCGCACAATATCTCTCCAGACACATTGAACGTAGAGGAATGCAGTGACAGCTTCGAGATGGATGAGTTCGACTATACCTTCTGTCAAGATGAGGAAGGATTCTTCCCAGAACTGGTTAGAAACCTGGTTGAAGACCGCTATGAGATCAAGAGCGAAATGAAAGAGAAGGAGGAAGGAACTGCTGAACACCAGGCTCTTTACAGCGAGCAGCAGGCGAAGAAGATACTCGCCAACTCGTTCTATGGGTACTTGGGTTACAATGGCGCTCGCTGGTACTCGAGAGAATCGGCGGAGGCTACAACATACCTGGGTCGGAAATATATTGAAGATACTATTGAAGATGCAGAACAAGAAGGCTTTGAGGTTGTATACGGCGATACTGACTCAGTCTTCCTCCAGAAAGATAATATAATGAGGGATATTGACGGCTTCCTGGATCGGGTGAATGATAATCTGCCTGAGTTCATGGAACTGGAGTTCGAAGGATTCTTCAAACGTGGGTTCTTCACTTCGACAGAGTCTGGTGAAGGTGCTAAGAAGAAGTACGCCTTGATGGATGAAGATGGAGGATTGAAGATAACAGGTTTCGAACAGGTCAGGAGAGACTGGTGTCCCTTGGCAAAGCAGACACAGAAGGAGGTATTACGGAAGGTCCTTGAGGACAAAGTTGAGGAAGCTCTTCAGACAGTTATAGATACTGTGGAAAGGCTTAGAGAGGGAGAGGTTGATACAGACGAGCTTCGAATATACACCACACTCACTAAACCTCCGGAAGAATACGGTTCAACAGCTCCTCATGTTGAAGCAGTGAAGAAAGCAGAGGAAAGAGGTGATGAAATCGAACCGGAAACAACGATCGCATACGTCGTAACACGCGGTTCAGGAAATATTTCAAGTCGTGCAGAGCTTCTGAAATACGCTGAGAACTATGATCCGGAGTACTACGTTGACAACCAGATCATCCCTGTAGCATATCGTGTATTGAAGGAGTTCGGTTATTCAAAGAATAGATTAAAGGGTGAGGCCACTCAGAGCGGCCTCGGAAGATTTAGTTAAGTTTTCTTTCTATAGATGAGCTGATTGTGCTCGCATCGTATCCGGACATACGCTCATCGTTCACGAAGATTGTAGGGGTTGACGTGACGTTGTTACCCTGCGCTATGCTCATATCCTTCTCAACTGCATCCTGGCTCTCTCTATTTGATATACAGGAGTTAATTGAATCGTAGTCAAGACCGGATGTTGAATCTCTTGCTACCTGTGTCAAAGCATCAGCATTGTAGTTGATATTTGGATTCTCAAACATTGCAGAATGGAAATTCCAGAACTCTTGGCTATTTCTGCCGGCTTCATCTACTACGCACTCAGAGGCTATAGCTGCTGTTTCCGACTGAGGGCCAAGTATAGGAGTATTGATCCAGTAAAACTCTACATCTACCTCTTCATTCTCTATATAATCTTCTACTAGCTGGGGCTTATGCTCCATGTCAAAGCTCTGACAATGATGGCAACGATAGTCTCCAAACTCAACGATCTGTATAGTATCATTAGAAGTGTTCTCAGAAGCACCTAGAACCGGCTGGCTCTGAAGTTCGAAGGATTCTTGCTGCGGCAGGCCGCCACCTGTATTCTGCATTACCTGTAGGAGTAGAAATCCGAGTAGAAGTACTGTAAGGGTGCCGCCTAAACCATAACCGGCCAGACGTTTCCTGCGAGCCATTACTTCGGATTTTTCTTCCTCCTTGATTCTTTCGGCTTTCTTTACTTTTTCTTTCTGGTGAGAGTTAAGCTCGTCTTCATGCTTTTCTCCCCAGTGCACGTGCATACGTGCCTTGTTATCAAATTTTTCTCCACAGAAGTCGCATTCAACCATTGTAACCACAAAACCGCTGACGATGCTTAATATGGTTGTGGTACGGCTACCAAACTTCAGCCCTGGAAGTGAATTGCTTCATCCTTCGCCGCCTCCGCAGCCTCCGAAAGAGCCTCAGGGAATGTAGGATGTGCATGAATTGTGTTGGCCAGGTCGTCTAGATGTGCCTGCATCTCTAAGGCCAGAGTTGCCTCGGCAATCATGTCAGAGGCACGGGAGCCAACGATCTGAACACCGACTAGCTTCTCGTTTCCATCAGCTATTACACGTACAAAACCGTCGGTCTTGTTTGTAGACAATGCTCGTCCTGAAGCCTTGAAAGGGAATCGTCCGATCATAACGTCATCGTACTTGTCTTCAGCTTCTTCTAATGAGTCTCCTACGACAGCTACTTCAGGATCAGTGTACATAGCCTTTGGAATATATTGGTTGTCGAACGCAGCGTTTTTTCCTGATATTACTTCTGCTGCAACTTTGCCTTCTCTAAAGGCTTTATGAGCTAGGAGAGGGTTTCCGACAATATCGCCGATCGCGAAAATGTTATCGTCTTCTGTCCGCATCTGTTCATCAGTTTCAATGAATCCGTGTTCTCCGGTTGTAACATCGGTATTCTCAATATCTAAACCATCTACTACAGGTCCAGGGGTGCGTCCTACTGCAACTAGAACGTAGTCGCCTTTGATTTCGACTTCGCTGCCATCTTCCTGCTCTGCAATTACAACAGGCTTGTTATTATCGTTGTAGACGACTTCTTTCGCATGCACGTTAGTATAAATTTCATCGCCATAATCTGGACTGACTTCTTCTAGGTGGCGTACGATATCTTCCTCAAAATTGTTCAGAACGCGGTCTTCTGCTTCCAGTACTTTTACTGTGGCTCCGAACTTGCAGTACTTGGTGACTGCTTCCATTCCAATGTATCCGCCGCCGATAACCACGATCTCATCAGGAACCTCTTCTAGTTCAAGAACCTCTCTTGAGGAAATCACGCGATCCATATCGAAGCTCATACTTGGAATTTCGATAGGTTTTGTTCCTGCGGCTACAACTGCTTTATCGAACTTAACTGTCTCTGCATTATGCTCTTCTTCCACTCGTACCGTGTTGGAGTCCTCGAAGTAGGCTGTTCCTTTCATCAGTTCGATTCCAAGATCGTCAAATATCTGTAGAATTCCTTGGTCCAGCTTCTCAACTGTTTCGTCCTTCCATTCCTGTACTTTCTCAAAGTCTACATGCTCGCATTCGGCTTCGATTCCAATTTCGTTCCAGTGCTGGATATCGTCGTGGAACTTAGATGCATGAATAATAGCTTTTGCCGGTATACACCCATGGTTCAGACAGGTTCCTCCTACTTTTTCTTTTTCTACTATTGTTACGTCTTTTCCTCTCTGTGCAGCACGGATCGCGGCATGGTAGCCTCCTGGTCCAGCTCCAATTACAAGTACGTCTGTTCCTTTTTCGATATCTCCTACAACCATTTTTTACATCTCCATAAGCATCTTTTCTGGGTTCTCAAGATTTTTCTTAATCACGTTCATGAAACGAGCAGCCGTTGCACCATCTATTACGCGGTGATCATAGCTGAGTGAAAGCTTGACAGTTGTCCTTGGCACTACTTCTTCATCTACAACCTCAGCTGTTTCCTGGATACGTCCAAGGCCGAGAATTGCTGTCTGAGGAGGATTAATTATAGGTGTAAACTCTTCCCCGCCGATTACACCTACGTTTGTGATCGAGAAAGTACCGCCCTGCATCTCACTCATAGTTATATCTCCGTTCTGAGCTCTTTCCGCTTTATTAACAACTGATTCTGCCAGTTCAATTATGCTTTTATCTTCTACATCGTCCACTACAGGAACCATCAATCCTCTTTCTGTATCTACGGCGATGTTGAAGTTATAGTACTGCTTCTCCACAATCTCTTGATTCTCTTTATCGTACTCTGCGTTGAGTTCAGGGTATTCTTGCAGGGCGTTGAGAGCGGCTTTCATGATAAAAGGCATATAGGTCAGATGAACTTCTATATCATCTTTCTCCTTGTTACGGAGTTCAGCCAGCTCTGTAAGATCTGCTTTCTCGACATGTGTTACGTGTGGAGCTGAAAAACGCGATTCCGCCATCTTCTTTGCGCTGGTTCTCTGAATATTATTCATTTTAACTCTTTCAACTTCCCCTTCCTCTGTAGATTCGGTTGAAGAATTTTTGCTTGTTTCTGATGTGCTTTCTCCTTCAGCAGCCTGTAATACATCTTCGCGTGTTACTTCACCATCGCGTCCATTGCCTTCGATCTGTGATATATCAACTTCTTTCTCACGTGCTAGTTTCCGAACTGATGGGCGCGCTTTAGCTCCTATGTTGCTTGATTTATCTGCGTTTGAACCCTCGTCTGATTCTTCTGAAGGTTTATCAGATTCAATTTGTTCTCTAACTTCTTCCTCTGTTATGCGTTCGCCGGTTTTGATTGAAGCGAGATCAATTCCGTGCTCTTCTGCTAACTTACGGACTTTTGGGAGTGTGAGAACTTCTTTTCTTTTTGAAGAATTTGCAGTAGGGTTAGAGATTTTCTGCTCTTCTTCCATTTCTTTTTCGTTATTCTTTACGTCTCTGCTCTCTTCTGTTTTTGTTTCGCTAGTTTCTTTTTCCTTTCCTGTGTCAAATATCATTATTACATCGCCGACGGCTACTGTGTCGCCTGGTTTGGCTTTAATTTCTTTGACTGTGCCGTCTGTTGGCGCAGGTATCTCTACTACTGCTTTGTCGGTTTCTGCTTCCCCGACTACCTGGTCCTCTTCTACTTCATCTCCTTCTTCTACTTTCCAGTCCAAGAATTGTCCTTCTGTTACTCCTTCTCCGGTGTCAGGGAATTCAAACTTCACTTTATTTGGTCACCTAGAATTCAAGTACTTCTTCCAGCTTTGCAGCTGTCCGGTTCTTGTCCGGCATGTAATAGTCTTCAAGCGTGTAAAGTGGGTAAGGGATGTCGGGTCCTGTAACTCTTTCTACAGGCGCTTCAAGATGCAGTAATGCTTCTTCGTTTATCCTTGTAGCGATTTCCGATCCGAATCCTCCTGTCTTCGGTGCTTCATGCAGGACTACGCATCTTCCGGTTTTCTTCACTGACTCAATTACTGTTTCAAAGTCTGTAGGATAGATGGTTTTCAGATCAACTACTTCGATGTCGCCGTCAACCTCTTCTGCCGCTTTCACTGCTTCTGGACGCATTGCACCCCAGGCTACAAGTGTCGCGTCTGTTCCCTCCTGTACAACTTCTGCTTTCTCAATTTCAACTTCTTTATCGCGATCAACTTCTTCCTTGAACGCTCTGTATGTCTTCTTAGGTTCCAAGAATACTACAGGATCGTCCATCTGTATAGATTTTCTGAGAAGGCTGTACGTATCCTGAGGTGTGCCAGGCATTACAACGTGCAGTCCCTGTGCGTGTGCAAAGTAACTTTCGGGGCTTTCCTGGTGGTGTTCCAGTGCGGAAATTCCTCCGCCGTAAGGAGCCCTGACCGTTAGGGGAACTGTCTTTTCTCCCCGACTTCTCATTCTGAAACGAGCTGCGTGCTCTTTAATCTGGTAGAATGCCAGGTAGGAGAAGCCTGAGAATTGCATCTCTACAACAGGTTTGAAGCCGTATAGGCTCATTCCTATTGCTGTTCCGGCGATACCTGATTCTGCAAGAGGGCTGGAGAAAATTCTGTCTTCTCCGAACTCTTCCTGTAGTCCTTCTGTGGCCCGGAATACCCCTCCGTCTTCTCCAACATCTTCTCCGTATGCTATTACGTCCTCATCACTTTCCATCTCATCGTGGATTGCTGCCCGTACGGCCTCTACAATATTCATTTTTTCTCCCATTTTATTCACCTAGCTCCTCTCTTAGTTGCTTTTTCTCTTTTTCAAGTATTTCCGGCATTTCGCCGTACACATAATCAAACATTTCATCGAATCCGGGATCGTCCATATCTATCGCATCGTCCGCTGCCTCATCGATATTCTCCTTGGCTTCGTCTTCAAAGTCGTCTAGTTCGTCTTTCCAAATATCGTTTTGTTTCATATAATCCTTCAAACGCTTCAAAGGATCTTTCTTCTTCCATTCCTCGACTTCTTCTTCATCTCTATAACGTGTTGAGTCGTCTGAAGTAGTATGATCTTCAAGTCGGTAAGTAACAGCTTCGATAAGCACAGGTTCTCCGTTACGCGCTTTCTCAGCTGCTTCTCTAACTGCTTTGATCACTGCGAAAATATCGTTTCCATCGACCTGTATGCCATCGATTCCATATCCAATAGCTTTCTGTGCAATTGTTTCTGACTTGGTCTGTTTTTCACGGGGCATACTGATTGCGAACTGGTTGTTCTGAACAAAGAAAATACTGTGAGCACTGAATACTCCTGAGAAGTTGAGTGCTTCGTGGAAGTCTCCTTCGCTGGTGCTTCCATCTCCGGTAAATCCTAGTACGATATTATCTTCGTCTTTTTTCTCCATAGCCATTCCGATTCCGGCTGTGTGAAGGTTCTGAGTTCCTACAGGGATGGCTACCGGCAGATTGTTTCCGAGCTCTGTCTGACCGTTTGCATCTCCCATCCATCTCCGGAATAGTTTGTCTAGTGGTGCTTCTCGTGCAATAAAGGCTGCTGTTTCTCTGAAGCTTGGAACCATCCAGTCTTTATCTTCAAGTACGTGCATTGCTCCGATCTGTGCTGCTTCCTGGCCTTTGTGCGGAGCATAAGTTGAGATTTCTCCTCTTCTCTGAAGTGAGAAGGCTTTCTCGTCGAACTTTCGAGCTGTAACCATCTGCTTGTACAGCTCAACTACTTCTTCATCGTTGATATCTATTTCTTCGTCTGCGTCCATCACTTCGATCCGTTCGATAGAACCTTCGTATACAGTCTCTCTAGCCATGTAACAATCAATCCTTGCCGATTGTATATAAAAAAACGTTTGCGACCAGAGAGTGAACTCACTGCCATAAATAAACCGGCATCAACAATAAATTGGTATAATGTCTCTAGAAAAACTATTCAAACCGGAAAAGATCGCTGTGGTGGGCGCATCGCGCCATAAGGGAAAAACAGGGCACGAAGTATTCGACAATCTTCGACATTTCGAAGGCGAAGTAACTCCGGTAAACCCGAATGCTGATGAAGTAGAAGGTATAACTGCAGAAGACGAGATTCCAGATGGAACAGATCTAGCAGTAATTGTAGTACCTTCAAAGATAGTGCCGCAGGTTATGACGGGTGCAGCTGAGAAAAATGTAAGCGCGGCCATAGTCATCTCTGCAGGGTTCTCGGAGACAGGAAATGAAGACTTGGAAGAAGAAGTGCTTGAAATAGCTGATAAAAATAATATTTCGCTTCTTGGGCCGAACGTGCTCGGCCTTATCAATACAGAAAACAGCATGAATGCTTCTTTCGCTTCAAAGACTCCAGAAGAAGGCAATATCTCATTTATGAGTCAGAGCGGAGCATTCTGTACAGCTATACTCGACTACGCCAAAGCAGAGCATATTGGTTTCCGCCACTTTGTCTCGCTAGGCAACAAGGCGCAGCTGAACGAAGTAGACCTGCTGAAAAAATGGCGCAAAGATGATACGGAATCAATTATATCATACACGGAAGGAATTGAGAAAGGGCGCGAGTTCATACGCCAAGCAGAAAAAACCTCGAAGAAAAAGCCTATAATAATGGTTAAGTCTGGTAGAACAGACAAAGGAGGAGAAGCAGCCTCTAGCCATACAGGGTCAATAGCTGGGAGCTACGAAGCATACCAAGCAGCCTTCAGAAAATCAGGTATAATTGAAGCAGAGTCAAACCGTGAGCTACTTGATTTCGGAAGAGCATTCGCATATCAACCGGTGCCTGAAGGCAAGAAAGTCGCTATTATAACTAATGCAGGAGGTCCGGGAGTCATAACTACAGATGAGATTGCGCAGCACGATATGGATCTTGCAGAGTTTAAAAATGATACTAAGAAGCAACTAAGAGAGGATCTGCCGGATGAATCAACTCCTCATAACCCGTTGGATGTTATAGGGGACGCGGGACATGAAAGATACGAGAAGGCGCTTGAGATAATACTTGGTGACGAAAACGTTGACGCAGCAATAGTAATTCTTACTCCTCAGGCAAATACTGAAATAGTAAAGACTGCAGAAACTATCGCTAGAGCAGAGAAAAATACGGATAAACCGGTTTTCGCTTCATTCATGGGGGAGCAGGACGTCCAGAAAGGTATTGACGTTCTGGAAGACAAACATATACCCGACTTCCAGGATCCGGTAGACGCAGTGAAGACACTGAAAGTGATGTGTGATTATCACAACTTCCTTCAGACAGATAAAAACTATAGAGACGTAACTTACGACAAGCCAAAAGCGGAAGACGCGATTGAACGATACGGCGGTTACATGGACGGTCACAGGCTTCTGGAGGCATACGGTTTCGACCTTCCGCTGACTGAACTGGCGGAGGCGCCTAATCCCGCACAAGAAAAGGTTTCTAAAGTAGGTTTTCCAGCGGTTATGAAGATTGACTCTCCGGACATCTCACATAAAACCGATGTTGAAGGAGTAGCTACAGGGATTGTAACGCGCGAAGAAGCCAGAAAGGAATTCAACCAAATAATAGAGTCTGTATATCACAATAAGCCTGGTTCAGAGATTAATGGGGTGGTTGTACAGGAGCAGCTTGATGGTTTAGAAGTAGCATTAGGTATGAAGCGCGACCCGCAGTTTGGCCCGATGATTCTTGTCGGTCTTGGAGGTATCTATATTGAAGCATTACACGATATTAGCTTCGGTATCGCACCTATCAGTGAGCAAGAAGCGGAGCAAATGATAGAAGAACTCCGCAGTAGCGAACTCTTCCATGGTGTTAGAGGAGAAGATCACTCGCTTGAACCAGTTAAAGATGCAATTATCAAGCTAGGTCAGCTAGCACTGAACCATGATGACATACAGGAAATCGATATCAATCCATTGATTCTACAGGAAGAGGATGCATACGTAGCTGATATCGAGATTGGCTTCCAGAACTGAAAAATATTTATCATTCCTATTTCTCAACTTTCGGTAGAATGCTTGACGGTCTTAGCAATAATCGCGACGATGATCTAAGTCAATTGGAAACTCTTCTAACACCACAAAATGATAACTCTGGTGTTGTTCGGCCAGAGATCCGTGAGAAGCTTTACTCGATTCAGGACTACCGCTCAGATAACTGCAAGGTTCACGATGAAGAAGAACTGAAAGCAGATGTCCGTAGAGCTATCTATGACCTCGGTGCCGATCCTGAAGAATGGAAGGATGAAGTATATGAAGATGTTATTGAAAATGCTGAAAAAGACTGTTATGGGCGTGTAAACGGCGGTGATATTGCTGAAGCGTTGAGAGAAAGAAGAGATCAAATGTAGTTTTTATTCCTCGTCTCCACTATGGTCTTTTCCGAATCCTGCAGATAGTATTTTGGTTAATGCGTGTTCTGCAGTTTCATCTGTTTCCTGTATCTGGTCTTCTTCCATTTCAAGTACTAGTCCGGACGTTATGTTTGGCGCGGTCGGAAGGAACACTATGTGTCTGCCGTCCTTGGTCTGATTCCCGGTTTTGAATGCAGTTAGACGTACTCCGTTGTACTCTACTTTTACCGGTTTTGAAAGATCTTCCGCGCCTCCAAGTACTGTCTCAGTTGTAATTTTTGACATGTTGTAGATACTGCTGATGAACGGTATTTTTCCAAATATTTCGTCTACAAGCTTTTCTAATTTGAATCCGTGACTTGTGTTTCCAAATCGTCCTATGCCTGTGACAATTATTGCTGCTAAACCAAGCAGTATACTTAGCTTGAGAGTCTGATTAATGACATAGAGGTCTGTTATGTTGAAGTACTGATTTCCTGGTATTTGAGTTATTTTCTGGAACATCCAGTTGACAAATATCAGAGTTACAAGTATAGGAACTACAATTACAAGTCCAGAGGCTGCAGGCTCTTTTGAATCGCCTAATCGCTGCGAAAAATTCTGTATAAGTTCTTTACGATTGTTGCTGTAGTAATCGAGTCTCTTACGCTGTTCGCGCCCTTTCTCAATCCCTTCCTCTATTACTTTCTGAGTACCTTTCTCGATCTCTTCTTTTCCTTCACGGAAGTACTCGCGGCTATCCTTGTCCTCTGACATAGGTTTTTCAGTCTATAGTTTGTGTTTCCAAACTTTTACCTCTAACCTATCTGCGAGTTTTTCACGAAAAAATCTGTAAGGATATTTACATTACTTCACCTTAAAATAATGCCTATGGTAGACAAACAGGAAGCACTAGACCTGCATAGCAAAAACCCTGGGAAAATCTCGGTAGAACCTTCAGTAGAAATCAATACTAAAGATGATCTCAATCTGGTATACACACCAGGAGTGGCAGAACCCTGCAAAAAAATCGATGAAGATAAGGAAAACGCATACGAATATACATCTAAAGGAAATCTTGTAGCAGTAGTTTCTGACGGCTCAGCAGTTCTTGGGCTAGGGGATATCGGAGCAGAAGCCTCCATGCCGGTGATGGAGGGAAAAGCTAATCTGATGAAAAATTTCGGTGATGTAGACGGTTTCCCGGTATGCATAAATGCTGATTCAGCAGAGGAAATAGTTGAACACGTCGAACGTGAAGCACCAACCTACGGAGCAATCAATCTAGAAGATATCAAGGCGCCGCGTTGCTTCAAAGCCGAAGAACAACTCAAGGAGAAACTCGATATACCGGTTTTCCACGATGATCAGCATGGAACAGCAATTGTTGTAGGAGCTGCGGTACAGAACGCGCTTGAAATAGCTGATAAAGATCTTGAAAATGCCCGCATAGCGATCTCAGGAGCGGGAGCTTCGGGTATAGCAGTAGCTAACTTCCTTCTTGATGCCGGAGCTGAAAATATCGTACCTGTCGACTCATCAGGAATTCTGAGAACAGACGATGACAATGAATATAAGGCAGATCTTGCCAAGAGAACACTCGCTTCAGAAGAACAGGGCGATCTTGAAGACGCAATGACTGATGCAGATGTATTCATAGGGCTTTCAGCTCCGGGTATTGTTTCAAAAGAGATGGTTGAGAGCATGGCTAAAGATCCTATAGTTTTTGCTCTTGCAAATCCTGAACCGGAAATAATGCCTGCTGATGCACGTGAAGCAGGAGCATTCATCACAGCAACAGGCAGAAGTGACTTCAAAAACCAGGTTAACAACTCACTAGCATTTCCAGGTGTTTTCAGAGGGGCGCTAGATGTACGTGCCTCAGCTATTAACGAAGAAATGAAGATTGCGGCTTCGGAGGCTATCAGAGAATTTATTGAACCTGAAAAGGAGAAAATTGTGCCTGAAACTCTTGACAAGGAACTAGCCATGAAGATAGCTGAGAAAGTTAAGAAGGCTGCTCGCGAGAGCAATGTAGATAGGCGCTAACCTATCTTTCTCTCTTTCTTCTATCTGTTTTGTACAACTTACTTATCTAGCTGTTGATTGATGGCTTCTTTAAAGTTGGAATAAGGATAAGCTCCAGCTATCTTGTGACTTCCTATGAATATAGTAGGTGTTGCGCTTGCATTTACGTCTGCAGCTTCTGCTTTATCTTGATCTACTTCGTCCATTTCTTCTTCGTTATCGTAACACTGTTTGAATTTGCCTACATCAAGTCCGGTTTGTCTGGCCCACTTGTACATGCTCTCATCGAACTTTTCTGGGTCGCTTTCATGTACTTCTGTTAGTCGCTCTTGGTTGTCAAAGAATCCTTTCTTAAAGGTCCAGAATGCCTCGGGGTCTTGATTTAATGCACATTCCGATGCTAGTGCTGAAGGTTCTGCCCAGTTATGGCCTATTGCAGGTATCGGGAAATTCTTGTAGAAATACTGGACTTCCCCACTACGTACATGATTTTCAACAATGTCTAGGTACGCGTTCTGGTTGTATTCTTTACAGAATGGACACTGGAAATCTTCGTAGGATACTGCAGTTATGCTTGCCTCTGGTGAACCAATGTAAGGTTCTCCTTCCAGTTTAAATGTTACGTTATCTGCCTGCTTCTCGCCGCTTCCTATGCCGGCTTCAAGTTCGCCGTAGGGATACTCTCCTGACTCTAGAGATACAATGTCTTCTCCGCTTTGGAAACTTAATCCTCCGCTTAAGAATACGCCGCCTAGTATAAAACCAAGTAGAAGTCCTAGTGCGAAGGTAAGTCCTCCGAACTGTTTTGTTGGTAAAAATAGGCCGTCTCCGGTTTCAATTAATCTCTCGGAGCTCTCTTCCTCGATATCACTATTATCGTGTACTTGGCTTTGATGAATATGTAATCCTCTTTTTGAATCGAATTCTTGGCCGCACTTCTCGCATTTGTTTTCTGAACTTGCCATTCCTTAAATCCTATTTTATCTTCTCTGTTTTTTAATTGTGGCTAATCTTCAAAGCTGTTTTAACATTTCAAACAACTTGATTTATGCATGGAAGAGGAAGTAAAGCAGAACTATTTGGAGGCAGGAGAAATTGTACAGAAAGCTCGTGATAAGGCAAGAGATGAAGCTGAGGACGGAAGAAATCTTAAAGACATTGCAGAAGCCATAGAGAATCTGATAAGAAATGAAGGTTTAAAACCAGCATTCCCGGTAAACATGTCTTTGAACGACGAAGCAGCTCATTACACGCCTTCTAAAGAAGAGGAGAGAGTTCTTTCTAAGGATGATGTATTGAAAATAGATATAGGAGCTCACTCAAATGGATATATAGCTGATACTGCATTAACTGTTAATCCTTCTGGTAAATATAAGGAGCAAATAGAGACGGTGGAAAAAGTCCTTAAGAATGCCTTGGAGTTTATAGAACCTGGTAAAACGGTAGGAGAGTTTGGTAGCTATGTTGAAAATCAAGTTCCTGATGGTTTAACACCGGTTGTGAATCTCACCGGTCATTCCTTAGGTCGCTATACACAGCATGCAGGGTTATCTATACCTAATGTGTCTAATACCAACAACTATACTTTTGAAAAAGGCGATGCTGTCGCTATTGAGCCCTTTATTTCCTTAGGTAGTGGAAAAGTAGCTAATGGTAAGGAGGGAAATATATACAAGCTTGAATCTGATAAAGCACGAGGTAGAACTCCTAGAAAGGTTATCAAGAAGGCTAAGAAATTCAACGATCTTCCTTTTACAGATCGGTGGATGGACTTAGAAGGCAAGGAAAAGTTTGCTTTCAAAAGACTTGTTAAATCCGGCCAGATACATTCTTATCCTGTTTTGAAGGATACGGACAAGGTATTCCAGGCGGAACACACTGTTCTAATAGGGGAGGGTGCTGATGGCCAGAATATTGTCACTACACGTCGCACGTCTTAGGGTTTCCAATGTCTATTATTGAATAAACTAGGAGAAGAGAGCCTAAAATATATAGCTCAGAGCCTCCAAAAGGCAATATGGATACTGCGCCTGCCAGACCAACTATTGCCAGTATGCCTATTCCACAACTTCCGCATCCTGCAGCTATTAAACTAGGTATAATTGCAGTTAAACTGCCTTTAGTATCCTTGTTAGATTTTGCGCTTGTTAGTAAATTTGTAAGGTTTATACCAAATAGAAGAGAAAGTAATGCTGGAAATACTATGCCTGAGGTCTCAATGTGGACAGATAAAACTGTCTTAAATATTGCTAGACCGTTCTGTATATCTTGGCTAAATATTTGAGTTATGTATGTGGGTGCAGATATGCTTACAATGATTAAATACGCTAAAATTGCGAACGAAAACGTCTTAATTAAGTTTTCCTGCCCAAAAGCGTACTCTAAACCTTGGCTAAGTCTTGTTTCTGCAGTTTTTAGTTTCATTAATTGAAGAGATTATAATAGATATGCGGCGGCTCCTAAGCCTCCCGTTATTAGACCTACAACAAGGGAGGCTGCAGCGACCTGACGAGTTGTAAGCGACATTTGGAATGTTGAATCTTGATCATTACCTATATCAACTGAGAATTCTTCTTCAGTCTCTTTAACGTCTATATCTGTGTCATCTGAGAAAATATTAGAGTCCTCATTGTCTGAACTCTGTGAAGAATCTTTCTCTTGACTGTTATTGCTTTCTTCAGTATCTTTCTTTGCATCTATTTTTTGCTTATCCTCTTCAGGATGTACCTGGCTTTGGTGGATATGTAGCCCTCTCTTGGAGTCGAACTCCTTCTCGCAGTACGTGCATGTGAAGTTTTCGCCTTCTTCTGGCATTATATAGGTATGTGATATCCCAGAGTATTTAAACTGTAGGATGGTTCACGACTGTTAATAAGACAAGAAAAAAGAGTAAAGATGTGGAAAAGAGTGGTTATGCCATTATTTTTTAGGCATAATAGTCTGGAGTATTGCTATCCTTCTCTTCTTCTAAGTTCTCCATTCTCTGCATCATTTGATCGTACTGCTCACGGTTATCTTCTGTTGCAGTTGGCTTGACTCCTTTGATTGATTCTTCGAAGTCTTCCATGGTCACTTCCTCGGTATCTGGATTCCTACGAAGCGCTATCATTCCTGCTTCTCTGCAGATCGATTCTATGTCGCTTCCAACGTAATTTTTGGCTTTTTCTGCCAGTTCCTCAAGATCTACGTCATCAGCTAGAGGCATGTCTTCTGTGTGAACCTCGAATATCTTCTTCCGTGCCTCGAAGTCAGGGATCTCTACTTCCATGGTTCTGTCGATTCTACCCGGTCTCATGATTGCAGGATCGATCATGTCTGGTCGGTTTGTCGCTGCGATCACTGTTACGCCTTCTAGGCTTTCGATCCCGTCAAGTTCGGTTAGGAGTTGGTTGACTACTCTGTCGCCTACTCCTGAGTCTGAGCCTCTGCTTCCTCTGCGAGGTGCGATTGAGTCGATTTCATCGATGAACAGGATGCATGGTGCAACCTGTCTGGCTTTCTTGAAGATTTCCCGGACTGCTTCCTCTGATTCTCCGACGTACTTGGAGAATACTTCTGGGCCTTTGATTGAGATGAAGTTGGAGTTGGATTCGCTGGCTACTGCTTTGGCTAGTAGTGTTTTTCCTGTTCCTGGAAGACCATACATGAGGATTCCTTTTGGAACGGTTATGCCCATGCGTTCGAATCTTTCCGGGTACTTCTGTGGCCATTCGACCATCTCGCGTAACTTTTCTTTGGTGTCTTCCAGTCCCCCAATGTCTTCCCATGAGGTGTCTGGTACTTCGACCATTACTTCTCTCATCTGGCTTGGTTCCACCATTCGCATTCCGTCGATCATGGCGTCTCTGTCGACTATCAGTTCTTCAAGCACGTCGCTTGGTATCTCTTCATCCATATCGATCTTAGGAATTACTTCTCTAAGCACGGACATCGCGGCCTCTTTACATAACGCCTCCAGGTCCGCCCCTACGTATCCGTGTGTGCTTTCTGCGATTTCTTCTAGGTCTACATCGTCGCTGAGAGGCATATTCCGTGTGTGGATTTGTAGTATTTCCTTTCTTCCTTTTCTGTTTGGAACTCCGATCTCGATTTCTCTGTCGAATCTTCCTCCTCTTCGTAGTGCTTCGTCTACTGCATCTACACGGTTGGTTGCTGCAATGACGATAACATTTTCACGTTCTTCAAGACCATCCATTTCTGATAGTAGCTGTGCTACTACTCTTCTTTCTACTTCGCCGCCGGTATCGTCTCTTTTTGGTGCGATGGCGTCAATTTCATCGATGAAAATGATTGCAGGACTGTTTTCCTGTGCTTCCTCAAATTTTTCTCGGAGCTGTTTCTCGCTTTCTCCGTAGTATTTGGACATGATTTCTGGTCCGTCGATGCTGAGGAATGTTGCATCTGCTTCGTTTGCTACTGCTTTGGCTAGTAGTGTTTTTCCTGTTCCTGGAGGTCCCTGTAGTAGGACGCCTGAAGGTGCGTCGATTCCTAGTTGTTGGAATACTTCTGGGTGTTTTAGTGGTAATTCGATCATTTCACGGACTTGTTGGACCTCTTCGTCCAGTCCTCCGATGTCTTCGTATGTGACGTCCGGTACTTTGACCTTTTGTTCTTCTGGCTGTTCTACTGCTTGTTGTTTCATTTCGATCTCGGTCTTCTGTGTTATCTTGACTGGCCCGTTTGGCTTTGTTTTGACGACTGAAAGCTTTGTCTCGCCTAGACTGAATCTGAATTGGTCGCCTCCCATGTCGAACATGTCGTCGAACAGGTTAGGACCTCCCTTGTCTCGTCCTCTTCCAGGTACCACGATGTCTCCTTCGGTTACGGGTCGGTTCATTAATCCTTTCTTGAAGATGTTGGGGTTAGAGACTTGCATCATTACTCCTTCTTCTGCAGGCGCAAGTGTTACTTTTTCTGCTTCTTTAGCTTCTATTTTCTCTACTTCTACGTTCTCCCCCAGGCTTGTACCTGCGTTCTTCCGCATATAGCCGTCCATGCGTATGATACCGAGTCCTTTGTCGGCAGGGTAGCTTCTTGCTACCGTGCCAACTGTTTTTCGGTCTCCTTCCATTTCGACTGTTTCGCCTTCTCGTACATCGAGTTTTTGCATGATTTTGCTGTCTATACGCACTATTCCTTTTCCTACGTCTTGCTGTGCGTTTGGAGGTACTTCGCCTACCCGGAGTTTAACTTTGTCGTCTGTCATCGTTCTTGTCGCCTCTTATTTTGTTGAGTATCTGTTCTTCGCTGATAAGTACCGTGAATATGTGATGTGAAATCTTGTTGTCCCATTCGTGGAAGTATTCTTTGATCCGTTCAGTATTATCTTGTGCAATGATGAATACAGAGTCGTCTATTCTCATGTTAGGGATCTTGTCCATCAAACCTTCCTTCTCGTACTTGTACTCTTTCCCGTTCCGTTTAACGGTTTGTTTGTAACCAAACAGGCCGCGGTAGAATTGATTCCGTTCGTACATTGACTCGAACTTCTCCCGCTTTGTGTTATAGGTTACAATTGATGCTTTTTCTTCGGACATACGTATACAGTAATTGGGCAGGAATGTTTAAAACAATTTTTATGGTTGTGAATAAAAACTTCTGAGTTCGTACTTGTTGAATAGTGATAAAAGAGTTGTAACGACTTTTCTAAATGTGGAAAACAAAACCGTAGAACGCCTAAAAACCGGCTGTGAGCCGATCGACGACCTTCTCAACGGAGGTATAGAAAAAGGTATAATCACCAATGTATACGGAGAATCAGGCACGGGTAAAACTAACTTCTGCATACAGGTAGCAAAGCAAGTAGCAGAAAACGGGAAAACACCTGTATATATCGATACAGAAGGAGGTTTCTCACCAGAACGCTTCCTGCAGATGTCAACAGAAGAGGCTCTTGACAGGCTTCTGTACAGAGAAGCAACCAGTTTTGAAGAACAAATAGAAGTAATCAAGGAACTTGAAGATTTGAATATCAAAAATCTTGGCCTTATAGTGGTCGACTCAGCAGTATCGCTTTACAGACTAAATGTGAATGGAGAGAATGCGTCAGAAGTAAACCAGAAGCTCTCCCAACAACTATCAACACTATCTAAACTAGCAAGAGAGCACAATATACCTGTTGTTATAACTAACCAGGTCTATACCAGCTTTGATGAAGAAAATATGGAGCTAGTAGGACGAGATGTGCCGCGTTACTGGTCTAAATCACTTCTCAAGCTTTCGGAGAAAAATGATGGCTCAAGAGTACTTGAAATCGGCAAGCATCGCTCGCTGCCAGAAGGAATCTCCGCTCAGTTCAAGATAACCGATGAGGGGCTTGTGGCGACTGACAAACAAGGTCTGTTCTAACAGTTTTTAACCTAAAAACACTAAATACACCTTATAGAGATCAAACCATGAAAGTAGCACTACTCGGACCAGAAGGAACATACACACATCAAGCAGCAGATAGATACTTCGAAAACTTGGAGCCAGTATTCTGCTCAACAATCAGAGAAGTATTCGAATCAGAAACTGAACTCAAATTCGTACCTGTGGAAAACTCGCTTGGAGGAGGAGTATCCGACACAGTAGACCTTCTGAAAGAAAAAGATGTAGAAATAACGGGAGAAATTCGGCTGCCAATAGAACATGCACTGATCTCGAGTTCCCGGTTTGAGGAAATTGAAAAAGTAGTTTCGCATCCTCAGGCGCTATCACAGGCAAAAGACATAATTGAAGAACATGGTTGGCATACAGAGGAAACTTCCTCGACTGCGAAAGCAGTAGAAGACTTGTCTGCAGGTGAAGCAGCACTTGCATCTGAAATCGCTGCAGAGATCAACGACCAGAATGTTCTGAAGACTTCAGTACAGGACACCGACTCAAATGTCACACGTTTCTTCGTGCTTAACGGAGAAGTGGAGGCTGAAAATAAGAGTTCGATTGTGCTGGAACCGGGAGAGGATAGACCGGGGTTGCTTCATGCAATGCTCTCATGTTTTGCCGGGCATGAGATTAACTTGAGCCACATCCAGTCGAGGCCAACGAAGGAAAAGCTCGGTGAGTACTACTTCTATGTCGAGGCTGAAGCAGTCAACGGACGGCTTGAAAAGGCAGTTAAGTGTCTTGAAACTTATGGAGAAGTTCAGGTTCTTGGAAGCTACTCTGTACAGGAATAAAGGGGAAAAGTCCTTATTTCTCATACTAACAAAACCTTAAACGTAGAAGAGGTCCTCCAACTGTGAGAGAACAAATAGAAAACATCAATCTATCCATACGCAAAATTTCAGAAAAAGCCGCAAAGCAAGAGGAAATAGTCCGATTCGACATCGGCCAGCCAAGCTTTGACACACCGCAGCATATCAAACAGGCAACTAAAGACCGGATGAAAGAGAAACAAGGTTACAGCCCAATGCTCGGTCTGGAGGAGCTCAGAGAAAATATAGCGAGCGAAGAGAATATCAAAAAAGGAGTTGAAATTGAAAAAGACGAAATCATGGTTACAACCGGAGGGATGGGCGCCCTATTTGCAGTCTTTTCAGCACAACTAGGTTCAGAGGATAAAGCAGTATTCAACGATCCCTGCTGGGGACCTTACAAAATGATAAGCGAAGTGAACGACAACCAGTGGACTCAAGTACAGTACTGGGATGAAGAAAGAGAGCTCAGAGATAAGGCAAGGGAAGAAATTGCAAAAGCAGATCTTGTAGTAGTTAACACTCCAGGAAACCCGACAGGATATGTTCTTACTGAGGAACAGGCCAAAGAGATTGCAGAAGTAGCGGAAGAACACGATACATTCCTTGTCTCAGATGAGGTATATCATAGACTGATTTACGGAAAAGAACACTATTCGCCAGCCATATACAACGATAATAGTGCGATTATCGGTTCAGCCTCCAAAAATCATGCAATGACTGGCTGGAGGGTAGGATGGGTTGTCGACGATCCTGAAAATATAGAACAGTATGCAAAAGTATCAAGAGCGTCTACAGCCTGTCCGCCACGTATCTCGCAGTATGCAGCAATCGCAGCTATCGAAAACGACGCACACGTAGAAAAAATGAGAGAAAGTTATGAGGAACGAAGAGATCTTCTTGTCGAAAGAATGGAGCAGCTTGGCTGGGAATTTGTAGCACCTGAAGGCGCTATCTATGCATTTCCTGAAGTAGGAGAAGACTCTTGGGACTTCTGCATGCGAATGATAGATGAAGGGGTCGCAATGGTTCCTGGTGAACCAATGGGGCCAGAGAGCGACAAGAACGTCCGTGTCTGCTTTGGTTCAACAACAAAAGAAGAGATAGATAAAGCGTTTGATATTCTGGAGGAAGAGTTCAACTGATGATTGATCAGAAAATAGCCATTGTTGGAGGAACAGGTCAGTTCGGCCAGCATCTCGGTGAACGAATGGAAGATGACAATAAACTCTTTATATCTGGCAAAAACCGTTCTCAAGCTAAAGAAGTAGCCGAAGAACGCGGCTGGAGCCATGGAGAAAGTGTAGAGATTGTAGAAGGTGCTGATGTCGTTATAGTTGCAGTCCCTATTGCTGTTACTGAAGATGTTATACATGAAGTAGGCCCCCACGTATCTGAAGACGCGCTTTTCGCAGATATTACAAGTGTGAAGCAGATGCCTGTGGAGGCAATGAAACAGTATTCGGACGAGGTGCTTGGAATGCATCCGATGTACGCGCCGAGCAATTCTATCAAAGGCCAGAAAGTTGTTATGTGTCCTGAAGAGGGCAAGAGATGGACTGTAATGGAGGAGTTCTGGGAGCAGCACGGTGCTGATCTTCACTTTACAGAACCGCAAACTCATGACAAAGCGATGAGCTTGGTGCAGGGATTAATGCATTTCTCGGAGCTGGTAGTTGCCGATGTTATAAGGAAATCGGAGCTTTCAGGCGATGATATGGAAGAGTTCTCTAGTCCGGTGTACCAGTTGATAACAGATCTAACCGCACGTACATTGAACCAGAAACCAGGTTTATATGGTAGCATACAGGCTAAGAATCCGGAGAATGATGTCGTACGTGAGAATTTTATCGAATCGGCAGAGGATATTAGAGAGGTCGTCGGCGATGAGGAAGCGTTCGCTGAAAAGTTCGATGAGCTAGGTGAGGAGTTTGATCTTGAAGGTGCACAGAAGAGAACTGATCTAGTTATAGAGTTTCTCTCAAATGAAGTCCGTTAACTTTCCGGCAGGTTTTAAACTCGTTTACTTCTATTATTTTTCTTCATGTCTCTTGACCTTGAACGCATCAGAAACGGTATCGATAACTGTAACAAGGAAATAATCGAATTAATCGACGAACGCATGGATTATGTCCTAGAAGTCGCGGAACACAAACATGAAAACGATATGCAGATAGTAGATGAGGAAAGAGAGGAAGAAGTTAGGCAGGACTTCGCGGATCAGTTTGAGGAAAAGGGCATGCCTCCTGAAAGAGGAAAAGAGTTCGCAGACGTTCTCATAGCAACAGCTATCGATCTAGAAGCTGAAAAACTAGATAGAGAAATAGAGAGGAGAGAGTAAATTTACCAGTCGTCTTTTGTCGCACAATCTGGATTGATACACATTTGGTAAGGGTTCTTATTCTTCCTGATAACCTTGATACGGGGAGTACCACAGGTATCGCAGGTCTCATCCAATGATTCAATCTTTCCGTTGTTTGGAAGTGGGAAAGTGTTCTCACAGTCCGGGTAGTTTGTACATCCGACGAAACGACTTCCATTCGACTTGATCATACGCAGCATACCTTCTTCACGACCTTCTTCCTCACATACTTGGCAAGGTCCAAGCATACGCTGTTTCTTCCGCGTCTCATCGATTGATTCGATCAGCTCGGCTCCAATCTCTTTTTCTCGTTCTCTGAAATTATTCAAGATCTCAGTAAGTTCTTCGCGTGCTTCTTCAACTACTTCATCACTTGTTTCGTCGCCGTTACGGATTGCCTGCATCTTTTCCTCGAACTTGCGTGTGAGTTCTTCTGAGAGGACATCTGGACATGAGTCTTCTAGTGCTTCGACTACAGCCATTCCTAGGTCGGTGACTTCTATGGAGTCGCCGTCGATGTATTTTCTATTGTATAGGCTGTCAACTACCTGTGCGCGAGTTGCTTTCGTACCAAGATTCTGCTTCTCAAGCTCTGAAACGATACTCGATTGCTTGTAACGGTTTGGCGGCCGGGTTTCTTTCTCTTCTTGAGTAAACTCTTCAACTTTCAGAGTTTGACCTTCATGCATTTCTGGAAGTTCTGCTTCGCTTACACGTACGTAGGGATCGTAGAGATCAAACCAGTTGCGCTCCAGGGTCATTTTCGACTTCGCCTTGAACTCATGTCCTAGGACATCTAGTGTGAATGTGACTGTCTGTCTCTGAGCTGCATCTCCAAATACTGCGAGGAAACGCTTTACGATTAGGTCGTATATCTGTCCTTCTTGCTTTGAAAGCCCTGAAGGATGTTTTCCTGTCGGATAGATTGCAGGGTGGGCGTCATCTTCCTTTTTACCTTGTCTTGCGGTCAAATCATTCTTTTTTAGCACTTTCTTTACTTGATCGTCGAAATTATCGTTCTTCTTCAGCTGATTCAGTATATTCTTGTATCCAAGCTTTTTCGGCAGTTTCTGAGACTCTGTACGAGGGTAAGAAATCAGAGAGTTCTCGTACAGGTTCTGCGCCAGTTGCTGAGTTTTCTTTGGATTGATGTTGAACTGGCTTGACGCCTCTTTCTGTAAGCCTGTCAGGTTGAAAGGTGTCGGCGGATTGTGCTTGTAATTATTCTCTTTGACGTTTGTTACGGTAGCTTCGTCTTCGCCCTTAACTGTATAGAAAACTTCGTCTGCCTTTTCTTCCTCCCAGATACGGTCCTCATCATCTTCCCACTGTGCCTGGAACTCGGAATGGTTGAGGTAGATCTCCCAGTACGGATCCGGCTCGAAGGCCTGTATCTTACGCTCCTTTTCTGCCAGTATCTTCAGTGCAGGTCCCTGTACGCGTCCTGTTGAAAGAGTCTTGTATCGGTCGTTTGCTTTTACTGCTTGCATCAGCGCTCTTGAAACGTTTACACCATAGTAGAAGTCTAGTATATGGCGTGTGATCCCGGCCGAGGTCATTCCGCTGTCGAATCTTTCAAGATTGTCGAAAGCTTCTCTTAGGTCGTCAGATGTTAGTGTTGAGAACTTCATCCTTTTGATGCGATCTTCTTCCGGGTCAGCGATCTGTTTGATGACGTTAGCTCCGATTACTGATCCTTCAAGGTCATAGTCGCATGCGTTGATATATTCATCTGCCTTCTCCACCTGATCTTTGAGGTTGTTGTAGTACTTCTTTACGTAATCTGCGTCATCGCTTGTTTCGAATATTGGAAGCCATTCTACATCGAATACGGGGTAGTCCCATCCTTCTTCTGTCTGTTCAAGGTTGAATATATGGCCTACCGCTGGAGCTATGATTATTTTACCGTCATCTGTATTAACAATGTAGTTCTTGACGCCTCGGTTCTCTTTAATGCTGTAATCTCCGAGCGCCTGGGCGAGCTTACTGGCAACATTAGGTTTCTCGCCAATCATCACTGTGGTAGTCATTGTCTCTATTCAGTTTCTGTAAACTTTAAAATGTGAGTAGCGGTAGGGAATGTTGTCGTTCATTACAATATATAATATTTTTGCTGAAATAAGAGTCTATGAGCTCTGAAGAGTTGTACTCTATCCCTGATAGTGTTGATAATTTCTTTGATTACTGGGATGGTGTTGAAGATAGGGATTTAGAGATCTATGAATCGTTGACTACCACAAGAGTGGTCAGTTGCCGTAATCCCGACAGGGTGAAGGATGTAGATGATCTGATAAATGAAGCGAGGTCCGATTGGTCGCATGAGGACAATGAATATGCTCACGAGTTCGAACTCTCTGGCAATGCAAAAACTGTGTTTGATTATATCTCTTAGCTAATTTCCTATAGCCTTATACTGCTCTTTGATCTCGTTTAGCTCTTCTTCAAGACATTCCCATTCGTCAGTATTCAGGTGAGCATCCGTTCTAATTTGTGTGTCTTCAATCCACTTTTCTAGAGGCATACGACCTTCTGTGTATTTATTTAACGCTTCTGCTAGCTCGGAGCTGTTATAGTTATCTCCTTTTCGAGCTTGTTTCATTGACATGCTGGCCATATCGGCTAGGTCGTTAGTCTTCACATAATCTTTCTCTAAAACGCTTTCAGTATATCTGCGCGCTTTCATTCCGTAGTTAATCTTTGGTTCCAAGACTGAGAGTGTGCCAGCCTCTGTTTCAATATCTTTTGCGCTTTCAAGATCTCCCTTTGATATCCTTACGGGTTCATCATAGGTATTGGATTCAAAAACATCTTGTTCTACTGCCATTAAACCTACTGCCCAGCCGTTGTGATCAAAAAAGTAACAGTTGTCTTGAGGAGTCCATACATCGTGTTCTTCCGCAATTTCGGCTATTTCTTCTTCTGTTGTTACTAAGTCTACTGTACGATCCGTAGGTCTCTGAAGCTTGTTAACTCCATAAATATCTGGGTGAGAGGTTAGACTGCCGAAAACAGCGCTCTGGGGAAGTTCTTCTGCTATCTTCGCGGTTTTATCTAGAGCGCTGCTCATAGGTATTCGTTGATCTTCTTCGTAGAGAGATCTGAATTCTTCATAGTCCATGGGTTCGATAGTGGGTATTGATGCCATTGTTTAGACCTCTAAATTGTCTTCTAATGAACTTATAGCTTTTTCCAAATCTTTGCGTTCACTTTCCGCAAAGTTTGATTTGGCTTCTCGTGTTGATTCCAAGCCTGGTTTGTAAGGAGGCTCTACTTTCTGTTCGATAACCTGTGCGAGTCTTTCTAAGCTCATTTCGTTGGTTGTATGACCCCAGTGAAGATGACTGGCCATATCTATGCTATCGCTGCCTTTGACAATTCCTTCTCCGTTATTTGCTACGGTATTCAATCGGTTAAACTTGGATGCTACGCTCTGCTCAGGTTTGGCCATAATTATGTCGTAATCGAATGTATGTCCGGTTTCGCTGTCTAGATAGGTTAAGTGGTGAGTTTCGGCTTCTTCTAGAGCTTCGGAATCGAAGTCAAATAGAGGAAAGTTATCAATATCTACCATCGCTACCTCGATATGTTGGTCT
The DNA here is from genome assembly GCA_047617785.1 of Colwellia polaris. Classification (GTDB taxonomy): domain Archaea; phylum Nanohalarchaeota; class Nanosalinia; order Nanosalinales; family Nanosalinaceae; genus JBEQAZ01. The sequence continues at coordinate 92,346 of JBLGBK010000002.1, read as the reverse complement.
TCTTTTGAGGTGCGGCTTCCGACATGAGTATAGTCGACAAAATAACTTTCTGCAAAAGACCAGGAAGGATATTCTTCGCCGAGGTCTTCAGGGGGATCTCCTCGGAATACGAGATCGACTGATGCCGAAAGAGGTCGTCGTGCTTCTGTACTGTGACCCCCCGGATAGAGAGTAATATTGCCTATACTAGCTACGTTTTCATTATCAAAGTATTCTTCCTGTATGTATTCAGCTGCTCCTAAAAGCTCTGTATATTCTGGAGTCCTACCTGCAAAAAGTTCTCTTGTCTCGGCTACTTCTTCGCTGTTGCCATCTAAATCGAAAGCCATCATTAATCTGTTGAAAGAATAAAAGATAAATAGTTACTGCCTAGTGACAACTAAGTAAGGTCTAGGTATTTCTTCCCGCCCATGTAGTTTTGGAGTTCTTCAGGAACTTTGACCCCGTTTTCAGTCTGATTGTTCTCGATAATCGCAGTCATGATTCGTGAAGTTGCGCATGCAGTAGCGTTTAATGTGTGTGCTATCTGGTTACCGTCCCCATTTCTGATTCTGACATTCACTTTCCGTGCCTGGAAATCTGTGCAGTTACTACATGAGACAACTTCACCGTACTCTCCTAGTGGAGGTCTCCATACTTCAACATCGTACTTTTTGGCTGCGTTGTCGTTCATATCGCCGGTACACACGTTAACTACGCGGTAAGGGAGATTCAGTTTCTGCATTACTTCTTCTGAGTTTTCAAGCAATTCTTCATGATAAGACCAGCTGTTCTCTGGCTTCGCGAAGATATACTGCTCTACCTTCTCGAACTGGTGCACTCTCCAGATACCTCTTGTCTGCTGACCGTGCTTGCCTGCTTCCTGTCTGAAGTTGGTTGAAAATCCTGCGTACTTCTTAGGGAACTCTTCCGGAAGCATTATATCGTCTTTATGCAGAGTAGCCAGTGTCTGTTCAGAGGTAGCGATCAGATACTTGTCTTCATCTTCAATCTTGTAAAGTTGCTCCTCAAAGTCCTCAAGCTCTGCTGCTGAACTCATAGCTTCATGATTCAACATGTAAGGGGTCTGCATAGGCGTAAATCCTTTATCTTCTAGAATATCCATCGAGAACTGGATTAGTGCTTGGTTCAGTCTGAAGAGATCTCCTTTCAGATAGTATGCGCGTTCTCCTGAGATTTCAGCTGCTTTCTCGCTGTGAATCAGATTGTTTTCTTGAATTATGTCTGCTGCAAGACGATTATCGTCTGCTTTGCCGTCTTCGGGTTCCCAGGTCTTGATCTCCTTGTTGTCTTCCTCATCTTCTCCTTGAGGAACGCTTTCATGTAGAATGTTGCCGATCTCGAACCTGAGGTCATCTCTTCCCTCTTTTAGGTCTTCGACTTTGTCTTCCAGTTCTGAGATCTTTTCCTTGACTTTCTGCATCTCTTGAATCTTTTCTTCTGCGTCTTCACCATTCTGCTTGGCTTCAGCGATTTCATCGCCTACGCGGTTACTTTTAGCCCTTAAATCTTCCAGTTTCTGAAGCCTTTCGCGCCACTCTCTGTCGAGTTCAACTACTTTGTCTACTTTCTCAGAATCTTTTTCACGGCGTTCTTCACTCTTCTTGATCTTTTCAGGATTCTCTCGGAATAGCTCTATATCTAGCATAAGACATCACTGTGGAAGAAACGTTTATTTAGAACAGGTTTTGGATAGAAAAGGCTCTCATCAAGCCTGGTAAGTTGCAAAACGGGGTCGGTGAGAAAAACGTCCACCTTTCATTGGTGACAAAGTTTAACACAGAGATTTTTAAAAATCTGCCGACTCCAACTCTAGCAGCTTTCTCTTCATGTTTTCGCCATAGATGTAACCGCCTATAGAATCTTTTCCAACAATACGATGACAAGGGACAATAACAGGTAGCGGATTCTGGCCGCAGGGCTGTCCAACAGCAACCGATGCAGAATCTAGTTTTTCTGCGAGTTCTCCGTAAGTCTTGGTCTTGTCGCATGGTATCTGAGCTATCTCCTGATAACTTCGTCGCGGAATCCGTCTGAAAAACCTATATCACGGTTGAATTGTTTTCGCTCTCCTGAAAAATTATTCTTCAAGCTGTATTTGGATATCATCGGCTCTCTCTAGTATCAAAAAGTCGTCTAAGCCTATTTATGTATCGTAAATTTCAAACTTCATATGGAAAAAGAAGAGAGGGATGTTAGGTAAATCTGTTACTGCAGGTAGTCTGGATCTTCGTGTCCGATTTCTCGCAGTGGTTCCAGTAGTTCTGGTTCTTCATTGAACTTCTCTCTTACTGGTTCAAGTCTTTCCACCAGTTCTTCTGCTACTGCGTTCTTCAGGTCTTGCGGATGTAGTTCTTCGGATTTGAAGTCTTCTTCGAGTTCTTCGATTGTTTCGTAGCTTACATCGCCTCCGTACTTCTCAGGTCGTTCGATCTCCAGTTTTCGGTCTGCTCCAAAGATGAAGAATCGTGCGATCTCTGTCACAGGGTTGTCCTCTGTCTCGCCCTGTGGACAGTATGCGTCTTTAACTGTTTCTCTAATTCTGCTTGGGTCGGCGTGCAGAGGGAACATTGTGTTCTTCTTGCTGGAACTCATCTTGTCGCCGCTACCACTTAGGGAGGGAAGCATTGGGTAATGTAAGCATGTTGGCTTCTCATACCCTAGCTTAGGTAGTTGTTCTCGTGCAAGCATGTGGATTTTTCTTTGGTCGATTCCTCCGATAGCCATGTCCAGATCAAGGTATACGATATCAAGCGCTTGCATTAGTGGGTATACGACCTGTGAGATGTATGGGCTTTCCTGATCAGATGCTACTTCTCCCATTGATCTTTCTCCACGCGGAATTGTTGTTTCTGAGGACATCTGGAGAACGTCGTGGAAGTATTCTGTTTTCTCCTGGAAGTCTCGGCCATGTACGTATTCCGCGTCTAGACCTAGTGCTTCGAATGTTGCCTGCCAGTAATCTGTCATGTCCTGGATCCAGCTCTCTTCTCCTTTCTTGTTTAGGAAGGTGTGAAGGTCTGCCCAGAGTACTACTGGCTGGAAGCCGGCTTTCTGTGCGTCCATAAGTTTTCGGAATGATATCCAGTGCCCTAGATGTGCTGGACCAGATGTTTCATAGCCGACGTAAGTTCGTGGCTCGTCTTTTTCTTCAAGTATGTCTTCCAGTTCTTCTTCCTGTATAATTTCCTCTGTATTACGTAGAACAAGCTGCTTGCGTTCTTCGATGTCCATGTCTTAGAATACCGGTCTGAAGTGTTAAAATTGTTGTGAAAAATCGCCGCTGAGGTTTATCTATTCCGCCACATCTGCAGTTTCTGCACCCGCAACCTCTTTCAGATCTTCCGGGTCAAGTGTGACGCCGACTACGCGTGATCCTGCAGCAGGTTTTACCTCTTCTCTATCCATAAGATCTTCTTCTATGAAGGTCTTGATGTCGAGGTCGAAAGGTGATACTCCGCCAATTATGTATCCTGTCTTATCCTTCACTTCGTCTGGTTTTGCCATCCGTACTTCTGAATCGGTAATCTTCTCTAGTTTGTCTTCTGATACTCTTTTGTCGCCGGAACAGAGAACTGCGACAGGTTTATCTGCTATGAAGATCAGTGTTTTCACTATTTCTGCTTCGTTAACGTCTGTGTTCTCGGCTGATTCTTTCACAGTCTCTGATTTGGCATGAACCATGAATTCGACTTCGATGTCTGCTTCTTCAACTGCTTCAAGAACGCGCTGGACGTTTTCTATATCTGATTCTATGAAGTCTGCGAACTCTGACATTTCTGCTCGTGTCTGTTTGAACGCTTTCATATGTGGTAGATTAGGGAAGACAGTTTAAAATAAAATGTAGAAAGGAAAGAGGGGTGGTGCAAGAAATTATTCTATATCGATGTTGTGGCCTTCTGATTCTACTTTTTCAGCTGTGATCTTCAGTACGCCGTTTTCGTAGTTTGCGGTGATTGATTCTGGATTTACTTCTGCAGGCCATCGAACAGTTCTCTGATACGTCTTTCTGCTTCTTTCACGTCGTACGTATTTCTCGTTCTCTTCCTCAATCTCTGCTTCGTGTTCGGCTGTGATGCTTATTCCATCTTCGTCAGCTTTCAGATTGATGTCTTCTTTCTGTACTCCGGGAAGGTCTGCTGTGATCTTTATTTCTTCATCGTCCTCCTGTATATCTACAGGGATTCCACTTTCTGCCAGGCTCATGCCTTTTTCCTGAACGCCTTCAGCAAATCTTTGCATTTGTTCAAATATGTCGTCCAGGCCGTCGCGTCGGTTTAGTCTTCTCATGGTTGATACACCTGTTTTGTTTATGTCTATAAAATCTTTTATTCCTTTTCCTCATCATTCATGTGTTGCTTGAGATAGTCTAACTGGCCTTCAATCTGCTGTATAAGCTTCTCCGCTTTCTCCTGTTTCTCTAATGTTTCAGGATCGGCGTCCTCTTTCTTGGCCTCATCAAACTCGTTCTCTACCTCTTTGATATCATGTTCGAGCTGGTTGATTATCTCTTCAGCTTCCTCTGTTTCCTCACTTTTCATATAACAGAAGTCTTTTTGTCGGTGCGACATAAAACCTATGTTATGAGCCGGCAGGAAGAACTACATGAAAAGATACGGGAAGTAGTTGATGAGGGAAACAAACCTTCGGCTGCACATCTATCCAGGGAGCTCGGATGGCCACAAAATGATGTGCATCGCTGTCTCAACATACTTGAACGAGATGGAAAAGTTTTTACTTATACTAAAGAGGCTTTAGGAACTCAGATGCGTCTAGCAGGCGTTAAAAGAGAATAGAGGAAAAGAGAGCGCCGCTTTTTTATTGCGGTTTCTCGACTTTTGGCGTTGGAATTGGCGGCAGAAGATTGAGCGTGTTTGCTACGCCTACAGCCTCTGAGAGAAGTTTTCTGTAAAGTTCGTTCATCAGCTGTACTTCCATTTCTTCTGGTAGTGACTCGTCTTCTTCCCACTGTTCTAGTATTTCTTCAAGTCCTCCTTTCCAGATGACGTTTCCTCCCATGTCGATTCGAGCTGCTTCTTGGTTGTTAGAGTTGTAAACTACTCCGAACTCGAATTCTATTCTTGCGACTTTTTCGTCGAATGCGTTGACTGTTGCTTCTTCAACATTCTTGATTTCAGGCTGGTAGTTTACCTGTACGTTTCCCTGTGTTGCCGCTTTTTTGTTTGCATCGATAGAATCTATGTTGACGCCTATTATCATATGAGTCAATAATCTTCTACACTCTTTTAGAAATATCCCTGTGTTTATAGGTACTTCTTTAATATTTCACCATCCATAATGTTTGTGTATGGACGTATCAAAATCTGATCTGAAACGTTACGGAGTGGTTTTCTTCGGACTTATTATGGCTGCAGGATTTACATTCGGAGGTATGGCCTCAATGTCTAGTCTGATACAGACGCCGACCTCTCCGGATAACGGTGACGAAATGGATGCAGAACTTCCTGACAGTCATTACTCTTCAACAGGCTACAACCTCTCGGATAACGAGAAAATGTATTTGGCAGTTACGGAATCAAAGGTATTCATTACTGGCTACTATGACTCGGGTAATGAAAGTCAGAAGCAACTTCTGACAGGTCTCAAACAGCTAAATGAGATATTCGGAAATGTAACCTATGTAGAACTTACTGACAGCGACTCAGGCCGGCTGCTTAACTCAGCAGGTATCTCTGATTATCCTGCAATAATAGTTAATGGAGGAGTAACTCGGCAGGGAAGCCCGCGTATACAGACATTTGAGAATGTAACATCTATTGATACAAATCAGTTAACAGAGTCAATCTGTCAGGTAATTATAGAGTATCCAAACGATGCTACATTGAACACCTGTGTTTAAATCTAGGGACACTTCTTACTTCCACATATTGTTCTAGGAGCCTATAATCAGTTAAATGCCTTTGCAAACCCTTCGTCTCCCTGCGCGTTCTCAAAGTGTTCTTCAAGAGGTTCTCGAGCGTCAAGATTATTGCCTGAAGCACTGACGCCGCCTTTATCGCCTATCAAAGTTATTCTGGCTGAGTGCTTTGATGAAAGCTTCTGAACAACTTGGATTAACAGTCCAATGTTTTCTGTAGGGATTTCTAGCTTCAGATCGTTTTTATCTTCTAACTCTTTCTCCACAAACCCTTCTATCTCTGATTCTAGATTTTCCACAGTTTTTTCTCTTTCTTTTCTATTCTGGAAGACTTTCCGAGCCTTGTCAACTACTTTATCACCTTCTATCTCTTCCAGCGTGCTTTTCTTATCTAGGAAGTCGGATAGTTTCTGAATCTTGTCTCTGAATTCGTCTAGTTCATCTTGGAATCTCTTTAGTGTATCGAGTAGCTGTTCAGGTTCTACTGAGAACTCTTTGCATAGTTCCCTCTGAGCTAGTCGAGGATCTGTCTTCAGAGAAGTTTTTAGTATTTCTGCAGACTCTTCCATTCTCTTGTTGATTTCTTTTATGTGTTTTTCAGCTGCTTCTCCTGCTTTGTATTCAAGTCGGGCAACGCCGTCCTGAATTCTTTTACAACCTGTAATGTAGAACTCTTCTGCGTGTGAGGTTTGTGTCAGGTGTGTTCCGCCGCATGCTTCGATATCTATATCTTCAATATCGATCAGTCTTATTGTGTTGCCTGGTGGTGCGCCGCCCTGGTAGATCCTGAAGCCGTACTCCTGTTCTGCCTTGGATTTCGGCATCTCTAGGACTTCAATAGTGTGATCTTCTTCTATCATTTTCTTTACTCGTGCCTCGATCTCGTCAAGTGTCTCTCTATCTGGTTTCTCGTAGTGAGTGATGTCAAGCCGGGCTTTTTCGAGTGTCTTGTTTGCTCCGGCCTGATAGATATGTTCGCCGAGTTCTTCGCGGGCTGCAGCGTTCACCATGTGGGTCGTCGAGTGGTGCTGGGTTAACTGTTTTCTCTTCTTGCCGTTGACGACTCCCTTTATGCGCTGCCCTTCTTCAAGAACATGTTCTGGTAGTCTGTGGAGTACAACGTTTCCCTGTTTTTGCACTTCTTCAACTTGGCAGCCGTTCAGTTTTCCGATATCGTACCGCTGTCCTCCTCCTTGTGGGTAGAACATCGTCTTGTCAAGAACAATCCATTCCTCGTCTATTATCTTCAGTATCTTGGCCTTGAAGTTGAAGTGATCGGTAGATCCATCTTCCTGGCGGTATGGCTCACGTTCGTCGTAGTAAAGTTTCTCTGTATCCGGAATATCTCCAATGCCAAAGCCTTCCTCTGCAGCTTTAACTGTTTCTTCCTCCTGTCCGAGCCGGGTGTAGAAATCTTCAGGTACTTCAAAGCCGTGCTCTTCCATCATCTCTGGAGAAACGCCGTGACTTTCGTAAAGTTCCGTCAGTTTTTCCATTGACGGTTGCTCGTCGAACTCTTCCAGTTTTTCACGTGCCTTTTCACGTGCTTTCTCGTATTTCTCCGCTTCAACTTCCAATACCTCCTCAATTTCATCCATAGATGCTAGAAGCTCTGGGAACATCGGTTCCAGTTCTTCAGCGTTCCATCTAGCGACTTTTTTCATGTCTAGATCCCAGTCGTATTTCTGGATGAAATCTTTGGCTCTCCGGTAGATCATTCGGAGGTTGTAGCCGCCTCCGGTGTTGCTTGGTATTTTTCCATCAGCTAATGCGAATATAAGTGCGCGACTGTGTTCTGCAATGCTGTATAGTGCTGCTGCCGGCTTGATAGCATCTTTTAAATCGTCCACGTCTTTATCGATTTTCTCAGCAACTTCCTTCCATTTCTCGTCGATATCTTCTACTTCGTCGATGTTTAGTTCGCTGCTGTGGGGAAGGAACTTCTCCCAGACTTCTTGATCTATTTCGAGTCCGGTCTGCTTCTTCATTTTTTCCAGCGTTTCCGGCATGACTGATTCGTAGGAAGTTTCTGTTCCTCGGGAGATCCAGGTGATTCTTTCGTGTCCCATTCCCATGTCTAGTACTTTGAGGTCGAGGTCCTCGTAGCCGTTTGGAGTCTGTTTGTAGAACATGTAGACCTGGTTCCAGAGTTCGAGCCCATCGACGAAGAACTCCATGCATGCTCCGAGGTTTCCTCCCCCGCCCCAGCTGTCTTCGTGCAGTATAAGTTTTTCTTCAGGAATTCCTAACTCTTCAACTGCAAATTCGAACATGTCTCGGAAGTACCTGTCTTGATCGTATTTTTCTGGTGGCTGGAAGCATACCTGACCTATCATGGTGAAGTTGGTGTAGTGTCGGCCGGTTATTCCTACATTGTCAACGTCGTTGAACCGTAGAGAAGGCTGTGGTATGATTAGTTCGTCTGCTGGAGGTTCTGCTTCTCCGTTGACTACGTATGGCTGGAAGCAGTAGATGCTTGCCTCTGTGAACTCGACGTCATCTCTCCAGCGTGCGACTACAGGGTAACGGTCGATTGAAGTGTATCCGCGTTTCTGCATGAAGTCCTGGAATATTTCCCAGCTTTCAGTATGTGTCAGTTCTACGTCTGTCGGAGAATCGTTGATGAATGTGTATCCGTCACCGCATTCTGGTTCGCCGCAGATTTCTCTATCGGGATTGTTGCTCCAGAAGTATAGTCCGCAGTTGCTGCACCGACCTCGATGGAATCCTTTTTCTTTGAGTACGTCTGTTGCGAAGAATTTCTCAGGGTTGTCGCTTGCTTCTTCCTGTATTTCGTCTTTGAGTTGGTCGAGGCCTTTCATAGGTCAGAGTTTGCGGACCTATTTTTTTATCTGCTGTGAGTTAGGTGTACAAGAAAAAATTAGAGAAAAGAGGGATAGATGAAGAAAAGGTTTCGAGAGCAGGTTGCTCTCTACTTTAGAACATGTTTCCTAGTCCTTCAGCTGCTTCTTCTTCGTCAGCTTCGTCTTCTTCCTCTTCTTCCTCTTCTTCTTCGTCAGCTTCTTCTGCTCCGGAATCTCCGGATGGTGCTGGTGCTGCGCCGCCAGCGACTGCTGTTTCCATTGCTTCTTCGATATCAACGTCTTCTAGTGCTGCTACTAGTGCTGCGATTTCTGAATCTTCAACATCTAGACCTGCTGCGTCTACGATGTCTTGTAGGTTGTCTTCGTTGATTTCTTTGTCTGCTTCGGAAAGTGTTAGTGCTGCGTAGATTAGTTCCATTATTGTTTCACCAATACTCCAGTAGTCCTTTACTAACCCTTAAATAACTCCTCTGCATAATTGAATACAAATGAGTATTGATTTTTCCGATTTGCCAGAAGAAACTCGTGTCAAACTCACAGAAGAAGGTACTGATGAACTCTGGCATAGGGTCAATGAGTTCGGCGGAGTTAAACAGTTAAGTGAGGCCTTTGATTTCTCCGCATCCAAAATGTATAATTGGAAGAATAAAGGCGGTTTTCTCCCGATAAAGTTCGTGAAGCGTTTAATGGGAGAGAATCCATCTAAGATAAAGTCTGTTAAAGGAAAAGGGCGTGGTAAAGAATGGGAAGCTAGATTTCCTATTCCTGAAAACGCTGAACTTCTAACAAGGGTTCAAGAATCTGTTAAGGTCAACGAAAAACAGGTGCCGTTCTACATAACCGGGGATTCTGGTCTTTACTCTCGTTTCCAGCAACTATTAGATGATCTTAATGTTCCTTACAAGTCTTATTCTCGAGACCGATACGAAGTAAGATATCCCAAGTACGTTCACAGAGTATTTCGGAAAATGAATTATCAAGAGGATCTGGCTGCTTTAGTAGATGAAATCGGCAGTATAGAAGATGACTGTGTGAGAGCCCGTGATAAAAGGATCTCTGCGTCCGGATTTGATGGCGAACTTTATTCTCGTGATAAGAAATTGGAGTTGGCGATTGCCCGAAATGATGCGGATATGATTCAGCAGTTGATATCTGAAGAGTCTTCAAAGGTCAGAAATATGATTAGAAATTAGAATAATGTAGAAAAAGAAGGAGAGAGGGTGGTTATTCCTCTTCTTCCTCTGATTCTTCTGTGTCCTTGTCTTCAGTTTCTTCGTCTTCAAGGTCAACTGATTCGAGGTCGACTTCTGAATCGACTGCTTCTGCTCCAGATGCAGCGTAGCTAATTGCTTCTTCGATTGTCTCTTCTTCTGGAAGTCCTTCGCTAATTGCGAGGTTCTTCGCTTTCCTGACTGCTTCTTTGAGAAGTGTTGGTGCTGTTGTTTCGTTGACAAGTCCTGCGTTGACTGCAAGGTTGAATGCTCTGCTTGCTGCTGCTTCGACATCTGCTCTGTACTGATCGGTGTCGATATCAAGTGCTTCTGCTGCAAAGATTTCTCCGTCGTTGTATGCGATGTCTAGGTCGAGCCCAATTTCGAGTGGCTCGATTCCCATTTGGTTCAGGATTTCTGCGTCGTCTTCTGTTATTACTTCTCCTTTTTCGACTAGTACTGCTGGCTTCTGCACGTGGATTGATCCGTCGTCTACCTGTACCTGCGCTCCTGCGCTCTGCAGTTTTCCAAGCATAGGCCCTGGACCGATTCCTGTGTCTCCTTCAGGGATTTCGATGTCGTTAGGTGCGACTTCTCCTCCGTCTGCTGCTGCAGAAGTCTTGTTCTCTTTGATCAATTGGTATAGCTGGAAAGGATCTTTCTCGGAGAAGATGAATGCTGGCTGTACAGCTTCGTTTTCTTCTTCAAGCTGTTCGATGCCCTCTTTATCTGACTTCTCTATTGCGATGTTGATCAAGGTCTTTCGACTCATCTTGATGTCGGAGAAGTCCTTCATGTCCTTCTTGATCTGTTGTAGCTGTCGTGAAGGAAGGTTGTTCATGTCGAGGATTCCTATTACTGGGTTGTCTTCAATTCTCTGTTTGAAGAACTCTACCTTCTCCTCTTTTTCTTCACGGGTCATGTTCTTTGGGGTTGGTTGTACCATTAGTTCTCCACCTCTACTGGGCTACCCATGGTGGTTTTGACCAGGATTGACTTGATCTGGTTGTCTCCCTTCTCCAGGTGACCTCTTACGAAATCGTAGACTGAGGAAGCGTTTCTTGCAACGTCTTCTGCGTCTTTGTCTTCGGTTCCGACCTTGATCTGCATTAGTGGGTCTTCACGAAGTCTTAGTGTGACTGTATTTCTTAGCTGTTCGATTTCTTCTGTTGGATCGCTTCCTGGTGGCATTGGATCTGGCATCATGTTGCGCGGTCCGAGTACCTGTCCTAACTGTCCTCCAATCTTAGGCATCAGAGGTGCTTCTGCTATCAGGAAACTGTATTCGTCTGCCAGTTCCTTTGCATCGCTTGGGTTGTCGAAGTACTCTTCCAGTTCGTCTTCTGTAATCTCGCCGTCTGCGTTTTCTGCGTTGTTGACGAGTGTGTCTCCTATTACTGCGATTTTAACTTCGTCGTCTGCCTGGAAAGGAAGTTTGAAGTCTTCATTGAATCTGTTGTCAGGGTCGCTTAGATCGATATCCTTGAAGTTGAATATCAGATCGATGCTTTCGCTGAAGTTTCTTTCTTCTCTTTCTTCCAGTGCTTTCTGTACTGCTTCTTCGAAATTCACTTTTTATTCACCTATTCGATACCTTCTTCGGCTTCAAGCTGATCGTCGTATTCGCCGTTTTTGATTTTCTGCTGGACTTCGTATGCGTCTTCTCCGTCGATGGTGATTCCCATTGACTGAGCTGTTCCGATGATCTCTTTGACAGCTCCCCGAAGATCCATTCCGAGTAGGTCGGTGTCCTTCATACGTGCGACTTTGCACGCCTGTTCAAAGCTCATGTCAGCTACTTTGTTCTTGTTAGGTTCACCTGAGCCTTTTTCGATTCCCAGTTCATCGATGATTAGCTGGGCTGCTGGTGGCTTTCCGACCTCGATCTCGAAGTCTCCAGTTTCCTCGTCGACTATGACGTCGACTGGTACTTCCATGCCTTCGAAGTCCTTGGTTTTTTCGTTGATTTTACCTACTACCGCGCCTACGTCGACGGGTAGCGGTCCTAGTTCTGGTCCTAGCGGAGGTCCAGCGGATGCTGACCCTCCTTCCACGAGTGTGTTAATTGTGGTCTTGTCTCCCATAGTATTGTGTTACCTCTAATTGCTTGCCTTCTTACGTACTGTGTCGACGTCAACTGTTGTCGGGATAGGTACTGCTGCTTCGAGCAGTTCGATTGTAACTTCCCGGTTGTTTTCATCGACTCTCTTGATTTTAGCTTCTTCTCCTTCGAAAGGCCCGCCGATTACATCGACAGTGTCACCTTCCTCCAGTTTGATGTCTTCCTGCTCTTCATCTAGGTACTTTTCGATCTGTGTGATCTCTACTTCTTTGTCGAGTACTCCTCGGACGTTTCTTATCTCGTCTGCTAGATCTTTGATGTCGCCTTCATTTCCTTCGATGAAGACATATCCTTCGATATCGTCAGGGTGGAAGAGTGCTTTGATATCGTAGTCTCTTGTCTTCATTTTGCTACGCATCTGCTCGATAGCGTTTTTCTCTCTTCCACGTGTTGTTCTTGCTGTTAAAATCATTTTTCTGGTTTAAACCTCTTCTTAAATGTAGTTAGGGATCAGGTTTGCGGCCAGGTAAAACAGGAAGCCTATTACCCCGATTAATAGAATTCCGAGACCTGTGATCTTTGCGCTGGTTTCGAATTCTTCTCGATCGGGTTTTTCTGATATTTTAAGCACTCGCTGATATTCTCGTATCCTGGATTTTACAGCGTTTCGTGCCTTTGAAACCTTTTTCTCAAGGTTCTCCTTGTTGAGTTCCATTGCGTTTGTTTTACCTTTGTTCGCCTTTTAGTGTCCGCCCCCATTAGTTTTGTGAGAAAGAGAGAAATTCTTGTCGCAGCAGCCTCTTCAAACATTGGTCAAGGCTTTCGGTGTTGAACTGCGTTTTCTCTCCCTCCCACCTAGATGGTGGTGCAGACGGGTGATTTTACTGTTCAAGTAGTAGAGTTTTTAGAAGATAAATCTTATAAGCCCGATTCCTTTATGGGCGGTAAGTCTCGGTTTTGAGAATGCAGCCAGGGATTTCGGCGTATGCGGCCTGTAGATCTCCTGTGCCTAAAGTACTTCTTGTTTTCGTCTCTCCGGACTGTAGGTTCTGAAGTGTGTTCTTTGTGTTGTTTTCGGACTGGTATTCCCAGGTCAGCTCTATCTCTGATATGTCCTTTTCTCCTGTGTTTTCAATTGATATAGAATCTGAATCTGCGTTTACAATCTGGAACTCTTGCTGTGTGCATTCATACTGCTTTACAAGGAAGTTAGCTTTTTTCTCTCCTTCATCGGAGAGACCTACGCGATCTGCATAGTTTCCAAGAGTTCCTGCGGTAGCAGCTCCAATTACCAGGATTACTGCTGCAATTTCCTTTAGCATCTATGAATAACTTTTAGGTGACTGTCTTTGAAATACTTTTGACTTACTTCAGTAGATTAGAAAAGGGAGAAATTAAGATAAGAAATATAGGTTGGACGAGAAGGAGCTTGGGGCTATATGAACTCTACGCCGAGTTCTTCTTCAATTTCGTCCTCGTACTCATCTTGGTGAGTCTTTTCAGGTCCGTAGATCTGAGGGCTGTCAACTCCTGTAACAATGATCATTGCCTGTAGGCTGCTCTGCATGTCTTCTCTGACCTGTGCTCCCCAGATGATCTTGGCTGAACCGCTTAGTTTTCCGGAAACAGTGTTGACAACTTCCTGTGCCTCTTTCAAGCTGAGTCCTGTTCCTCCGGTTACGTTGACAAGTGCGCCTTTACCGCCTTCGATTTCTACATCGAGTAACGGGTTAGAGAGGGCTTTCTGGACTGCTTCTGTTGCTCGGCTGTCTGTGTCGGACTGTCCCATTCCGATCATTGCGATTCCTCCTTCTCCCATGACTGCTCGTATGTCTGCGAAGTCTAGGTTGACCAGTCCAGGTTTTGTAACTAGTTCTGTCACTCCTTTCACTGCGTTTACAAGGATTTCGTCTGCGATCTTGAAGGCTGTGTTGAGCGATACGTCTGGTACGATCTCAAGAAGCTTGTCGTTTGGTATTACGATCAGTGTGTCGACTACATCTTCTAGTCGTTCAAGCCCATATTCTGCGTTTTCCTGTCGTGCCTGACCTTCCATTTCGAATGGAAGTGTGACGATTCCGACGGTTAGTGCTCCCTGTTTCTTGGCTTGTTCTGCGATGACGGGGGCTGAACCTGTTCCGGTTCCTCCTCCGAGTCCACAGGTAATAAAGACCATGTCTGCTCCATCGACTGATTGTTTGATCTTTTGCTGGCTTTCCTTGGCGGATTCTTCTCCAACTTTAGGGTCGGCTCCAGCTCCAAGTCCTCCTGTGAGTTCTTTGCCGATCAATACTTTTTGATCAGCATTTGCGTATAGAAGGTCCTGTGCGTCGGTGTTCATTGCGATAGTTTCGCATCCTTCAATTCCGACATCTACTAGTCTAGAAATAGTATTGTTTCCGGCTCCTCCTGAACCGATGACTTTGATTTCTGCCTTTCTCTGTTCTATTAAGTCTTCTAGCTCTTCGTCTATATCGTGGTTTTTGCTTTTCTGTGGTACGCCGCTTGAACCTTGCTCTTTAGCTTCTCTTATTTGATCTTCCATTGTTGCAGAACACTCCTTTGGGTGAGGCTTCTTTTTGTATAATGTGTTACCACCAACGTATATAAAAATGGCTGAAACCGTGGAATCAAGTTAAGAAAACCGGTTTAACCCGGTTAAAGAGAAAAAGAAATTACTCGACGAACTGAACTTCTAACTCTGTATGCTCTTCAACCTGCTCTTCAAATCGCTCCTTCATTTCGTCAGGAATCTCGTGGCTGTGGCCTTCGTGGCTGTGAACTTTCTCAACCTTTACTACATCGTCTTCAATCTCGTAGTCGCCATGTCCTACAACGTGCTGGAAGATCTTACTGACTTTATCTTCGTCATCTTCAATCTTTTCAACTATCTCCACTTCGTATTCAAGATCCTGTCCTGAAAGAGGGTGGTTAAAGTCAATTCTTACTCTTCCCGAGTTGTTTGTCAGTACTTTACCTCTGCGGTTGCCGATCATTAGCTCTTCTCCTGGCCGCGGGTTTATGTCCTGGCGCTGGAACTCTTTTTCTGGGTAAGTTTCAATCTGGTCGCTGTCACGATCTCCATATGCTTTTTCTTTAGGTATTTCAACTTCTTTTTCTTCACCTACTTCCATATCTTGGAGTGCTTCGTCCAGTCCTTCAATTACATAGTTTTCTCCAACCAGTACAGGGATTGGCTGATAGTTGACGTCTTCTCTGTGGATGCCTTCTTCCTTAGCTCTTTCCTCTACTGTAAGGTCAAAGATTTCGCCATCGCTGTTTTTTCCAATATAGTTTACAAGTACAAGGTCGCCTTTGTTCATAACCGTCTTTTGCTACAGGAATGTTAAAAAGAGTTCTACGGCTATAATATAACTGTAAAATTATGGGATGGATAGAAAATCTGCCGGACCGACTTGAAGCATCAGTAAACTCTCTACTTGACTCAGTACAGGAACACGAAACAGAATACATGGAGGCAGAAAACGCCTCAATCGGCCAGATATGGGTAGCAATGGCATTAATGAATCAGCGACTAGAAAAAACAGAGGAGCTGGTTAGAGCTCAGAGAAAAGCCTTGAACGAACTAGATCAGCATGTTGACGTAGATAAGCATTTGGACAAGTCGCTGGAAGAAAGCCTGAAAAACTACTAGGTCAGCAGGCTTTCAACTGTTTCTTCATCTGCCCAGTCAATAAACTGCTGTATGTTTCCGTTGTTCTCTTCTTGTACATGGTCGTATACGTTACCTGAAGCCACTTTCCCCTTCTCAGTTAACTTGAACTGTGAGGTATCAGTTTCATCTTCTATCTCTTGGAGGTAGTGTTCTTTCAGGTACTGTTCTTCATCAGGTCTTAGATAGCGATCTATGAATATTTCAGCGCTCTCTAAAGAATAATGAGGGTTTTCAAGGATGTTGTCCGACTGCTCGATCTGGTAGGTCCACATGTAAAGAGTGCCAGCAGCCTTAGCCTTGTCAACCATAGATTTACTCCAGGATGATTGCTGGTTTACCAGGCTCGGCACGATCTGCCTTATCGCTATCCGAATCAGATTCTCTGACAATTTCTACTGTTGTATCAAACTCGTTTTCCAGGTAATCTTTGTTCTCCTGTATTATTTGCTTTTCAGTTTTCTCATCAAAGATCTGAGGAAGATCGCCAGGATTATTCAGGTAGTCTTGTAGGAAGGACTTGATCTGATCAGATTTCTGCTTCCGGTCTTCAACCATTCTTCCCATCGCTTCACCGAACTCAGGTCTTTCCTCTACAATGTCGTGAAGCTCATCAAATACCTCGCGCTTCCAATCATCTGCAAGCACAATCTTAACAGTATTAAAGTCGTCAACAATCTTTTCAAGCTCGCGGATGTCCTTAACTGTTGAATCTACGAACTCCTGCCGATTCTCGACTTCTTCATCGATTAGAGTTTCGTTAGCTTCTGGCCATTCCGCTTGGGATACAAATCTGTCGTTTCCAAGCTTGCTCCAAAGCTCTTCGCAGATGTGTGGTGTGAAAGGCGCCATTAGTCGGACCTGTGTAGAGGTCAAATGATTTACAACGTCTTCGTTCAGTATTTCTGATCTCTTCCGGTACCTGTTGATTAAGCTGTTCAGTTCAAAGAATGCATTGAGGCCAGCCTTCCGTGTCTGGAAGTCTTCAAGACCTTCGGTAGTGTTCTCTATAATGTGCTGGAGTCGTGAGAGAGCGTATCGGTCAAGTGTTGTCTTCTCTCGTTCCTCACTTTCCTCGTTCATTTCAACTGTTCTGTTGTAGAAGCTTCGAAGCTTGTTCTGGTATTTCTCGACTTCGTCAGCCCGCCAGTCAAAGTCCTGCCATGGCTCTGCTGAAGCAAAGAGGAAGAATCGGACTGTATCTGCACCGTACTCCTGAATTGCTTCATCAGGAAGAACTACGTGGCCTTTGCTGCTGCTCATTTTCTCACCTTCAAGTGTTCCCATTCCCCAGGTTGCGATTCCCTGCGGCCAGTTCTCCTCATCGAACAAGGCGGTATGATGGAACATCATAAAAGTCAGATGGTTCTGAACCAGGTCATGGCCTGAAGTACGCCAGTCAAGAGGATACCAGTACTCGAAGCTTTCACGAGCATCTTCAATAACTCCTAGATCGATATCAAGAACTTCTGCAAGTTCTTCTGGATCTCCTTTGCCGTTGTATACATAATCAAAGAATTCTGGTTCAAGCTTATCTGAATCTACATCGTCTATTATGTTCCTGATTGTGTAGAAGCTCATATAGATGGTTGAATCGCTGAGTGGCTCTACAATGAAATCGTCATCGAAGGGTAGCTCGGTTCCAAGACCGTAGTTTCTGATCGCGGGCCAGCTTTCAAGCCAGTCAATGGTGTGTTCATAGTCCTGACGCTGCTCCTCTGGAATTATGTTCATTTGGTCGAGGTTCTTGTGAACTTTGTCCTTCCAACCTTTGTCTCCATAGCTGAGGAACCAAGATTCCTGTAGTGAAACAACTACTTTTCCGCCACACCGGCAGACGACCTTTTCCGAGAAGTCGTACATCGAGTCGAACTCGCCGGAGTCTTCAAATTCGCGTTTAAGTTTTTCTTTTACGTCATTTACTTTGTTGCCTGTGAATTCTCCGCATGCCGAGTTAAGTACTCCGCTGTGGAACTCTTTCTCGTAGACTTCTTCTGTGGCTTTCTCAAGAGCGTCTTCATCATCCTGAGACTCTACGCCGTATTTTTCACATGCTTCAATAGCAGGATAAACATCGTAGCCTTCTACGTTGATGATCTGCACAGGTTCAATATTTCTGACTTCTTCTATATCTAGTCCATATTCTTTTAGTGTATCTGGACTGTTTTTCAAATCTTCAAGCGATATGTAGTCGTATGGTGCGTGTGCAGGTACGGACATTACTAATCCTGAACCTGAGTCTGTATCAACGAAGCTTGCAGGCAGAATCAGTACTTTATCACCTGTTACAGGGTTAGTAATTCTTTCTCCAACAAGTTCTTCTCCTTCGATCTCTGATACTTCAACTAGCTGTCGATCTTGCAATCGTAGTTTTTCTACTGCTTCGGGGCTGAGAACCCAGTTCTCCTTGTCATCTACTTTTACGATCTTGTATGTTGCTTCTGGGTTGACAAGTGTATGCGTTACTCCGTAAACTGTTTCTGGCCTTAGTGTAGCCATTGGAAGCTTGAAGTCTTCTCCTTCAAACTTAACGAGTGTGTAGTCCTGTTTCTCTGCGGTTTCTCCTTCCAAGAGGTCGTGTGTGGTTACAGGGTTTTCGTCGTTTAGACAGTATTTAGTTGGATGCATTCCTTTTTCGACTAGGTTCTTGTCGTGAAGGCGTTTGTACTGCCACTCGATGAACCGGCTGTACTGGTCGTCGTTTGTAGTAAATTCTCTTCTCCAATCGACGCCGAAACCTAGTTTCTTCATGTTTGGCTTGTAGCTGTTCTCGATGAAGTACTCTGCAAAGTCCATAGGTTCCTCCATCTGATTAAGAACGTCTTCAGGAACGTTGTAAGTATCTGTAAGCACTTCCCATTGCTCTTCTTCACCTTCTTTCAGTCTGTCAAGAGCCCCGATGATAGGTGTTCCTGTAACGTGCCAGGCCATTGGGAAGAGAACGTTATATCCTTGCATCCGTTTGAAACGTCCGAAAACGTCCGGCAGGGTAAATGTTCTTACGTGGCCGATATGCATTCCGCCGCTTGGATAGGGGTAAGCAACCGTGATAAAGAACTTATCATCGTTGTTCGGGTCGGCTTCGAAAATTCTTTCCTCATTCCATTTTTCCTGCCATTTATCCTGTATAACATTTAGTTTGGATGCAAACTCGCTCATAAACTAGAATACATGTGTTTAAACTTATTTAATCTGCGCCGCGAAATCCAGACAATGTTGTACTTCAGTCAGTAATTTGACCTCGGTGACAGTTAATTTAAATCAAGGACTTCAAATGATTGTATACGATGACACGGTTGATATGTGTAAGCAGTGGAAAAGGAGGAGTAGGAAAGACCACCGTAACAGCAAACCTAGGAGCCGCACTAACAAACTTCGGCGCAGACACAGTAGTACTAGACGCTAATCTTACTAATCCAAACCTAGGATTCCATATAGGAATACCTCTATACCCAAAGACGCTACACGACGTTCTCAAAGGCGATGCGCATATCACCGAAGCAATGTACATCCATGACTCTGGCCTAAGAGTTGTACCTGCCGGACTATCCGTAGATGACCTAAAAGACACCTCTCCGGACAATCTGGCTGACGTACTTCTAGACGCAATCGGAGAACCAGATTTCGTACTTGTCGACTCTGCAGCAGGCCTAGGAAACGAATCACTAAATGCTATCGAAGCATCAGACGAAGTGCTAATCGTAACCAATCCAAATCTTCCAGCAGTAACTGATGCGCTGAAAACAGTAAATGTCGCGGAGGAAGCAGGAACAGAAGTAAACGGAGTGGTTCTGAACATGGTTAAGGATCACGATGCAGAGCTAAGCACTGAAGAAGTGGAATCAATGATTGGTTACGAAGTACTAATGGAGGTGCCTCACCACGAAAAGGTTGAGGAAGCTCTTGCAGTCAAGAAACCAGTAGTACATCATGCCCCGGACCACCACGTCTCTGAAAGATTCAAAGGGGTAGCTTCTGAAATGGCCGGCCTTGATTACGAGATGGATCTGCAGCAAGAAAGCTTTATTGACAGGATGATGAAGGTCTTCAGGTAAAAAATTATCGCGTTTCTAGAAGCATAGTAGGGACAGGTTTTTAATCAGTCGATTCGAAATTACTCATTATAATGACAAGGGTTATATCCGTAGTCTCAGGGAAAGGAGGAGTAGGAAAGACCACCGTAACATGCAATTTAGGCGTAAAACTTTCCCAGATGGGGCATGAAGTCCTTATAATAGATGGAAACTTCTCAGGAGCTAATGTGTCACAGCATTTTGGAATAGGGTTCCAGGACGTATCACTTAACCAGGTTTTAGACGGCGATGCATACATTACACAGGCAGTTGCCAAACACCCTGCCGGAGTATCAGTACTACCAGCATCAATACTTGAATTCGATGCAAGCGCAGAAAACCTGAAACATTCTCTGGTTGAGTTCCTAGGAGACAAGGACTTTGTATTCATCGACGCTGCAGCGGGCATAGGAGATGAAGTTGAATCTGCTATCGAAGCTTCAGATGAGGTGCTACTTGTTTCTGAGCCGGAACTACCTTCACTAACTAACTGTATCGGAGCGCGTAAACTTGCGGAACAATTCGACAGAGAAATTCTCGGACTTGTTCTAAATGGTGTAAGAGGAGAACCATCACAGGTAGGGATCACTGAAGCAGAACAGCTAGTTGAAGTGCCTGTAATTGGACAGATAGATGATCACGAACATGTAAGAGAATCAATAGCCCTGAGAGAACCAGTTACCTCAGTAAGACCTGAAGCAAAGGTTTCACGTCAGATAGAAGACCTTGCTCACAGAATGCAGGGGCGTGAACCGCCAGAAAAAGGACTGAGCGAGAAAGTCCGATTGAAGCTGAAGGATATGGTTCAATAAAATAAGACTTCCACCTTTCTCTAAATTTCAGTTTTAAATCCTGTGTTATCCAAAATTTAACTATATGACAGATCTGAAGCCTTATGAACAATATCTCTGGAGCCCTGATCGAAAAGACTACGAGACAAACGAGATACCAGAAGACATCGACTGCGTCTTTTGCGCAATGAGAGAAGAAGATGAAAGAATTACAAAATTAGCTGTCTACGAAGACGACTTTCTAATGGTTGTTCTAAACCTATTCCCCTATAATACCGGACATCTAATGGTTATACCGAAGAGACATGTAAATGACCTTACTTCACTGGAAGATGAAGAGCGTAACAGACTGTTCAAGATGGTTTCAAGAGTACAAAAACTTCAGGAAGAGGTAGTTGGACCGGCTGGAATCGATGTAGGAATCAATATTGGAAAAGCTGCAGGAGAGTCAATACCACATCTACATGTACAGCTAGTACCGATATACGAGAAAGACCGAGGATTTATGGAGACGAGCCTAAATACTAAAGTCATGAAAGAATCACTTCCTGACACGCAGGAAAGCTACAAAGAAAGAACAGATATTCTAGAGGATTACTGGGATTAGTAAAAGAGGAGATTAGAGTGAATAATTTTACAGGTAGATCCGTTAATACAGAAACCTCTGATGACATAGAGATTTTAGAGGTTTTGACTGAAGGCAGCGATATTGTTACAGCATCATATGAATCGATGGAACTGTTAGAGGATAAGGCTGAAAAGAGCTCTGAAGTAATAACCTCGGTTTTAGAAGGTGCTGAATATGACTTTCATGGATTTGAAAAAGAAATAATAGAACCGGTACCGAAACAAATACTATGACATCTTTCTTCCATGCATACGATCTCAGAGGAACTTACCCCGATGAAATCAGTGAAGACGAAGCAGAAAAAGTAGGAAAAGCATACGGAACATTTACAGACGCTGAAGAAGTGCTTGTCGCGCGAGACGGTAGGAAGCATGGTGAAGAAATAACTGAAGCTTTCATATCTGGAGTTCTATCAACAGGTACGGGTGTCAAATATGCAGGCATTATTCCAACGCCTGTAGCCTATCATGCACAGGTAGATGGAAATATTGAGTCTGCAGCTGTTGTGACTGCCTCACATAATCCATCTGAATATACAGGTTTCAAGTTCTGTCTTGAAGGAGCTCTTTCAATGTCTCGAGAAGGAGGCATGCGGGATATCGAAGAAATATATGACGCAGAAAGCTTTGAAACCGGACAAGCATCTAGAGAAGAAATAGATGTAATCGAAAATTACATAGAAGATGTAGCAATCAATACAGGAAGCCTAAGAGATCTTAATATTGCTATAAACTGCGGTAATGGAGTTACTGGGGTTATGGCAAGAGATCTATTTGAACGTCTTGATGCTTCTATAAGGATAGTAAATGGTGAAGTAGATGGAGATTTCCCTAACCATCTTCCAGCACCTGGCGAAGAGGAAGCACAGATTCAGTTAGAAAACTTCATGGATGAAGAAGATGATCTTGGAATAATATTCGACGGAGATGGAGACCGAGCAGGATTTATACTGCCGGGAGTGGGCTATATATCGGAGGACGAAGTTCTAGCTCTCTTCTCAGAGTACCTGCTTGAAAAGGATAAAGGAAAAGTTGTCCATGATTTAAGATCCTCCAAACTGGTGAAAGAAATTATATCACAGAATGGTGGAGAGCCTGTAGAATCTAGGGTAGGCCACACATTCATCTCAGAGATGATACACAGCGACGACTCTATTGTCTTCGCAGGAGAACTTTCCGGTCACTACTATTTCCCCTCTGAAGGCTTTCCATGGGACGACGGCCTTTATGCAGCAGCACTGATGGCTAGAATAGTCTCAGATACAGATATCTATGGTACATTGAAAGGTTATCCAGACTATCCTGTCTCGCCCGAACTCAGAATTGACTGTCCGCATGAAGCTAAGCAACCAGTGATCAAGAAAGTTGCGGACGAGTTTTCGAACTACAGTATTTCGCGTATCGATGGACTAAAGATAGAGTTCGATGCAGGTTGGGCTCTTGTACGTCCTTCAAATACGGAAGAGAAAATGTCTGTAAGAGTTGAAGCAGACACTGAAGAGGAGCTTGATCGGCTTCTGGAGAAGGTCCGTAGCTCTGTTGAAAACGCTATTGAACAGTCTATTTGAGCTCGCCTACGAAAGCTCCTGCTGAGATTATATCGCCCAGTCCTACCAGTCGGTCTGGATCTTCGTGGATTATGGTAGGGATGGCGACCACCTTCAGTTCATCTATGCAGGCTATTCCTGTTTCAACAAAGTTCTCCAGATCAAAGAAATCCTGGAAGTTCTCCAGCTCATCAAGCCTCTCAATGTGTTTATCTTCCATGTTGAAATCCATGATGGTATCTGAACGAGGTAGGTTGCCGGTATCAGCCATCGTAATGCCTGAAACTTCCCCGTAAAGCATGCTTTCTCGCATCTTTTCCTCTTCTACAGGGTAGTCTTCATCTGCGATAATAACGTGGTACTTGTAAGTGTGTATATGCACTCTATCAAGTCCGCCGTTTTCGATAAGATCTTTTCCTACTTTGAATGAACTTCCAAGGCTTAATTCGTCTTCATCTATCTCTATGTTTCTGATGTCTGCAATTTTAGCAGCCTCTGTCTCATCCATGCCGATGCTGTCGACTTGAGGTATGATGTGATGATTGATGATTTCTGATTCTTCTCTGCTCATATCTACATACTCTAGGTGTATAGGTGTTTCCAGAACCGATAGCTGTTCAGCTGACTTCTTCATTTTGGACTCTATATTGCCGGATGCATTCTGAAAACCGGATACGAATACTCTGTCAAGATTCTGATCAATTTTGCCTAGATTGTCCGCAACTCCGCCTCTAAAGTATGGTCCAAAACCTTTGAGGTTGTCTGAAAGTATCAGCCGACCTGTTTTCTCCTCTGCATACTCTATGATTATGTTTTCCTTCATTCGATCTGTATTTGCAGAATCTCTGACGTTTTTCAGAACGAACTGGCCTTCCATGACGGGATATAGGACGCTTTCATTTACCTTTTCAGCTAGTTTATCTGACAGGAACGGCGTGTAGAAAGTTACCGAGTTCTGTGTCTGCGATAAGTAGTTGCTCCAGATGCCGGCTTGACCTCCTATCAACCTTTTACCGCTGCTAACTTCCAATCTGATATCGTTGCGCGGAACCTCTCTGTTTTCACCATTCTCTGTGCAGTACTTTAGAAGGGATTTGAATTCCCCAAGATTATCAGGTTCCTCTATGTTCTCGGGTTCTACCCCTTCCATGTCAATATCGAGGTCGCTATAATCTACCTTGATATCGATGTTAGCATTGAATGCTGTAAGAGTTTCCACATAATCGCTTTCTGCTAGTTTCCGTGAGTTAAGGAATCTTTCTGTCCATATATCTTTCATAGTCCTTCACACAAGTCAAGTACTGCTTCATAAGAGTCTTCTGATTTTATTACTCCGGAAGCTACCAATATTCCTTCGCAACCGAGCTCTATACTTTTTTTCACGTCTTCTCTATCTTTGATACCGGCTCCAGTAAGAACGGGTATTTCCCCGGATTTTTCTACTGCTTCTTCTATCAGTTCTGGTTTGGAGCTAGAAACAGATATATTTCCTCCTATAAGCTCTGGAGGCTCATAGGCTATGTAGTCTGGTTCAAGCTCTGCGTATTCACCACATTCTTCAGGGTCCTGGGCGCATACGACGGTGGTTAAACCTTTTTCTTTTGCCATAGCTACTGATTCTTTCAATTTTTCGTTATCTAAACGTTTTTCTGAGTGGTTGAGCAAGGTCCCCGTGGCGCCTGCCTCCTTTGCTGCTTCTATGGTTATGTGACCGGTATGGCTTCCAGGATTTACAGGATCGATATGCTGTGCGAATAGGTTATCAGATTCTATACGGGTTAGATCGGGTGCAGATGGTGAGACTATTATTTCTTTATCTGTGCGTTTTCTGGCGTTCTCTATTTTCTGGTTTAGTTCTTCAGCTGCTTTACCTGTCGCTTTGTGATATGTCTTGAAATTGATTATTATCATTGATTCTTTACCTCTACATCTACCCCGTTGTTATCTAGGATTTGGACTTCTCCGTCTTTAAACTTTAGATCTACTGTGCTATCTCCCACTCGTTTGTTCCTTCTAACACATGTAACTTCGCCAGATGGATCAATAATCAGTTTCCCGTTCTCCGCCCTCATTCCGAGCAAGTAACTGTCTATAACATGAGCGACTAATCCTGCGCTCCATGCCTGCTCCCCGCATCCAAGTAACTCGCCGCTTTCAGCATCGACAACTTCCGGCAGGCCGCCTAACTGGTTCCTGTCAAGGTACTGTGCCAGCTTTTCAAGAAAGTTAACTCCCTGACCTGATTTTCCGTTTGCTAGATCGGCGGCTGCAGCCCATCCGGTGGTTAAACCCCACACACTTCCGGTATGATATCCGGAAGAGTCGTAACCAGGGTCGCTCATGGAACGAGTCCTCGCACCGTATAGAGAACTAAATTCGGCATTAATAACTTCCAGAGCCTTTTCAGCTTCTTTCCCTTTTATTTGATTAAACATGAGGGGTATTACCGGATTTATTGTTCTTTCCTTACCCTTTATAGTATCTTTTATGTAATCTGAGCTAATAAACTCTGTCAAACCTTTTTCTAGATCTTGTTCCTTGTCTGAATCTGTTATAGATGCAGCTTTCAGGTTTAATGACTGTATTTCGACAGCTTGTTCTCTTTCCAGG
This sequence comes from Colwellia polaris, assembly GCA_047617785.1. GTDB lineage: Archaea > Nanohalarchaeota > Nanosalinia > Nanosalinales > Nanosalinaceae > JBEQAZ01. The sequence continues at coordinate 67,049 of JBLGBK010000002.1, read as the reverse complement.
GTATCCATCCAGGTACCGTCTTTATGATGATTGACGACGCCTTTTTCGTCGGTTTCGATAGTTTTGATCCCTTCACCCATCTTTTCCTCTATATCTCCACTTATTTTCCAGTGTCTTCTTAGTTTATCTGCAGCTATAACGAAGAGAGCTGCCTCATCAGCGCCCTGTCTATCTGCATTTTCATCTTCTTTAATCCTTGTAGGGAAACCTTTCTGTTTTGCGTAGTTTTCTAGCATTTCATGGCTGCTCTCGTAGAATCCGGCGTCGATATAGCCGAGTAATGTCCAGAACATGTCGCGACCCCAGAAGTTCTGGAACCAGGGGTGACCGGCTATGATTCCAAGTCCGTCCTCATCGTAGACGAGACGTCTCATGCTAGAAACACTGGTATTAAACAGTCGTGCAATATCATGATCTTCAACTTTCGGCTGCGGATCTTCAATTTCCTTGAAACTAGCCTCTCCTGTTTTTACCTCTATTGAAAAGGTCTCTGATTCCTGTCCTGCTATTTCTTCCTTGAAAACTATTTTTCCGGGTATAAAGCATTTCTGTTTTTCTCCAGGATAATGTTCTTTCAAGTACTGATCTCCATTAAGCTCAAAGTCTTCTTCGCTTGAAATTATAGCCTTTGAAGCGCTATTTGATACTATAAACCGGTTATTGTTTTTCTCAATGCTGTAATCTTGATTGCCTATATCTTGGTTGCGTTTTCTGATATCTATACCTAGTTCTGCTTTTGCAAGAACCGCTTTGCTATCTTCAGTTTTGTTATCAACTTCTAGATCGACTTTGAAACCAGGAAATCTTTTTGGAGTCCGGACTACTTCTTTCACAGCTAGTGACTCTGTTTCATGGTAGAAAACTATCTTGTCTGAACTGTAGTCCACTCCTTCAAGTGTGTTCTTGTTTAGCCATACTCCATTGATCTTCACAGCAAGATAATCCAGATATTTGTAGGGAGGGTTCCAGTAGCCTGACCATTTAGTGCTGAAACCGGTATCCAGGTCTCTATATAGAAAGCCATTCAGGTTCGATATTGTACCTGTTCGTCCCGAGAATCCTTCTCTTAAATGGTAGGCCATATCTAAATTTAGAAGGTTATTCGGGTATAAAACATGCATATTAACTTTTCAGTGGCAAACACTCCTTGTTTTAGGTGGCTTTTATACAGAGAGCTTTCTATCAAATTTACATGGCACCCGATAATTTCATCGAAGTATCTTTCGAAGTATCTAACAAGGTCGGTGGAATATACCAGGTGCTGAAATCGAAGTCCACAAAGATGAAGGACTACTACGGTGAAGGATACCTAGCAGTTGGCTTCTACAACGAAGAAAACGCAATGTCCGACTTTGCCCCTAGAGAAGAAAACCCGTACAGCTATATTTTTGAAGAACTCGAAGAAGAACTAGGCATTGAATGTCATTATGGTGTCTGGAATATCAAAGGCAGCCCCAGAACAATACTTATCGATGTAGAAAACTCTGACATAGATGTAAATGAAATAAAATCTCGGCTATGGGAAGAATACGGTATAGATTCGATGAATGCAGGAAACGACTTTGATGAGCCTTTGAAATGGAGCTATGCCGTAGGCAAACTTATAGATAAACTGGATCACAAGCTTGAAGGCGAAACAGTAACTCAGCTACATGAATGGCTATCTGCGCCCGCAATGTTTGAGACAGACGTACCTACAGTATTTACAACTCATGCAACAGTGCTTGGAAGAGCTCTATCAAACTCGGACTACGATCTTAAAGCTGCGGTTGAAAGAGGTAGCGTCGACCAAAGTAAAGCAGAAGAATTCGGCGTAAAAACTAAACATCAGATGGAAAAAACAGCGGCTGAAGAAGCAGACGTATTTACAACAGTAAGTAATACTACAGGGCGGGAAGCATCAGCAGTACTACGGGTAGAACCTGACAAGATACTACCAAACGGTTTTAACGTCGAAGAGTTCCCAAGTCTCGAAGAGTTGTCATATCAACATACTAGGAAGAAAAAAGAAGTTATAGAGTTCCTGAGAGCATACTTCAAACCCTACTATGATGTAGAACTAGAGAGCGATCCTCGGATTCTGTTTATCTCAGGTCGTTATGAATTCCACAATAAAGGAATAGATACTTTCATTGATGCTTTAGCCGACCTTAATGAGGAGGAAGGAGAGGACTTCTTTGTATTCTTCTTCGTGCCTTCAGATGTAAAGGGAGAGAAGCTAGAGGTTTTGGAGAATGTATCGCTTTATGAAGAACTAGAGGATCATATAGAGGATGCAGTACCTGAAATAAAATCAAGCATCCTAGATTCGGTTACTTCTGGAGAAGATCCTCTAGAAAGCATGGAGGATGTTTTTAATAGCCGTTCACCTCAAATTAAGTCGCTGGAAAGAAATTTCCGAGCCAAAAAAGGCCAGAAACCACCTATGTCTGCATTTGACCTGAACTACGATAACGACGATATACTTGAACGCTTATACGAGAAGGGACTACGCAACAGGGAATCGGACAGAGTCAAAGTAGTTTTCTATCCAACTTATCTTTCAGTAGGTGATAAACTACTCTCCATGAGCTACAATGATGCAATGGTAGCATCCAGCGCAGGAATATTCCCTAGCTACTACGAGCCATGGGGATATACACCTGTAGAGACTGCGGCAAACGGAGCCTTATCTGTTACTACTGACCTAGCAGGATTTGGCAAGTTCCTGAAGGAGAAAACCGATTCTGAAGAAAGGAAAGGAATAAGAGTTATAGAAAGAGATGGAAAAAATGATCGAGAGGCAACTGAAAAACTTGCCGATACCATAAGAGAGATAGTACAGTTCTCTAAGACAGAAATAACAGAACGGAAGCACAATGCCAGAAAACTGGCGCAGATGACTTCATGGGAGAAACTAGGTAAAAACTACAAAGAAGCACATCAAATGGCGATGAAAAATGATAAAGATTGATACAGAGAATATAGACGAAGAAAAAGAAACAAAAACAGAGGTTCCTGCTTATACCAGCTATAAACCTGATATAGAGAAGATAAAGCAACTTAAGGAAGGTCGAGAGTTTGATAATCTCGTTGTTATAGGTAACGGCGGCTCAATAACGTCTTTCCGAGCCTACTACTATGCATTCATCGATGAAACTGATGTAAACGTGCATATAGTAACCACGATGGATCCTGACTATCTGGAAAGACTAGATCAAGCAACATCTAAGAAAGATACGCTGGTGATGCCGATAAGCAAATCTGGTCAAACTGTTGGCGTAATCGAATCTCTTCTATACTTTCTTGACAGAGACTACGACTTCCTTCCTGTTACATCAGATAATGATGGCGCATTACGCCAAATAGCAGAAGAACGAGATAAAGAGTTCGTTGAACATCCAGATATAGGAGGAAGATTTACCGGCGCTGTAGAAACAGCTCTTACGCCAGTATATTTCGCAGGGATCGACATAGAGCCAATTAGAAAAGGCGCAGAAAAAGTATATGCTGATCCGGAGAAACCCTATCGAGCCGCAAAAACACTTTACCGAGCTGAAAACAACGGCTATAATGAAATTCTGACACCTTTTTACTCTACCCGGCTTTTCGGATATTATCCGCTTCTAGTACAGCTAATGCATGAAACAGTCTGCAAGGATAAGCAGGGACAGACAGTTTATGGAGACCTAGCGCCAGAATATCAGCATCACACAAATCAGAGATTGTTTGGGGGTAAGAAGAACGTAATACCTCTGTTCGTCAACCTCTCAAGCCACAAACATGCTGAGATGAGGGTGCCGGAAGATTTGAAAGAAGTTGATATACGGGATAGAAAGCTCGGTGAACTTGGGGAAGGCAGAGATTACGAATCTGCGCTGAAATCGGAATATGAGGGTGTTAGACAGGCTTTGGAGGAGCATAAAATGCCGTATATTAATCTAGAGCTAGATTCGTTGGGCCTAGAAGAAGCAGGCCAGTTAACTGCCTTCCTGCAATTGATGGCAGTTAGGTCAGCTGAGCTGCGAGAGGTAAATCCTTTCAATCAGCCTGATGTCGAAACAAGCAAGAAGCTTGGGCTACAAAACAGATTTGAAAAAGGTGATTTAGAGTGAAAGTACTGTTTCTCTCGAAAGATTTCCGTGATGGTGAAGATGTATCGGAACACGTCAAGCATCTTGCGGAATATTTAGTAGAGAAAGGTCATGAAGCTACGATAATATCGTTTGAAGACGGATCATACTACAGTATACACGATGATGTAGATGTTATACGAGTGCCAGTACATTTTGAGGGGGACAACATCTATAATTGGTCTATGATACTTAACAATGAGTTAAAGAAACCGGCAACGGAACTTGGAGAGAGTGAATTTGATCTTATACACGTTCATGACTGGACAACCGTTAGTGGAGGAGTAACGCTTGCAAAAAGATTTGAGAAACCTCTCGTACTGACAATACATTCAACGGAAAATATGCGAGGGTTCAATGAGGATTTCTCCGAAATGATCTCTGAGCTAGAGTGGCAAGGCGCCTATGAAGCCGATAAAGTCATTACTACTGGAGAGGACGCTAAAAACTCGGTGTTGTTTGACTTGGATGCTCCAGATGAAAAAGTCGAGGTTATAGACCCTTACGCCGATGAATGGCAGAAAAACGTTTTAAATCAGTACAAAAAACTTGTTAAACAAGAGAAAAAACTAGAGAATTGACTGGTTAATACTATGCGTCCGCTTTTCATTACTTGGGAATACCCGCCGATCAAGGCTGGAGGAATAGCTGCACACTGTGAAGACCTAGCTACGACTATGGCCAGTCAGGGGCATGACCCTGTAGTTATCACTTATGGAACTGAAGATGGGGTAGAGTATCGTGATGGCGTGGAAATACACCGTTTGACAGGTACTGATAGAGCAGACAACACTATTTCTTGGTCGATGCATCTTGGGCATGAAATGGAGAAGAAAGCGATAGAAATCTCCAAGAATCAAGACTTCGATTTAGTGCATGCGCACGACTGGATGACAGTACCTGCTTCTGTAGGAATAAAGAATACTTTAGATCTTCCGATGGTTTTCACGGTTCACTCAACTCAGAAAGGACGAGATGGAATCGACTCGGAGTACCAGTCGACTATCCACAATCTGGAATGGTATGGTACATATCAGGCAGATCAGATAATAACAGTCGGACGCGATTTTTCTGAAGAGGTAAGACATACATTTGAAGTGCCTGATGATAAGCTGAACTATATACCGAACGGTGTAGATCTGGAGAAATTCGACAATCATAGTGCGAACCTCAACCGAGGGGACTATGCCCTGGACTGGGAAAATATTGTGCTTTTTGTAGGCCGTATGTATCCTCAGAAAGGTCCGGGACATTTAATTGAAGCAATGCCACAGATACTAGATAATAATCCGGAAGCCAAGTTTGTAATGGTGGGGAGCGGGGCCACGGAACACTATAAAGGAATAGCAAAGAACAAGGTCGGCGACAAAGTTCACTTCCCTGGTTACGTATCTGATGAAGACCTAATAGGTTTGATGAAGAATGCCAAGATGACTGTCGCGCCATCAGTATACGAGCCATTCGGAATTGTACCTCTTGAAGCCGCAGCATGCGAAACCGCCACGGTAGGAAGTTATGTTGGAGGTATGAAGGATACAATAGTTCATGAATACACAGGTCTACATACGTACCCTGCTGACTCTACCTCAATTGAACATCAGGTCTCCAGAAGCCTGAACGATCCGGAATGGACAGAATGGCTAGGAGACAATGCTCGTGAACGTGTAGAGGACAACTTCCGATGGGAACAGATCTCCGCATGGACGACAGGCATCTACAAGCGAGCACTAGGTATAGAATAATTAGTTTTGGTTTTTCAGCCAAGTCATCATTTCGTCAAGAAGTTTTTCTTCCGCTTCTGCGGTCATGAAATGAGTTTCTCCTTTGAACTTTCTCAACATGATTTCGGCATCCATGTGTTTCACAGCGTCTGCTGTGTTCTTGAACTTGACTGTGGAGTCATCGCCTCCGTGGAATAGGGCAACAGGCATATCTATCGATTCGATGGCTTCTTGAAAAGAATAGTTATCGAAATCCTCAAAGAATCTTTTGTCAATAGTTTTGTCGTCAAAATGAGTGTACTTTCCTTTTTCTTCAACGACTTCTTTGAACTTGTCCATCTCGGAATTATAGAGTACGGGGGACTTGAAAACAACTGATTCAACTTCTAAGTCTTCTAACGCATGCAATACAACTTTGCCGCCGAAGCTCATTCCGAAGAGGATAATTTTTTCTGGCTGGTAGTAGTCTATTACTGATTTTAGATCTCGGAGTCTAGAGCTCAAGTTTTGGTCAATGAAATCTCCGTCAGAATCTCCGTTTCCTCGGAAAGTAAATCTTACTGCATTAAAACCTTCTTCTGCTGCTCTTTCAGCTCTTTTCTCGTAGCTACCTTCTTTATCTGTTCCATAACCGTGGCAGAAAAATATCCATTCTTCAGAATCTGCTTTATGATGTGCTACAGAAACTTTTTCTCCATCTTCAACTTCGATAAATTTTTCTGCCATGGGTACTTATTCACGTCCTGTTTTTATAGAATGTTTCCAGTTTCTCCATCTTTCGCTCCAGCATCTTTCTACGATCTTCTCTTTCCACCTCTCGCTCAACTCTCTTTGCTGCCCAGACCGCATCGTGAAATGCCAGGAAGCCTGGATGCAGTTTTCTAACCTTCTCAAACTTGTCTCCTAGATCCCGGTGTTTTCGGTACTCGGCCAAGAATTCTTCTCTCTGAATTTCGGTGAACTTGCCGTGCTCAAACAGTATCATAATATCATGGCCTGGGTAACCTACAGTACCGTATTCCCAGTCGACTATAAACACTTCATCATCGCTGGCACGAATGTTAAAGCCGAGATCAGAGTGTATAAATCTTTGATCGACTTTCTCATCTTCGAAACTGTTGACTAGCTTCTTCTGTTTATTGAAGTAGTGTTCAAGTTCTTCTATAGGGTCTTCGGCTATATCCAGATATTCTTTGTACGGTTTTCGTGACCATGTGTCAAATTCATCTCTGTAGATCTCTTTCAGACTTCTTTCGCTACTTTTGGACTTTGAGAAAACCTGGTTGTAATCTTCGGGTTTTATCTTATGTGCTTTTGACATGAGCTGTGATAGTTTTTTGATCTGTAAGCTTTCTAGCTCTCCAGCTCTATCTAGATCGCTGTCGCCGACAAAGCTTTCGATAAGTACCGCGCCAAATTGGGTATCGGGACTGAAGAAAATTTGCTCGGGCACATTCTCCATGCCAGCTTTCTTCAGCAGCTTGAGAGATTTATACTCGTTTTTCAACCTATTGCGCCGAGATATCTCTCTAGAAATTCTGAAAACATACTTTTTCCCTTCTGAATTAATTATAAAGTTGTGGTTGGACTCTCCTTGCCTTAAATCCTCTATATGGAATTCTTTAAGACCCGTAGCTTCTGAATTATCTTTCAGCCATTTCTCAACTTTCTCTGTTTCCATCCAAGAAATTCAACACTCGCTCAACTTCTTAACCGTTTTTCTACCTGAACCTGGAAGTCCATAAGGTGATCCATGATAACTGCGAAACCTTGATGCGGATGATCGAAGTATGAGAAATAGTTGTGAACAGAGCCGTCGTCCATAGTCTTTGTCGCGATATGATGCAGATGGTCGGAGGTCAGGAATTTTCTCCATACTTCCAGTACCTCTTCGTCATCTAGCTCTTTCACTTTAGGCTCTAGCTCCTGGAGCTTCTGGAACATTTTCTTCTGCACAGGATTTCCGAGCCAGGCAGAGGCATCCATCTCCTCATCTGCCCACGAAACTGTGTTGTATTCGAAAGCATCGAAATCTCCGACCGGCTCTTTCTGAGCGGCTTCACGCACCTTCATGAACTCCATGTTGTCATGTTCAAGTATTTTCTTCGGGAGATCCTCTAGGAACCATAAGATGCCAGTTCCTTCCCAGTGATGCTCTCCGAAAGTCTCATAGTCCATGAAGAGATTTATTACATCACCTTCCTCGGCTGAAAGCCACATAGCGTATTTTTCAGCTGTAAGAGGGTATTCATCCCACCATTCTGCAGAGAAGCGGTATCCTACGTCATCTGTCAGCTTACGGTTACGTAGCATGATGCTGTTACCCTCTTCCGTGACGAAATCGGGCTGTGTATAATTATGGTTCGGTGAGCGCCATCCTAAGACTCGTGGAACGCCTTCTGTAAATATCCCGTCAAAACCTTCCTCCGAAGCAACTTTTCCTATCTCGTTATGGTAAATAAGCTCGGTATTGGTCATTACTTTGGTTTCCACGCCGAAGATGTCTTTTATCATTTCTCTGTGCTTCTGAAGTTGATTTCTGAACTCCTCCTTGTCATGGAAAAGGCCTGCAAGACTGTGGTAATGCGCCTGGCCGATGAAGTCGATAGTATTGTCAGGAAACTGCTTCAGCATATCTATAAGTTCCGGATGGTATTTTTGCGCCTGTTCGAGCCAGCTAGTTGAGATGGAAAAGTTTACTTTGAACGGTCGATCTTCGTCCTGAAACTTCTTCGCATTTCGCAACAGTCGCTCTGTTGCAGGGAAGTAGCAGTTCTCAGCTACGTCTTTGAAGAAGTGTTCATTCATCTCATCGTCAAAGTAGCGATCATAAAGGTCATCGGCATCCTTGTTGACTCCATCGACTCTCAACCGGTGAGGCTGATGAACTTCGAAGCTCAGGGTTATAGGAGCCATAAAACCTTTTTTCCAGTCCTGATTTATAACACGGCATGTTGCCACGCTAGAGGGAAAAGAAGCTTCGTTGACAAGATTAAAAGTCTCTCGGTAACCAACTAATAATATGGAAACCAAAATCACTGAGAAAGAAAACGGTTACCTTATCCAGTTAGAAACCAGTCGAGAGGTAGCACTGGCAGTCTACTCCGGAAACGGAGAACGAATCTATCTTCCAGGACAAGGGGGAAGTGACTCCACGTACTATAACGAAGATCCAACATTTCTATCCTCGACGGAAAATGGTTACGCGGTCCTACACAACGAAGAACCTGATGAAATAAAGATTCTAGGCTAAAGCTCTCTGTAAATAGTCATATAGTCTTCAGCCATTTCTTCCCAGCTCCTTGAATCAAAATCTGGCGGAGAATCCTTTGCCAGAGCCTCTTTCAAACCTTCAGCTATAGAATCGGATTCTGGCTGTATATCGGTTATTGCACTGGTCGATATAAGCTCATTTACTCCGCTTTCAGTTGCAAGTACTGGAGTGCCAGATTCTAGAGCTTCTGTGATAGTGAGGCCGAAAGGCTCGTTGATTGAAGGAGATATGAACGCTTCCGCTTCTCTATAGTAGTCTCCAAGTTCTTCAGAAGGTATAAAACCTGTAAAGTAAACCTTATCCTCAATTCCAAGTATTGATGTGAAGTTTTCTAGAGCCTGTCTCATATGCCCATCCCCTCCTATAACAAGCGAGGCGTCCTTATCTTGGTCTAAGAACTTCTTGAAGCCGTAAAGCAGATGTTCAATTCCTTTCTGCTCGGCATGACGTCCTACAAAGAAGATCATGTCGTTTTTGATACCGCGTTCTTCTTTTACTTCTTTGCCTGTTGAGCTAGGATGTGAAAACCCGTTGTACACTACTTCTGCTTTTGTCCCGAACTCTTTTTCTATATCATTTTTCAGGCCTTCACTGACTGCGATAAGCCTATCGGGCTCTTTCACTCCTACTTCCTCCATCTGCTGTATCTTTTCTGACGTGCCGCGGATTCTTGAGGAGGTCAGAGAATGCAGAGTTGATACCCATTTCGTATCTGAGTATTTAGCGGCTTTATAGCCTGCTTCGGCTCCGAACCAGTCGTGTGTATGAATTATATCGAAGTCTTCTGATATCTTTGCGACTTCGGAGCTCATCTTCCGGGATTTCCAGATCATGTCGCCTTCTCCTGTTTCTAAAGGGATGATATCTTCTTTTTCTGGAGCGTTTTCTTTTGGTATTGCTAGCTTTACTTCCAGATCATCTTCCTTCTGCAGTTCCTGAAACAAGTGGTAAACATGTATGTCCAGACCGCCGTCGATTTTCGGAGGGTGACCCCATCCAGTTAGAAGGATTTTCTTTCTCACAGGTTACATTTTGATTTAGAACTGTTTTATGTTTCTGTTAGTGCGGTTTGTGAGAGGGCATGTGGTTCTATAGAACAAAACTTTAAACCCGATTGTAAGCTGACATTTACTATGAATGATCCTGTCAAGGAGGCAATCGACAATTTGAGAGACTATGGTTTTGATATCAGAAGGCCTGCACGTGTTGAATATAGAGAACTTCAAGATAAGGTGGGGGGCAAGTATATGCCATTATCGGATACTATCGTTATAGATACTTCAGGATCTTTTTCTGATGAAGAGTTAGTCTCATTGGAGCATGAACTACTACATAAATGGCAATATGATCAAGGAGCTTCTTGGTCTCGGCTATCTAAAGCCATAAACATGATCGCAGAAAATTACGATAACGCTCGGAAATTTTTCTCCCAGGCAAATATGCGATTGCCGTCTTATCCGTCCGAGATCAAAGAAATAAAGTTTTTTAAGCTCCTTCTAGCGTATATAGAGCTGGTAGAAGATCACCCTGAATTTAAAGTTCCTGAGAAAGAACTTGAAAAGCTAGAACGCAAAGGAGAAAAGATTCATCAGAAGATGCTGGAGGAGAATGTGGATATCGACGACCCAAATGATCAGAGAGCTAAAGAGCTAAATCAAAGGCTTAATGAAGTGAAATCGGAGATAAGTAATCTTAGAAACAGGCCTCAGCAAGAATGTAGAGAGTTTTTAGAAGAGGAACTAGAAAGAAACGATCATGAAATAGATCGGTATATGGAGGTTCTACGTAAAAGGCAGAAATTAACCGATGATTTAGATAGCCTAGTGTCGGTGGAAGGTGAGGCGATGAGTTATTATTGGTCTCTGCATAGGTTTGGATATTTAGATGATCAGATTGATAGGGTATTGAAGCATATAGAACTAATATCTGATGAGGGCTATGATGAAAATATGATAGATAGTTTCAGAAAAATTTACAGCGAATTCTATCTTTCTTTAGATGGAAATGATTACGAAGCAGCTTTTAAAGAGGGATTGAAGTTTTCGGCAGAATTAGTTAGAGATAAGAGAAAAAAGAAATTGGAGGGTTGATTCACTCAATTTTCATTGCGTTGTTGGTCTTTTGGATGCTGGTTTCTTTGTCATCCATCTCAAACATCGCTCGGATTGCATCAATGTTGTCAGGAACCACTATTGCCTCCTGATGGACCATGTGGATCCAGTAAACGCTACTTCCTTCTGCCTTGATTGTTTCTTCCCAGATAGCTGCTTCAGGCATGTCGCTTCTCTTTCTTCCTAAGTCTCGCATCTTTTCGTGGATCTTGCCTGTTGATTCGTATCCTTCGCCAGCTGAAACCAGGTTGACTCGTGGCTGATTGCGGAATGCTTCTTTGAGATCTTCTTCGCTCACTTCCTGCTCCAGTTCGGCGTTAACCATGTGTACGTGTCCGTAGGTCACAGGTACTTTGACTGCCAGTGTTTTGAGATCTAGTTCAGGCATTACTTCCTGCACGTCTGGCGCGTGGTGGCTTGGAACTTCAGGTACGGGGACGGTTGAGTTTATAGGCCCTCTTCCATCCTGAGGGATGTCTCCTCCCCGTCTTACCAGGTTGGCAACTGCTTCTTCTACTCCAAAGTTGTCGCGTAGTGCACTCATAGTTCGAGATAGAGAAGTTGAGTTGCAGGATACAACTCTTACGTAATCTTCTCCTCTTGCTTTTTCGTAGTTTGCATCTGCGTTGAACGATACAGGTGCAATTTCGGAGTCGGAACCTCCTTCAAAGATTGCCTTGATGTTGTGAGGTTCGTAGAGGTTCTCCTTGTTCAGTTTGTCTACGCCAGGAGGTGTGCAGTCAACTACAACATCTACCTGATCTGCGACGTCTTCTAGCAGTCCTTCTACATGCATTCCTTCTTCTTTCAGGGTTTCAAGACCGTCTTCATTGGAGGCATATAAATCTGTTCCGTGAAGCCCTCCTTTCGGGCTCAGTTCCGTTCTTACTCCGCTGCTGGAGGATACATCAGATATACCGAACAGTTCCATATCTTCCTGCTGTTTTACTGCTTCTGCTACTCTTTTTCCAATAGTACCGATTCCATTTACAACTACTTTTACCATGTTATCACGTAATACAATTCTCCTGACTTGAATAAAAAACATTCTGTAGAGGTCAATCAAGGCTTCAATTCGACCTATTTTTTATCTCCGGAGATAAAATGATTGGCTATGGAGGAAATACTCTGCAAAATCAACCGCGAAAAAGATACGCATAAAGGAGAAAACGGAAAGGTCGCAGTAATCGCGGGAAGCAAAGACTATACGGGAGCGCCGGCGATAGCAGCAAAGGCGGCTTACCGATCAGGAACTGATTTAGTGAAGATTCTTACATCCGAGCAAATACAGGATACTGTAGCGTCATACTCGGAAAACTTGATTGTATCAGGCTATAGTGGTGGCTACTTTACCGAAGAAGACGTTGATCAGGCGGAAGAGCTTCTGGAATGGTGTGATGCGGCGGTTATAGGGCCAGGATTATCGCAACCAGAACCTGGAGCAGTTAAACAACTTCTTGAAAAGACAGATGCGCCTGTTATAGTTGATGCAGATGCGATAGAGCCGGCTGCTGAACTAGATCGAGACAACGTTGTTTTCGCTCCGCACAAGGGCGAGAAGAAGCATATCGAAGATAGAAGCAGCTCTGTAGAAGATTTCGCCACTGAAGACAGAGTTGTAGTTGTCAAAGGAAAAGTCGATAAAATATATTCCGAAAAACGCTATACTTCCCGTACAGGTTCCGCGGCGATGACTGTTGGAGGTACAGGAGATATGTTGGCTGGAATTATAGCCGCATTGATTTCACAAGGATTGAGTTTGACTGAGGCCTCACGTCTAGGCGTATGGTTGAATGGTAAGGCTGGAGAGAAAGCTGCTGAAGCTTACGGTAACGGCGCACTACCTACAGATATGATAGAAGAGATTCCTAAAATTCTTTTCCAGTTATAAATTGTATTTATTTATCTAACGTGTCGTGAAAGGAGTTCTCTTTCTTCCATCCGGGTTCAAAATTGTACTGTATCCCTGATTCCTTAATCTTGTCTTTTAGTTTTTCGAACTGTTTTTCGCAGCAGTCTGGCAGAAGATAACGCCATTCTTCACCAGATCTTACTCTCCTACGGACTTCGGTTCCTGAATATATTTCTTCTTGGTAGAGGTCCTGTTTAATTAGTTTCAGTTCGGTATCTCTGGCAACTATGTCTTTGACAAGAGGGTTCTGCGAGATAACTGCTTCGGCTCCGGTTTTTTCCTTCACTTTCTGGATCCATTTCTGGTTTCCGTCCTCGCTTTCATCCTCGTCAGCTATACCTGTGATTTCTATATCGGAATGGCAAGCCCTGATCAGTTTTTTACGTTCCTTAAAGCTTAACGGGTTCTTCTCGGTTTCTTCCTCTTCCGAGCTTCCTATCGCGATCTGTAGCTCATGCTCTTCGCTGTACTTCTCCACTACTTGGTGGTGTCCGCGGTGAAACGGCTGGAAACGACCGATGAAAACCGTTTTCACATTACCTCGCCTATACTGTCTCCGGCTTTGACGACATCCTTTTTCGTTAACTCGGCAAAATCTTCTAAATCGTGTTTTTCCAGTATTTGTTTGCCGATTAACCAGTTCAGCTGCCAGGAGAACTCTGTGCGAACATTAAAAACCTCTTCCGGAAGTAGGTCTTTCTTATCTTCCCATTCTGCCTGTGCTGACTCAACTTCTTCCGGTTTCCGATCGAAACCAGCTTCTTCCAAGAACATTAATCCTAGACTTGAGGCGAGAACTTCTTCCCAGAAAAATGCAGGATCATGCTTCTCGTAAAACCAGGATTTGGCATAGTAATTCTGTACAACCTGCCGAAGCTCATCCTGCCAACCTTCAACATCAGGGTTGAAGTAGATCTGCAAGTTGAAAGCTTCAGCCAGCCCACGGGCACCCCGCTTTCCTGGATAGGAGCCTATATTTACTTCGAAATTTTCTTCACGTTCAAGGGTGTACTGGCAGGTTTCAAGTGTGCTTTCTACAGTATCTTTTGCATCTCTAAAATCGTGTTCATCAGGCTTTATTTGAAAATTCATTAATTACTCACCGTGTCTTTCCATTTTATGCTGCATCCGACGCTTGGTGGCTGCTCTGTCGGCGGTTCTTTTCTTTTCAGCATCTTCTGTACAGCTTCTTTCATGTAGCGTTCTTCTGGTTCGTCTTCTGAGCCTTCCTTATCGTTTAGTTTCCCATGGTAGAACAGCTTGTGCCGGTAGTCGAGTAGAAATGGGTCAGGTGTGCATTTGGCGCCGTAGCTTTCTGCTACTTCCTGTTCTGAGTCTGCGAGATAGTAGAAGTTTGGTAGAGCGAGTTCTTTTCCTTCTATAAAATCACTCATCTTCTCAAAGCTATCCATGGGGTGTGTCTCTACATTTGCGTTTACCCCCACAATAGCAAGTGAAGGGAAGTCTTCTGCTAGTTGTTTGATTTCATTTACCTGTGTCTGAACGTATGGACAGTGATTGCACATGAATACTACAAGCACGCCGTCAAAGTTTTCCAAGTCGCTTAAAGCAACGTGTTCTCCCTTATAGTCCTCAAGCTCGAATTCGGGTGCGTCGTCGCCTATTTCCAGTTTGCTGTCAGATTCTTTTCTGCTCATAATATTACAGTTTTCAGGCGTGAAATCTTTTGACCCTTTCCTCATTTACATAACAACTACGATGTAACTTACAAGAGTTCCAATGGTGGCGCCAGCTAATACATCGGAGAGGTAATGCTGACCAAGATATACTCTTGAAAACGCTACAAGTGTGGCTACAAGAACCGGAAGAACACTCATGCTAGGGATTGTCATGAGGGCTATACTGGTTGCAAAAGCATATGCCGAGTGTCCAGAGGGAAATGAAAGGTTCTGCAATACGACAATATCTTGATCTCTATTTTCAGGCCGCTTCCTCTTGAAAACTAATTTGAGTATCTCTGTAACTCCGGCTGATATACCTACAGCAATAAGAAGATCTATCAGGAGGGTGAAGTACCCTAGATGCGCGATAAATAGGGATAGAAGTGCTGTGAAGTGTAGAGAACCTAGATTGGTGTACACCTGGAAAAAACTGTGAAGTAGATTGTGATCGAAGTCATGAAGTCTTTCAGACCATGTGTGATCTAAATTCTGAAAGTACTTCAGTTGCAGTTTCATACAAGAGACTATTCTGTGCCTCTGGTTTTTACTTTAACGGGGTGAGCATTTTTTGTCGGCCGGAAGGTTAAAAACTGTGAAAGGTAATACTTCGTAATATGAAAGAGAAAGCTCTAGAAGATTCTTCTATAACTCGAGACGGAAACTCACTAATAGTGGCATATGACCATGGATTGGAGCATGGGCCAACTGACTTTGAACCGCAGCCAAAAAGTGCCGACCCAAGACATGTATTCAAGGTCGCGAAACACGATGCAGTAACTGCGGTCGCAGTACAGAAAGGCCTAGCAGAAACATACTATCCGGAATATGAGGATGAAGTAAACCTTCTCGTAAAACTGAACGGGACATCAAATCTTTGGGAGCCGCAGGATCACTTCTCACCTCTTAACTGCTCAGTACAGTATGCGGTAGAGGAGTTAGGAGCTGATGCAGTAGGCTACACGATGTACGCGGGTAGCGACTACGAGGCTGATATGGCAGAAGAATTCCGCAGAGTACAGGAAGAAGCACACCGATACGGCGTACCTGTAGTAATGTGGGCATATCCAAGAGGTCATGGGATCGAAGGTAACCAGGAGTATGGCGGAGATACAGATCCTAGTGTGATATCCTATGCGGCACGAATCGGTTTGGAGCTGGGGGCAGACATGGTTAAATGCAAGTACCCTGGTTCGCATGAAGGCTGGAAACAGGTTATGGACGTCACTGGTGAGATGAAAGCTATCATGAGTGGTGGAAGCAAAGCCAGCGACAAAGACTTCCTTTCGGACGTCCATGATGTTGTACAGGCAGGAGGAAATGGGCTGGCTGTAGGAAGAAACATCTTCCAGAGAGAAAACCCTGAAGAATTGCTTAACAAGCTGAACAAAGTAATTTTCGAGGATCAGAGTCCTGAAGACGTGCTTTAGAAAAATGACTATAGAGGACCGTATATTCGAGGAAGTTGCACGCACTGCTCCGGAAATCTCTTCAGGCATGCTTAGACGCCGAGAAGGAGTAGGTGAAGAAAACTCTTCTGGAGAGGAACAACTGGAAGCCGATCTCCACGCAAACCGACTTCTGAAAGAGCGTCTGACCGCTCTAGAAGGTGTTGGACAGTTTGCAAGTGAAGAGGAAGAAGATGTTATAGAATGTGGGGAGGGTGTATCAGTGACTGTTGATCCTCTCGACGGATCCTCAAACGTCAAGTCCAACAATCTAACCGGAACAATAGTCGCAATATACAACGAAGAGCTTCCAGCACCTGGGCATACGATAACCTCTGCATTCTACATCGTATATGGTCCTTTAACTACAGCTATACGTTCAAAAGATGATCAAGTCCATGAGCATGTTATAGAAGATCATCGAGATGGTGTAAAGATTCACACTCTAAATGAGGGATTGGAGCTTCCGGAGCCAAAGGTTTACGGCTTTGGAGGCGGTGATGATCGCTGGACAAGTGATTTCGCTTCTTTCGCGGATGAGATACGTCAAGAAATGAAGCTAAGGTATGGAGGAGCGTTTGTAGGAGATACAAAACAGATACTCAAGCATGGGGGTATGTTCTCCTATCCGCATCTAGAAGAGCGGCCGGAAGGAAAGCTGAGACTTATCTTTGAGGCGAATCCGATGGCACACATATTCCATAATGCGGGAGGCGCTTCTTCTGACGGCGAGAGATCTATTCTGGAGAAAGAACCGGAGCATATACATGAGAGAACTCCTGTACATGTAGGGAACAGGGAACTGATCGAACGACTTGAGTCGCATCTAGAAGGATAACTCTGCCAATCAGAAAATTTTTAAAAAAGTTTTTCACAGTTTTAGATGTGGCTTCAACATCCCCTTCCGGCTCTGACGATGAACTAAGAATAGAAAACGAGATTAGCAGCTTTGATGAGGTTATAAATGCTCTAAACGATTCTTATTCTGGTATGGCTACTCCTCAAGAGGTTCTTGATAATTACGATATTGTTGTAGCTGCTTATGGCGTTGAAAGATATGAGAATGCTCTGAAAGAGAGTGTAGATTCTGTATATGACAGGCTTCCTTCCCGAGAGGCATACCATGTCGCAGATTATGACTCTATAGCAGAGATAAATGAGTCTGTAGAAGGTGATGCGCTTTTTGTAGCTCTAGGTTTCGAAGCCTCGCCTGATTACGGGGAGGATATACCTACTCATAAAGAAATTAGCGAAGAGGGTCTTGAAACTGAAGGTAAATGGTGGGATCATCCGGAAGAAGTTGAGGCGGATATCTTGCTTGACAAGGCTTCTTTCTATGGTGCAGTTGATGCACCTGGAAGACCTGAAGTATTCGATATGGACTTTGGTTCATTTAGTGATACTGCATATCTCTTCGATAATCAGAACTAGAAATAATCCATGATGTTTTCGCGATCGAAGATGTTTTCCTGACCTACCTGTTTCTTCAGTTTACGTGCCGTTTTCTCGCCGATCAACTTCTTCAGCTTCTCGAAATCAGTTTCTCGAATATTCTCGGCGTCACGAATGCCGTAGTCATGCAGTTTTCGGGCTCTAACTCTTCCGATCTGGTCGTATTGAACAAGTGAAAGAAGTTCTTCTTTGATTCCGTGCTTGAGACGTACCCGAAGCTTCTCGATCTCACCTGTTTCCAGCTCCTTCATGTTTGCTAACTCCTTAGAGGCATACAGCAACCAGTCGGCGTTACTGACTTTCGCTCTGATGCCGCCCGGCGCCGTGTTGAAGCGATCCACAATCTCCTGCTCATCGCTTTCATCAATCCAGGCGTTCAACATCATCGCAGTCTTCATCACTTCAAGGAACATCTCATACTCGACATCCCATTCGTTCGGTACCTGCTCAAGAATATACTCTTCTGCATCATCCAGAGCCTTAGCGTAGTCGCTCTCCTCTTTCGCGTTCACATTTAATCGAGGCTGCAGCTCGCTGGTATGACACATCATGAATAGGTAGGATATCGGCTTCGTACTTTTCTCCTCAGCCTTCTCCAGCGATTCAAGTATCAGGTTAGCAGAATCAGGGTCGATGTACAGCTCCGATACACGTCTTCCGAGAGGTGTAGCCTCGAACTTTTCCTCCTTCAGGAACTCGTACTCTCTCAGCTGATCAACTACCTTGCTGATCTTCTGCTCCACAGAACCGATATCACTGTACTGATGAGCGTAGAAAGTCTTCTTATAGAAATCCTGCAGCTCCTTATGCGTATTACAGAAATTGGAGGCGATCAAAGCCAGCGTATGCATCCTTAGAACCGGTTCAACAGCCAGCTTAGACTGAATTCTCTCAGGTTCGCCAGCAATATATCTGTCGACGATTTCAGAAGTCATACCAGGATTCTTTGCTATTGATATCGCTTCCCCTTTATCGTCGTATTTCGGTCTTCCAGCTCTTCCGCAGTTGTGGAGCAATGTTCTGTTGCTGGTTATGTAGTTGTGGTTGTCTTCTACTTCGATATTATATACTTTCTCTTTGCCTTTTTCCTGGATTTCCAGCACTTCTGTGTGTTCTTTAGCCTTTTTTCTGTGATTGTTTGAATTATGATAAGAGCTGTATTCTTCCCGCTCTATAATTGCTTTTACTGGGTTAATCAAGTCTGCCAGTATGTTAACGCTGTCTTTGTTTCTGATTTTGAGCGAGTAGCTGGTTTTGTTGACTTCGTACTCTTCATCGCCGAAATCCACTTTTTCTACAAATTTAGAGTCTATTCTGGACTTTACCCCGTGAGCTGCCAGAAGTTCCTGTAGGTCTTCTGTAAACTTCTCGCTGGAGCTGGAGAAATGTATTCTACGCTTGTATTCCTCTTGATTTTCATAATATGAGCCATCTCCATCGAAAAGTCCCTCTATGAAGCTTGCCTGTAAATTACCGTTTAAGCTGAAGATTATCTCAGGAATCTTCGTGTCTTGGGACTTTGCTCCGTAAGGTATATCGAACACTTCATTCATGACCTGAGCGAGCAAGGTGTTCCCGACTTCAAGCCTGTACTTTCCTTCTTCCCTTTCCTCTTCGTAGCATTCAAGTCCCAGAGCACGGAAAGCTGATTTGGCTTTCTCTATAATCTCTTCATTAGTGTTGAAGACACGGATAGCTGTGTGAGTGCTTCCTGTTCTTCCGTCTTCTGTACGGTTCAGGTTTCCATCTGTAAGAATTATCCCGAGAAGCCACATGAAATTCTCCGTAATCTTCTCTGGTATATCAATAGTATTCCCATAACTGCTCTTCACAAGGCTGATGGTATCGGCGATCTCAGATTTCCTTATCTCCAGTTCTTCACAGGCCTGCAGTACGCCTTCAAGAGGACAGGCCTTCCTATTCTTTTTGTAATGATAGATGGTTGATTTGCTGATGCCAAGTTTTTCCGCAACCTCTGCATCAGTCAACTCGAATTCCTTCTTGAACTTTTCGATTATGCCTCCTGCATCTTTAACATAGGCTTCTTCAGGCATCAGTTCGAAGAAGAAAGGATTTCTTGAATTAACGGTATCTGGAAGCAGCTTCAAGTTATCTCCTTCCTCCAGTTCTCCAGCATCTTTCCAATCTTCGTCAGTCTTTACAGGATGATTCTCGGTAACCTCTACACTGCCGGTCTCCGTCTTAATCTCCAAAAACTCGGCTTCTCTACAAAAGAAATCAGTGATATTCTTGGACTCAATTTCGCCATCATTAGAAGATAAAATCTCTAACTCCTGTTCCTCTTCAACAATATCTCCAATTTTCCTCCTCTCACCGTCACTCAAAACGATTTTCTGATCATACGGCAAACACATCTGCTCGTATTCAAGGACAGGTATGAACTCCATTCCGTTGCCAGTGTAACGCTTCAAGTCGCGTATTATAACTCT
Organism: Colwellia polaris; assembly: GCA_047617785.1. Lineage (GTDB taxonomy): Archaea > Nanohalarchaeota > Nanosalinia > Nanosalinales > Nanosalinaceae > JBEQAZ01. Next base: position 46,890 of record JBLGBK010000002.1, on the reverse strand, counting down.
GAATGCGGGAAGGTTTACTCCGGCTGCGAGAGTTGGTGTGGCGCAGACAGATTTTATATAGCCTTCACGGAATGCCTCCTCCACCACCTGTCGCTGGCGGTTTACAAGTCCGGCGTGGTGGAACGCTGAGCCTTTACGTACGTTCTCTGCTAATCGCTTGCATTGTTCTGTAGGAGAACCAAGCACGTTTTCAATTATCTCTGCATACTCGTCTAATTTGCTTTTTTCCTCTCGTGTTAGATCCTCTTCTGTTACTTTAGCTACGCGGTCTGAGCTTTTTTCGGCGCCTTTACGCGAGGAGCAGAATACAATCCCCTGTTTATCCTGTTCTAAAGTATCTGCCAGGATGTTCTGAACTTTGCTGTTGTGCTTATCCGGGATATCTTGTGTTCTGACAGGTTCGTACCGTTCTTCATCGTCTTCTTCTGCCATTTCAGTTCCGGTCTGGAATGCGGAGTTGATATCGCTGTCTCCGTTTTTTTCTGCTCCGATCTTTTCATCAGAGCTATCGGAAACCTCTTTCTCTCCGCCATCTTCGTCGTAGAACTCGAGTTCGTTTCCTTCGTATACTGCTTCTTCCAGCTCTACAGGTCGGTAGTCCGACTCTACTAGCTCTGCGTTCAGCCATTTTGCAAGTTCGTCAGAATTTGATATGGTGGCAGAGAGCCCAAGCAGTTGGAATTCCAGAAGTTCTCGTAGGCGCGTTATTGTTACTTCGAGCGTTGGACCTCGGTTCTGTGAGGTCAGTAGATGTATTTCGTCGATTACTACTAGCCCGATGTTGTGGATCCAGGAAGGGTTGTGTCTCAGCATTGAGTCAAGTTTTTCAGAAGTGGTTACTACGATATCTGCTGTATCTAGGTATTCTCCTTCGTCGTCCATGTCTCCTACTGAGATTTTGACTTCTTGATTGCTGTATCTTTCCTTGAAGTCTTCATACTTCTCGGAAGCAAGTGCTTTCAGTGGGACGATGTAGACGGCTGTTTTATTCTGTTTGATAACCTGCTCAACCATTGCTAGCTCGGCGATAAATGTCTTTCCGGATGCTGTCGGCGCTGCAACTATCATGTCCTGATTTTCCAGTAGCCCTGCGTCTACGGCCTTTTCCTGCGGAGGGTTGAGTTCAGTTATGCCAGAATCTATGTAGTCTTCCTTTATCTTGGAAGGTAGGTCTAGGTTTTCTACTTTCACATGAAATTATTTTGCAGTGTATTCTTTTGAGAAAGCGGGTTCTCTATTCGCTGGTTGCATCGATTGTTTCTTCAACAGAATCTTCCACAGCCTCCGTAAGTTCGTCGCTCATTTCGCTCTCTACTCCGAGTAGAACTGAGGATACGTCCCAGTTATCCATCTTTGAACTCAGGCTTTTCAAGAACTTGATTATTACTTCTTTATCGTTGTATATTGACAGTGTTGATATTGTGTCGAATACTATCACGGCTTCTCGGTCTTCTGGTACTGCGTCTACCGCGTCGTCGAGTTGCATGTTAACCTGGTTGATATCTTCAGGGTCGAAGAATACAGTGTTTTCCACGTCGTCAGGAGCTGAGCCTGTAACCTTTGTTGCCATGTCGAAGAATAGAATCTTCTTCAGGTCTATATCTCTTTCTTTCAGCATGCTTTTGACTTTCTTACTGGTTTTAATACTTCCTATATACACTACAAGCTTTTCATCCTCTGTAATTTTCTCTATAAGCGTGTTTACAAGTTCTCGTAGATCAGGAGACTCTGTTGATACAAATACTGGTTTTCCCCTTTCCAGTTCTTCAAGTTCTTCAGGAAATTCCATGTTTCTATAACGAAGTCAGTAAGTTCCTTGTTATTAAATTTTCTGGTTTCAAGCGCTGTTGAACCGTTTTAAGAAAACTTTAAGTTTGAAACAGGTGCATTTGTATCATGAACACCATGGAGTGTAAGAAATGTGGCCATGACTTTCCAACTTTGAAAGCATTGAAAGCCCATGTCTCCGCAAAACACGAAGATATTAACCCGAACAGAGTCGGAGAATGGCAGGAAGACTCAGAAGTTGATAGTGATTCTGAAGATGAGAACCCATGGTCAGAATTCAACAACGACGACGGAAGCGATAACTCATCCGAGGAAGATGACGACGGAATATCAGCAGGCAAGAAAGAAAACTATCTCCGTACAGGTATAAACGGAATCGATAATCTCTTCGGCGATGGAATAAGAAAGCGGAACGTTACATTAATCGCAGGAAACCCAGGATCGGGTAAATCAATATTCAACCTTCATATGGCCAACCATGCTGCTGAAAACGGCGAAAAAGTACTATTCATGAGCTTCGAGGAATCGCCAGACGCTTTAATTAGCCACATGGAAGACTTCGGCTGGGACGGGCAGAAGCACGTTGATGACGGCAATTTAGTAATTGAAACGTACGACCCGTTCGACGTATCCCGTACAGTAGAAGCGTTGTTCAAGAAACAGAGCGGAGAGCTCGAAATCGATACTAAACCGCTGATGTTTGGCGATCTAGATGAGGATGAAGAATCCTTCGACCGTGTAATCGTTGACTCACTATCAGCTATCTCAGCAGGCTTTTCAGAAAAGTCCAAGAACTACAGGCTATATGTTAGAGAACTGTTCGATCTCTTCCGCGATATTGGTGTTACATCCTTTGTAATTGCTGAATCTCAGACTATACCGGATCAGATTACTGAAACAGGCCATGCAGAGTTCCTAGCTGATGGAGTAATCCTTATGTACAAGCAGCAGAGCTCACGCGGAATACAGATTTACAAGATGCGTGGTACTAACTTTGAAGAGAAGATCGCACCAATGACAATAGAAGGCGGACTGGGATTAAATGTCAGACATAATGACAACTTCTTCGGAAGCGGAAACGATGATTCCGGAGGAATGTTCTAATCCTTGTGAACTTCTCCTCTGTGGATATGCATGCCTCTTTCAGTATCGAAAACATCTCCGCATACAGGACATACAACGCCTTCGGCCTGAATCTCTGAATCATGAGTTCTTTCTCTGTGGATGCTAAGTCCGCGCTCTGTTTCAAATTCTTCGCCACATTCATCACATACTAGCTCGTTGTTCTCTTCACTTTCCTCTTCCTTGTCTTCACTCTCTTCGTTATCCATATCCTGTGTGTCTTCAGCTTCTTCCTGTTCTTCATTTTTGCTGCTTTCGCTGACCTCCTCGGTTTGATCTTCAGTTTCGTCTTCGGTATCAATTACTTCTACGGGCTTTTGCTGCTCCTGTTCTTTCTTCACTTGTTCTTCTTTTTCAGTTTCTGCCGATTCTTCTATTGTTTCATCAATTTCGACTTCTTCCTGCGTAGGTTCTTCCGGATCAAAGAGTAGAGAGTGCCGGTTCTCCAGTTTACCATCTATTATTTCGATATCTTCGACTACGTTTCTCCGTAGATCCTCGAATCGGTTCATCTTGGTGTTGAACTGTATAGGTGAGCCTTCTTTCCGCATGTAGTACTCTTTTTGGCTGTCTGTAATCAAACGCTCCAGAACTTCTTCTTTGACGGTTTTCCGCTTTCTTCGTTTAATCAGTCGATATGTGTTGAACTCCTTCCAGAATGATATCATGGCTAGAAGTCCGAGAGCTGTGCTTCCGCCGACTTTAGTAGGATTTGCTCTCAGATAATCTATAAATATGTTTATCTGTGCCACTATGTCTTCCTGCTGTGCTGCGGCAAAGCTCTCTACCTGTGTACGTGCGGACTGTGCCTCGGATATCGCTGAATAGCCTGATTCGACATGACCCTCCGCCTCCTCAAATCTCTGGCTTTGGAAATCATCTTTTGCAGCATTTAGTTCGTTTTCCGCTGATGAAAGGTTGACGCTTGTGTTTTCCAGCTCTTTCAATCTCATATCCAGTGCGCTTATCCTGTCGGAGACTCTTATCGCTCTCTCCTGTATATCGCTGATCTGTTGGGTAAGCTCCTTGACGCGCGAGTAATCTGCAGTTCCTCCTTCATTCTCAAAGTTTCTCTGCGCAAGATAGGAGTTGTTCGCTGTTTCTAAGAGATTCGTAACTCGTTCAGTTGGTATATCTTCTTCCTCCATCAACTGGATGTCGCTTTCAGCTTGTTGAAGTGCTTGCTGTGTTTCGTTCGCTGACTGTGCTGTTGTTAAGCCTGTGAAAAGTACAAGTGTCAGCAGAATTGTTGTCTTCTTCACTGCACTTTACCTCCTGTTGAAATTATCGGTATTTTCTCCATTATCCGACCTAGGCGGCTCTCTGATCTTACTTCTGCCTCTGCATCTATCTCCGCTATTTCTCCTTCAATCTCTGAAAGCCGGCCGGTTAACTCTTCAACTTTCTTCTCATATACGTCTGTGTCGCTGATATTTCCTTTGATATAGTCTTGTTGTGTCTCTCTGATAAGTTCGTTGAGACGATCTCTCTCCTGCGCTAGGCTGTTGCGTCTCTTGAAGTTGCTTATATTAGCTTCTTCCGCCTGTAATGCGACACGTTCTTCGATTATTTCGATAATCTGGTTGTTGTAGTCCTCTATGCTATCCTCGTATTCTGAAAGCGAGATATCTTTCTCTTCGAATGCTTTCTTCTGTTTCTGTATTTTGAGGTCTTCTATGTTCTTCTCCTTTGACTTGAGATCTTTCAGTCTGCTTCTGATTCTGTAGAGTCGATACCTTAGTCGCGCCAAGAATCCGGCTATTCCTATTATGATTAGTCCGGATAGTATCTTCTTCCAATTGGACCGGATCTCATAGATCCAGTTAACTTCTCCCGCAGTCTCCAACTGGTAGATGTTCTGAGCTTCCTCCAGCCTATCGGCAGCTGTTGTGTACGCACCTCTTTCCATGGCTGCCTCTGCTAGGCTTGCGACCTGTCGAGCGCGTCCGACATCGAGTCCTGATGCTTCAGCTGAATTAATCTGGCTTTCAAGCTCTGTCAGGCCTTGGCGTGTTTCTTGGGCAGTCTGGTATCTTGACTGTGCTTCTTGATAGCTTTTCTGCACTTCTGCATAGTTTCCGGATTCGATATTGTTCTCTGCCTCGCTGATAAGCTCTTCAATCTCGCTTGTTCTTAGGTTGCTTCTATTCATCTGATTGAGAATTTCTTTGGTTTCATTAAGGTAGGTGGAGGCATTCTGTCGTGGAATAGCTCTTACTCCGAGAGATATATCCTTGTTCAGTGTGAAACCGAAATGGTCTGCAAATGCGCCTTGTCCGTCGATGCCTTTTCCGGTGATGTTGAAATTCAAGTTGTAATTGCCGGTTTGGAAGTATTCTGGGGCGGTTATCTTCACGGTGATGTTCTTTGATTCGTTTATATTCACTCTTCCAAGATATGGGTTTTCTAGTTGGAGGTATTGAGACTGGATTCCCTCAACGTTTGCGGTTATATTGGTGAGGTTGAATTTTGTAGGGTTCTGGAAACGAACTGTGAAGTTCTGGTCTTCTCCTCTTACAATTTCAAAGCTTTCGCTGGTGTTGAAAATCTGATCTGAACGTTGTTCAACCTGTTCTTGTGAAGTCGGGCCGGAACCTCCTCCGAAGCCTCCTCCACCACCGTCTTCGACAATTGTGGTTGTCTCATTCTCTGTGATATCTATCTGGAAGCTTTGACTAAAGGTTCTGTTTGTGGTGGTTGCAGTCATGTTTATTTGTTTAGTTCCTGTAGAAGTATCTCCGGGTATGTTGACACTGATGCTCGAGGTTTCTGTCTCGTCAACATTCATATCTCCAAGTTCTTGGTTGAGGTTTCCGCTGCTTAATTCCCAGGAGGTTGGGATTTCGTAGCTTATGCTGCCTCCTTCTGCTGACTGTGTACCTACGTTGGTGGTATCTACAGGAAGTTCAACGCCTGTTGTTCCCTGCGATGCTGATAGTGGGAATTTTGAAGCTTTCTCCATTGATAGGAACGGGGCATCTAGAGTGAAAGTTGCCTGACTTTCTATAGTTCCCTGTGAAGGGTTAGCAGTTGTGTTTTCAGAGTTTACAGTTATATCGAAGGAGTATATACCTTCGTCATCAGCGTTGTTCTCTTCTAAACTTGCTTCAACACTTATTGATTTTGATTCGGAGGAGGGGATGATAAATTCTCTATCTCCTATATTAAGGTTCAGGTTAGATTCGGTATCGGCAGTTATGTTGTATTTGAGAGGGAAATCGCCAGTATTCTCTATCTTTATCGGCGTATAATCAACTAAATTATCCTGTAGTGTGCTTGAACCGCTGTATTCGGAAGGTGAGCCGCTCCAGGTATAATCCCAGCTTACATTAACGGAGGCTTTCCTAACCTCGGTGTTATTATATGTATCAACAGCTTTGAGTCTGAAGTCGTATGTCGCACTATCTGTTTGAGGAGTGAAGTTTCCTGTGTAGAGATCTCCAGAATTCGTTATGTTGCCGTAGTTCCAGCTCTCCTCGTTTTCTTTACGGTAGAGAAGAGAAACATTTTCTATCTTCAGGTTGTCGGTTATCTTTGCGCTGACTTCCACAGGGTTCTGGGGGTCGAGTTTTTCAGGAGTCTTAGGGCTGTAATCGAAGTCGGTCATATTTGGTTTCTCTATGTCCTCTACCTCGAAGGTGTTGCTGTCTGATGCTTTATTGTCGAGATGATCTGAAGCATAGGTGGTGCAGCTTATCTTGCCGGCCTCTAGATCTCCTGCAGCGATTGTTACGTTCGCCCATCCTGAACTGAAGTCGCTAGATGTTATGGTGTGGTTGGTCTCTGTAGCGTTTTCGTATATTTTTGCGCTACCTAGTTCAAAGTTGTCCTGCCATCGCGAGTAGCATTTTACAGATTGATTTTGTTGCGGGTAATCTCTGGAAGAGTTTATAACCTCTATGGCTGGACCTTCAACAATTTCTGGAGCTTTTGAGTCTACAACTACTGTTGAGTTTTCGGAGGTGCTAGATGAAAGTGTTTCCCCACCGTAGATATCTGTGGCTGTGACCTGCCATTTTATATTTGAGCTCTGAAGGCTGCTAATAGCTTTTTCTGACTTTGTGAGACCTTTTTCTGTAATTATATTTTCTGTTTCATTGAATATTTTCAGTTTGTATTCTAGGTTGTCTTTCTCAGGGTCCTGAGCTTTCCAATCAAATTTGAGTTCTGTCTTGTTGGTTTCTGAGTTGTTAGATGGCGCTGTTAGTTCTGTTACTTTTGGTTTTCTGTTAGGAACTTCTGCAGACTTCTTACTGGTGCTTGTAGTTCCTGAGCTCTGATCGGTGAACTTGAAGGTTGTGTTTACTTTTTCTCCTGGTTTTATCCAGCTTTTATCTTCTGCGCTTACTGTGTAGGCGCATTTGGCTTTTTCTGATCCGGAGTAAGATGTATCTATAGCCTTTGTTGCTGTTGTGCTGTTTGTCTCATGTTCTACGGTTACTTCGCAGTTGGCATCGAGGTCTGTTTCCCCATTTGGATCCTGAACTATTGCTGAAACTGTGTATGCATGTTCTCTGCTTACATTTTCTACTTCTTGAGCTCTTGCGATTTCTGGTGGAGAGTTCTGGATTACAAGTGTTTCCTGTGAAGTGTTTTCTTGGCTTAATGTGTTGTACTCGTCTACTATCTGAAGACTCAGATTCCAGTGCTGGTCTTTTGAAGTTTCTGTCGGTGAGACTATCTTTGAGGACACGGTGGATGAGTTGGAGGTCCATTCGTAGAAGCTGTTGGTAATTGTGTCGTTTTCTGGATCCTCGGCCTTATAGGTGATGTTCAGGGTGTCTTCTGTCGTAGGATTATCTGGTTTCAGTTTGATATCTGTTATTACAGGCTGTCTATTAGGTATTGTGTTCGATACTGTTGAAGAATATGCTTTCAGATTATGCTGGTCTCTTGCGATTATCTGTACAGATATCGTTTCTCCTACTTCAAAATCTGGAATACTCGAGTTTATGTTCGAATAATTAGCCCATGCATATTCGTCTCCATTTTCTGCGAATGTTCCTTTGTAGCGGTGAGTATTGCCGTTTCCATCATCTGCTATTACTGTGTAGTTGGCGAGATCGTTGTCTCCGTTTAGGTCTCTCACTTTCATAGAGATATTGAAGCCGTGTTCATCGCTCAAGTCTGAGGTTTGTATGCTTCTCGTTATTTCTGGATCTGCGTTCCCTACGTCGAATACGTCCATTAATGTTGTGTTTTCGTAGCTGTCGCTCGCTGTGAAAGTCCAGTTGTAGGTCTGCAGCGATTTACCGTAGAAATTAGATGAATTCCAAGTTTTTCCATCGCTTGATCCTATTTTTTCATCTACAAGTTGTTGTGGTGAGCTCTGATTCCAGATTTCGTAGAATGCTGCGTTTATAGGATTGTCTGTTGGTGTTACATTCGCTATTAGTTTGATCCATTCTGCTTCTTCTGTTACTGATTCATTGAGTCTTACTGATTCTACCCTTGGTTCTTGGTTCATGTGGAATGATGCATTCGTGTCTCTAGATGTACAGCTCCAATTATCGCACGCAACCAGATCTATATTGTAATCCTGGTTGTCCTGGAGATTAACATTGTTACCTCCTAGGATAAGTTCGTCTACCTCTCCATAGTTACCCGGCGTAATTGAGGTGCTGTTTTCTACTGTGAGCGGGTCTTGATCGGTTCCAAGGTGTGCCCTTACTGTGAGGTTGTCGTTATCGCTGTCGGAGGGTGCGGTCCAATTGATCTTGAAGCTGTGGTTTACCACGTAATTCTTGTTTCCGACTTCAAGTTCAAGGTTCTGTGGTAGGTTAGGCGCGTGGTTAGGTATTGCGCTCTCTGTAGATGATGTTGATGAGCTTCCTGATCTGTCGATAACCTCTACATCTATGCTGAGAGTCTCCTCGACTTCGAAGTCAGGGAAGTATGAAGCGTTGATATTGGAGTAATTGAGTGCGGCCTGATTTTCAGTTCCGAAGTCGCGGTTTACTGAGGCCCTTATATCCTCGTGGTTTCCGTCTCCGTCACTTAATGTTATATTGAATTGATCTATGTTTATCGCACCGTCTGCATCTGTTGCTGTAGCTGAGATGTTAAACTTGTGACCATTTTGGTAATTTTCTGTGGAAAGATCTGTTATGTCTGGTTGCTGGTTGTTTACTGTGATTGTTCCGGTAGTATAGGTTGTCTGATATCCGTCTGTTGCGTTGACTGTCCAGTTGTAGGTCGTGTCAGATCTTGTCTCCCAAGATTCTGAGGTCCAGAGTTCGGAGTTTAGAGTTCCTTTCTTGTTCTGGAATAGTAGTTCTCCTGAAGTCTGATTGTATACTGTGAAGTTTGCCCACTTGATGCTGTCTTGATTGTCTGTTATATTCGCTTCGAGCTTTATCTGGTCTGAACCAGTTATTTGAGAGGTGTTAGCTTTCACGCTTTCAATGAAAGGTTCCTGGTTCATTGTGAACTCGATATTGCTGGTATAGCTGCTGCATTCGTAGGGGTCGCATGCCTGAAGTCTTACATTGTAGGTATCCCCATCCAATATCTCGACTTCTTGTCCAAGCGAAAGCTTGTTGTCTCCTGAGATGCTGTTGTCGAGATTTGTGGGCGTCAGAGAAGGTCCTGTGTAAGCCTTGATGGTTACGGAATCATTCTCGGGGTCTGTTGGATTAGTCCAGTTTATCTCCGGAGTTTGATCTATTACGTGGTTTATATCTGCGTTGTTTTGTAGGAAGTATGTCATGTTTAGGTTTGTGGGTTTGCTTGGAGCTGTGTTAGGTATCGTATTTGATTCTGTCGGCGTCTGGGCTGAAGCCCCTGAGGTATCTCTTACCGTGATTGTGGCCTGTATCTCATCGTTGACTTGGAAGTTGCTTATCGAAGTGTTCACGCTTGAATAATTTATTGTGGCTTCGTTTGAGTTTCCATAACCGGTGTTGGTTATGGATTTCTCGATTGTTTTCTGGTTCCCGTCTCCGTCTTCTAGGATGAGCGTATAATCTGCAAGATCTGTTTCTCCGTCTGCGTCGCTGACCACTGCGGACACATCGAAGGCATGTCTACCTTCTAGATTATCGAAGCTTGGTCCTGAAACTATCTCGGGGTTTGAATTGTTTGTTTTGAAGGTTCCTGAGGTATCTGAGGTTTCATATCCGTCTGTTGCGTTGACTGTCCAGTTGTAGGTCGTTCCTGTGGATACGGTCCATGTATCTGATATCCAGGTTCCGTTCTGGTTTATTGATCCATTAAGTGAGTCGATTAGTCTGTCGTTGTCAGTCTGATTGTATACTGTGAAGTTTGCCCAGTCGATACTATCTGATTCTGCATCTGAAATATTGGCTTTAAGATGGACTTTATCGCCATCTGCAAGATTTGAACTTGATTTGTTGAGCTCCACAGAGTTGAATGTTGGTTCCTGATTTGTGTGGAACTCCTGTATGTTTCTTTTCGTTGTGCAGCTTCCGAATTGATCGCAGGCCTGAACTGAGAAGTTGTAGCTAATTCCATCGTTGAGGTTTACCTGGTTTCCTATCTCGATCTCCTGGCTTTTACTGTAGTTATTTTCTGTTATCAGTACTTCTCGGTCTAGTTGTGAGGGGTTAGAGGAGGATTCGGTGAAGATGCTGAAGGTGATATTATCTTTGTCAGGGTCTGAGGGCGCTGTAAATTTTATCTCTGGCTGCTGATCGATCACGTGCTGTAGATCTGTACCCGGCTCTAGTAGCTCTACCATGTTGATTTCTGAGGCTGAAGAGGGCTTATGGTTGGGTATAGTATTACTTTCAAAGTTCTGTGCGGTTTCTCCAGATTTATCTCGGAATATTAAGGTTACGAAGATTGTTTCTCCAACTTCAAATCCTTCTATTGAGGTGTTTACGTTTGAGAAGTTTGCTGCGACCTCATTGGAGCTACCAAAGTTTCTGGTCACGTCTTTTGTATATTCATATGTTTGTTCTCCGTCGTCCAGCTGTATTGTGTAGTTGGCGAGGTTTTCCTGTCCGTCAACGTCTTTTGCGACTGCTGATACGTTGAATTTATGCCCTTCTTGATAGTCCTGGAAGCTTGGTCCTGATACCATCGAAGGCCCGCTGTTCGGGACATTGAAGGTTCCGGTGTCTAGAGTGTATTGGTATCCGTCTGTTGCGTTGACTGTCCAGTTGTAAGAGGTGGATGCGAAGACTTCAAACTCTTTTGAATTCCATTCTCCCTCAATTTTCTCTCCCTGCTCCTTTGAAATTATTTTGTTGTTCGAATCTGTATTCCAGACCGTAAACGCAACATCTGAAATTGAATCTTCGTTATCTGTCACATTTGATAGTAGTTTGACGAAGTCGCTTCCTGTTGGGCTTGAGTCGTTGAGTGCTGTATTCTCTATGTTTGGTTCCTCGTTCATGTGGAACTCTATATTTTCAGATCTGGAGCTGCATCCGTAATCATCACATGCGATCAAAGTTACATTGTAGCTGGTTCCATCACTTAGACTTACACTGTTACCTAAGTCTAGACTTGCTGAGTTGCTGTAGTTGCTTCCCAGGTTCAGGCTGTTGTCTGGTGATGTAGGGCGGGATGACTGACCTGTATAAGCCTTGATGGTTACGGAATCATTCTCGGGGTCTGTTGGATTAGTCCAGTTTATCTTTGGTGTGTGGTCTATTACGTGGTTTATATCTGCGTTGTTTTGTAGGAAGTATGTCATGTTTAAGTTCTGAGGTACCTCGGGAACTTGGTTCGGTATTCTCTGGTTTCCGGAGGTCGAGGCTGTTTTACCACCTTTGTCGATGAATTTGATAGATACGCTGATTTCTTCGTTTATTTCAAATCCACTGGTAATCGAGCTGTTTACGTTTGAGAAGTTTGCTGCAACTTCGCTACTGTTTCCGTAGCTTTTTGTCACGTTTTCTGTGAATGTGACTTGGTTTCCGTCTCCATCATTAAGTGTTATGTTGAATTTGTTGATATTTACTTCTCCATCAGGTTCGTAGGCTACTGCTGATACGTTGAATTTATGTGCATTGGAGTATTCACTAGTATTAAGAGGTTCAAGTATTTCTGGAGGACTGTTTGATACGCTGAAAGTTCCTGTTGTGCTACTTGTTTGGTATCCGTCTGAGGTCTTTAATGTCCAGTTGTAAGTGTTTCCTGCGAGCACTTCGAAGGAGTCAGAGTTCCAGAGCTGGTCTGATAGAGTCCCTTCACTGTTGGAATATATCAAGTCGCCCGAGCTCTGGTTGTATAATGTGTAGTTCGCCGAGTCAATATCGTCTGTGTCGGTAATGTTTGCCTGCAGTTTGACAGAGTCGCTTCCCGTCACGCTTGAGTAATTCAGACTTACTGATTCGATAGAAGGTTCTTCATTCATTGTGAATTCTGTGTTGTTGGTGTAGTTGCTGCAGCTGTAAGGATCGCATGCTCTAAGGCTTACATTGTAGCTGGTTCCATCGTTAAGACCTATGTTCTGCCCGAGAGTTAGCCTTGAACTTGAATTAGTTTGGTTGTCCAGCTGGTTAGGATTAGCTGAAGACTCGGTATAGGCTTTAATCGTAATAGCGTCTCCTTCTGGGTCTGTTGGATTGGTCCAGTTTATCTTTGGTGTGTGGTCTATTACGTGGTTTATATCTGCGTTGTTTTGTAGGAAGTATGTCATGTTTAGGTTTGTGGGTTTGCTTGGAGCCGTGTTAGGTATTGTTTTCGTACCAGTGTTGTTTGTTGTCTGTGCTCCGTGCTTATCAGAGAAGCTGACGTCAACAGTGATAGATTCCCCTACAGTGAAGTTCTCTATAGAATTACTTATGGAGGTATTGCAGCTTGCCTGGTCTGTTGTTCCGTAGCTTTGATCTACAAGGCCTGAACCTGAGAAAACCTTGGTGTTTCCGTCTCCATCTTCTGCGTATACTGTGCATGAGTTGATTTCAGAACTTCCAGAATCAGTGTCCGAAGCTACAGCTGAGACGCTGAAGGCATGTTCTCCTGAAACTTTCTCAAGATTAGGACCGCTCTCGATTTCTGGATTGTGATTAGGGATTGACTGCGTGTAGATGGCGGTCGATGAGGTTGTACCTGCTACATCGGTGAAATCTGCGTACATCTGAATGTCTTCTCCCACTTCCAGACCGTTTATGGAGCTCGAAATAGTTGCGTTACATGATGCCTGTGTGCTGGTTCCATATGAGGTGTTGAGATTACTTGCTGTATACTGGTTTCCATCATTGTCCTCTGCGTATACTGTGCAAGAGGTGATGTCTCCTGAACCATCTTGATCCTTCGCTACTGCTGAGAAATTGAAGCTGTGGTCTGTTGAGGAGCCCTCCTGGTTAGTTTTCAGGATGATTGGCTGGTTGTTCGGAAGTGTTTCTGTCTGGTTTATGGTTCCGACAGTGTAACCGTCGTTATCCGTGAAATTGAACTTAAATGTCGCCTGAGGAGAATTACTTCCTCCGTAGCCTACGGTAGTTAGATCAGGACCAATGGTTGCGTTACAGGAGACGTGGTTATCGTTTCCAAAGCTTAAGTTTAGAGTCGTTCCGTCTACTGCGAAATAACCTTCGAGAGAATCAGTGGTATAATAGGCAGAACATCCGTTTATATTGCTGTTTGAATCAGCTTCTCGGGCTGTAGCTGAGATGTTAAACTTGTGCTTGTTTTTGTAGTCACTACTGGTGATATTACCTGCTTTTAGAGAGTCTTCATAGTATATACGTGTCTCAAAAATCTCCCAGGTCTTCTGTATATCTGAGCTGTAACCGTCGAATGAGAACTTGATTTTCTTCGAATTTGGGAGAGTTGAAATACTGTAGTTAGTTTTACCGTCATTGATAGTAATAGATTGGGCATTCAGGATATTATTAGCATCATCTAAAGAGTAGACTGTACCTGAAACGGAGGTACCAGGTGATTCATTGGCATCTATCATAAATTGGCTCCAGGATTTCTTTCCTTCAGGATTTACTATAGTAGAGTTGTAGGCACCATCGAACTGTCCATCAGTTCCGTTGAAGAATAGCCGGTCTATTTGGCTTGAAGTCACAGATTCGTTATAGACTCTTACTTCGTCTATGGTGGCGTTAAGCTTTCCGTTGGCTATCTTGAAGTCTTTTGAATTCGGGTTTACTGTTCCCAGATTGACGGTCTTTGAGTCAATGAGTGTCGAGTTGAAGTAAAGTTCGGCCGACTCTGTTGAGGCGTCATATTTGGCGGTTATCATTGTCCAGTTGTCTGGATTGAGCGGTTGACCCCCGGTGTTCAGTACTTTCTGTCCGTTTATCTGGAGGACAGGTATTCCTTGGGGCATCGAGCCTGAGGATATTCCTGTTGATTGTTCTATTCCGGTTACTTGGTTCTCTCCTGAGTCGGTTATTGATTGTTCGTTACCGCTGATATCTGAAAGATATAGTGTGTCGGAGTTAGTGTTGATATGGATGATTTCCTCTGAAGGGTTTCCAGTCCAGTCAACAGTGCCTAGAGGTGAAGCCTTTGCACTTCCGTAGCTTGAGTCTATTACGTTAGTTGAACCTGAGCTAGGTATGAGAGCCAGGTCTGATCCCTCTGTTACAATAGGGACCTCTACTTCGTCGTCGTTGTCTAGATCTGAAGGTTCTCCCATCTTCTTTCTTGATGAGGCTGGGTTGTACATCATTGTTCTTATAGAGTTGCTGAATACGTTCTGGCTTGTCTGTTGGAGGCCGTTTGAGGTGTAATTTGCTACATTGCCGTTTCCATCTCCTAGCAAGAATTTTTCGTTATCTCCAGAGTAACCGATTGAGCTTACCGAGTTCCCAAATCCTGTGCTGAGTGTGGTCGTGGTACCGTCCTCTTGCACCTTCAGAACATTTCCGTTTGATCCGCCTACAAGCCAAAATGAGTCGCCGTTTATGGTTCCCCACTTGATAGAATGAACTGTTCCTATACTATTCTGGTTAATTTGATTCCAGTTTGTTCCGTCATATGTTGCCAACCTCCCGTTGTTGCTCCCTGTCAGATATTTATTTCCATTGAAGTCGATCGCGGTAACTGTGCTGCTGAATCCCCCGTCTATGTAATTGACAGTACTGCCGTCGAAGGTGCTGACATAAGATTTTACTCCGCCAGGTTGATTCGTCCTTCCATGTCCTAGAAGCCAGAAATCGCCAATATTTGTACTGCTGTAAGAGTTCGAAGCTGAATCTACAGATGCGTCTACTGTTGTTGGCTGTGTCCAGCTCCCCTGACTTGTGTCGTATAGAAAAATATCTGTTCCTGCTACAGCCATTACCTCAGAGGATCTTGATGAAATGGCATTTATACTGTTGCTTGAGCTTGGACTGATATCTGTGAAGCTGCCGTCCCATCGTGTTACTTCTCCGCTTCCACCTCCTAGGTAATAGGCCTTTCCGTTATAAGTTCCTGAGTAAATGCTGTTTGTTGGTGAATTTGCTTCTCCTGAGAGGTCTGTCCATGAGCTTGCATATTTTCCTACTCCGGGCCCTGTTGTTCCGCCTATCCAGTACTGATAGCTGCTTGATCCTGCGATCGATAGACCGGTACTCTGTACGGATGATCCATCGTACCAGTTGATTGTTTGCGCTGAGTCAAGGAAGACGAGATCTTTGTTTCCATCTCCATCGTAGTCTGCAACTCCTGAGATAGCTGTACTCTTTATTCCGGCTCCTACTGGGGATGATGTGCCTGAAGAGAAGTTGTAACCTGTGATTTCGGAGGTAGACGAGTCGATGTAGTAAATTTCTTTCCTTCCATCCCTGTCAAGATCTCCTGTTCCTAGTGTTGAACTTGAAGTCTTAGCTCCTGATTCTAGGTTCTGTGTGTTTCCGTTCTTGTTGATTATTTTAAGGTTGCCTGAACCGTCCACATAAGGTATGTCAATTAATCCGTCCCGGTCATAGTCTGATAGAGGTCCTATGACCTTGGTGTCGACTCCGAGGTTAGTTATGTGACCAGTTGAGTTCATTAGTTTGAGGTTAGAATTCTGTGAGAAAGCTATGTAATTTTCGTTCTGGATTGTAAGGCGGTAGGAATTCCCTTTGCTGAATATTTCAGGGTTGCTGCTCATAGAAGGCTCGACTTCGAGTATCTCATTTCCCTGCACCCAGGTGTTGATAGTGAATCCTTCGCTCAGGTCCAGTGACGAGTCGTCGGGTATTACTATTTCATCTGCACTACCTTCAAAACGGGTTCCCTTTGTTCCAAGTATTCCTTCTGTACTTCTATCAGCTCCGTATGCCTCTCCACTGTTTCCTTCTTCAGAGTAATCTATGACATCGCCTGTTGTTTTGTCTAGTCTCCAGAAACCTTTCAGACGGTCTTCCAAGGTCCCATTTTCGTATCCTATCCCTAGAATGCCTGAATTATCCTCTCTGTCGACTGTAGATTGTTTAAATACTCCTTCTTGCCAGTCTGATTGCTTAGATAGAGTTGTTGAAGCAGTCAAGGCTAAAGGAATGATAAGTATGCCGGTCAGGGCTATAATTAGGCTTTTTTTCTCCTTCATCTAGAACCTGCCGTGTTTTTTAGTTTGTTAAAAGGGCTAATACTGATTTTAAAGGCTGCAATCATGGACAAAGATGCGGGTTTCTCATTAAAATAGGTTGATAAAACAGTTCTGTTGTGGCTAATAAATGAAGCAAAATACCTCAAAAGTCAGCTGTTCTTATTTCGTTCAGTTCCGTCATTCATGTTTTATCGCATCCTCTATTTCTGGCAGTAAGTCTTCGTAAAATTTTTTCCCTGCCTAATTTTACAATTTTGATTTTTGTACTAGAAATTAATTTAATTAACGTCTGTAAATGGTTTCATATGTTCCCTCTACTTGTATACAGCCATCTCTTTTGGGCTGCATTGATTTTCATGTGTTTTTATGCTATCTACAGAAAATACCAAGAAAAAGAAGTTGAAATGCTCAAGAATTTCTATTTATTCTTCTTGACGTGGTCTATACCTTTCTTTGGTTTGATGGCGACCGGTCTAGGCGTTGGATATTATCTAGGAAACAATATGATAATGTCTCTAGCCTATGTAATACCGCATATATTTGCTTTTACGGCTGTAGGATACTTATGGAAGGTGCAGAGCAGTATTAACTTTCCTCGTTTCCAGAATCTTTTCTGGGTTTTCGTCGCCTATGGCGTCTTTATAGGCATTTACGGAATATTGAATATGCCGGAAGTTGCTATTGCGGCATCTGGAGGTTTTGATTATGGTGAATCTGGACTGAGTATGTTGATTCCTGCGGGTATGGCCATATCTGCATTATTTATAGCAGGAAGCAGCTTCTACTCTGCATATATTACGGAAGGAGAGACGAGGAAGAAGCTTTCTTTAATTGGCTTAGGAACAGTTCTTTGTTTGGTGGTTGCATCTATTCTCAACAATATGGGGTATATGATTGCCGGAGAAATAACTAATCTTGTGTGGATATCCATATTTGTTTCCGTAGCTTACTGGAACAAAATCCAAGCAAAATATGAAAGTCTTATAGGAGATTAAAAAGTCAAATGGACTACAAAGAACTTGTAAAACGGCTGATAGAAGGTTATCAGGATATGCTTGGAGATGTAGCCTACACTCAAGCAGGGAAGGTTGAAGGCTTAGAAGTAGTAAAAGCCGAAGTATCGGGTGAAATCAACTCAGAAACAGTAACGGACTTGGTTGAGATTTACAAGGAGATTGTTGGACAAGGCTCCTACGGTGTGGCGAGGAAAACAGTCAAAAAGATCTATCACGATGATAGCTCGGTGGCGGAACTTGATATTCCTGAGAAAATCAAGCCTAAAGAGTTGAAAGCAGAATCTTTCGCTTCAGCTCTTTAAGCCTGTTCTTTCCAGCTGTACAACTTCTTTTTGATGGCTTTTAGAGGGTTCCTGATTTTTTCTCCTGGCTGTACTACGTTTTCTCTCATATACCATGCGCCAGCACTAACTAAAATAACTATAGCGCCTGTTAGGATCATTATAGACATGTTTCCAATGGCAAGGCTGTTGCCGAAAACGGTCAGTGATAATAAACCAGGCACTCTTCCAAAGCTTGCCATGAGGAGCAGTTTCTTTGTATCAATATCTGTTAGCCCTGCAATAAAGCATATAGCATCGTCAGGGAATCCTGGAAGCAGGAAGAGCAGGAAGAAGGGTAGAAAGCCGTGCTCCTCTGCCAGATAGTCGAACTTATCCATAGTTTCGTCTGCTACTATATCTTCGACAAAAGGTCGACCGTAACGTTTTGCGAAAAGTATTGCGAGGCTGCTTCCGATTGCTAGCCCGATAAATCCGTATATTGTACCCCAGAAAACTCCAAATGCATATCCTGCTGCGGCTCCTACAACAGGGCCGGGAATAGGCGCTACAATCACCTGGCTGACCTGTAAAAAGATCAGGACTAGAGGCGCAAATACTCCAAAGCTCTGTATAAAGTCTCTCATCGCCTCTACGTTGTACATTAAGTAATGATATGGCTCAGTTAGAAAGTATGATGTGGAGAAAATTATTGCTATTATGAAAATCCATTTCAGAAACTTCTTCTCTTTCTCTCTCGACTTGAATATGTGCGGAAGCTGCACGATAAAAAACGAGGTCTCGGGTCTTTTCAATTTTTAGTTCCTGATCGGCAATATAACTATGAGTGGAAGCCAGTGTCTTCCGTCTGGATCTCCATAAAGTCTTTCAGAGGTGCTTCATTGTATGCTTCCTGTATGTTTTTCTCTTCTGGGTACTTCTTATATCCGAGAAGCCATGGTAGCTCCTTTGCCACTTCCTCTGCTAGATTTAGTGCATCTATTCTATATGAGAAGTTGCCTTCAGGCGTGGAGCGCAGGTTAACGAAATATTGCAGCTGGTCAAGACCCATGCTCATTGTGATAGTTGTCATAGTTGCCATAGGAAGAACGTATTGAGCCTGAAGAGGGAAATCGCTCCGAATTTGTTTCTCGGCTTCATTTGATATAGCCATGGTGTCTTCAAATAGTTCTTGAGCTCTCTCCGGCATATCGTCGACTATGTCCGGTCGGTAGTAGCCCATATCTAGACTGTAGATATTCTCGCCTCGGTCGTTCTTTTGATGTCTTCTCAGGTCTCTTAAGGCACCGATATCGGTTTTGATTTCGAAAGTCAATTTCTCAATATCCAGTTCTTCATTGGCGCCAATCCATTCATCGTATTCTTCACGTTTCTCAACTTTTCTCTCAAGAATCTCTACTTTTTCTTGATAACTCATGTCTTCAGATTTCTCCAGAGCATCCGAGAACTTGAGAGAGTTGTTCTCCTTCAGAATATGAGCTATAACTTTTTCCAGCATATCCTCTGGTTTTGAAATTATCTCTACTCCTTTCCTGATTTTCTCGCTATTTTCTACATCAAAGTCGCTGTTATACAGGTTGAGCTTGTCGCTTCGATACTCGCTTTCATCAGTATACTTCAAAAGTGAAGGAGCAATATCGCCCCCTGCTTCCTCGATTTTCTCCGCTGAGTTTTGTATCTCGGCTAAAGGACTTGCTTTCCATGAAGCGATATCGAACTCGGTGCTTCGCGCATCCAAGGCCCAGGCAATGTTTGTTTGGATGGCCTGTGGGAGTAGGAATCGGGCGATATCTAATGCTTTTCCATCAATCTCTCTTTCATATTTGCGTTCCAGATAGCTATCTGATTTCTTCTGAACTTCTTCGGACTGCTTTTTAATCCATTCTTCGAACGGATGTTTATTCATGTAGTATTCTTTAGCTATCTCTGTAAATTCTTCATAGTTTTCTGTCATATGTTCGATTGTATCTGTGTATGTATCTCTGTGCTTGCTTTCCATTAAGTCAGGATCCTTGTAGTAGTTCTCCTTATCAAATTCAACGTAACGAGTTGACTGCTCGATGAAGAAGGCTAACTGATCCTCTGCAAGCTTCCTAGCAAACAATTGGCTAACGTCATTCGCTACAAAAGGTATCCATACAGTATTAGCGATCGATTTATGACCGTATGTTCCGTAATACTTATTGAAGAAACTCTGAGCTTTCTCAAGACCGGCTTCTAGAGCATTTTGAGGGTGATCGAATCTTTCGCCTTCGCCTTCAGCAGTATTTGCAAGTTTCTCAACGCGTTCATCGCCACCTTCGATTTCATGGCCACGGACTTCTCCCTTTATAGCATCTACAAGGTGTTCTCTAACGTCTTTCGGACTTCTGGAGAAGAATGAGCCGAAAGCACCGAATATCTCTGGGCTCAGGTTTTTCACCGCGTAAATATCCGATTCTGTATCAGTTACAAAGTTTGAAAGTGCTTTTTCCTCTCTTTCAGAAAAGTCTGTCAAAAATTCTTTCCCCTCCAAGCACGGATTTGAGAGGAGTTATTTTATATTTTGAGAGTGGTTCCAACATCAAAAATCCGAGTTCGATAAGAAGATAAAAGCAGGTAAATAGAGAAAATTGAGTTTCTGAAGCCCTATTTCTAGATTTCTACATCTGAAAATTCATACAGAGGAAAATCGTCTAGTAATTCGGAGACTCTATCTCTAACACGGTCTTTAATATCGTCATCTTTCGGATTCTTCACTACTTGCCCGATCATCTCTCCTATCTCCTCAAGCTCTGCTTCTTCCATACCTCGAGTAGTCAATGCTGGTGTTCCAATTCGTATTCCTGAGGTGACCATCGGCGGTTCAGGATCGTAAGGTACGGCGTTCTTGTTTACTACAATATTGGCATCTTCAAGAGATTTTTCTGCCTCTTTGCCAGTGGTATCTTCTTCCTGTAGATCTACAAGCACTAGATGATTGTCGGTACCGCCGGAAACCATATTTAATCCTTCGCTTCTTAAGCCTTCTGCTAGTGCTTTGGTATTATTCTTGATCTGCGCTGCGTAGTCTTTGAAATCTTCTTTTTGTGCTTCATTAAGGCATACTGCTTTGCCAGCGATCTGGTGCATCAATGGACCTCCTTGGCTGTATGGAAATACTGCTGAATCAACGTCGTCAGCAAATTCGTCCTTACATAAGATCAGTCCTCCTCTTGCACCTCTGATGGATTTGTGTGTTGTAGTTGTGACTATATCGCACTGTGGGAACGGACTCTCGTGTTCGCTTGCTGCTACGAGACCTGAGATATGAGCTATATCGCACATGAGGAGTGCGTCGACTTCATCTGCTACATCTCTGAACATTTCAAAGTCGATTTCTCGTGGATAGGCAGAGTAGCCGCATACAATCAGATCAGGATTGTGTTTTTTTGCTGCATCCATGACATCTTCTTTCTCGAATCTTTCTGTCTCCTTGTTCAGGCCATAGGTAGCGAAGTCAAAGAGGTCGCCTGAGAAGTTAACTCCGTGGCCATGCGTCAGATGTCCGCCATGAGAGAGTACAGGACCTAGGATCTTGTCTCCGGCTTCCAGAACTGAGAAGTAAGCAGCGAAGTTTGCCTGGCTACCTGAGTGTGGCTGGACGTTAGCGTGATCTGCATTGAATATTTCGCATGCTCTTTCTCGTGCCAAGTTTTCCACTTTATCGTGGTATTCACAGCCTGCGTAGTATCTTTTTCCCGGATATCCTTCTGCGTATTTGTTAGTAAGAACCGATCCTTGTGCCTGAAGAATCTGTTTTGGTATGAAGTTCTCGGAGGCTATCATTTCCAGAGACTCGCTTTCTTGCCTCTCTATCTCGTTTTTCAGGGCTTTGTGGACTTCGGGGTCGGCTTCGGAGAGATCCTTATTTTCCATAGAATAATTTTTGCCTATCAACTCTCCTATACTTTACCCTGGTTATTTATCTAAAGGTGATTGGGAGAAAAAATTAGATTTTTTACTCATCTGCCAGCATTCTTACGACTAGCTGCAAGATTTCAACGAAAACTCCCATGAATGCGGTATAAAGTCCAATACCATTGAGGAATGGTCTCCCTGGCTGTGTCTTTACCATATAGATTTGGTGAATAAGGTAGACTATGAACCCGATTAGTGCCAGAGTGAAAGCTACCAGCGTAAATATTGATGAGAAGCTTCCGATGAAAGAGATTCCCAGTACTCCGAGAAATAGGTAGTTGGCATATCTTCCCCAGGCTGAGAAATCGTAATCTGTCCCATATACTAGTATCCCTGAGAAGACTGCTATCAGTACAGAGAGCACTCCTGTAGCTGCTATTGCGATTCCTTGCATAGCTGGTGATACAAGTATGCTTATGATTCCTGCTCCGAAAATGCCGTATGCTAGCTGTATTAAACCAGTGCCGACAATTGCTAAACCTGTGTTTTCGTTTTTAATACCTCTTCTGGCGAGATAAAGGCCGCCGGAGAGCATAATTCCGTAGACTATAACTCCCACTATGAAGAAACCTCCAAATAGGATATTATTTATTGTGGATAGTGGTGTGGCTGCGAAAATCCACATTACCATGATGTTAAGTGCTATCAAACCTGTTGCGATTCCAAGGCTCTTCAGCTCTCCGTCTTGAAACATAAAGATTAATTAACGCGTGAAGGTTAAAAGCTCGCGGCAAGATACAAAACAATTCAAAACTCAAGATTCTGTGTGGGAACTGAAGAACGCTCCGGAAAATTTGTAGTTATAGAGGGACCTGATGCCTCAGGAAAACAAACACAAGCAGCTAACATGGTAGAATGGCTACGTAAATCCGACTTTTCGGAAATTAACACAACTGTTGAACAGAAAATAATCCAGAAAATGCCTGGCCGCTACCCTGATCCGGAAAACGAACCGAAAGTTGAGGACAGTATTAAAGAAGGCGTGTGGCAGCTATCATTCCCTACTTACCGTCAGACGCCGGGAGGGCGCGTAGTCAAAGCATACTTGAACGGAGATCTTGGAAACAGAGATAACCTAGAGATGGAAACTATAGTAGATATCTACGCTGCTGACAGGAAACAGTTCAAAGAACTTATCGCTGAATACCTGGAAAAAGGAGGTATAATAGTCTGCGACCGCTACAGAGAAGCTAACCTTATCCATCAATTGGTAGGATTTGAAGATGAATGGGAGAAGAAACTTGCATATATCAAAAGTATCGATGCCGATCTACCGGATGCAGACAAGGTTTTCTACCTGGATATAAGTCCAGAAGAAGCTCTCAGAAGGATGGATGGCAAAGACAAGGATATTCACGAGCTTAACGATTCTTACATGAAGAAATCAAATCTGAACGGCCGGAAAGTAGCTGATTATGAAGGGTGGAAAATTATTGATGGCGAAAGATCTATTGATCTGGTCAAAGGAGATCTGAAAAACGAGATAAAGTCTCTTCTAGACAAGTAGAAACCTTTTTTAAGCAGGTAAGCCTATTCACTGTATTACAAGGTGGCTTATGTCACGTAAAGAACCGCGGGAAACAAATTCTGGAGTCAAGAAAAAAGGAGACTGGGATGAGATCGCAGAATTCGCCCGTGAAGTTGAAGATGCAGTTAAAGACTCCGATTTAGATGAATCTGAAGTAAAAGAATACAACGAATGGCGGCCGCGTGAAGAAGAAACTGAACAAGATATCAAGAAGAAAACAGCAGAAAAAGCTGCTATAAAAGTACCGCGCGAAGATGTTTCTATAGTAAATGAAACAGAGAAAGCAGGAAAAGAGCTAGCCAGGGCTGGAGAGAAAGCAGCCAACTTTGAGTCACCTAGAAATAATTTCAGAGAAGGTATTCGTCATTTTGTAGGCGGTATAGTCATGAAATCAGCCTCCTACATGCGGAGTGTAGAACAGAGAATGTACCGCAGCTTTATGCTCCGTTTTAATCCTTATTTCTACGATACACAGGATCTGGCGGTAGATATGAGGAGTTCGAAGAAAGGCGAATACCAGATGGATGTCAGCGTTACAAAGGATGAGGCTCGAGAGAACCTGAAAGAGAGGTTTAGAGAAAACTAATGTTGGACATCATATTTGCGCTGGCGATAATCGGCGCAATGTTTATGGGCATATCGATAGGAGCTTCTAGTGTTGCACCAGCCTTTGGGCCGGTTAATTCTTCGGGAACTGCAACAATACTGCGTTCCGCACTTCTAGCAGGGATATTCGCATTTATCGGATCGGTTGTACAGGGAGCAAACGTAACCGGTACTGTAGGAAGTGGAATTCTAGGCGCCGAACTGGCAGTAGTTGAGGCAGTAATGGTACTTTTCATAGGGAGTGCGCTAGTTATTACAAGTGTTTTAACCGATTACCCGATGCCAACTGCTTTCACTCTTGTAGGAGCGGTTCTTGGGGTTGGGATTGGATTTAACTACGCTATATCATCTGCAGTGATGGGTAAGATAATGCTTTACTGGCTCCTAATACCTTTCCCGGCAGCAGGTCTCGGCTACCTAATAGCAAGAACTCTTCAGAAGTACATTCCTGAAGAAGGATCTGAAAACTTGTTGAAATGGCTGATGCTTGCTTCAGGTTCGTACATGGCATATACTGCGGGAGCAGGTTCAGTAGGGTTGGCAGTAGGACCTTTAACATCGCTTGATCTATCGATGACTGCATTGCTTCTGCTTGGAGGATTTGCAATACTTATCGGAAGTTGGATGTATTCTCCACGAATAATTAAGGCGGTATCTGTGGACTACGCGAACATGGGACCTCGAAGATCAATTGCCGCGCTTTTATCAGCAGCTTTCTTGGCACAGATCGGAATACAGTTCGGTGTACCGATTTCATTTAATGAAGCGATTATAGCCTCAGTTATAGGTTCAGGAATGGTGGAAGGCAGATCCAACTTTGACAAAAAGAAAGTTTCAAGAACTGTAGCAGCATGGACTGGCGCGTTTATACTCGCTATAGTACTTGGCTTTGCAGTTGCAAAGATAGCGGGAATCTGGATTTGATTGCCCAAATTCTTATGGATTTAACCGACCAAGTCTAGATTGTAATGTTAACTGGAGAAGAACTGCAGACCTTGAAAGAACGTCTACGCAAAGAGTTTTCTGACTATATAGAGAAAGGTGGGGGCAAAAACTTCCGATACCATCATCTTACCTCTGTCAGAAAATACGCCTTGAAACTGGCTGATAATGTTGATGAAGAAGTCGATATAAGGGTGCTTGAAGCAGCAGCTCTTTTCCACGATATTGGCCGTTCAGAAGATATAGAAGACGGATTTCTAGACCCGTTCGAAAACCATGAAGGACACGATGAACAGGGTGCAGAAATAGTGCCAGAATACATAGACGATGTTCTGGATAAAGAAAAGGTTGAGAAAGTAAAGAAACTTATACAAAACCATCATTCTGAGCCAGAAACTCTTGAAGGCAAAATATTGCAGGATGCCGACCATCTCTACAGCTATGGGGTCCATGATCTCTGGCGAATGATCCATTACTCCTCACAGACGGAAAGAGAGATTGATGAACTGCCAGGCTATTTCTGGGAAGAACTTGTACCGCGAAGAGCTGAAGAAATAGAAACCTTCAACTTTGATAAGACGCGAGAAGTGGCTGAGAAGCGTTTAATCAGGTATCAGGAAGCAGTACGTCAGTTCCAAGACGAGATAGAAGCAGAAGATTTCTGAAGGGTTGGCAGGGCCGGGATTTGAACCCGGGTCCGTACAGCCCCACTGTACGATTATAGTCCGCTAAACTACCCCGCCACGTATATCTGGTTTAGACTTCTATTACGTCTTCTTGGTAGGATGCGTATTTGAGGTACCGAAACTTGCGGCTACAGATACTGGTGAAACTATTGCAGATATTTTGAAGTGGTTGATGGACCTCCATGTCTGCACACTTGGGTTTCAACTGTTTTTAATTTCAGACTTTCCGGGAGGAAGACTTCTAATGATATAATCTAAGTCCAGGTTGTAGTCCTCGAAATGCTTGTTGATTTTCTTCGCTATCTCCGACTTCTTTTTGTGTCCTGGCTGGATAACTATGTGTTCTTCGCAGTTCTGTTTTATTGCCGATTCGGGACCGGCCATTGGCACCCACGTGTCTTCGATCTGGTATGCTCCTACTGCGCAGTTGACTTTCACATTGTGCATGTATTCGCGGTCTCCTCGGATGACGAAGGCGCCTTTTGTAAGGTACTCTCCACTTTCCGGCTCCTTTGTAACCTGGTCAGGATCCACATAGTATACGTCTCCTGCGGTAATCCCTGCTTTCCAGTTCTTCGTGAAGGTTAGACCTGCCTGCGCAGCCTCTTCTCGTGTAGCCTCTGGAGCATCTTGACCGTCTTTGATCACAACACTTGGTGCGCCATCAAAGTCAGCGTGTAAGTATAGGTCATTAGGCTCCATGTGCTTCTTCACAGCCATCTCGTTTGTCTGTGCATCACGACCGATTATGACTAAGTGATTGTCGCTGCTGTAGAACCAGCGGTACTTCTCAAACCATTCTTTACTTCTCTTCTGCGTCTTGTCTTCCATAACGTCTTCGATCTGTATGTCTTCCTCTCCAAGGTCTTCAAGCTGTTCCTCTGTCTTCTCTAGGGCTTTCTTCGCTGACTCGATTTTTTCTTCTGAGTTTTTAGCCTTATCGTAGAATTGTGATGCTGTGGCTTCTAGATCCTGATTGAGATAAATTTTCAGGTTTTGATTTCCTACATCTACTGATATAAAGTTGTTCTGCTCGTTTAAAGAGTTGATTCGCTCTGCTTCTTCGTTATCTGCGTCTTGAATGGTTTCTCTTGTTTCGTCCCAGCCGTGTTCTTTGACAGCGTCTTCAATAGTATTCTTGATACGATTTAGAAGTTGATAGTTTTCGTAAATAGCTTCGGCATCCTCGCGCTTCTGCTCGGCTGATTTCTTCAATCCTTCGATTTTATGTTCCTGCTGGTTTTTCTGAGCTTCCAGTCCTTGACGTTTCTCCTGATATGCTTCTCTCTTCTTTTTCTCTTTCTTCTTACGCTCTTTACGGTAGAAATATTCGTCGAGTGCCTCTGAGAACTGTTCAAACTCCTCTGATTTCTTGTCGCTATATGTTTCCAGGTGGAAAGGAGAGGCTCTTACAGGGAAGTCGTGTTCGTCTTTGTAGAGTACTGCGCTACGTTCATCCTCGATAAGAGTATTTATCTCTGTGTTCAAACGTTCTTTTTCCTCTTCAGTAAGATCTTCGGTATTCTTCTCCTTGTCGATCCCAGTTCGACTGATTATCTCTTCTGCGTACGTTCCACCGAGGCTGAGATTAGATGCAATCTTTCTTACGACGTCTCCTTCATCTAGATTGCCGACGTAGTCCTCCATTTCTCTTGGATCTTGCGTTGGGTCAGGATATTCGTATTTTTCACCAACTGTAATTTCTCTATCCTGCCATATCTCCTCTCGCAGAGCTCCTATTATCTTATCTTCTTTAGTTAGTACATAGTTTCCTCTTCCATATATCTCGCATATTAGTTTAGTATCTCCAGTCTCTATCTCGAGGATGCGATCAAATCCGACCTGTCTAATTTTTGTAATCTTGCCTAGGTGTTTTCTTAGTTCCATGCAGAAGCCGGGAGGCCGTGTTGGATTGTCCCGCTTGTATTTAGATATAAATGTGTAGTTAGGTCCGATTATCAATCGCTTCTTTCCGTCACCTGGGATATAAATCTCTAGAGATAGCTCTTTTTCTCTCTGATATGCTTTCTGGACGTGCCCTCCTTCCAGTTGCTGGAGATCTTCCATCTGTATGGATAAATCCAGGCTTGTCAGTTCCATGTTAGAAGATTGGACCGGTGAGTTACAAAAAACCCTGTTTATCAGAACATGTCAACGCCTTGCTGGTTTCCTTCTCTACCAGCTTCTTCATTGTCGTACTCTTGCTTGAATTGCTGTGTGCTCTCTAGACCAAAATAATCCAAAAAGTGATCCGTTGTAGATAGGATGGCGGTTCGGCCGTCCTTTTCTTTGTTAATGAATCCGCGGTTTACAAGTTCTTTGATGTGCTGATATGCACGGTTTCCACGGATATCTACTATGTCTGTTTGTTCTACCGGCGCATTGTAGGCTATTAGGCTAAGCGTACGCACTTCTGCACTGCTTAGATCTTGATGAGGAGCCAGGTGATCGACCTTATCGATATGCTGGTTTTTGACCTTTAATTCGTATCCTTGAGGGGTTTCAACTAATTCAAGTCCCCGGTTTTCTTCCTCTAGTTCGTCGCTGAACTCTTCTATAAGCATGTCGACGTATCCCATGCTTCCAAGGCTTAGGATATCCGCTATTTCTTCTTTGTCCACAGGTTCTTCTGCTAGATAAAGTGCTGATTCTAGTAGTGCTTTTTTCTCTTCCATTTTATGATGCTGCCTCCTCGTCCGGTTTTACTTCGAGATCGCCTAGGAATTCTTCCTGTATGATATCGACTTTTTCGTCGTTTTCAAGGTGTAGTATGTGTTTGAACTTTTCGATTTTCTCTTCATTGTCATTTTGTTCTATGAGGTTGTTGAAATCTATTTTTCGACGTGTCTTGCTGCTTACCAGACCTTTAATACTTGATAAAAGATTGTTGAGTTTGGATTCTAAATCGTCTTCGTCCATTTCGAACTGTTCGTCGATTTGTTCACGTCTCTCGACTCTCTGCTCTCGTTGTTCCTTTACCTGCATAGCATCGCGTAGAGAGTCTTTCAGTTCGTTGAGATGTACTCGTCGCTTTGGTTTCTGTTTTACAGGTATGTCGAGTTCTGGAGGGTCTTCTATTTCAACAGTTGAGTCTTCCTCCTCCTCGCCTTCGATTTCTGCTTCAAGTTCCTCTTCAACTTCTTCTACAGACTCCTCTCTCTGATCTTCATCCATGAGAAGAACTGCAGTTTTCATATTGAGTAGAGCTGAACAAATACGTATTGCTTTCGCAGGCACTTTCAGGTCATATTTTTCCATTTCCTGTATGTATTCTCTGTACCTATCTGCTAGAACTGCTATGTCTATTTCTTCGGCGGGCATATCCTGGGTCAGGAACTCAAGTGTTTCTTCCCAGTTAAGATGGTTGACTTCCTGTGGTTCGAAATCCTGCATTATTCTTTTTTTTTTCAGCTCTGTTCTTTACTCCCCTGTAATTAGGTCCCCCAACCCTTTGTATTACTAAATAAGTTTTTGGAGTTTTTTATTTAACCTGTTATCTCAAGCATCGAGTTCTATGCTTCGCATCTTTGAAACGCCGTCACGCATTGATACGCCGTATGCTCTTTCTGCGTGCCGTACCGTAATGTCGTTATGGCTGATAACGATGAATTGGTTGTCGTCTGCATACTCTTTCAGAAGTTCTGAAAGCTTCTTTGAGTTGGTCTTGTCTAGAGCTGCGTCTATTTCGTCCATGATGTAGAAAGGTGATTCTTCGTATTCAAGTATGGCGAATACAAATGCGATCGCCGTCATTGTTTTTTCCCCTCCTGAAAGAGCATCGATTATGTGTGGTTCTTTGTTTGGGGGTGCTGCACGGATTTTCAAGCCTTTCTCAATGTTATCGTCTTCGAGTATGAGCTTTCCTTTTCCTCCTTCGAATAACTGTTCGAATATACGGCTGAAGTTGTCTTGTATTTCAACAAGAGTGTCCATAAATCTGTCGCGCTTTTGCTGCTCTACCTCGTCAATAAAGTCTTCGATCTCCAGTTTCTCTTGTCGTATCTCGGAAACGGTGTCTTTGAATTCCTTGTATTCTTCTTTTTTCTCCTTGTATTCTTCGATTGCACGCATGTTAACAGGACCCATCGAGTTCTGCTTCCGAAGCACCTTCTTTTTCTTCTTCTTCAAGTCTTCAGGGCTTGAATCAAGGCCTATAAGCTCATCTTCATCGTATTCGTACTCTTCCTCGTCTTCCTTAACATTTTCCAGTTCAGCTTTGAAACGTGCCTTCTTACTTCCTACATCATCAATCTTAGTTTTCAGCTTCTGTATACGGCTGTACTTATCTTGCCTTTCGTCACGCAGATCGCTAAGCTCGTCTCTAAGTTCTCGCTTCTCTTCTAAGAAATCTTCATCTGTGCTTCCTTCCTCTTCTTTTCTTTCTTTCATTTGCTTGAGCTCGGCAATATCTTTCTGAAGGCCTGTAATGTCGTCTTCTATCTCTTCAATCTCTTTTTTCTTCTCTTCAGGATTCAGGCTTTTGGAAAGAGATTTGTTGCTACTCTTTTTTTTCTTGGCTCCTCCGGTCATAGCTCCTCCTCGGCTCATAATGTCGCCGTCTAGAGTTACGACACGGACGCCGTCAATACTTTTCACGGAGTCAAGATCTTCTGCTATAAGTGTGTCGCTGAAAACGTTGTCAATAGCTTTCTGATACTTGCCGTTATATTCTATCAGTTCGGAGGCGTAATCGATAACCCCTTTCTTTTTCTTCGCTATCTTTGATTTAGCGCTCTTACTCTTAGTATTTAGTTTGTCGAGAGGCAATGTACGCGCTCTCCCGATATTTTTTCTTTTTAGATAGTTGATTGCATCTACAGCTGTATTCTTATCTTCTACAACTATACTGCTCAATCTGCTGCCGCCTGCTGTCTGTATTGCGGTTGAGAAACGGCTTTCTGTTGAAATTAATCCTTCTACAGTTCCGTATATTTTGTCGCTGTCCATATTGAGGACTGCTTTTACTGCTCTTGAAGCGTTACCTCCGCTGTTCTGCATCTTTTTCAGGTTCTCAAGAGTATCTTCAAGATCGCTTTTCTTTTCTCTCTTGTTCTCAAGCTCTCCTTTCTTCTTCTCTATACGGTTCTCAAGGTGTTGTAGGTCGTTATCTCCGCTGTTGCTCTGTTTTTCATCGATTTCATCTATACGACCTTCTTTCTCGTCTATCTTATCGTCTATTTCTTCAAGATCGCTTTCAAGCTCTTCAATTTCCTCTTTCTGCTCGGATACGTCAGTATTTATATTTGCTAGCTGGTTGCTTAATGCCCTCTTTCTTACTTCGAGTATAGATGCTTCTAGTTTCTTCTTCCGTTCTTCAAGCTCTCTGTATTTTATAGCAAGTTCTTTATCCTCTTCTAGTTTGTCTACAAGATTCTTTTTTTCCTCTAAAACCATTTCTTTCTGCTGTAGCTTGTCCTCTACTTCTTCAAGTTCGTCTAGAGCCTCATCACGTTTCTCGTCGAACTCTTGTACTCCGGAAAGCTCGTCTATAACCTGTCTTCTCTCGACTGCGCTCTGCTCAACGATTTCTGTCACCTTCCCCTGTCGTACGAAGTGGTATCCTTCTGGGTCTATGCCGGCTTTGTTGGCTAATCTGTCGATAAGTTCTCGCTTGCAATTCGTTCCTTGGAATTTATACATTGAGGATCCCGCACGTGTGATCTTACGTCCGACAGTTACTTCCTCAGCTTCTTCATCTTCGTCCAAAAATTCATCAAAAATTCCGGAAGAATTGTCTAGATATACGGTTACATGCGCAAAGTCGGCTTCGCTACGTGATTCTCCGCCGTTGAAAATAAGCTGCTCCATTTTTTCTGCACGAAGTTTGGAGCTTCTACGTCCGAAAACAAAACTCATGCCGTCTATAATATTGGATTTACCAGATCCGTTCTCTCCAACGATAGCGGTAAGTCCTTCGTAGAATGGTACAGCTGTTTTACGCTGGAAAGACTTGAATCCTTTGGAGGTGACCTTGTTTATCTTGGTCTTTCCCTTGGCTTCTCTATTATTCTCTTCCTCGCTTTTCTGCTCTAGTTCCTGCTCTACCATGCATTTATGATATGGTTCTGTAGGTTAAAAAACGGCAGGGAAAGTGACTCAACTAGACAGTGTTAGGGTTTGATGACAGAAAATATCTCTATTTTTCAACGTGGTATTAAAAGTAGAGGAATGGTGTAATCTATTCTGAAGTTACAAACTTAAACGTAAATTCTCAGAAAGCAGGCTTTCGGACAGAAAAGTTGTTCTTTCTATTCAAGCTGCGTTGAGCCTGTTCTCATTACTGGTTTTCTACTACTTATCGTCAGGTTCTCCAGAACTGAGGTTTGTACTCTATATTGTTTCGCCTCTAATTATCTTACCGCCAATCTCAACTTACGCATACTACAAAGGATTTGAATGTAGCTCAAAGTATTCGCTTTGCGTTGCCGCCCTATTTCCTGTATTAGGTACTTTAATGGTGTTTCTTGCTTCTTCAGGGCTAGGTATATTGGTGCTAATGTTCTGGGTGTTCGTAATTTCGGTAATTGTACCGTATCTGATTCTTGGCGGAGCGCTAGTTAGGTATTGCTGGAAGAAACTAAAAGAGAAATAAAAAAGAAAGTAAGAGAGGAGATTAAGGCGTTAGTCTGTCTGGATCTCGTGGGAATAGAATTGCTTCCTTGATGTTGTCCAGTTCTGCGATCTTCTGGATCAGTCTGTCGATCCCCATTCCGTATCCTCCGTGTGGAGGCATACCGAACTTGAACGCTTCTAGATAGAAGCTGAAGTTGGACTTGTCAACGCCTTGTTTCTCCATCCATTCAACCAGTGTGTCGAAGTCGTGCTGTCTCTGTCCTCCGCTGGATAGTTCCTGCCCTTTGTAGATCAGGTCAAACTTTCGGCTTGCTACGTCGTCACCTTCGATTTCCTGCATGTAGTAGAACTTTTCGCCAGGATAACCGATGACAAAGAATGCTGGATGTCCTTTCTCCTCGAAGTATTCTCCGAGAAGCTTCTCTCCTTTGGTGTCTAGATCGCCTTCGTCCTCAGGAACGTGATCGTATTCTTCCTTCAGGATTTCACGTGCTTCCTCGAATGTGATGCGTGGGAAGTCCTCTTCCGGTACTGTTAGATCGACGTCCAGGATATCAAGTTCATCAGCTGCGTTCTTCTTAACTTCTCTTAGTGTGTGTCGCAGGCTTTCTTCGTGTACGTCCATTACGTCGTGGTGGTCTTCTATGAATGCGAGTTCTACGTCGAACATCGCGATCTCGGAGACGTGCCGTGAAGTTGCGAAGTCTTCTGCTCTGAATGCTGTTCCTGTTTCGTAGACTTTGTCGAATCCGGCAGCCATAAGCATCTGCTTGTATAGTTGTGGGCTTTGGGATAGGAAGGCTTCTTCTTCATAGTAGATTACTGGGAAAAGTTCTGCTCCTCCTTCTGCTCCTCCTTTTGAAATTAGAGGGGTGTCGATGTTGATGTAACCGTCTTCCTCAAACCAGTCTTCCATTGCGTTCATTGCTTTGGATTTGAGTGAGAAGATTGCGTGAATTTCTGGCTTTCTAAGGTCGATAAATCGATTATCGAGTCGTGTTGATAGATCGGAATCGATATCTTTGGAGATGTCCATAGGTAGTGGGCTTTCTGCTTCTCCGATAACTTCTAGAGAATCTGGTTTAAGCTCTCTGTTGCCTGGAGCTTGGTCTGTCTCCTCTACAGTACCTGTTACGTGAATAAGGTCTTCTTTACCTATTTCCTGCGCTTTCTCGAAAAGCTCTTCATTATCATCTTCTTTGAATGTTACCTGGATCTGCCCCTCTCGGTCTCGTAGAATTACAAACGTTAGACCTCCAAGGTCTCTGATTTCATGTGCCCAGCCAGCTACGCTGACTGTTTCACCGTCATCTTCCGGTGTTATATCGTGTGTGTATGTTCTGTCAATCATTTTTGAATTACCTGTATTACAATACAATCACTGTTTAAGCCAGTTTTTTATGCGCTTCCGTACTTTTCACTGGAAAACTTAATACATTTCCGCAGACTATTTTTCAGTATGACTTTGAATCGAGAACAGCTCCGTGAACTGATTGAAGAGCAAGGACTGATACAGAACTATGTCCATCTTGATACACAGTTGACGCCACAAGGTTTTGATCTTACAGCAGCTGAAATCCACAGATATGAAGACTCTGGTAAACTGGACTTCTCGAATGATGAACGAGAGGTACCGGAGTCAACACCTATTCAACCAGAGAAAAAGAATCAAGAAGACGAGTATGGATGGTGGGAGCTTGAACAAGGAACATACAAGGTTGTGATGAACGAGAAGGTTGACATACCAAATAATCTTGTAGGGTATGCCTATCCGCGCTCATCCCTTCTGCGCATGGGAGTGACTATTGAAAATGCAGTATGGGACTCGGGTTTTACAGGTACCGGCAGCTTCAAGATCTCAGTTGACAATTCTGAAGGAGTCGAGATTAAAGAGAATGCGCGTTTGAATCAGATAGTCTTTGAAAAGATTCGGGAGACAGAAGAAGGTTATAGCGGAGTATACCACGAAGAATAGCTATTAAATGGTTTTTCCGGTGATGATGAGGAACCTAAGTTTCTGACGGGAGATACAAAATCCTGGGTGATGAAAACTTTGAACACCTCTGAACCACTCTAATTTTACCTTTTCCGCCGCGGTTACGTCTATGTTAGTTACTATTTAATTCGGCGAACACCAAATTTAGTTTAGAAGATTTATGTCTGTAATAGAAATAGATAATCTCTCCAAGTCCTATGGTGGCAATACGGTTCTAGAAGACCTAAGCTTTGAGATGGAGGAAAACAGCATAACTGGCCTAATAGGGCCTAACGGGGCAGGTAAATCTACAACCGTGCAGATACTGACAGGCCAGATTCAGAGAGATAAAGGAAAAGTCGAAGTTCTTGGAAGAGACCCGTGGGACGATCCAGTAGAGCTCAGAAAACATCTGGGAGTTCTACCAGAACGAGAAGATCCGCCAAGCTTTCTCACTGGTAATGAATATCTTCAGTACATCGCAGATATACGTGATACAGAAATAGTTAAACAGAAATGGATAGAAAGGTTCAATCTAGAAGGTAAAATGGATAAACCAACCAAAGAGTTATCTAAGGGAGAGAGACAGAAACTTATGATTATACAGGCCTTTTTCCACGAACCAGAGCTTGTCTTCATCGACGAACCATTGATCAACTTGGATCCATT
The DNA here is from genome assembly GCA_047617785.1 of Colwellia polaris. Taxonomy (GTDB): domain Archaea; phylum Nanohalarchaeota; class Nanosalinia; order Nanosalinales; family Nanosalinaceae; genus JBEQAZ01. The sequence continues at coordinate 12,318 of JBLGBK010000002.1, read as the reverse complement.
TATACAGGAAGAGGCAAAGAAGCTCTTCAAAGAATACGCAGAGAATACTGGCAGTATCTTCCTCTGTACTCACTTACTTGATCTAGCCGAAGAAATGTGTGACAATGTATTGTTTCTAGATGACGGTAGAATACAGGAAAATATATCTGAAGTTGAAAACTTGAAGAAACATCTATTCGCTACTCAATGATACTGAAACGAATGCTGAAAGAGCAGTACCGGATGCAAGCAGATATGTATAAAGGTCGGTACTTCAAGCTATTTCCTCTGACTGTGTTTGCAATCACGCTGGTAACTCTATACCCATTCAGAATTTATTCTGAGCTTGCAGCTACAGAAGTAACTCTCGGTCTGACAGGTTTCAGTGTTTTGCTAGGTCTGGCTGCGGGGTTGGTGGGTTTCAGTTCTCGTGATGAAGCAGAAAATCTTATCGGCGATAGAAGTCTGCTGGTCTATACTTCTAGAACGCTTCCAATATCTCAAAACAAACTATTAGGTCTTTTCGTATTGAATGATGCTATATACTACAGCCTGATGTTCATAATACCGATTTTCGCAGGATTTAGTGTAGCATACATGGTATTCATGCCTATAGTGGTTCTGAAAATATTTGCGGGCTTTCTGGGAGGCGCAGTTGTATCTTTTATCCTTTCTAGAACAGGTATGCATTCACCTTCGCTTTTCAATCTATCTTACGTATCTGAGAGAGGTGCTTTAACTTCTAAGACTATAGAAGATGTTTCAAGGTCTGCGGGAGGGTTGCTCAAGATTTTCTTCACGCTGCTACTCCTTACCGGTGTTTACTGGCTTGCAGTTCTTAACCTCCCTTTCGAGAAGGTCTTCATGCAGAATCCGTTGATTACATACAGCGTACTGCTTGGTATGAGCACAATCTCAGTTTATAACTGGGTTAACAGATTTGACGAGGAACAGGATTATCTCCACTTACCTATTAATAGGGAAATGCTGGTTAAATCTAAGTTTAGAGCTTTCGTATTCCTATCGGTTCCATTGACCACACTATTTCTAGGTGTATCTGCTTACTTTTATTCAGGCCAGTTTGCGCTTTCTCTTCTCGCACTTTATGCTTCAACATTTGTCTCTCTCAGCTTAGTGTCTTATCTAACCGGTTTAAATCCTAATTCGGAACTTTACGACTCTAAGGTCTTCCTGAAGTATGTAGTCCTTAACTCTTTCCTCTTGCTTCCGATAGCCGTTACAAGCATAGTACTTCAGTATCTGGGAACCCCGGTATTTATCGGTGTAATAGCTGTATGCGTCACTGTTTCGGGATTGTTGATGTATCGAGGTTTGAAATCTTAAGTTATTTTTAATAACAGGCTTTGAGAAATAACTAGTTATGAGTCCTGATCAGGAACAGCTTTACGTCAAACTTGATAACAAGCAACATCTACAGGAAGATCTTGAGGATATAGACCAGCTTGTAGCCAATATACGTGAAGCGACAGATATTCTGCGGCGTGTGAACTCCATAAAGCAGGAATCAATCAATAAGGTCAACCAGAACTTGGACCGTCTTAACGCTAAAATGACAGATCTTGATCAGAAATTGCCTGAGGTACAGGATGGTGAGGTAAGTAAACCTCCGAAAGCTGAAGTGCACAGCGATGTTTCACTTGATGACTCTGTATCACAGCTCAATAGTGAACTGCAGAATCTGCAAAATGAACTATCAGGTCTTGACAACTAACCTTCAAAGAAAGCTTTTCTGATCTCTTCTCCTTTTACGGTTGATTTATCTTTCTCTTCTGCTATTTCGGTAGCTTTCTCAAGAATATTAACACCTTCCTCTTCAAGGATGTTGCTCAGTATATCCAAGGCTTCCTCAGTTATCAGGACATCATCCGGGTTGTCGGCATCCCTCTTAACGGATTTTATAGAGAAGCTCATATGTAGGTATAGCTGTTTATTACTGTTAAAATTTTCCTTTTGCGTTATTGCGTAATATTTTGAACCGGGGTCTCAATGTGATATTCTCCGGCATCTATCCGGGTCTTTGTTTTATCTGCTATCTTATCAATTATGTCGTTTATATCTACAATATCCCAGATGACGGCTTGGTCGCGTAAAGTCCCGACTCCAGGACTTTCAACATCTTCAGGTATACCTGCGGCATCAATAGCCTTTAAGCTCCCAGAATCTTCCACTATAAAGTTTCTATTTCTGATATCGCCGTGAGGTATTCCTTCCGATCTTATTGTTTTGCCGAGGCTATGAAGGTCTTCAATCACTTCTTCAAAGTTATAGACCTCTCTTTCCTGATTTAATGCCTTATTCAGGCTAATTCCCTCAATATACTCCATAACGTAGCCTTCTGGATCATCAGTCAGAAAGTAAGGTTTAACTACAAGATCTTCAGCTACTTCATGAAGTTCAGTCATGGCCTGGTATTCGTTTTCTATATCTGTGGTATAACCGCCCGGAAGTTCGATTATTTGCCGGTATTCTGCAGGCTTAAAGTATAATGAGTCTTCTTCAATATCGGCACCCTTAGTAGAACGTTGTTCTAAAATACTGGAATCTAGTTTTCCCTGTTTAACCATAGCTTATCATTTATGTATGAGGTGTACGGACCCGGGGGGATTTGAACCCTCGACCTACCGGTTAGAAGCCGGTTGCTCTGTCCAGGCTGAGCTACGGGCCCATAAAAAGTACTGTTAGAGTATCAGTTTTTTATAGGAAGATTCCTGCTAAAATAGGTCTTGCGTGTCCTAAGATAGCTATTACACCTGTGCCTACACCTAGTCCAATAACTATTTTAGGGTCAAGATCAAAACCGGTGTCTGCATCGGTATACATCATCAGTCCACCCTGTGAGGATGGAAGCATGCCACCTTCTTCTTTTGCCATATATTAACACTTGACTGTAGCTTTTTTGAAACCCATAGTTCGAAACTTATAGAAGTAAAGGGTTACAGTCACATCCTCCTTCAAACCGTTTTCAAGCGGTTGGTAGTAAGCCCGATTCTGTTTCTACGACCACATTTAACTCTGGCGCAGTTATCTGTTTTTTCTGCGTACATTGCACAGTTTGGTTACTGCTTGCTCCGGATGCAAAGACAGGTCGCGTTTCATCACCTGTTTACTGATTTCAAGGCTCGCAAAACTGCTCATTTACCTGGAAATATCAGTAAGGGCGTATCGTTTCTGATACCTGTGCAGGTTACATACTGCTATCCAGATTATTACACTGGTTAACGCGTGTATGTTCGCGTCTTTTCAGACGACAGACTGTTCATCTGCTGCACACACTCATTGAACGATTGAACGTTCAACTATCCCGGAGTCGGGACTTTCCTCACCGCATAACCGGCGAGAGAGGTCACACCAGCTCAACTTGAACTCTGTGAAGGAGGATGTGATCCTCTAACAAACATTGAAATCGATGACAAAGCTTATATCACTAACATCAATCAATGAGAAAAATTTATTCATTATAGAAAGTACTAGAGAAAAATTTGAAGGTTTAATCAGATTCTAAATTCGTTCCGGAACATCGACGGAATACCAATTACAAGATGTTAAAACTCAAGCTGGTACCGTCCACATTACTGGAACCCACGATTAGTAGTGGTCGGCTAAAGACCTCGTTGCCTTGGTCCTTACACCGCCACTCTATCAACTCGTCTTCTACTGAGAGTGGATTCAGTCTCTTTTTGAGGAGGCTTTCGAGCTTAGATGCATTCAGCTCTTACACCCGTGAGGCGTAGCTACTCGGCACTGCCCATTCGGACAACCGATACACCAGAGGCCTCAGTTCGGGGTTCCTTTCGTACTGTCCGAACTTTCCTCTCAGACTGATAAACACTCCCGGCAGATAGCAGCAGATCTGGCTCACGCCGATCTAAACCCAGCTCACGATCCGTTTTAATAGGTGAACACCCTCACCCTTGGCTGCTGTTGCACAGCCAGGATACGGAGAGCCGACATCGAAGTAACAAGCCTGAGGGTCGATGTGAGCTCGCGCCTCAGACAATCCAGTTATCCCTGGAGTACCTTTTCTGTCATACCTGGGCCTCACTACTTGGCCTCAGGGGTTCGCTAGACCACGCTTTCGCGCCTGGCTCCTCTAACTGTCAAGAAGCCAGTCAGGCAGGCTTTTATTCTTGTACTCTACGCCCGATTTCTGACCGGACTGAGCCTACCTTTGGACCCATCTGATTGATTATCAGATGGATACCGCCCCAGTTAAACTGCCCAGCTACCGCTGTCCCTCCGTAGAGGTCAAGCAGCAGGGTTCCAGAAGGTTAGTGTCCCATGATCGACTGGGCGACGACCTAGCGGCCGCGCCTCTGTAACGTCTCCTAACTACACTTCACATCTGGAACCCCGCCGCAACGATAGACTGCAGTAAAGGTTCACAGGGTCTTCGCTTCCCACCGGGAGTCACCGGCCTATGCGCCGGTACGGCGGGTTCACCGGGCCACGATTTGGGACAGTGGAAGCCTCGTTGCTCTATTGATGCGGGCCAACAATTAATTGGCAAGGGACTACGCTACCTTAAGACGGTCATAGTTACCGCCGCCGTTTACCAGCCCTTCGTCTCCTTGTACGGAGTGTTCAGGTACTGGCACTGGGCAAGAGTCGCCGACTATACAAATCCTTTCGGACTAGCAGTCGGCTACGTTTTTAGTAAACAGTCGAGCTTCCCTAGTAATTGCAACCTATCCTAGCTAGAGGATAGGCACCCCATATTGCGAACGTACAGGGCTAACTTGCCGAATTCCCTAAATCGCGTTACACCCGAGACACCTTAGCCTACTCAGCCAGGGTACCTGTGCTGGTTCTGGGTACGGTCTCTCACACCTTTTCAAGGGTTCCAGGAGTCTCGGAAACCCGGGATTCTTCCCAGGCCCATCACAGCTTTGTAGGCTCTAAGCATTACGCTCGCCATACATCAGCATGCTTGGACTGCGCGAAGGCGCAGCTTCCGATATCCCGAAACGTCAGATAAATGTGAGGAGGTACAGGAATATTAACCTGTTTCCCTATTCTCCATATTCGAATTACGGTATGGATTAGGACCGACTAACCCTCAGCTGATAATCATTGCTGAGGAACCCTTACCCTTACGGTGGACAGGATTCGCACCTGTCTAATGATGATACTGCCGGCAGGATTGTCATATCCTACGCGGTCCACACGAGCTTACGCCCATGCTTCTATCCTGCGTGGATCGCCTCTCTACCCAACGTCAAAGACGTTGGCAAGGTCTCGGCTCCTAACTTGAGCCCCGTCCATTTACGGCGCCCTGGTTCTCAACGGGTGAGCTGTTACGCTTTCTTTAAAGGGTAGCTGCTTCTAAGCTAACCTCCCCGCTGTCTGAGAACCGGGACATCCTCGATGACACTTAGTTAGGAATTGGGGGCCTTAACCTTGCTATGGGTTGTTTCCCTTTCGGACTGGTAGCTTACCCACCAGCCCTCGCTCCCTGGGTCTACGACGCTTAAGAGTTCAGAGTTTGACTTCGGGCCTGAGCGCGAGCTCAGAAACCCAAAATCAGTAGCTTTACCTCGTAAGCCGTCTCGCCAGAGGCTAGACTTCGATCTATTTCGAGAGGAACCAGCCATTGCTGATCTCGATTGACATTTCACCCCTTGATCTAGCTCATCCGAGCGCCTGTAACGCAGCAACGGTGTGGACTTCCACGGAGCTTTCGCGCCGCTTCATCCGGGCCAGACCAGGATCGACCAGCTTCGGATAAGGATGCGGTGACTTCTCGCAAGTTAATACGAGGCCCCTGGCACGTAAAACGTGCTGCGGGCTTCTTGCGTTTGCTACGACTCCCCACTGAAAACAGTGGTTAGCCTCGCCACGGCAATCCAACTCCCTGCCCCGTTTTTCAAAACGGATGTTATGACACTGCTCCGCTCCGTCCTACTACAGGCTCTCGCCTGGTTTGTTAAAGAGCTTCGATGCTTGTGTGCCATAACTAGCCTAGGACTAGTTAGTTTCAGGGTCTTTGCAACCCCTGGTTAGGGGTGCTTTTCAGCTTTCCCTCACGGTACTTAGTGTGCTATCGGACTCGAGAAGTATTTAGCGTTGGAAGGATAGTGCCTTCCATCTTCCCACAGGATTTCCAACCCATGGTACTCTTGGTATTCCGAGTGAACGTTTCAACCTTCGCCTACGGGACTATCACCCTCTATGGTCCTTGCTTTCCAGCAAGTGTTAAACTCAGTTGATTGGTTCCAATGGAATACCGAACCACATTCGTAACTCCTCTCGGAGAGACGTTCGGTTTGCGCTGTTCCCTCTTCGCTCGCCGCTACTAAGGGAATCGGATAATTTCTTTCTTTTCCTGCGGCTACTGAGATGTTTCAGTTCACCGCGTTGCCTACGCTTGCGCGTTAACCTGGCGAACCAGGTTACGAAGTCGCATTCGGAAATCTTGGGCTCTATGGCTGCATGCACCTCGCCCAAGCTTATCGCAGCTTGCCACGTCCTTCGTCGGCTTCTCGAGCCGAGCCATTCACTAACTAGCTTGACAGCAGTAATGGTTCGGGTACCAGCTTGATTTGTTTCATCAAGTACTTGGTACAGATACAAAAAATTTGTCGAGTGTTCCGGTAAAAAATTTGGAATCTGATTAAACCTTCTTACACCCTCTAGTATATTTTTTGGTGTGCACTACTGTCACCCACATGATGTGATTCAGGTGACGGGTTCGTGCTAAGGACATCCTCATATTCGGGACGCCCCTTGGTTCGTGTAATATGTGGTCGAGCTTAAAGGTTAAAAACCCCCTCCTTATTGGATCCTACCATGAAGGTAAAATCCTCTGGAAAAGGTCCTTTGTTCTCGACACCAAGAAAGACTTCTCTAAACTTTATATAGGTGGGTGGGCTGCGATTCTGAAACTGGGTTCAACCGTGATTTAAACGTTAAATCCGGCAGGTTTTGTTTTAAAAGATTACACCTACAGAAAGAATTACATAGCCCGCAACTTTTCGGGCCCTTAGTTCAGTCTGGCAGAACGTCCGCTTTGCAAGCGGAAGGCCCAGGGTTCAAATCCCTGAGGGTCCACTATCTATCTTGTCCGACTTTGTTATAATTGAGAAGGCAACAGGCATTGATTCTATATCGGTGAGTTCCTTAAAATTTCTACGTGTTTTTGTTGTCTAGCTGTACTTCTTCTTTCACCATGTAGAATCCGTAGGTCATAAGAATCATTCCTCCTACAGCGAGAGTGACAAAGAATGAAGAAGTAACGTTGTCTGTTAGTCCGTAGTTTTCTAGTTCTAATTGTCCTTTTGCAATTCTGTGGCTCCAGGCCATAACGAAAAATAGAGCGCCTATACATACTACTTTTATGTGTCGGCCTACCCTGTTTTCGGCTTTTCTGGCTATCAGGTACATTATGCCTACTCCAGTTAGAAATATCAGTAAGCCTGTAATTTCCATGTATATAATTGGTATCTTTACAGGGGTGAAATGGTGTATTAATCCTGCTAGAGTTGATATAAGGAGTATTGCTAATGCTACTGCATAATCTATTGCGTCGAGCCTGTTTTCCACGTTTAATTATGATTTATGCTCTTATTTAATCTTTTTGCAGTATAAATGCGCTATCCTGTTGTATCTAAGTTTATTTGAGGTGTTATTCAGTGCATCGCCTGTTTGTGAAGTCTCACTCCTGTGGCATTCTCAAATTCTTCGCCACAGACATCACATACATTATCTGGAACGTCTTTCTCTTTCTCATTTTGAGAGTGAGAGTTTGAACTATCGCTGGATTTATCTTCATCTTCTTCCTCTGTTTGCATAGATGGTGCTCTCTTAGCAGCCCACTCTTCTAGTTCTGTTCTGTCTTTGTGCTTTTCTTCTTCCTTACGCAGCTTCCGGAAATTGATCTCATGACCTTTTGTGTATTCCTTGATTTCATCAACGTTTCTCTGTATTAACTTATCGTAATCTGTTCGTCTTTTCCTACGGTAACCTATGATGGCTATAATAGCTGATCCTACCATAAGGACCACTATTCCAAGAGCTACCGCAATATTCCGCAGGCTATGATCTTCTTCTGCCTCTTCTACAGTAATTGTTGAGAAAGACGAGGCGTCCTTATCTGCATATCGAGCTTCTGTTTCAAGCTTGTACTGTCCAGGAGCAAGATCAATATCTAGTTTTCTTGCTACTGATGTTGAAGTCTGGACGGCAATTTCCTCCTTTTCTTCATGAATAACGCTTCCGGTACTGTTGGTTACAGTAGTGTAGAGTCGTATATCTACTCTTCCGCTTTGGCCTAGGTTGAAAATTTCAAAGTTGTAATCTATGTTTTCGCCCTCTGTAACTGTATTATCTAGAATATTCATCCTAACATCGAGTAACTCCTCTTCCTCTCCTTCAACTAAGATGTTAACAGGTAGGACATCGCTTGTTTCGCCTGAAGTTGCTATTATATTCCTCTCCAGAACTCTGCCAGAAAGGTTCTCGTCGGCAAGGAACTCGGGCACTGTTATGTCTATTATTGGTTGGATGGTTCCCTCGGGCTCTATATTGTATTCATATTTCTGTAAGTTTATTGCATCTATTGTAGGCGAATTAGCTCGCTCTATTTCTATGTTGGTTGCAGCTTCAGCATCTCCGGTGTTTCTAAGCTCTATCTCTGAGGAGGCGGATTCTCCAGGTGAAAGTTTGAATGTTAACCTTTCGTCTGTGAAAGATATCTCGGGGCTTCCTGTTACTGGATCTATTATTCCGCCACCGAATCCTCCGTCTCCGTCTGATCCGCTGGACCCGTCATCAGAGCTTTCTTCGTCGTCTGTTCCTGGGGTGGCGATGCCAAGTAACCATTCGAGGCCAAGTTCCTCTGTCACTCCTCTGAGAACGGAGATACTTCTCTGATTGTCTTGGTTAAATTCTATTCCTGTATTTACTACTGCTTCAAATATTTCATAACCCCAACGGCTGCTCTCGCTTATGCCCATACTTATTCCTGTTCTAATGTATCTGGCACCGCTGTAAGATCTTGATTGTTCTGGTACTAAACCTGTATTCTGTATTACTAGTCTTTGGAGAGTCATTCCTGAGCTAAGCCCGGTTCCGTATCCAATGTTGGAATTAATAGCTCTTGGAGCCAATAGATCTTGAATCATATTTGATTCAGTCTCTATTTCCTCGTTAGTAACTCTTTTAAGCAGCTCTTGTGTAAGGCTTTGCTCTTCTGTGATTAATCCTTGAGATAAAGCCCTTCTTAAAGCTGACTGCGTCTCTGTGCTGGTTTTTGGCCTCAAAATTTCTTCTAGCGATCTAGGGTATATTGACAGGCTATCTTCTGAACTGGCTAGATCTAATCCGGTCATAATTGTTCTTTCTGCGGATACAATCTGATCTGTAATAGCTTCAGTTTCTATATTGCTTTCCATGAACCGGGCAAGAGCTAAACTCCTCTCTTCAACCGGTGTTGCTTGAAGACTTGATGCCAAAAATCTTCCGGTAACTAGGTTTCTGCTAAACTGGTTTTCAGCACCTATGTCTTGGCTTAATAACCTGTTTAGATTGGTTGATTGCTGTGATAGTATACTGTTTTCTATTTCCTGTGTAAGCAATCTGTTCACTCTTTCTAATCGGTCTATATTGGAGTTTGCTTGCAGTATTTGGGTTACTTCTCTAATATTGACTATCGTTCTTTGCTGGGCATTGGTTGTTCTGATTATATCTTCTACCGTTCTTGGCCTTAGAGCTTGTCGGGCTAGGTTAAATGTCGTATCAACATCTGTAACAAGGTTTCTGTTGACTAGTGATTCAGAGAAGATCCTGCTTGTAGCTTGAATGCTTATATCTCTATTTCTTGAGATATCGCTTACTACGTCTGTGGAGAAGGTATTTTCTAGGTAGGTAGTTACATCTCTGCTTATCGCGATAGTTTGCTGGGATACTATTTCTGAGTTGATTTGTTCTGTTGTAAGGCGAGCTAGATTACTGAATGCGATTTCTTCCTCGTTAACTTCTAATGTTTCGCCTATAGTTCTTGATAGAGCTGATTCGAGGTTTATGGAGCGACTGATCTCCCAGGTTTCCTCAAAGCTTCTAATTATCCGAGGTGTTGAAATAGACTGCTCATTAAAGCTTAAACCAGTCAATATGTCTCGAGTCTGGAAGATCTGAGTGTTAAAAGTTATATCTGAGACTATTTCAGGTGTAAGATCTCTTTTAAGATTTGAAGCCGTGAAAATTTCCTCGTTTATGCCTGTTAGGTCTGATACCAGTCTGTAGCTTGATGATTGTCTTGAATCTGAAGTTCCTGCTTCTATTCCTAGTTCTACTACTGTTTTAATGAAGTTGTCTGAGAGTATCTCAGCAGAGTAGCTTATTTGATCTTCTACTATCCGTGGGAAGGCTACAGATTGCGTGGCTTTAGAGGCAGAGTAAATATTCTGGCCGAAGGATCTTACTAGATCTGAACTAGTTATAATACTGTTTCTTGACGAAATAGGTGTTTCTTCAGTTCTGAAAATATTACTAAAGGAAAAGATAGATGTGCTTGTTCCGACACTTTCTGTGGTTATTCTGTTGAGGGCAGAACCGGAAGTTGTATTTTCTCCTAGATTTAGTGTCTGCACCAGTGTTCGGCCTAGGAATGAGGAGCCAAAGTTCTGATCGTTTTGAATGATGGCATCTCTGATCACTCTTCCGTATTGAAGCGCTTCAGTGTTTGTGTCTGAGATGCTCAAAACAGAATCAACTGTTCTATCTTGTAATAAGTTCCTGTAACCAGGCATTTCAACGCTTAAATCGTTATTTAGCAGGCGATCTACGGTAACTGCTCGCGAAGATATGAAGCTGCCAGTAATTCCCTGAGGAGCAATTCTTTGAAGAGCAGAATTTCTATTAGTCGCGGTATTTGCTCCTAGATTCAAGCTTTGGAATCTTTTGTTCCAGCTTTCTGTAATTAGGTTGTCTGTTCCAGATAAAATTTCTGTAACCGCTCTGTCGAGATTGCTTTCCGTACTAATGACGCCTTGAACCATCAGGTTTTCTGCTTTAATCCTTGATAGCATGTTTGAGCTTAGGGTGTCAGCTTCTAAGCTGAGTCCTAAGGATTCGTCGCGATTGAGGCTTAGAAGCGTGCTTGATGCGATTGATCCTGAAAAGGTATCAGTGTTTAATCTTGAAACATAGGATTGTATATCTATATTTTCATTGAACTCTAATTGTTGTTCTATGGTCCGGCCTACTGATGTTCTGTAAAAGTTTCGATCTATTGAGGTGTATGACTCGCTTAAGGTTCTATATACGTCCAAAGCAGTTAGTGTGTTTGACGTAGCTGTTATCTGGTTTTGAACATTTCTCTGATCTAGGACTGTTCGGCTTCCGGTTATAGCTGTATTAATTTCTGATGTAAATAGGCGACCTAGATTTGATCCTGTGTTGACGGCTTCCTCTCCGACTAGAGCTTCAGTTACTGTTCTTATGTTCACTACTTCTTGACTATTAAGGACTGTACTTTCAACGCCAACCTGATCTACTCGCTGAATTAGAATGTTTCTAATTTCTGTTGTATCTGATGTAACTCTATCAAATATAACTCTGCTAATTCTTGTGTTTCTTGTTGTTTGTTGGTTTGAGGTTATTTGTAGGATTTCGTTTCTGAGGAGGTTGCTTATTTGGGAGGTGGTTGTTGAGTAGCTTGTTGTTATTGTGTTTATTCTATCTAGTGTTGTTGACCTTTCTGTTGTTATGCCGGGGGAAAATGTTTCTTTGGTGATTCTAGCCAGTGTTGAGGTTATGGTTTCTTGGTCTTCTGGTACTATTTGCTGTTGTATTATCCTTGCGACGCCTGCTTCTCGGGTGGTCTCGCTCTCCAGTATTATTCTCTCTATGTTATCTCTTAGATTTAGCGTTGTACGCGATAGGCTTTGGCTTAATTCTGTCTCGAGGTTAGTCTCTCTTGCTGAATTACTTGCTCTGCTAGCTTGCATGTCTAGAGGCAATATTTCTGAAATTATTCGGTCTCCGCTGATTGATCTTGATGCGATTCCAAGGAAGACGCTTGAGGTTTCCTGTGTTCTGATTAAGCTGCTGAACGAGGTTATGCTTTCAGGGCTCTGTATGTTCTCTGATATCAGTCTTGAACCTGTGAATCCTCCTGTTTCGGCAGTTATTATTTCCAGGCTAGCTTCGGTAAGCCTATTGATTCTTGTGTTTCTTGTTGTTTGTTGGTTTGAGGTTATTTGTAGGATTTCGTTTCTGAGGAGGTTGCTTATTTGGGAGGTGGTTGTTGAGTAGCTTGTTGTTACTATTTCGATTCTATTTGAGGAAATTGTTCTGAAGGAGTTAGTGGTAGGTACTAAT
>JBLGBK010000001.1:0-129637 GCA_047617785.1 Colwellia polaris | reverse complement strand
ATGCATCGCAGTATGGAGTAATAACCTTGAAGGGTCAGAAGGTCATGGGCTTCGAAGAAAAGCCAAGCAAGCCTGCAACCAAGCTGATCAACGCAGGAACGTACATTTTAGAACCAGAGATCTTTTCGGTTGTAGATGATAAAGCAGAGACTGATCTTGTAGAAGTATTCAAACATCTCACTAAGGATGACCGTATCAATGGCTACATTTATGGCGGAGAATGGGTTGATATTTCATAAACGCTGCATTAAGTTTGATTCGATCTCTCTAGCTTCTTCTGAAAACAGCTCTTCCAGCACCATTGCAATGTTGTAGGTTAGTGATACTGAAGCACCGGTTGCGAAGAATAATGCGTTACCGCTCATGTAGTTTCCGTAGAGGTAAGCTAATGCAATTGGAAGCAAAGCGGCTAGATAATGCATCATGCTCATGACCATGTATTCAGATTTCTCGTATTTGGCTGGCTGTAGTGCTTCTCTGAATGCGAAGAAGGCCATGATGCTGAAGCCAGTTACAGCTCCTAGACCGTATGAGAAAACGTTGGCAGGTGCTATTGATGTGGCGTGGTATGCAAGTGCTTGACCGGATCCCCAGAAAGCGATTGTAAAGCCGTATGCTCTTGATTCGCCGGTTAAGACGTCTCTGAGGAAACTTCCGTTCATATCCAATGTATGTGTTCCGGTAGGTTTTAAATACTAAGTAAGGTAATACATCATAACATATTACGAGGTATTACGATGAGCGAAGTAGAAACAAGAGATTACGCAACAGACTGGGACAACACAGTAACCCCACACGACTCCGGCTACCTACTAATGCAAGCTGCAGCAGACTACGAAGGAGAGTTTCAATATATACCAGATTCAATTAGTGAAGAAACTCTACCAAACAATGGAGAGTTCGACCAAAATCAGTTCGAGGAACTCGTAGAAGCTGTAGACGAAGATATGCCACGAGGACACAGCAACCAGCTCGTCACATTTCTATATCACAATCCGGAGTTCGCAGAATACGCCGAAGAAAAACGACATGATCTGGACATACCCTCAAGAACAGGTTTTGAAGCATTCCTGGAATACAGAGCCCAACAGGATGCACTAAACATCCTCTCAACAGCAGGCTACCATCCTGTAGCAAAAGCACAGACTAACGGCCATTTCAAAGATATAATCGCAGGTGATTTCAATCATCAAGATCAGGAAAGATTCTACAATGGGCAGGGAGAGAAAAGAGACAACTTGCAACAGTTCTATAACGAAGAACTCCAGAGAGACCCACAAGAACTAGTATACACCGGCGACAGCAACGGAGATATCGAGGCAATAAGACTTGCACATGAAACCGACGGGTTCGGTGTGGCAGTTGGACCAACAGTAGAACGCGCTCGAGAAAAAGTCGACGAAGCCACACTCTACGTAGGAGACTCTAACCCTGAACATCATACTACCGGCTGGGTTCTAAACCAGCTGACAATGCCAGGAAACCCTGCGAGCATCGAAGAACTTGTACAACTCGGACTTGACAAACCTGAAGGACGAGTAGTAGCAGGAGAACTGGCAGATGGAGAAAAAGAAGACGAAATCGAAGACGTAAGACAATACCTGGAGGGTGTACGACAATCGTTCGAATAAACTGTATCGGAGAACTACTGGTCGACATGATCGGCCAACACGAAAAAGGACTTGCAGAAAACCACAAATTCCAGAAAACAGCCGGAGGCGCACCAGCAAACGTAGCAGTAGCAGCCTCAAGACTAGGGGCAGATAGCCACATGACAGCAACCGTAGGTGACGATTACTTCGGCGACTTCTTGGTTAACAGACTCAGAAAAGAACGTGTAAACGTGTCAAACGTACAACGCTCAACTGAAAACAAGACAACGCTAGCTTTCGTAGCATTAAACGGCGATGCAGAACCAGAATTCAGCTTCAACAGAGGGGCAGACAAAATAATCGAAGAAGACCAGATTGAACACCATCACGATATCATACATATCGGATCGCTACCCCTTACACATCCGGAAACTGCCGCCAACATAATACGAACAGTACAGAGAACAGACGCGAAGGTGAGTTTCGATCCCAACTTGAGAGAAGGCCTGTTAAACGAAAGATACCTCAACAGACTGAAACAGATAGTAGAGCACACAGACATTCTTTTCGCGGCTGAAGACGAACTCGGCCAGCTAGGAGGTAAAGAGCATGTACTTGACAAGGTTGATGAAGTAGTTGCAAGCAAGGGATCGGAAGGAGTTGAAGTTCTCACAGAAGGCAACACGTACACCGAGAAACCACCTGAAGTAGATGTGAAAGACACTACGGGCGCAGGGGATGCTCTTGCAGGAGCATACCTGGCTCACAGGCATGAAGGAGTGGAAACAGCTACACGCAAGGCAGTACATGCAGGATCTCTATCAACTACTGAAACAGGTGCGATGGAGGCACTACCAGACAAACAGGAACTGGAAAATGCGTTGAAATCCTGATTTTCAAGCTGTAAGAAGTCAATTATAAGAGATTAAAACTCTAATATCTCCTTATGGGCAGAATAGAGAAGCCTTGGGGATACGAAGAACAAGTTCTTGTAACGCAGGTAGAAGTAGAAGGCCAGTCAGGGATGCTAGGAATCAGAAGACTGGTCATCAATGGAGATGAAATAACATCTTACGCAAAACACAGCAAGCAAGAAGACATCATCTACCTGGAAAAAGGCGCTGCCGTACTTAGAACTGAAGAAGGAATGAAAGAACTAGTCAAAGGCGAAGCCGTAACTGTAAACCCAGGTGAAGAGCACCAAATACAGAATATCGACAACAAAGTTGCGGAAATACTAGAGATATCCTTCCCATACCGTCCCGATGATATAGAGAGGATAGAAGATCCGTATAACCGATCAGAAGAAGGCGAAAAGGATTAAAGAACCAATACATATCACTAGATGCACCGCTGACAGCGCAACGGTGATACCGGGCTCAGTAAAACCTCTTCTCATCAAAGGATGAGTAAGTGAATAATTCTTCTCATGCTGCGGTGTTAACGTACCGTCGTTGTTCAGCAACCCCCAGGAATGCGCGTCAAACTTGTTTCTAGCCTTCAGTAAGAACTCTACGAAGTATAGTGTAAATACAGGTATCGCAAATTTCTCGATATTACCTAAAACTATAACTGCAAATAGTACTGCTCCGCATAGATATGTTAGAGAATCTCCTGGAAGAATAGATGCAGGATAGAAGTTATATCTCAGGAATCCTAGTAGGCTGCCTCCAAGTGCGAAAGCAAGCACTGCAGCACCTATCTGACCATTCATCAGGCTATAAACGCCAAGTGTAAACGCGGTTATAGAGCTCATAGCGGC
Source organism: Colwellia polaris (assembly GCA_047617785.1). Lineage (GTDB taxonomy): Archaea > Nanohalarchaeota > Nanosalinia > Nanosalinales > Nanosalinaceae > JBEQAZ01. The sequence continues at coordinate 126,283 of JBLGBK010000001.1, read as the reverse complement.
TCCCAGACCATTCATTCCTTCAAGCATATTTACAACGTTAGAGACAAACAGCATACCGACAGGGAGCAATACTAGAGGATACAAAAGACCCCAGTCGACAGTTCCTATGAACGGAAGATTCATTATTCTGGTTCCAGCACCTACAACAATCAGTGGCAGTGCTGCTGGCAGAACCATTAACATCTTCACAGCTTTTCCAAGCCCTTCTCGGTGAATAAGATCGTCTCCTGGAACCGATTCAATGTTTACTTCTTCGTCTTGAGCAATATGTATGTCGTCTATGAAGCCGATTAATGCGATTATCAGGCTAGAACATAGTCCTGCCAGAATAAACCGAGGTTCGATTATATAGAGATCTAGCAAACCGGTTAGACCAAGTATAATTGTTGTAATAAATATAAATCCACCTAGAACAGCTAATCCTCCAGAAGTAGCAACTTTAGGTCGTGCTTCCTTCTGCTGATCGACCCCATAGATGCCTGATTTACCTAGATAAGTCCTTGCGTAGGGAGTAAGGATAAGAGTAGAGATTAGACCTCCTGCTACTGCTAGTGATAATATCAGAAGATCAATCATTATTCTACTCCTCTCTATCTATCTCCCATAGCTGGATGTACCCGTTTGAACCTTGTTCGACTTTTTCAGCCCATTCAAGCTGTTCTCCATCTCCGAACATCAACTGGATGAAAACTGTATCTGCAAGGTCTCTAGGAACAAGTACTACTGATCCTTGAGACTGATAGGTCATACCTCTGCTCAATGTAAATATAGGGTCTTCAGCTACACAATAATTTCCAAGACTTCCAACGTTATTGCTAACACCTTCGAAGTTATGGATGGTTCCGTCATCCTCAATCATGCAGCCAACACGAGGTTTGTTACCTTGAGCTAGCTGTGGAGGACCAGATATCTCAGTTAGTTGAGTCTGACCTACCCGGGTTACGTTTACAGGCACGTTAAGAGTATAGCCTGTCTGCGAGTTTCTGAGAGTTGTGGTTCCTTCTCCAGTCTGGCTGTTGAGCGCAGTATCAGAGCTTACATCCTGAGTGCTGAATGAGAGCAGAGAAACTGCATCTGAAGGACTTTCTCTGTTTGCAATCTGGCTTACAGCTCCGTACTTACCTATCATCGGCTGATCCAGTATCAGATAATCAACAGAATGCTTTCCGAGGAAGGAGGTATCTGAACCATTAGAGGTGAAGAAGTCGGCGATGTTTGGAGGAAGATTCTCTCCGCCCTGATCTGTCATGAAACGCCGATTCCCTCCATCTGCTACTGCTGATCTTTCTCCGATTGTTTCGATGTGGTATCCGTAGTCCCACCATGAAAGCACAACTTCGTCGGGCTGTGTTTCGTTCTCTAGGTAGTTCAGGCTTTCCATCCATGCAGAATTAGGGCTCTCGCTTATACTCTGGACAGAGGCATATCCTGCTGATGCGCTTATCATAACCATTATTACGGTGATAGCGGTTATGATACCTATTGTTAATTCTCTACCTTCAGCTCTATCTGTCAGGTTACTTAGATCGTATTCTCTGACATAGTTAATTGCTCTTGAAACTGTGTAGCCTGACATAAATGCTACCGGGAAGGATGCTAGGAATATTAGCCGCGACCTGCTGGATGCGCCAAGTATATTGGTTATAGCCCAGAAGAATGGGATTAGCAGGTACCATCTCTGTGTGATCTCTATTGAGGTGTCGGGATCGACTACGAAGTAGTAGAATATACTTCCGGCGATAACAACCACTGTTGAAGGCAGGATGGCGGAAATAGGGTTCTGTGGGAAGAATAGCGAGAATGCTACCAGCCATACGAAGAATGTTGATAGGAATGCGCCAAGGTAGTAATCGCTGCTGATATCTTTGTTGACAAGATCAAATCTTCTTCCAAGCATTAAGATAACTGTTGTGCCGAGAAGAGATACTCCGATAAATGCTAGTGGCCATGTACCAACTATGCTGGAAAGTGCTCCTAGAGTAGGATTTACAGCTCCGGCATAAAGCGTGTTTAGCTGTGAGGAAAGTTGCTGCACTGTTAGTCCTGCGTTCTCTGCAACAGTTTGTCCAACTACGGAGCCACTGCCTGCGTTTATCTTACCTCTCAACTGGATGTATTTCCGTGCTATAAAGTCTGAGTAAAGTGCTGAGAAGTGGACGAATATGAACCCGATTATTGATGTTAGAGGTACGTAGTACGGATGATATTCCTCTTTCATAAGTGAGAACTCTCCTATCAGGTAACGACTCCAGAGGAATGCAAGGAGTGCGAAGTTACCAAGTACTAGAGAGCTTGTTGCCCAGCTTCCAGGTTGGATGCCTGCTGCCACGCCTGCCCCTATGATTACCGTTGGCGTGTATGCAACTATCAGTGATCTGATATCCTGATCGAGGAACATCGTAGTGAATACTATCAATGGATAGAGTAGCCATGTCATCTGGCTTCCTCCCCAGCTTATTGAGAAAAGTCCAAGCGCTAGACCAGAGATCATTCCGGAAGGCCATTCTCGATATTTCCAGGCTCGGATAAAGAAGTATAGCGATAGAACCATGAAGAATCCTCCTAGTGCTTCTTTCTCGAAAAATCCTGCTGAGCTTCTGCGCATAACTCCTGGAATCGTTGCCAGGAAGAAAGCTGCTGATACACCTGTTATCTTATTGAAAAGCTCTTTACCTATGAAATAGAAAATGAAAACTGTTAGAGCACCAAACATAGGAGTTAGGAACTGTGCGTATTCAACATAGCTGTCGAAAAATATTCCAAGCCCGGCGTTATGTAGTAGAGCTGGTATCCATACCATTCCCTGATCAACAATATAGGTCGGAAGAGAGTAAGGGAAATAGCTCAGGAAGTCAACTGGTGGAAGACCTCCGCTGTATGCAATCTGCTGAGACAGTCTCTCCAAGAAGTAAGGGTCAAGTGCCTGAAGACGCTCCATTTCACCTGCCGGCAGGTATCGCAGACCGAAGGCTAGAAGTGTTATGGGTATAACAGCCAGTAGAGCCCATCTTTTTTTCCACGTTTCCAATTCAAGTTCCTCTTTAACTCTATCGCTGTCTAGGTTGATCATTGTTATATTGTATGTAGTATACTAGAAGATTTTTTTACTGTATCCCTATTCGTATTCGATGAGTTTAAAAGGATTTCAAACGTATTTGGAAAACACGGTAAGCGATGAATCTGGATATTAATCCAAAAGATCAGTTTGACAGAATCTATGAAGACTATGATCGCTACTTTGCAGTTCCTGTAGCACTTATTTTACTATCTCTACTGGTTATAGGAGGAAGCTTTCTAGCAAACGGACAAGTATTCGAAAAAGGAACAGACTTTACAGGAGGAACAGAAGTACTTTTCACCATAAATGATTCAAGCACTCCTGAACAAGTTGAACAAGCCTTTGTCAACGCTGAAGGCTATGATTGGCAGCCAAACGATGTAGATGTAAGAGTACAATCTAACGCAGATAACCAGGTTGCTATAACGCTGCCACCACCAAATCTTGAAAGTGAAACACAAGTAAAACAAATACTAGATCAGGCAGGTATACAGGGACAGGTTCAGGAACTGATAGCGCTCTCTGGGTTAATCGGAGCAGAATTCCTTTTCCAAGCACAGATTGCATTTGTTCTAGCGTTCATGATAATGAGCTTAGTAATTTTCACAGCATTTAGAGACTTTATACCTGCAGCAGCAGTGGTATTCGCAGCAAGCGGAGATATACTAATCGCAGCAGCAGGAATGGTTGCATTCAACATACCTCTAACCCTTGGATCGGTTGCAGCACTTCTAATGCTTATAGGATACTCGGTTGACACTGATATCGTAATGTCTCTAAGAGTACTGAAACAGAGAAGAGGCAAAGTAAGAGAAAAACTCTGGAGCGCAACTAAAACAGGAATAACAATGAGCTCCGGAGGCATAGCAGGATTCACGCTACTTTACCTGGCATCGATGTCTATAGTAGGCCCCACAGAACTCTCACGAATATCCTCAGTTGTGGTTATCGGCCTCATGGCCGACATCCCGCTTACCTACTTTGGTAATGGGGTAATTCTAAGCAAATACGTAAATGGAGACTTTGAAGACATAGGAGGCAAAATACCATGGATCTGAAACCACTACTCAAGGAATGGAGAATATGGGTTCTTCTAATTGCAATAATTGCATCAGTATCTTTACTCAGCCCTACGACAACTACAAACGAGCAGGGAGAACCAGTTATGGAAACCAACCTGAATAGAGGGCTCGAAATACAGGGAGGAGTAAGCGTTCTTGTATCGATAGATAAGGACAACGTAACCCAAGAGGATGCTGAGAGCATAGCAACTATACTCCAAAGCAGAGTATCTGGCCTAGGGCTTACCCAGTCAGAGGTTCAAACAGTCCAGATCGGAGATACTTGGAACATCCAGGTCGAAGCAGCAACAAATAACCCTGATCAGATCGAAGACGTACTAACTCAAGAAGGAAGCTTCGAGGCAAGAATGCCGATAAATGTATACGATAGCCTGACCTACGAACTAGAAAACAGTTACACCTTCGAAAGAAACAACAACACAGTAAACGTAAACAATACAACTTATAGTCCGGGAGAAAACTTCACACTGGAGAATACTCGTTTCAGATACATTAACAATACTGAAAACTACGCAAACTTGGAAGCAGTCGCCTACGACGGTCAGGATGTATCTACGGTTGTAAACTCTGATGCAAGAGTTACCTCTCAAGGAGGACAGTACAGATTTGAATTCCCAATCGTGCTTAACGCAGATGCTGCTGATGAAGCACAGAGGGTATTCCAGAACTATGCGGGTCCTACAGGAGGGCGGCTACAGATGCCGAATGGAGAACCAGCTCTCCAGAAATTATATGTCGACAACGAACTGAGAAACTCACTTACCGTAGCTGCAAGCTTCGCTGACAGCGCGGTTACACGCCCATACATTACTGGAAGCGGTGAAACCCAGGAAGAGGCTCGTTCCAACATGCGGCAGCTTCAGGCGATATTGAGTTCAGGAAGACTCGAATATCCTGTTGAAGTTGAGAGAAACTCGACCTATTCAGCTCAAAGAGGATCTCAGTTTATGGTTGCAGCATTTGCGTCTATAATAGCGGCTGTTGCTGCGACAGGCGCGCTAGTCCACTTCCGATACCGCAGTCTATCAACTTCCATCCCGATCGTTATTACAGGATCTTCTGAAGTACTGATCCTGTTAGGTGCATGGTTCTCAACAGTTGCAACACTTAACCTGGCCTCTATAGCAGGGATAATAGCCGCGGTTGGTACTGGTGTCGACGATCAGATTATAATCAAGGATGAATCAGAGAAAGAAGCGTTAACAGACTGGCGTAAAAAAATCAAGAACGCATTCTTTGCAATCTTCACCTCAGCAGCTTCAACAATAGGAGCTATGCTTCCGCTGATCAACCCTACGCAAGTTAACGTGCTCGTAGGAGTTGCAGGCGCATCAATTCTCCTCTATATGGCGTACAAGCGCTCACGTAACCTGCACATGATGGGTATAGGGGTTGCAGCAGTGCTTGTATCATTTATAATTTCAAGAGTTTCAACAAGTAGCTACGCACTTCAGGATGTACGAGGTTTCGCAGTAACAACGATTGTCGGCATTCTGATTGGTATTGCAATCACCAGGCCAGCATATGCCAAGATCCTAGAGCATTTCGAGTCAAACTAGAAGGGGTAAAGTTAAACCTCGATCTTTCTATACTTTTCTATAGAACTTGCAGATGAAGATCTTCATTACTGGTATAGCTTCCGGGATAGGAAAAGCAACGACAGAAGTACTCCTATCCGAAGGACATGAAGTTAAAGGATTTGATATAGATAAAGAAGCTCTAGATAAAATGCCTGATGAGGTAACTACCTATCACGGCGATGTATGCGACGAAGACCGTGTTGAATATGTCGTGAATCAAGAAGAGTTTGATATTTTGATTAACTGTGCTGCTTACTACGAACTAGGTTCTATAGAAGATATGAGTGCTGAAACAGTTGAATCTATCTTCAAGCCAAATGTCTTCGGAACACTGAATTTCATCAGAGAATCGATGCCGATGCTACGTGAAAGAAATGGCAGAATAATTAATATGTCTTCTGTAGCTGGAAAGGTTTCCATGCCATACTATGGTGTTTACAGTGCAACTAAACACTCTATAGAGGCCATAAGCGATGCATTAAGAATGGAGGTAGGACGTTTCGATGTTGACGTGGTTATAGTTGAGCCAGGAGCTTTCAATACAGGTTTCAACAGCACAGCACGTCAAGCATTGATCAAGTACGTTCCTGACTCTATTTACGCCGATGACTATGAAGACTTGATGGAAGACTCTCCTCTAAATGGGGAAAGCCCTGTTAAAGCAGGACGTAAAGTTGCCGAAGCAGCTATCGCCGAGAATCCGAAGACGCGTTACAAGGTTGGTAGAGGATCGTCTATATTCCCGAAGTTTAGAAGCATAATGCCTGATAGGCTATACGATAAAGTTGTTCTCAGATCTTTTAGAAAGTAAAAATAGAGGTAAAAAATATTTTTTCTCTTATTGAAGGCTCATTACTGCTGAAGCGACATCCTCGTTCTCTTCGAGCGCCTCAATAGCTTCTTCACGGGACGCATCTGTCTTTTCCATAACAAGATTTACGTCGTCCTCATTAACAGATTCTTCTTCAGTGTAATCGCCCTGCAGTTGGAAAATCTCTTGGCCTTGTGCCTCAATCTTTGACAAGTCTGGGTTCTTGAAGACTAGTTTCTTATCGCCGATCTCTACAGTCACCTTATCAGCATCGATTTCATCCATATCCATTCCCATCTGCTTCATCATCTTCGACATGTTTTGTCCGCCAAACATAACAGGAAAACAGATCGTGTTGCAAACTTTAATTAGTAAGGGCGCAGAAAAAATCTGTCAGCAAGTGATGAATGAACTCTTCTTTGTGCTGCCTGAGAGGGGCGCCGGCGCAATAACAGGGCTAATTCCGGGCGTACATCCTTACAAACTTCTGTTCGCGCCTTTATCTTTTTACCTTGATTGATCGTACTGGTATTGATTACCTTTCTTGGAAGTCGCGGTATTTTTATGTAGCTCGGTGTAAAAATTTCCTATTATGAATCTGAGGAAAGGGTTTCTCTTATCTCTTATTCTTGTGCTAGGTTTCATCACGTTTCTGATGTTAGAGCCTTTCTCCGGTTTCATACTGGTTGCAATTATACTGGCTTTTGTCTCATATCCTCTTTACAGCAGATTAAACCCTTATCTAGGCGCTCATATCTCAGCAGGCTTTGTTTTAACTCTAACAATACTTTTAGCTGTTATACCTTTCCTTTTCATATCGCTTGTAGTTATAGAGGATGCCACACAACTCTCTCAGGACCTAAATGAATCTGATGTAATAAATGTGACGCAGGCTGAACAGTTCATAGAAGACTATACAGGCCAAGAGGTAAGCTTGAATGATGTTTCAAATAATCTGCTGTCGGGAATGTCGGATATAACCTTTGGAGGAGTATCAGAAATATTCTCTGTCGTTACGCACTTCTCAGTAGGCATATTCTTCATGATTTTCCTGATATTCTATCTTCTGAAAGATGGAAATAGGCTTCTGAAATGGGTGAAAGCCGTAACACCTATGCCAACCGATTTACAGGATATGATGGTTGTTAGAATTGAGAAAACCACTTGGGCTGTCGTTAAAGGCCATGTTTTTGTTGCATTCATACAGGGGGCTGTAGCCGGCCTAGGTTTGGTTGTTACAGGAGTACCTAACTGGGGTTTCTGGACGTTCATAATGGTTATACTTGCATTCATACCGGTTATAGGAACAACTCTTGTATGGGGTCCTGCGGCCGCCTACCTTTTCTTAATCGGCCGACCGAGCGCAGCCATACTTCTAGCCATATACGGATTCTTAATTGTAAATCTGGTTGATAATTTCCTTAGACCTCTGATTGTGGATCGAGGTGCGGATCTACATCCTGCAGTCATCCTTGTTGGTGTTATAGGAGGATTGTATGTTTTCGGTATAGCAGGGCTTTTTGTAGGGCCTATAGCGATAGGGGTATTCAAATCTTCGCTTATAGTTTTCAAAAACCACTATGATGAGCTATAAGATGTAAACCTGCCAACAAGGTTTTCATTTTGGAGTACAGAGAAGGGATGAACTCTTCACCTGTCTACGAATCAAGAAAAAGAGCAGTCTCAAGGCTTTAATATTTTCCACGCTATATTTTTCGTTGAAGATGGCAGTATTCTATCAGTGTCCAGACTGCGGTTATAAGCAGAGAAGCAAAGCGCAGAAACGCGTTAAATGCCACAGCTGCGGCAGAAGTTACCTGAAGAGAGATGCCAAGAAGACGAACAAAAAGAAAAGTAATCAAGGTTTCTTCAAGTACTCCCGAAGCGACAGTAATTCAGATTAAAAAACGTATAAAAGATGGAGAAGATTGCTTCAACTGCCAGTTTACACCAGATAACAGCACTATGCATGCCCAGTACTGCAGAAGAGAGATTCCAACTACTAGTGGAGATCGACTGATGAAGACTCTGTAATCTTCAATTGACTTATCACTCTTAACCTCTCTTTCCTTATTCATGCAGAAAATAACTCTTCGTTCAGAGGACTTCGATTTAGAGGAGACTATGACCTGCGGCCAAACATTCTGCTGGCACAGGATTGACGGAAAACTGTACGAAGATGGCAAACCGCATTTCTATACTTTCAGGAATCAGAAACCATTAATTGTAGAGCAAAAAGATGATGGTGAAATAGTAGCGGAAACAGATCTTCGACGTGAAGAAGTAGAAGAAGCGTTGGGGCTGCACTCGGATCTTAATGAGATATTCAGTACTTTCCCTGAAGATGAAAATCTAGAAAAAGCCAGGGAGGAACTCTGGGGTCTAAGAATCGTTCAGGACGGTTTCTTTCCATGCATGATCAGTTATCTCCTGTCGCCTCAGATGCGAATACCGCGTATCAAGAAGATGCACAATAGTATAGCAAGAGAGTATGGTGAAACGGTAGACGTAAACGGCAGAGAACTTCTCAGATTTCCGACACCGGAAGAACTCGCGGAAGCGACTGAAGAAGAACTACGTGAATTAGGCACAGGTTACCGAGCAAAGTACATCGTTGAAACGATGGACATCCTTCAAGGCGATTTCAACCACGAGGAGATGGACGAGATGGACTACGAAGATGCGAGAGAGTACATGAAGCAGCTCTATGGTGTCGGCGATAAGGTGGCAGATTGCATCCTGCTATTTTCAAAAGGGTTTTACGAAGCATACCCAATCGACACCTGGGCAGACAAAGCTCTCAAGGAAAACTACCCTGACCTTCACTCCGGCGACTATGATGAAGTCTCCAGAAATATGAGAGAATACTTCGGAGAATACTCTGGCTATGCACAAGAATACATCTTCCACGCAGCCCGGAATGGTATCATTGATGTTTAAGTTTGCGGCGAGTGTGGTAGAAAGCGCAAAACAAATGTTTGAAGAACTAGGTGACTAAATTTATGAGATCAAATCAAGAGAAGGTGGAACAGTTTCTGGAAGAAAATGAGATGAACGCAACGACGGCTTTCCGACTGATAGATGTTATGGCGGAGATCGGAGAAATAGCGTCTGATGCTGCTAAGTCCTCAGAATATGGTATGAATGAAGAGAATTTGGAGGTTAAAGAGGATGAAATCGGTGATGCGCTTTTTTCACTTCTATCGCTCGCCTCAGATCTGGAAATAGATGCTGATAAAGCACTTCAGAAATCGCTGGAGAAATATGGTTCAAGGATTGATGAAACCGGCGATGCCGGTTCAGAATGATCTAGGAACAGTTCATTTTTTATTAATAACCGGCACTCTTTCTAGTTGTAATGGAGTTCCTGCAATTAGACGATAAAGACGAACAGGATATTATGTTTGAGGTCTTCGATCTCAACGATCTTCAGCAGGAAATCTTCCACAAACTTGAGCAACGTCAGTTAACGGTCAAGGAAATTTCTGACAAGGTAGATAGGAATCGTTCAACAGTTCAGAGAGCTCTTCAGGAAATGTTGGATAAAGATCTTTTGATGCGTGAAGGGAAAACGGATAAGACGGTCTACTACGTTTATACAACTCTTCCTATTGATCAGCTGAAACAAATTACTTTAGAGACACTGGATGATTGGTATAACCAGGTAGAGGAAAAACTAGATTAGTATTCCCAAAAAAGATACGCGTAGAAGCCTAGAGCTGTAATTTCTCCTATAACTGGGAAACCCGGTTTGGGATTAAGCCCTGTAAGAGAAATAATTAAGCCGATTCCAACAAGCAGACTAACGAAATAATAGCTGTGCTTGATAAAATCCTCTTTTATTTTCTCTGCAGAATTTTTCTGCACTACTATTTCATAGCCTAGGATTCCTAGAAGAAAGTATTTTACTAATATCGAGGATATAAGCCATGAAGCAACAATCCACTGATATATGAAACCTATTAGTATCTCAATCATTAATATCGTCCGTTGAAGCCTTAGAAAAGAAAGAGAGCTCTATTTAGGAAAGGAAGATGTTATTTCTCTTCCTTGCCATCGTTAACGTCGCTTGTCTGGAAGTCTTTGATTATAAGTACGTCGTCAACGGATTGAACCATTCTGTATGGTATAACGACGTTTTTAGTTCCTCCGACCTTTTGAGCTAGATAGCTACCTTTCTCAGCGGCCACAACAATAGCTCGGACTGCGAACTTTCCAAGATTAAGCTCTACATCCTTTAGCTTCCCGCAGTATGCTCCTTTATTCGTGTATACTTGCTTATCCGCGACCTCTGAAAAATCCAGTATATTTTCCGACATTATTTTACCACTTCTATGGAAACAAAATACTCTCGAAGTAATTTAAATACTTCCCACGAAAACCAACCGGATTCCGGCCTATACTTAAACATTAATACAACAAAACAGAATTACTGGATAAAGTCGGGGTGGCAGAGTTTGGTTCAACGCGGTGGCTTGCTAAGCCATTGGGTCATTACGACCCACCCGGGTTCAAATCCCGGCCCCGGCGCTTCTAAATTAACTTTGGCGCTATCCTGCATATTTATTAATCGGTTAACAAGTATTTTTACTGTGTAAATGGAACTTAAGACGACAAGAGAGGACGTTATCTTGATAACTGGCTTGATAGCTGCTGCCGTCCTGAACGGCGTTATATGGAACGTGATGAATTTCGGTGTGGGTGCAGAAGCATGGTTCCGATTTGTTGAAGGAGCTGCGGTTCTAACTGCATTTTACGGCATCTACCGTTCCCGCGGTCTTTGGGGTGGCGAAGTAGCAAGAAGTCTGGAGGTAACATCTCTAGGAATAATTGTCTACCTGCTGACCTATATACCGCATATTGGCTGGCATGTATCGGGAAACTCTGCGTCTCTAGGAATTCCTTCAGGAGTGTGGGTAGGATTCTTCCACGGAATTTCTGCAGTCAGCTTTCTGATTGTAGGTTATGGGTTGTATCTGTTCTCAGAATCCAGTAAACAACTTTAAACTGTTTACATCTTTCTCTGTTTTCTTTTTTACATTGAGGAGGATGCAGAAACTTCGCAAAAAAATCTAAATGAATGATATCAATTTTGACACGGTATCTAGTGTTGAAAATATCTCTAGCCCAGAAGTTATAGTTCTGGGAGGAACGGTGGCTTGAAGCACTCGGAAACAGTTGTCGAACCTCTAAAGAAACATGTAGGGAAAGAGATGGTTAACAGCGCCCAGAAATAAAGAAATGCAATCTTGGCCATGAAGCTGTTATACATGGCCCTAGAGCTATATGTAACGGAAAAAAGGAGTTCTTCACTCCTTGATATCCGCTACGTCGCCGACTTTCGCTTTCCGAGTGTCGCCCGAGTCTGTGTCAACGTCGTTTACAGCAGGCGTAACGTAGAGATCAATATCAAACTTGTGGCCGATCTTCTGCGCTAGAGCCTTGTCTGGCTTCAGTTTAGCAGACTCAACTTTCTTAATAAGAGATTCTTTCTCGTTCAGGTCATCTGCGACTTCTTTTATCGATAGCTGCTCTTCTTCGCGCGCCTTTTTAACCTTTTTTCCGTAGTCTTGAGCCAGTACCTTCTCTTTACGCCTTTTGGTGCTGTTTCTTGACTTACTTTTCTTCTTTTTCTTGTTTTTCTTTGGAGTCTTTATCTTTTCGCCCATATCGCTGCATGAATCGCAGACGTTGAGCTTTGCTCCTTCGATTTTAACTTTCGTGAGAGAATCGGATGTTTTTCCACATAGTTCGCATGATGGCATTTTTGAGTTCACAATTGAGGTATAGAATTGGCTAGTTGCTGTTTCATCTAAATTTTTCCAGTGTTTAAAAATTCTCTTCGTATTAACATAGATAGCACCGCTAAAACTTAAAAATAACTTTCCTGTCGTACAACAGAGTATCTCTGATGATTATTCGCCAAGCCGTTTCATAGCAACGCCATAACATAGCAGTCCAAGCGATACTATTATAAGAAAAATACCGATATACATCACAGATTCTGGAAGCCAGCTAACACTTGTTTCAGAAGCGTCTCTAGTAGCCTCCATTGCCCCCATAGTACCTACTTTATTCGAAGGCTCAGAAAAAGACATCTTCTCGCTTGCGATGAGACCAATACCAGTGAGACCTGTTATCGCCGAGCTAGCGATAGAGAACTTCACTTTTCTCTCCTTACCTTGCACTATGGTCTTAGCTTTTCTTGTAGAGCTGTAAAGTACGCGTCTACGCCCGTCTTCCTTATCCTTTTCTACTAATTCTGCTTCTTGAAGGTTTTCTAGGTGTGAAGATACTGTTGACTTGCTCCGTCCTATTTCGCCGCTTATCTCCGTAGGTGAGTAATCTCCCTGCAGAATCAATCTTAGAATTTTTATTCTGGTTGGGGATGATAAAGCCTTGACGGTTTTGAAATCCAGCTCCATAACCAGTATGTGGTACTGAAATGTTTTTTTACTTTAGGTTGTTCCGTTTGATTAAAATCGAATAAGATCTAACCTCATATGGTGATTCAGGTGGTGCACATCCCGGTTTTCCCCGGTTTTAACCCCCTTACCTATAAAAACGAGTCGTGACAATCTCTACTTGGTGAATTAAACATGGTAGACGTACTTAAGAAATCAGGAGTACGTGAAGCCGCAGAAGGCGTCAACGTCGGAAGCGACTTTTACGAAGCTCTTGATGAGGAAGTTAAGGAACTGGTCGAAAGAGCAGTTGAACGAGCAGAAGAGAACGGAAGAAAGACCGTTAAATCTCGAGACGTATAATCTCGCTCTGCTTTTACATTTTTAATCCAATTTTTCCTTTTTCTATATCTTTTTCACTGGCTAAAGCTCTTCTTGACGCCTTTTATGCTCTTCAAGGAATTGTTCGACTTCATCAAGCGCATTACGTAGTTCTTCAACAGTATCTATATCCTCTATAACAAGTCGTCCCAGATCTCCCTGGTTTACAGTAATTACTGCTTTACCTTCGTCTCCTTTAATTTCGTATTCTAGTAGTTCGTATGGTCCTTCTTCAAAGCTGTAAAGTTCTTCAGACATAGAGAAAGATGGTTGAAGAACGGTTTTAACATTTCTCCAGCAATTCGCCCAACTCCTCCATCAAACTGAAGTCGTCAGAACTCGATTCTCCAACCAGCCTAATCTTAGGTGAGGAGCCAGAGGGGCGAGCTAGAACAATGCTTTCGCCGTCCGAAAGCTTGTAGCCGTCGATATCAGAGAGTAGCTCATGCTCTGAAGCTGCTTCGCCGATCTTATCCATGGCCTTTTCCTTGTCTTCAACCTCAAAGCTCTCTCTACGGAACTCTGCTTCCGGGAGACGATCCAGGTACTTATCTAGGTCAAGGCCGGCTAATAGAGTTGCTGCAACGGTTCCGGAGTTATAAGCAACGAACTCTGGGAAGGCATAATGTCCGTTAGGTTCTGCAGCGAACTTGACATCTTCTTCTAGAGCTTTATCCATGACGAAGGGATCTCCAACACGTGTGAAAAATAGATTGCCATTATTCACTTGCTTAAGAGATTCGCTTGTATCCACAGAAGCAACTACATCGCCCTCAAACAACTGTGCGAACACACCAATCAGTTCATTTCCGGTAAGGAACCTATTGTTGTAGTAGACCGTTACGCGGTCTGCGTCTAGATCATTTCCGAAACCGATATCTTCTGTCTCATCCTTCAATTTGTCAAGCATCTCTGGCTTCGGGTTAGGAGGGTTAGGCATTTTCTCTCTTTCTATGGTGTCAAAATCTACATCGAGTTCTTCCAGAAGCTCTTTAAGCAGGGAAGCTCCGTTTAAAGCATCTAAAGTGATGTCTTTGCTGAAGTTGAGATCAAAATGTCCTAGGAATTCTTTAGCATCTTCAAGATACTGTGCATGCATTTCCTCTTCCTCAAGGGTTCCCTTACCTGTTTCAAAGTCTTCTTCTCTGAATATACGTTTGACTTCGTCTAGGTCTGGGTTCTTGAAGCCGTTTCCTGCAGGATACATAAACTTGAATCCATTGAAGTTCAGAGCCATGTGTGAGGACGTAACTTGTGCAGAAACCGCTTCCTTACGGTTACCTGCAAATGCTGCATAGTCTGTAGGTCCTTCGCCTACGTCCAGGACATTTACGCCGACACTCTGTAGACCTGCGATAAAATATTCTTTCAAACTGTTTGAGCTCTCCTTGTTGTCTCTACATACGACTACATCTTTACTGTAGTTTCTCTGCGCGAACGTCCCTAATGATTTTCCTAATCTTTCTGCGAACTCTTCATTGAGTTCTTCAGGATATTCGCCTCTTATGTCGTACCTTTTAAACACTTTCTCTGGTTGCAAGTTCGTTCACCTTGTTTACAGCATCTTCTAGACCTTCTTCCTCTCGTTTGAAAAGAATACTAGGTATGCTGACACGTTCTGTCTCCGAGAGAGTGTCGTCTACAAGTATATCTATGTCTACTTGATCTTTAGCTCCTTTTTCGATAACATAGAAATCGTCTACATGGCTTAATATTCCGGAGTTCTCTATCTTAGCTTTCTGAAACTCTTTCTCTCCTCTTGAAATAATCACAACTTCGTGGTTAATATCCTTCAGCGCCTCAACATCAGGATACAGAAACTGAGATGTATCTTCAATAGCGCCGTATATCCTTTCTACGGGTATTCCGCATAGTTCTGCGTGTATCTCTGGGCTGTAAACCTCGTTCTCATTATAAGGAGATGCATCAACGTGTTTCAATCCTTCAACATTCTCTTTCAAGTATTTGTTGAAGGTATCTGTATCAAAAAGCACGCGATCAAAGTCAAAACCTATTTTCAATTCTTTCTCACCTGTTCCTGGTCTACATAAACTGTTTCCTCATTTTCCACGTTCTTGTGTACGATTGTCCCTGGCCCGACTTTTGCACCGCTTCCTATCTGAACTCCGGGCATTATTGAAACGTTTACTCCGATATCAACGTTGTCTCCGATTACTGCTCCCATAAAGCTTCTGCCTGAATTCTTGCTGTAGTCTTTGCCGATCAAATTGCTTTCAATTGATTCTCTTTCGCCGTTGTTTCTGAAGTTTCGGTTCGCTGTAACAGTCTCTGCGCCTATTTTGGTGTTCTGTCCAACGACAGTATCTCCTATGAAGCCAGAGTGAAGAGAACTTTTAGGCTGGAAAATACTGTTTTTAATCTCTGAGTTCGTTCCGATAGTAACTTTTCTCTCTACAGAGGTGTGGTCGCGTACAAGAGCGTTATTCCCGATTACTGCGTTTTTCCCGATGTAAACCGGTCCTTTGATAACTGCATTTTCAAACACTGTCGCACCATCCTCTATTACTACATTCCCTTTGATCTCTGCTGAATCCGCAATATCAGATTCTTCAGAAATATCTCTTTCCATTTCTACCATTAATTCTTGGGATATTGAGAAAAGATCCCAGGGGTACTTGATAGAGTTGGTTTCTTCCTCTATATGCAGTACGGAAGCAGGGTTATCCTCCATCTGAAGGCTTAGAGCTTCCTCGTACTGGTATTCCCATGTTTCAACTTCATCCATGTAGTTGAAGAAGTTCTCACTGAGGAGATACATGCCGACAACTTTCTGGTTGCTTGGAGCCTCCTCTGGCGCGGGTTTTTCCACCATGTCGACAGCTTTACCATCTTCAATATCCAAGATCCCATATTTTTCAGGTGTTTCGGTTGGCGTGGATACAAAGACAATATCTGAATCTTCATTCTCTGCTTTCTCTATCATCGGTTCGAAGAACTGTGCTGCGTTCGCTCGGTAGGGGGTAAGCACGAGGAATTTGTCGTCGAGATACTCTTCTGCCTGTATTAGTGCATTACCCATTCCTTTCGGCTCTTCCTGAACTGCGTAGTGATCAACTTTATCGCCTAAATGATCTTCCATCTCTCCATCCGGGCTTTGAACAACGATTACTTCGTCAACACCAGCGCCACGGAGCTCATCTATAGTATGTTCGATTATAGGTTTCCCAAGTACTTCTGTCAAACCTTTATGCCGGTTATCGCTCAACGGTTTGAACCTGCTAGATTGTCCTGCTGCCAGAATTACTGCTTTCATCCTGTTTTTCACTCCTCCTTGTAATATGGTTCTTACCTGTACAAAGTTATTATTCTGGTTGTAAATTTTCAAGGTCTTTCTACGTCAAAATTTCTGTTTTGTGCATAGAAATAAGAGGAGAAAAAAGAACTAGCTGGTAGGTCGCTTATTTGCTGATCTCTGAAAGATCAGTTCTAGCGTCTGGTACGAATTTGATTCCACGGATAGAGTTGTTCATGTCGACAAAGCTTCTGGCACCGATAAATGATTCACGGATGACTGTACCAGACTTGATATCGGTTTCCTCACCGAGAATAGTTCTCTCAACGGCGACCTGAGGATCTATAATATTCTCCTCAAATACTAGTGTTTCTGATATATTACAGTCGGATAGGATGCTACCTTGTGTAACTGTTGAGTCTTCAACTACTGTTCCGGGCTTCAAATGTACGTTTTCTCCAATGTAACAGTTGCCCTCCAATGTTACGTTTGGTCCGATTTCTGCTTCTGGTTCTATTATTGCTGAGCCATTGATTTCGACTGAGTCTGCTACTTCTGCGTCTTCATGAACTGCAGTCTCTGTTATCATGCTGTCTCTCAGCTGTTGATCGGCCTTCCATAGTTTTTCTGGGGAGCCTATATCAGACCAATAGTCTTCTACAAGATCGAATCGTGCTTCTTCGTTGCTTACGAATCCTTTGATTGCTTCTGTAAGATCTGAGCTCTCGGAGTCCTTGATTGATTCAAAAATTTCTGGTGAGAATGCATATATCCCAGTGTTTATCAAAGAGTTCTCCGCTTCTTCAGGTTTCTCCTCTATTTCCACTACTTTATCGTCCTCGATGCTCAGAACTCCGAACTTCTCGGGTTTGTTCTGGTCTGTAGCAAGCATTACTGCTTTGGCATCAGTTTTCTCCTGTTTTTCTATTATATTTGTGAGATCGCGGCTTGAAACTGTGACGTCTCCATTTATAACTAGGAAATTATCTTCTACAAAGTCGCAAGACTCTACTGCATCAGCAGTACCAGTTAGTTCTTCTTGATGCACTATATCGATATTTTTCTGATCTGAAAACTCTGCTTCGAACATTTCTTCTTTGTAGTTCGTTACCAGGTGTATTTTGCTTATGCCAGCCTCTTCCAGGCTGTTGATAAGGTGTTCTACTATGGGTTTACCTACTATAGGAATCAGCCCAGTTGGTTTAGTTTCCGAGAACGGAAATAATGATTCTTTCTTCTTAGCGCAAAGTATTACTGCTTCCACTTTTTTCACCCTCTCACATCTTCTGTTTCGGAGTTAACATCAAGAACCTTGTCATCGATAATCAAAGAGTCAAGAAGATTTCTTCCTTTCTCAACTTCCTCAAAGAACTCACCCTCTAAGTCATCCCTGGCCTTGAATATTTGATTCAGGAAGTTCTCTCCGGTATATATTTTAGCGTCACGTACTCCGGCAGCATCTTCTACAGCTTTCTCGAGAACTCGGTACAATTGATCATGTAGGAGGACAGGTGTTTTAACTTCTTCACCGCTGTTAAGATCGTACAACTTATTGTGAAGCATGTCGCCGAGAAGGTTTTCCTCACCTTCTAGAATGAAGAAACGCGCCTCCTCATCCTGATAAGCTGAATTGTTGATGCTCCGAGTCTCTGACTCAACTATTTCCTCTCCAACTTCTCCTTCGAAGGCGTGTGCAAGAGTCCTACATCTATCGCTCAAACCCATCCAGCTACTATGAAGCTCTATGTCCACAGAACCAGATTTCATAAGAGCGCGCGTCTGACCTGTGGCAGTATTATTAGTTAGTTCATCTGTCTTTCCGCCTTGAACAGTCATAAGACTGTCAGAGTTCTTTCTATAAGGTATAAAGTAGTTTACATCTTTTTCCTGGAATTCTAATCGGTTATCATTACTGGAGGCTTCCAGAAAATCGTTAAGATAGGCTTCATGCACCATCTTATCTAGAATATCTCCGCCTTTAACTCCGCTCCGGGCTACCGGATCAAGCATCTTTTGAACTCCTGCTGAGCTTTCCCGGAAAACTTGTATGCTTTCAATATTCTTATCTTCTACTATATTTGCTGTTTTCTTCACTACCGGGCTTTCACGTTCGATGAAATCTGTTTTCCAGAATACTTTGTGGTTCTCAGCCAGTTTCTTCTCCTGAATATATCCTTCCTTTGTAAGTGAAGGAGGCTTTTCCGCAATATGATAGTATTCTCTTCTCATCGACTTGTATATGTGGTTTGCATGGGTTTCTGAAGGTCCTGCATCGTACACCAGTACTTCATCAGATTTCTGAATCGCTTCATACATCTCATCTACGTCAGTGAATGTATCAATTTCAATTCCGTGTGTGGAAGCGAACTTTTCAGCAGCTTCAAGCTTTTCGTGATCGGTGTCGCAGACTGCCTTTAGCCGTACATCTACTTCTTTATGATCTTTCGTCAGGCTAACGAACTTCTCGAAACCGTGTCTTCCAAAGCTTCCAAGCCCTATCTGGTATACGTTGACCGTCTTCACACTGTAGTTTCTGTATTGGCTGCGGTTTAAAGTTCTGGTCAAAGATAAAAGAATTGCTATTTTTACTGTTAAACGGTAACAATGTCTGGTGAGGAGAATAATAAGAACAAAACAGTATCCTTCCGGATGTCGGAAGATGTTTACGGCGATCTAGCCGACCTAGATATAAGTATGAGCAAGCTATACCGCGGAATGACAGATTTGTATCTTGAAGACTCATTCTTCAGGGAGGGTGTAAACGCTATTCTTGAGGGCGGGGAGAAGAATTTTGCAGAGTTCTCAATGTCGCGTCTTGAATCCTCGGCTCAGGATTTTGCTGAAGAATTACTGGAGGCGCATGAGCGCCCTATTGACGCCGCAGATCTCAAAGAACCGCTTGTAAGCTATGCACTAAATGCTGCAGCAGGTTACAGAACAGGGACATATGATGCTGTAGAGAAGGTCAGAGAAGTCGATGAGCCAATAGGTGAGGGTCTTGAAAGAGCAACCGATAGGTTTCCGCATCAATACTGGGATGAAGCACTTGAGTAGTAGACACACCCTATATAAAAATTAAGTCTACTTGTACTTTCTACGAGGTTTAAAATTTACAATGGGAGATCGTCCTGCAAGCATATACAGAGAACAGCCAAGCCAACCATACACACGGCAGAGTCAGAAAAAGAGCGACAACTACGTCAAAGGAGCTCCAGCACCAAGAGTAACACAGTACATTATGGGTGCTAAGAAGAAGGAATTTGACACAACAGTTGTAATGAAAGCTGAAGAAGACTGCAACATTCGAAGCGAAGCTCTAGAAGCAGGAAGAATCGCAGCGAACTCCTTCCTATCCAAAGAGTTCGACCCAGAAGAAGACTACCGACTAACAATAGTGCCATATCCACACCACGTACTAAGATACCACCCGCTAGCAGGAATCGCACAGGCAGACCGATACTACGAAGGAATGCGTAAACCATTCGGACGACCAATCGGCCGATCGGCAATCGTAGACGAAGACCAGGTAGTAATCAAGGTTGAAACAAGCAGAGACAACCTTCAGGAAGCAAAGAAGGCGCTTGAACGAGCTAACCACAAAATGCCTGTCACACATCGAGTTAAGCTCGACCAATAACTTTCTTACTTTTCTATAATACTCTTTCATTTCTCAACTGAGATAATCTTTTAATCTGCTCAGACCTAATTATCCAATTAAGCAAATGGTGCAGTGGAAAGGAGATCTAGACTACAATCAGGTAGGAGAAAAAGCGAAGCACTTAGACCAAGTAAACAACTTTAATGTACCTAATTTCTTCGCTGTAACCAAGGAAGAAGTAGAACAAATCCTGCCTAATCAGAGAGATCCAGAGAAGATCAAAAATACACGTATGGATAGAGAAATACGAGAAAGACTTTCAGACTCCTACAGCAACGTGGGCGTAGCCTCAGAAATAAGAAACGCATCAGGAAAGGCTAAAAACCTCGTTGGGAACAGAAGAGAAACCTCACGCGTATCAGTAAGAGTTTCTACATCTAAAAAAGGATCTTACTACCAGTTAAACGTAGGTTCATCGAATATAGAGCGGGCAGTAAAAAACGTTCTTGCATCGTACTATGAAGACCACAGCGAAGTTCCTGCAGTAATTGTGCAGAAAATGGTCGAACCCGGGCACACTGGAGCAATCCACACCGACTATAAAGCAGGCTATACGTTAATAGAATCTGTTAAAGGTCTCGGAACGCCACTAGAAGAAGGCAAAACAAATCCGGAAGTCTACCTAATCAAAGACAATAATATAGTTGATAAGAGGCTTCCTGAGAAGCAACTAGAAGTCTCTCGCCACCCTGTTAACGGGAAAAACCGGCAGAGAAATGTTCAGAGAGATAAAAGCCCGTATAAAAAACGTAAAATGCTGAAAGCTGTTTCAAATGCAGCTAACTCGCGTGTAAATCTTAAGTACGTATACAAAAGAGGAACATTCTATATAGTAGATGCTGAACCTGCAGAAAATCCTGCTCCCGAACCGCAAAACCTTGATCTTGATATTATTGAAGCCTCAGGCGATATAGACTCCGAAAGTAACCGGCTAGAGATAATAGAAGAACTAGAGGATTTGAAAAACATTGATTCCGAAAAAGTGATATCTAGAAAAGGGGGTTACACATCCACAATTTCACAGAAAGCCCGAGAAAAAGATCTAAATCTAGGTGTAAACCCTAGAGAAAACTTCCTTCAAGAACAGAAAACTCAACAATCTGATGTAGAGACAGAAACGCGGAGCAGAGAAGTAAATCCTTTCTCCGAAGGTTCTCAAAATACTCGTACCGCAACACTCGATGTACTTTCTCTGAATAAAGGCCGCAACTCGTTGAGAACTAAGCCGCCTTTCCGAGGCACATACAATATTATATCTGGAAGAGGTCAGGAAAACGATATACCTGAAGAAAATGTGTTGACAAGTTACAGCGAGGTCTTCGTCTTTGAAGGCAATACAGCAGTTCTTGACTCCCGGCTCGTACCACGACAAGGACTTGAAAGCGCATTAAACTATCTTGAAGCTGATGAAAAGATCCTTATAGCAGCACAGGTCGATAGAGAAATATTAAGAGAACTAATAATTTCAGATTTCGATGCTGTTGCAATAGAGAACCAGAAAATTTCCGAGGTAGCAGAGCTTATCGAACTTGAAGAGAGAAAAATAATTCTAGACAAAGTCCGTGAAATCTAGAACAGGGTAAAAAAGATTTACCTCTATTTCTAACAATATGAAACGCCCAAGCGTGGAAGACAAAACCAAGGAAAAATACAACTACGAATCTCTAGAAGAAATAATAGAAGACCTAGACAAAGATGAACACGAAAAAATAGGTCTACAAGGTCCAGACGGAATCAAACCAACTTTAATCGAATACGCAGATCGTCTTGAAGACAAAGGCTATGAGACAGTTATTATCGGCGCCTCAACATTTGGTGCGTGCGGAATAGCAGATGAAAAAGCCAAGCGTATGGGTGCTGACGCACTAATTCACATGGGGCACACACGTTTTCTTCACCCTGAAAGACAACAGATGAAAGATTACGATGTCTTCTATCTGCCATACAGAGAAGATAGAGATCTTATGGGGGTTCTCAAAGAACACTACGAAGAGATAAAAGAGGAAAAAGTCGGTCTAATTGGGGTAACGCAGTACATGGACCGAGCCGAAGCTGCCAGAGAGTTCCTAGAGGAGAAGGGCTACGAAGTAGTTGACGGAGAAACCGGTCTCAGAACCACGGAACCTGGTCAGGTGCTAGGATGCGACGCAGGAGCAGCACACAACATCTCGCACAAAGTCGACGCATTTGTATTCCTCGGCTCCGGACACTTCCATCCGTCACAAGTCAGTGAAGCAGGCAAAAAAGTCTACGTAGTCGACCCATACGAAGAACATATCTGGGTAGAACCGCCAAACAGCCTGGAAAACGAGTTAAGAGCAGAATACGCTCGTGTAATGAAGCACAAGGATAAGAAAAAATGGGGTATTGTAACTTCATCGAAAAAAGGACAGAACTATATGCAAGCCGTCCAGATTGCCAAGGAAAAGCTTGAGAACATGGGCAAGGATGTCTACGTATTTGTAGAAGACAGAATTTTCGAATCAGACTACAGAGGCTATGGGATCGATATCTATGTCAACTGTGCGTGTCCGCGTATGACTAAGGACTGGCAGGATTTAGCTTTCGTTTCACCGAAAGCGCTTGAAGCGCTTGACGATGTAGAAGTTGAGAATACTGTTCAGGACAGCGGATAGATGTAATCTTCTACAACAATTTCATTATACTCTTCTTCCCTCACCTTATACTTGTATGAAGACCTTGTACGCTGATGAACGTCAGGATCTTGAAACTATATTTGATGAATTAGAGCAATATGAGAGACATGATTCTGTTCGGCGTGTTCAACCAAACTTCGTTGACAACGGCGGACTTATGCAGACCAAAAGCTACAACGTGATCATAACGGAAGAGAATATACAGATTAAAGGGGTTGAACATACTAACACACGTTTTCTAGACCTTGAAGAAGGTGAGGAAGATGCTTTCGAGTATCTTACCGATCAATACAACGGATCTAATACTTCTTCCAAAAACGCTTGAGTGCGTGCTCTTTTGAACCGAACTCTTCTTTCTCTTCTATGGCCTCTGTTATATTGTCTCTGGAGGAAACATCTCCTATCATTGTTGCGCCAATTAGACGGTTGTCTTCAAAGAAAAGTTCTATGTAATTATCTCCCTCGCGTCTACAGATAGATTTGCCGTAGTTCTCGCCGATTGAAAGAAGCTGAACTCTGAAATGGCCTACGCCATAGCTAGGTACGAAGTAGAATTCCTCTTCCTCATCTGCCATGCTTCTGCCCGCTGCTTTACCCATTGCGGTGCTGTGGTCCCATGTACCTCCCTCACGACGTCTCTCAAAGACGGGAGAATAGTAGTTCACAAGATCGCCGGCGGCGTAGACATATTCGCGCGAGGTTTTCAGGAACTTGTCTGTCTTTATGCTGCCGTTTTCGGTTTTCTCAGCCTCTATAAAATCGAAGTTTGGGTTTCTTCCAATCGCGATACCGACTGAATCACAGCTGTAAGTTTCTCCATTGCTTCCAACAACTTCTCTAGCCTTATCTTCCCCGCGGATTTTCTCTACAGCGCAGTCTGTTACTACGTTAACTCCTTTTTTCTCAAGTTTTTCATGTACTATCTCTGCACCTTTCTTACTAATGCCTCTATGCCACCAGTGGCTGCCCCGTATAAGGTAGTCGACATTACATCCGTGTTCGGCGTAGATAACAGCTAGATCGATGCCTAGAAGTCCGCCGCCGATTACTACTGCTTTATTGATCGCTTCAGCTGATTCCTTGATTCTGTCGGCGTCTTTCCAGTTCCACATGTAGTATGTATTTCCGAAATTGCCGTCTTCAGGCAGTTTTCTCTTTTTGCCTCCTGTAGCGACAAGAAGCTTCTCGTAACCGAACTCTTCACCTCGATCTGTTTCAACTATTTTTTCTTCAGCATCTACGTTCACTACTCGCGTGTTCAGGTTTAGATCGATATCTTTCTCTTCATACCAGTCTTTCTGGTGTACACGAGTGAATTTCTTCGGCATCTTGCCCTTCATGTAGGTCTTGACTGTAATTCGGTTGTAAAGTGGTTCGGAGTCTGCTGTCAGACTGGTTATACTGCCTTCTTCGTCTATACGACGTATTTCTTCTGCAGCGGTGCTTCCGGCTACGCCGTCGCCGATTATCAGGTATTTTGAATTCTTCATGCTTTCAGCTGCCGCGGCGACTGTTTTAAACTCAACCATACTTAATAGTTGCACTCGACAACAACACAAGTGGAACCGTTACTACTAGTCACTCACGCACGAGGAGATGAGAAATTTGATAATGGACTTCTCTCCGAAACCACTCCTAAAGCAGTAAAAGAGTTTCCAGGCACCACGGCACATATATCCGCAAACCCTGAAACACCGCAGATTAGCGGTGGCAGCCATGAACCTTACGGGGGCGAGGAAATCTACGATATAACTATAGAGGATACTTGGCACGGTTTCATACAGCCGGAAGATGCAGAGAAGCTCCTTGAACACGAACCAATATCTCGTGCAGGGAGCCAGTACAACCATTGTTGTGGTAATACAGATATGGCGCTCTCAACATATTCAGATAGAGATTTGCAGCTGACATACTTTACTGATCTAACTGTTTACGAGGAGAATAACAGAGTAGAGCTTCTTTCTGAAAAAGATGATAATCATCGTCCTAACGGTATTGATGTAGGACATAATCTTGATTTTCAGTATGGAACCTACTTTGACTGAAGAGAGGGCCTAAGTGTTTAAAAGAATTTCAGGTTAATGCAATGGTACAGTCCCCAACTTAATATGTGCGGAGCTGGTGTAGTCTGGCCCATCATTTCACCCTGTCACGGTGAAGACGCGGGTTCAAATCCCGCGCTCCGCGCTTTATACTCTATTTTCTCAAGTAAATCCTTCGTAACCTGCCTCATCATTCTCGATATCTACTTCCTCGGTATCTACGTCCGTGAAATCTCTTTTCTCATCCTCCTCCTGCTCCATAGTCTCCTTATGACCCTCAAGTAGCTTATTCCCAAGCTCTTGCAGATTATCATCGGCGCCTCCATCAGATTCTCCTCTCACAGTTCTTGAACTAGATGTGCTCCTTGAGCTCTGACTTGAAGAGCGATTACCTCTATTTTCTGTAGATTTGTATTCTTCTATTTCGGTTTCCTCAAGATAAAGCTGTCCTTTCTCTGTAAGCTCAATTCCTGCTGCTTTTTCTTTGCTTTCCTCAACAAGATCTTCATCTTCAAGTGTCTCTACTATGCTGTGCGCACCATCTATCTTATCCGATATGATTCCAAACCCTGAATCGCCTTGCCCCACCATTTTGAGAAGACGGACTACTGATTCCTTGCGTTGAAAATTCGGATTGGGGTCGATTAACCCTGTCTTTTCTACAGGTGCCTCTTGAACTTCTTCCGTTATGCTCCTGTCATCATGTATTTCTTCGTAAAGGGCTTCTCCAATTAACCATTTGATTTCTTCTGTATCCTCTAGAGGATGAGCAGGATTTACGTCCTCCAAAAAACGAGGTCCGAGAGTGTAATTCATATTTTCCATCATTTCTGCGCCGGGTATGTAGTCGGAAGGACCGCGCCCGGGTTGCAGGTTTCTCAGATAGTTCTGTTCCACGAGCGTATTTCGGTAATTAGAGACGGTGGGTTCGCTGACGTCCAGGAAGTCTGCTATCTCGCTTCGGCTCGTCTCTGATAGGGTGCCGTAAAGCGTCAATATCTCTTCCTCTCGCAATTCAGGATATTTTTCTTGCCACGAGTTGCTATTCTCCTCGTTCAGATATTCCTGTGCTTTATCTGATACACCAGCTTTGACGCCTTTTTCATCTGATCCAAGCAAATCCTTGTCATCTAGAGATTCTATGAGTTCTTCTCCATCCTCGTACTCATGAAGAACATCTCCATAATCTCCGCCCTCATCAAGAAGGGTTAAGACTTCTTTTTCCCGCGTAGAAACGTCTGTCACGCATTAAATAACCTCCTGAAAGTTAAGAAAATTTTCATAACTTCTCATAGGCTTTCTGCGTGATGAGAGTTTCTTGACTGGGTTGATTCGGATATCTTCGTAAACTCTGAATTTTCCTGCATGTTCGGAATATTGTGTGCTCCGCAGTAACTGATACTTGAACGCAGTCCTCCTTTCAGGTTTGAAATTATTCTTGCAAGTTCTCCTTTATACTGTACCCTGGTCTCAACACCTTCAGGTACGCGGTCAGAGTATTTTTCATCACGTTCTTCTCTTTCAACTCGTTCTTCAGCAGCTTCCCTTGAAGCCATACCGCGGAAGATCTTGTATTTTTCTCCGTCGATCTCCATGAGCTCTCCAGGAGCTTCATCCGTACCGGCGAACATGCCGCCGATCTGTCCGGCCGACGCGCCTACTGCAATAGATTTTGCCAGATCACCAGGCTTCCTTATTCCGCCGTCGGCGATTACGGGTATGTCAACTGCTTCTGCACAGTTCTGTACGGCTGTGAACTGCGGTACTCCTGCACCTGTCATTTCACGTGTCGTACATGCAGATCCGGGACCAATACCGACTTTGACTGCGTCAGCACCTGCTTCTTCAAAGTCTTTTGCACCCTCAGCAGTTCCAACATTGCCTGCTATCACAGGTATATTGGTTTCCTGGCTGTAGAATCTGATATCTTCCAGCAACGATTCGTGGTGGCCGTGAGCGATGTCGAGAACTAGGAAGTCGACCCCTGAATCAATAAGTTTTTCTGCTCGCTGACGGTCTTCAAGCCCTACTGCGGCGCTTACAAGCAAATTATTGTTTTCATCTGTTGCAGCATTTTCTGATTTGGTTTCTGCTTCTTTGACTTTTTCGACCTGTTTAGCCTGTTCTTCTGGTGTCAGGAATCGATGTATGCATCCAAGTCCTCCCAGTCTTGCTAGTTCTATAGCCAGTTCTGTTTCGGTTACCGTGTCCATGGCAGCCGAGATTACAGGTGCTTCAAGCTCTTTGCCTGCTATTTCTACAGAAGTATCTACGTCTGATAGACTTGTTACGCTGGTTTTCTGAGGCTTGATGAGAACGTCGTCGTAAGAAAGTCCTTCTTCCAAAGGTATCCCTGGAAGTGATGCGCCGGCCACGATTAAAAAGTTTTTACTTCTCTACCTGGTACCATTCACCGTTCCAGGTGAAAAGGTACTCGAAGACGGATTTGATTATCAGAGTTCCTGATACAATTATAACAAGAGGGCTGAGAAGACCTCTGAGGAGGATTGGCTGTACTTTACCTTCTCTAGTGTCTATCAAACTTAGTGATATCGGGATAAGGCTAAGCGCCATCAGCGGAGGCACATAAATCAATTCAAACCCGAATAGAAGGAGTATGAGGAACTTAGCTACAAGAGGTAGAAGCAGAGCGCCAATTGTAAGACCAAATACTGATCTGAACGTGGATATGGCGCCTCTAATGCTCTTATTGTTTCCAAATCCTCCGCTTAATGCTTTATCCATGATTTGGACTTGGCCAATATTCCATCTCTTTCTCTGACCCCAGAAATCTTTCAGGCTGTGAGGAGCTTCCATTCTGTTTGTGTAGTTGTAAGCCTGCTTTACTTTCAGACCTGCTCTATAGCATTTGTGAGGGAAATCCAGGTCTTCCGTAAGCATATCGGAGTAACCACCTACCTCTTCCCATGCGCTTTTTTTCATGACGGTTGAGGAGCTTCTAGGGCTTTTGAAACCGGTATAACGGGTCAAAGAATAAGTGGTGTGAAATAGAGCTCTCTCACAATAACAGAATGCTTCCAAAACGCCATCTGGTTTCGGTATTCTTCGCCCCTGAAATATATCATAATCTTCCTCCTCAATATATGAAACTGCGGCAGGTACAAATACGGGGTCAACTTCTTCATCTGCGTCAAATACTGCATAATAGTCTGCATCAGAGTTCTCTATAGCGTAGTTGACAGCTTTAGCCTTTGAACCCGGATTACCGCTTTCCACAGCGTTGACTGCGTCGTATTCGCTTTCTAGCTCTGTTGTCCGTCTCTCTGTACTTTCGTCGTCAGGTTCATATATAACTGTGATTTCCAGGTTATCATAATTTGATTTAGAAAGTGTTTCCACGCTCTGATGCATTACTTCTGCGTCTTTATACACTGGTATCACTGCATTGACTTTTCCACCCTGATAAGTCGATCGCCAGCCATCTTTCTTTTTCAGAGCGCCTTTAAGCATTACCAGCCCTGTTAGAGATACTATCATTGTGAAGAAGATGGTGGAGCTTATAGCATCTGCAATTGCAATATCTATTACAAGAAAGATCAAGTTGATACTGTATTCCTTCAACTCTAAACCCGTCCATCCGCCATAAAACATCAGTAAAGCGAATGTAAGCCCGGTAAGAGCAACTTCTAGCCCGCGGATTATCTTCTTTTTCACTGTCTATATTCCACTGTTTTTTTGGGAAGCCTTTAACTATTTGACCGAATTTCGGTATAAAACCATAAAATATATTTTGGTAAAATGAATACATGGAGAGCTATATACCGGAATTCCGAGAAGAACGTTCCAAAAACTCGGACATAGTAATAACTATAGATGGTCCTTCTGGTGCAGGAAAAGGAACGTTAGCAGAATTCATATCAGAAAAAATGGAAATACCATGCTACTCCGCAGGCGACTTCTTCAGACAACTAGCCAGCGAAAAAGATCTCACGGTCGAAGAACTCAGCGCACAGGCAGATAAAAAAACAGATATCAAAGTAGACGAACGAACACTTGAAAAAGGCCTGAATGAATCATGTGTAATCGAATCACGGATATCATCCTGGGTTATGGGAGACTACTCCAATCTAAGAATATATCTGACAGCTGATCTGGAAGAAAGAGCGCGTAGAGTAAAAAAAGACGCAGAATCTGGAGAAAGAAATGATGAGGAAGAGAAAGAAACGCTGGAACAGGCAAAGAATAAGATCAAGCAGCGTGACCGCGATAACAAGGAGCGTTACAGCGATTACTACGGCATAGATGTCAGCAATCTGGAAATGTACGACTTGATTATAGACAACACTGATTTACAGCTTGAGGACCAAGAACAACTTGTGAAAAAAGCCTTGAAGAAACGTTTTTCAGAAAGATTATGAGCTACGAAATACTTGAGCACAGTGCGGATGAAAAATTCCATGCACAGGGAGAAACACTGGAAGAAGCCTTCAAAGAAGCAGTAAAAGCCTTCTCAGAAATAGTAGAAGGAGGGGGAGGAATGTACACGCATAGTATAGAAGTGGAATCAGAGAATCTCGAAGCACTTCTCTTCGATTTTCTCGATCAACTAATTCGGCTTCAAGATATAGAGCAAGTAGTCGTCAGCCATGCCAAAAACCTAGACTACGAGGAACTCAACGATGCGCATAGAATTGAAGCAGATATCATGGTTGACACAATCGATCTAGACGAAAAACCGCTGGATATCAAGGCGCCAACTTACAACGAAATGAAAGTTGACTATATCAAAGGCGAAGGCTGGACACTCGAAGCAGTCCTCGACATCTAAAAAACTAGTATCAGAAGTGGTTCTTATGGAAATAAACAAAATTGAAGACAACATCTACGAAATACCTCAGACCGGAGAAATGCAAAAACCGGCTCGGATCTACGCATCAGAAAAACTGCTGGATGAAATGAAAGAAGACCGCGCACTTGAGCAAATAAGAAATGTAGCATCGCTTCCAGGGATAGAGAAGCAAGCAGTACTGATGCCAGACGGCCATCAAGGATACGGATTCCCAATCGGAGGGGTGGCGGCTGTAGACGCAAAAGAAGGATTTATCAGTCCTGGAGGAATCGGCTTCGATATAAATTGCTTAACAGGAGGATCTGAAGTTTTACTTGAATTTGGCAGGAGGAAAGAGATAGAAGATTTAAAAAACAGCTTTAACACGGACAAAGCGGTTGTTTCGACAGATCAAGGTTCTACAGACTCTGAAATACAGCTATTCACAGAGAAAGAAAGGAAAGAGGTCTTTGAAATTGAAACTGAAACCGGAGAGAAGATTAAAGCTACAGCTGATCACCCGTTTTTGACTCCAACAGGGATGAAGGAATTATCAGAGCTACAAGAGGGTGAAAGAGTGGTTATCAGACCCTTTAAAGGAGTAAAGGACGAAGATCCTGAGGAATTTACGTTAATAGAAGAGAAGGATTTCAAGGACGAAAACAGCCAATTAGTAGACGCTCTTAACCAGCGAGGTCTTTTGCCGCTGAAATCTACAGATGAAGAGTTTAATATATTGCTTAAATTGGCGGCTTTCCACACAGGAGCTGGTAGCTTCAATAATAATGGCGACACCACTTTTTATGCTGACAAAGAAGACTTAGAATCTATACAGGAAGATATCAAGAAACTAGGGTTCCGTCCTTCAAAAATATGTTCAAGAGATAGGACTCATCAGGTTAGAAAAGAACCTTTTGAAGTTACAGAGGGAAGTCTAAAATCGACCTCTAGAGCCTTCCAGAAACTTCTAATTGAGCTTGGCGTTCCAAAGGGCAAGAAAACGAATCAGTCGTTCACACTTCCTAATTATTTCGATAATTTAACGCGTTGGCAGAAGGCTCTGTATCTATCAGCCTTCTTTGGAGCTGAGATGAATAAACCCTCTCCTAAGAGCGGAAAGAACCTCTACTGCCCTAAAATATCTCAGAATAAGTCTGAATATGTTAAAGAATATGGGCGAGAATTTATGGAGGGAATTAAGCAAGCTCTATCCGAATTAGGCATTAGAACAAATAAGGTTGAAGAATTTGAAACACATGAAAACAATGAAGGCAGAGTAGTTAGGTGTAGATTGGGAATCAAAAATGACTCAAAGAACCTAATCAACTTCTATCAAAAAATAGGGTATCGATACAACAAAGATAAACAAAAAGAAGCGATTAAAGCCGTTCAATATCTTAAAACCAAACAAAAAGCTATTGAGAGACAGGAAAAGATTGCCCGCGAGAGCATAGAGCTTTATGAGGGTGGCGCACGACCTAAAGAAATTAAGAAGTTCGATATTAATGAACGCTTTATTGAAAGAAGCATCTATAGCGGAAGGAAATCGATTTCTAAACCTCCAAAGACGTTTCCCGATTATGAAGAATACGCACAAGAAGTAGAAGTCAAGAATGATTTTTCTATAAAAACCGCTATCAAAAACATACAGAAAGCGGGAGTAGAAAAAGTTTACGATATCGGCGTTGCACATAAAGAGCATAACTTCCAGGCCAATCAATTTATTGTCTCTAACTGCGGCGTAAGACTGCTAAAAACAGATCTTACCTATGAAGATATCAGAGGAAAAGAAGAACAGCTTGTAAACATCCTATACAACGAAGTACCTTGCGGGCTAGGAGGAGGGAGCTACATCGATACCGATGAAGAAGACCTTATGGAAATAATGGAGAAGGGTATAGACTGGATGATAGAAAACGGCTACGCGACAGAAGAAGACAAACAAAGATGCGAGGAAAATGGCCGGCTACCAGGAAAACCAGAAAAAGTGCCTGAAGACGCAATAAAAAGAGGATTAAACCAGGTAGGCAGCCTAGGATCCGGAAACCACTTCCTAGAGGTTCAGCGTGTCGGAGAAATATATGAAGAAGTCTACGGACTGGAAAAAGACCAGGTCGTGATCATGATTCACTCGGGATCCAGAGGTCTTGGCCACCAGACCTGTACAGAATATCTAAGAGAATTCGAGAAAGAATATCCAGAGATAGCTGAGAACATACCAGAGAAAAACCTCATGTATGGACCTCTGGATGAGCAGCTTGGACAGGACTACAGGGACGCTATGTACGCTGCAGCAAACTATGCCTGGGCCAATCGCCAAGGGATTACGGAAGCAGTAAGAGATGCATTCGATCGACTATTTGGCGATGTAGAGACGGAGCTTCTCTACGACGTTTGCCACAACATTGCAAAAGAGGAAACTCACCAAGTAGACGGCGAAACAAAGGATCTTCTTGTACACAGGAAAGGTGCGACGCGTGCATTTCCAAAAAGCAGGGTTGAGGTACCTGACGTCTATAAGGACGTCGGTCAGCCAGTACTACTGCCGGGCAGCATGGGAACATCTAGTTACGTATTGATTGGGGGAGAAAGGTCTCTAGAAAGAAGTTTTGGATCCACAGCGCATGGAGCAGGACGCTTGAAGTCACGTAACCAGGCAAAAAAGGATCATAGTGCTGACAGACTTCAGAAGGATCTCGAGAACAAAGGCATATATGTCAAAGCTCGAAGCGGCGAAACAGTTGCAGAAGAGGCGCCTGATGCATACAAGGATATTGACGAGGTTATTGAGGTTTCCGATGATCTGGGTATAGGTCAGAAAGCTGCAAAACTTCTGCCGGTTGTCAACATCAAAGGATAAATGAGAAAGATCACAATTGTATAATATGGCGCTAGAAGATATAGACGATCAGTTCCTCAACACAAATACTTCTGATGAGGCAATTGATGAACAGCTACAGGAAGAAATCGAAGATCTGCTAGACTCTAAAACCAGAAAGGAAGTTCTTGAAGAGCTACATGTTCTATCTCCAGAAGTTCGAGAGCGTGCTGAAGAAATACTTGAGCAAGTTATCTTCCAAAACTATAGGAAGGAGATTAAGTCAGATCAAGAGTTTGAAGATCAACTAGAAAATACGGTAGAGAGTGTGAGGAATTTATCTGAAGAACGTAAGGAAAATGTGCTTAAGGCGCTTTCTCCAAGCTTTAGAAAGACGGTTGAAGAACTTATCGAAGACTAGTCAAGTACTTCAACTTCTTAATGCAGGGGTTAGGGCTTTTTCGCTTATTTTTAACCGGTACAGATTTTTTTAGATTGCTCCAGTACTGAGGGCATCTTCGTGAAGTTTTCTCTAAAGAAATCCGGTCAGAGAACGAAATATAAAAACTATTGCGACGCAATCTATAGGTGATGATTACGCTATTAGTGATGGCCGGTTATCTTCTGG
The DNA here is from genome assembly GCA_047617785.1 of Colwellia polaris. Classification (GTDB taxonomy): domain Archaea; phylum Nanohalarchaeota; class Nanosalinia; order Nanosalinales; family Nanosalinaceae; genus JBEQAZ01. The sequence continues at coordinate 93,122 of JBLGBK010000001.1, read as the reverse complement.
CCGCCATTGTCATAGTAGCAGCCTCTTTGGGGATTTTCTACGCTATGACTTTTAAGGAAGAAACTGCTACAGCATCTTTCCAGCTTGACCCAGAAGGGTTTAAGAAAGATTTCAGGCTGTTGGGTATTGCAAGTATATCAATGGTCACAGCTTTCGTGATGGTAGCAGCAAGTTATGTACTAGAAATGCAAATTCTGATTGAAGCATCTGAATTGGTAGGAGGTATTCACGTTGCTATTTCATCCTATGTGTTTTTCAAATGGGCGAGGAGATTCATGTGATTGAGAACAATCTTATCTACGGCTCGGTGTTGGCTTTAATGTGGTCTACTATTGCAATTATGTATTATCTCATCTATAATAACTTTAAGGAGCATCCAGAGATCAGTTCTAGGACGCTTTTCCTCAGTGAGGGAACTCCAAGAGCTTTTAAGGTCTTGGCGGCGGGAACTGCTGTTTTCATAGTCGCAACAATGTTCAGGATTGTGGTTTTAACTTCAGTACCTAATCTCCAAAATACAGCAATTTATGTTTACCGTTCAGCAGCGGTTATAGTGACTTTAGCTTCGATATACTGGCAGTACTGTGTATATAGGTTTACACTTAAGCCCTCAGATAGATGAACTCTGCTGTGAGCTTGGTTTGCATAGGACACCCTATTTATAAAATTTTACTTCTATCCTTTTCTTACTCTCGAACACCCGACGTTAGTCAGGTTGTTCTATGGGAGTCCAAGCCTCTTTGAGGCCAATGGAATCAGCAGGTGACAGGTTCACTTAACAGCAAGTGTATTTGGCGTCTGCAAATTTGATTTAGAGGTGTAAAACACTAACATGCCTAAGAAAAACAGACCTAGAAGCGGATCGCTTGGGTTCAAACCCAAAGTAAGAGCCGAAAGAATCTACCCAGAAATCAACTCTTGGGAAGAAACCGACGAACAGAAACCACTAGGATACGCAGGATACAAAGCAGGAATGACAAGAGTCCTGATGGTAGATGATCAAGAAGGAGCAACACAAGGACAAGAAAAAGCAGTACCAGTAACAATACTAGAAGCACCACCGCTCAGAGTATACGGAGCACGCTTCTACACAGAAGACCCGAACTCTGGCAAGCAGGTATTCACAGAGGCATGGACAGAAAGCCCAGCCAAAGAACTACAGCGGGCAGTAGACACTCCAAAAGAAGGAAACATGGACAACCTCGAAGCAGCAAAAGAAATACAAGACGAAATAACAGACGTCCGACTACTAGTCCACACACAACCACAGAAAACAGCAGTCTCCAAAAAGAAAGCAGAAAACTTCGAACTAGCAATCGGAGGCTCAGTAGACGAAAAATTCGAATACGCAGAAGAAATGATCGGAAAAGAAATCAACTTCTCAGACGTCTTCGAAGAAGGACAGTATTCAGACGTAGTTGCAGTAACTAAAGGAAAAGGAATGGAAGGACCAGTAAAACGTTACGGAATCAAGAAACTCGGCCACAAGACACAGAAGAAACGAAGAAAGGCCGGAAACGTTGGACCATGGCATCCAGACCAGCTAAGCTGGAAGATTCCGCTTCCAGGACAGCAAGGATTCAACAACCGTACAGAACTAAACAAGAGAATCCTCTCAACAGGAGAACCTGAAGACGTACAGGTTAGCGGAGGATTCAAGAACTACGGAGAACTAGAATCTGAATACATAATGGTCAAAGGATCAGTTCCTGGTTCATCCAACCGCCTGATAAGACTCAGAACACCTCTGAGAAAAGACGAAAACCCTGGAAAACCAGAAATAACATACGTAGAACAATAAGCGAGGTTTAACACAGAATGGAACTACCAAACCAGTTTGAGGAACGAGTAAGACCGGACATAGTAAAGAGAGCAGTCCTCTCAATCCAATCCAAGAATAGACAGCCATACGGAGCAGATCCAGAGGCAGGTCTCCGACACGTAGTAAGATGGAGACAGCGAAACAACGCATACAGAAGCCGGAAAGGACGAGGACAATCAAGAATCCCACGTAAAGTAATGCACTCACGTGGAATGCAGATTTACGGAGAAGGAGCACAGTCTCCAGCAACAAGAGGCGGACGAGCAGCACACCCTCCAAAAGCAGAGAAAGAATTTGACGAAGAAATCAACGACAAAGAAAGAAGAAAAGCAATTCGATCTGCAATCACAGCAACAACAAAAGAAGACCTCGTACAAGAGAACCATCGATACGATGGCGAAGTACCAATAGTAGAAGAAGGAATTGGAGACCTAGAAAAAACAAAAGAAGTCCAAGAGAAACTTGAAGAACTAGGAATGGCTGAAGAACTTGAACGAGCAGCAGACGTAAGTTTCAGAGCAGGTCAAGGAAGCAACCGAGGACGAAAATACAACAAACGCACAGGACCACTGATGGTCTTCGGCGAACAAACAGATGCTATCAAAGCAGCCCAGAACATCCCGGGCGTAGACGCAGTATCTGTAGAAAATCTGAACGCACAACTGCTATCCTCAGGCATTAAGCCTGGAAGACTCACAGTTTGGAGTCAAAACGCAGTTGACAGACTGGAAGAGGAAAACCTCTTCCAATAAATGAGGTTTAATCAAAAGATGCAGGAAGAAAAAGCATGGGACATAATTCAGAATCCACATCTAACAGAAAAAGCAATGGATCTGGTAGAACAGAACCAACTAGTACTGATCGTCGATCTAGAATCAAACAAGACACAGGTCGAAGACGCAGTTGAAACTCTGTTTGATGTCACGGTTAAAAAAGTAAACACCGCTATCACTCCACAGGCAAAGAAAAAGGCATTCGTCACACTAAGCGAATCAGACGATGCGATGGATGTAGCGACCAAGTTAGGTATGATGTAAACAAGGTGAATCAACTATGGGAAGTCCACTAAGACAACAACGAAGAGGAAAAGGATCTCCAAACTACAAAGCCAGCAGCCATAAAGGCAAAGGCACTGTAGAACAGAAAAACGCAGAAACAACAGGAACAGTCACAGATATACAGCACGACCCAGCAAGGACTGCTCCCGTAGCACAGGTAGAGTTCGAGGACGGAGAAACAAGAAACATCCTCGCACCAGAGAACCTTGCAGTAGGAGACGAAATAGAGATCGGAGTAAGCGCAGAAATCGAAGAAGGAAATACACTACCACTAGCAGAAATACCTGAAGGAGTACCAATACATAATATAGAAACACAGCCGAGAGCAGGCGGAAAAATGGTCCGCAGCAGCGGAACATACGCATTCGTCGTAACACACGAAGAAGACGGCGTACGAATCCAGCTCCCAAGCGGCAAGTTCAAGAAACTATCTAAGAAATGCCGATCCACAGTAGGAAAGGTTGCCGCAGGCGGACGAAAGGACAAACCATTCGTCAAGGCTGGAAACAAGCACCACGCAATGAAAGCCAAAGGCAAGCTGTATCCAAAGGTCTCTGGCGTAGCAATGAACGCAGTCGACCACCCATTCGGTGGATCAGCAAAACCTGGAAAAGCAAAGACCGTATCCCGGCATGCATCGCCTGGTAGAAAGGTCGGAAACATCGCCGCTAAGAGAAGCGGCAAGAAAAAGAATTAACGTGATACAATAATGGCAGAAGACTTCAAATACCGAGGCAAGACTATTGAGGAACTCAAGGAAATGAGCCGCGACGAGTTCGCAGAACTTCTCAACGCACGAGGACGACGTAAACTCAACCGCGGACTGAACAAAGATGAGAAAAAGCTACTAGAAACACTTGAAGACAGCGATGTGGCCAAGACACATGAAAGAAACATGATTGTTCTACCAGAAATGGTAGGCAAGACAATCAAGGTCTACAACGGCCAAGGATTCCTAGATGTAGAAATTCAGGCAGAAATGATCGGCCACTACCTCGGAGAACTATCCAAAACCCGGAAGAAAGTCTCACATAGCGCACCAGGACTTGGAGCAACAAGATCTTCCAAGCACGTACCGCTCAAGTAGTGATCAAAAATGGAAACAACAACACACCAGGCAAAGGCACAGGGCAAAAACATGCCCGTTTCCTGGAAGGACTGCACCGAAATCGGTCGCTTCCTGAAAGGAGACTCAGTTGAAAAAGCAAAGAGAAAACTCAACAAAGTAATCGAAAAAGAACTGCCCGTACCTTACACAAAGTTCGACAGCGACGCAGGACACCGAAGTGGTCCTGGCGACTCAGGAGGATATCCTGTAAAAGCTGCAGAAAACGTGCTTGAAGTACTTGAAAGCGCTGAAAGCAACGCAGAACACGAAGGACTAAACCCTTCAAACCTTTATGTCGAAGACTTCGTGACCAATCAGGGAAGAGAATTCAGAACTCCTGGACGACATCAGGGAACAAACAAAAGAGCTCACGTAGAAATCGTAGTGGGCGAAAAATAGAAAGAGGTTATACTAATGCAAGAAAAAGAGTTTATACAACAAGGAGCACGCAAGGTAAGACTGCACGAGTTCCTAGAAGAAGAGCTAGAAGGAGCAGGATACAGTAAAAGCGAACTTGTCAGAACACCTACATCAACAAAGATAGTAGTACACGCACAGCGTCCAGGACTTGTAATTGGACGTGGAGGTTCTCGAATTAAAGAACTAACTACAGATCTAGAGGAAGAATTCGACTTTGAGAACCCACAGATCGAAGTAAACGAGATAGAGAATGCAGACTCCGACGCTGAAATCGTAGCAAAAAGCATCGCTTCATGGCTAGAAAAAGGAGGACACGCAAAACGTGTCGGCTACACATACATCCGAAGAATGAAGGAAGCAGGAGTAATTGGAGCAGAAATAGAGATCACAGGAAAGCTATCTGGAAACCGTGGACGAACAGAGAAATTTTCTTTCGGATACGTAAAGAGATGCGGAAACACATCCAAAGACAACGTCGAAAAAGCATACCAGCTAGCACGTACAAAGCCAGGGGCAATCGGAGTCAAAGTCCGAATCATGAAAGAACTACCGGAGTTCATGCACCGTAATGTAGATGTAAACGAAGAAATCTTGCACCAGGCAGAAGGCGCAGAAGCAGACGAAGCTGAGAAACCAGAAATCATCGACCAAATCATCAAAGAAGCAGAAGACATGACTTCAGCAGAACTGGAAAGAGCAATCGAAGAACTTCCAGAAGAAGTAGAAACAGGCGGAATCTCAAAGGATGAAGTCAGAGAAGCCTTCGAGAACCAGCCAGATGAACTTGATGAAGAAATTGAGGAAGAAGTTGAAGAAGCTGTAGAAGAAGCAGAGGAAGAACTCGAAGAGGAAGTCGAAGAAGTTGAAGAACAGCTTGAAAAGGCTGAAGAAGAACTCGAAGATCTAGATACTGAAGAAGTAGTTTCCAGCACAGTTAAGGAAGCAAAGGAACAAGTAAGAGAAATTGAAGAAGATCTTGAAGAACTTCCAGTAGAAGAACTGATCGAGGCTGAAGAAGAAGGCAAAGGCCGTAAAACCCTACTTGAATGGTTGAGGAACCGTAAATAGAATTTCAAGGTGAATAAAAAGTGGCAATTCTAAGAACAGAAGAAATCCGGGAAATGGATAAAGAAGAACTCAAAGATCAAATGACAGACCTTAAACAGGAACTAGTAGAAGAAAGAGGACAGATCGAAGTAGGAGGATTTTCCGAAAATCCTGGCCGGATCAAGGAAATGAAGAGAACGATCGCACGGATCAAGACGGTTCTCAACGAACAGAAATAAAATCCCTTTAAATAATTCCCTTTCTCCATTATAAATTATACTTAAAATGTCCGAGACTTGTCCAAAATGCGGAATGCCAAAAGACCTTTGCGTCTGCGGCGATATAGCAAAAGACGACCAGACCATAAAAGTCAAAATCGACACAAGAAGCTACAATAAAGAGGTCACAGTAGTCGAAGGAATCGACGAATCAGTAGATCTAGGCGACCTCTCATCCAAGCTCAAATCCAAACTTGCCTGCGGTGGAACAGCCAAAGACGGCAAGATAGAGCTACAGGGCAACCACCTACATAGGATAGAAGATGTCCTCGTAGACCAAGGATTTGACCGGGAGCAAATCGACGTGCAGAGATAAACTCCCTAAGTACTCCTTTTCTTATCCTTTCTATCTACTTCTGTTATGTCACGTACACCTGAAAACCTGGCTAGACACGAACTCATAGGTTTAACTGCTGAACTGATAGACTCTCCAGATAGTTCTCAAGAAGGAATCAAAGGAGAAGTCCTTGACGAAACACAGAATACTTTAACAATTGCTAATCATCAGGTGCCTAAACAAGGACGTGTTTTCCGGTTCGAACTACAGAATCAGAAAGTAGAACTAGATGGACGAGAAATTCTTGAAAGACCTGAAGATCGCCTGTAGATAAACCACCCTTTTAAAATTTACTTACACTTCTAATCTTACGACCTGAGAAGGGATACGATTTCCCTGACGAAACTCGAACACTTTGGTTCGATACTTTCGGTTAGGTCTGTCAAAAACCCCGTAAATCACAGGTATTTCATATCCTAGACACTGGTTTTTTGGCAGATAACTAACACGAATAGTCAAGGAATATCCAGTTTAGTTGAAATTTCCCCTTCTCGACAAAACACACGACCTAAGAACAAACAAAGAAACTTAAGGTGACAAAACAGCTTTGACAACCAATACCGACACAGAATACCCAGTAAGAGGCGGACAATTCACAGGAAGAGTAGTATCCACAAAAATGGAGAAAACAGCAACCGTAAGATGGGAATACGCAGAAAACGTGCCTAAATACGAGAGAAAAGAAAGACGAAACACTAAGATCTCCGTCCACATACCTGAAGACATCGAAGTCGAGGAAGGAGACACAGTAAAAGTCGGCGAAACACGCCCTATTTCCAAGACCAAAAGCCACGTAATAATAGAAAAAGCAGACGAAGAAGAACTAGAGGAGTAACACAATGAAACCAATAGGTTCTAACATCACAAGAGGACTAGACATTGGCGCAGAACTAACATGCGCAGATAACAGCGGAGCTAAAAAACTCAAAATAATCGGGGTAAAACACCGACAAGGACGAAGAAGCCGAAGAAACAGTGCAGGAATTGGCGACACAGTCAAAGTCAAAATCCTGAAAGGAGACCAAGAAGTCAAACACCAGGTATTCGATGCGGTCATCGTAAGACAAGCAAAAGAATTCCAGAGACCAGACGGACTCCGAGTAAAATTCCAAGACAACGCAGCAGTACTAGTAGAAGAAACAGGGCTTCCAAAAGGATCAGTAACACGAGGTCCAATAGCAAAAGAAGTAGTACAACGCTACAGTCCAATTGGAAAAATCGCATCACAGGTAGTATAGAGGTTTAACAGATAATGACACAGAAAACAGAAAATTGGAGCAAAGAATGGAAATCAAGCAAGAAACCCTCCAAACAGAGAAAATACCAGAGAAACGCTCCAAAACATGTAAAGGATAAGCTTCTCTCATCACGGCTAAGTGACGAGATCAGAGATGAACTAGAAACCAAGACAATCTCCCTACGAAGAGGAGACCGAGTAAAAGTCATGACCGGAGAATACGAAGGAAGCGAAGGTATTATCCGAAACATCAACAGAGAAGAACAAAAAGTATACATTGACGGCCTATCAAGGAATCGCCAGGATGGAACGGAAGCACACGTACCCTTCCCACCGTCCAACCTACAAGTAGTAGCACTAAGCATAGAAGATGAAAGACGAATCAAGCGCTATGAAGAAGCAGATCTTGACAGCATTGAAGTCGACGAAGAAGAAGTAGAAGAAGTCCTAGAAGCAGCTGAAGAAGAAAACGAAATGATGAAACAGATGCAGGCAGCGCAGCAGATGCAGGATATGGACGAAGAAGAGCTTGAAGAACTAGAAGAAGAAATTGATGAAGAACAGCTCGAACAGATGCAGGAAGAAACTGAAGAAGAGGAAGAAGTCGACGAACAGATCGAAGAAGAAATTGAAGAGACAGAAGAAGAACTAGAAAAATCCGAAGACGAAGATGAAGAAAAGGAGGAGAAGTAAACCGATGACACATCAAAAACGACTTTCAGCACCACGACATTATCCTATCCAGAGAAAGGATCAGACCTACATCACAACCATTACAGGTTCAAGAAAGAATACAGATGCCATTCCGGCACTAGTATTCCTACGAGATGTAACAAACTACGCAGAAACCAAAAAAGAAGCAAAAGAAATCATCCGAAACGGACAACTACTCAGAAACAACGAAGAAGTAGGAGACGTCCGAGAAGGAGTAGGCAACCTAGACCTCATCGAACTACCTGACGCAGAAGAAAAATTCCGGGTAGTCAAAAAGAAGAACAGGCTAGAGTTCCTAGAAACAGAAAGTGATGAGTTAGTAGCAAAGATCACAGGAAAGAAAGACGAAGGGAAGGAATACGTATACCATCTTCACAACGGAGAAAATTACAGAACAAGTGAAGAATACACTGTAGGAAACACACTCCGGCTCAACGACGGAGAAGAAGCGGTACTTGAAGAAGGAGCACAGGTACTAGTAACAGATGGAAAACACGCTGGAAAAACAGGAGAACTACAAGATATAGTCAGACAGGGCATCAACCCTGACACAGCCACAGTAAGCAACGGCGAAGAGTTCGACACACGACTAGAATACCTGGTAGCAACAACAGGCCTAGACCTAGGTGATGCACAATGAATGAAATGAAGCAGGTACACATCGCAAAAGTAACAGTAAACATCGCAGAAGGACAGGTCGGAGACGGAGTAGAAAAAGCATACGACCTAATCGAAAAACTGACAGGAAGAGAACCAGTAAGAACAGAGTCAGGAGAAACAAGCAAGACATTCGGGCTCAGAGAGGGACTCAACATAGGAGCCAAAGTAACACTCAGAGGAGATGAAGCACGAGACTTCCTAGAAAAAATCCTTCCTGCAGTAGACAACCAGATAGATGCAAGAAGCTTCGATGACAACGGAAACTTCGGATTCGGAGTCTCTGAATACATCGACGTACCAGGAATGGACTACGACGCAGACATCGGCATGAAAGGATTTGAAGTGAACGTCAAGCTAGAAAGACCTGGTTACAGAGTCAAACAGCGACACCACAAGCCTGGAGAACTAGGAAAAGACCATAGAGTCGACGAAGAAGACGCCCAAGAATTTGTAGAAGAAGAACTAGGCGCAGAGGTGGTAGAATAATGGGATACGAAGAAATACTCGACCAGATCAGCCACAAAGCAGGAAAACGAAAGAAATTCGAAAAACACAACGTACCGAAGGAAAAAGACTTCGGAAAATCCAAGAAAGAATGCAGAAGATGCGGAAGAACAGGCAGAGGAGTAATCAGCAAATACGGACTTGACTACTGTAGACAATGCTTCCGAGAAATCGCAGAAGACCTAGGATTTGAACAACTCAAATAGGTGACCAAAAAGATGAAGCAAGACCCACTCAGCGACGCACTATCAAGCATCAACAACGCAGTACAGCAAGATCGCGAATACGCAAAAATCGAACCAGCAACAGAAACCATCAAACAAGTACTAATCCAGCTACAGAAACTGGACTACATCGGCGTATTCGAACTGATCGAAGACGGCCAAGGAGACCAATTCAGAGTAGAAGTAACAAACAACCTCAACCAATGCCGACCGATCAAACCAAACTTCCCAACACAGGTAGACGAATACGACAAATGGGCAAAAAGATACCTGCCAGCCCGAAACTTCGGACACCTGATAGTCACCACGCCGAAAGGCATCAAAACCCACGAAAAAGCAATAGAGGAGAACCACGGTGGAAAACTCCTCGGCTATGTCTACTAGAGTGATCCAGAAATGAAAGAAACAGTCAACCTACCAGAAGCAGTAGACGCAGAATACAAAGACGAAGTACTCAAACTAAGCCAGAACGGCACAGAAGTAGAAAAAGAACTAAGCCACGCAAGAGTACAAGTCGAAGTAAAAGACGATGAAATAGAAATCAGCACAGAAACAGACAAACGAAACGTTACAAGCATCGTCAAATCCTTCAGAAGCCATGTACAGAACATGGTAAAAGGACTCGAAAACCCTCACAAATACGAACTCAAAGCTGTTTACGCACACTTCCCAATGACACTGAAGAAAGAAGGAAACACAGTCAAAGTAGAAAACTTTATGGGAGAACGCAAGCCAAGAGAAGCAGAAATCATGGACAACGCCGAAGTACAGATCGACGGCGAAGAAATCACAGTAACCAGTCCAAGCAAAGAAGCAGCAAGCCAGACAGCAGCACGGATCGAACAACTATCCAAGAAAGGAAACCGCGATCCAAGAACATTCCAAGACGGAATCTACATCACAAATGTGGAGGATGAACAATAATGAAAAATAGAGAAGACAAACACAAGAAAAGCAAACTGAAGAACACCTCCTGGAGACGACCAACAGGAAAGCACTCACGTGCACGACTAGAGAAGAAAGGAGCAGTAAAACTTCCAAAAGTTGGACGCAGAACAGCAAAAAGCCAGAGAGGACTACATCCTTCAGGATACGAAGAAAAACTCGTCAACCGACCAGCAGATCTTGACGACATAGACTCAGAAACAGAAGCAGCACGAGTCGCAAGCACCGTCGGCGGACGTAAAAAAGCACAGATAATCGAAAAAGCAGAAGAACAGGATATCAAAGTCCTCAACTCAGGTGACCAAGAATAATGGATCTCAAAAACCAGAAACGAATGGCAGCAGAAATCCTAGATGTAGGAGAAAACCGGATCTACATCAACCCTGACGAACAGGAAGAAGTATCAGAAGCAATCACACGAAACGACATCAGAAACCTGATCGAAGGAGGAGCAATCCAGAAAAGAGACGAAAAAGGAACCTCCAACGCCCGAAGCAAAAAGATCAAGCAACAGAAAAAGAAAGGACAGCGAAAAGGCCAGGGAAGCAGAAAAGGAAAGAAGTCCGCAAGAAAAAGCGATAAGGACAAATGGATGGAGAAAATCCGGGCAATCAGAAGCCGTCTCAAAGAAATGAGAGACAACGACGAGATCACACAGGAAGAATACCGTAAGCTCTACGATATGAGCAAAGGAGGATTCTTCCGAGACACAAACCACCTAGAAAACCATGTAGCAAACAAGATGGAGCAGTGAAACAATAATGGCAGATTCAACAAACTTTAACCTTCCTTTCAGAAGACGAAGAGAACAGAAAACAGACTACAAACAGCGACTAAAACTTCTGAAATCAGGCAAACCACGAGCAGTAGTAAGAACATCAAACCAACACACAACCGTACAACTCGCACATTACAACGAAGGAGGAGACGAAAACACAGCACAGACAACAAGCAAGCATCTCCGCGAGTACGGATGGACTCAGCACACAGGAAACCTTCCGGCAGCATACCTGACAGGATACCTAGCAGCAAAGAAAGCTGACAGCAACGAAGCAATCCTAGACCTAGGTCTCAAGACACCGAAACAAGGAAGCAGAGAATACGCCGCACTCAAAGGACTGATCGACGGCGGACTTGAAGTACCAGCAGGCGAGGGAATCTTCCCAGCAGAAGAACGAATCCGGGGAGAACACATCGAAGAAATGACAGGAAAGAATGTTCCAGAACAGTTCGATAAAACCATTGAAAACATTGACGACGAATACGAGTGATATAAGATGGCACAACAAACCGAACAAGAACAGGAAGAAGTCTGGAAACCAAAGACCAAACTAGGACGACAGGTTGCAAAAGGACAAGTAACTACTATTAGAGAGGCACTCAACCATGACCGAGAAATCATGGAAACAGGGCTTGTCGACCAATTAGTCGACCTTGAAGAAGAAGTAATCCTCATCGGAGGAACTCCAGGAAAAGGAGGAGGAAAAAGAAGAACAGTCTCCAAAAGAACCTGCAGAATGCACAAATCAGGAGAAAGATACAACACCAAATCCATGACCGTGCTAGGAAACAGAAACGGAATCATTGGCCTAGGAATGGGGGAAGCAGATGACACAAGAGCAGCGATCGAAGACGCCAACCGTAAAGCAAAGCTCAACCTTATCGAAGTAAGCAGCGGATGTGGAAGCTGGGAATGCGCATGCGGAACCGACCACAGCGTACCATTCAAGATAACAGGTAAATCTGGAAGCGTAGAAGTGGAACTCAAACCAGCACCTAAGGGAATTGGGATCGCAGCAAGTGACGATACCAAGAAAATCCTGGAACTAGCAGGTTTCGAAGACGTCTGGGTAGAAAGCAGAGGCCAGACACGTACACGAGAAAACCTGATCAAAGCAACATTCAACGCACTCAAAAAGATCGGAGAATACAAAGGTGAAAAACAGTGATAGCAGCAATCAGAGTACGAGGAACACACGACGTCCCTCACAAGACACAGACAACAATGCACAACCTTAACCTAGAAAAAAGAAACCAGTGCGTAATCTACGAAGACGAAGAAGCGATCAAAGGAATGTTCAATCAGGCAAAAGACTTCATCACCTACGGAGAAATCAGCGATGAAACAGTAGAAGCAATCGAAGAATCCAAAGAAGTCCAAGTTGAACACGGAACCGTAATCAACCTTGCACCTCCATCCGGAGGCTTCAGAGACACTAAGAGAAACGTAAACCAGGGTGGAGCGCTTGGAGAGCGAGAAAACCTAGATGAACTACTGGAGAAAATGATCTAGAGGTGATAAACAAATGACAAACAGAAGATCCAAGAAGAAGAAGTCCGGAAGTCACGGACATGGAAGCAGCAAGAAAAACAGAGGCGCAGGCCACCGAGGAGGCCGAGGAAACGCAGGACGCGGAAAGAAAGCAAAGCACGAAAAAATGACCAAAGACGGCGTCCACCAACTAGGAGAACGAGGATTTAACTCTCGTAAAGAAGATCAGACAGGGATTAACCTTCGAGATATCGACCAGCAAATTGAAAGACTGGTTGAAGAAGGACTAGCTGAAGAAACCGAAGACGGCTATAAAGTCGATCTTGAAGATCTCGGCTACGAGAAAGTCCTAGCCAAAGGCCATCTCACCAGAGATATAGAGATTCACGCACCAAAGTTCTCAAGCAGAGCTGAAGAAAAAATCGAAGATGGCGAAGGCACAGCAATAAAGGCAGAGGAGTAAAAAACCCTCGCCCCTAATTAATTATTTACAACACAACACTCTTTGTTATTCCTGTCCTAACAATAAAATTAAGGAGCGAATCAAACGATGTCTGAAACACTAGTCAAAGCAGCACAGTATCTTCCAACAGTAACTGAACCAGAAAAAGAACAGACACTTAAACAAATGCTTACCTGGACAGGAATCGTACTTATCCTGTACTTCCTACTAAGTTCTATACCTGTATTCACCGGCGGAAGCACTATAGCATCGGGCGCACTCGGCCAGCTACAGCAATTCCAGACGCTTGTCGGAGCACAAATCGGAACAATACTTACGCTCGGAATTACACCGATAATTACTGCTTCAATCGTCCTGCAGATGCTTGTAGGAAGTGATGTACTCCCATGGAATACAAATACTGATGAAGGACAACTCAAGTTCCAGTCCGCACAGAAACTACTAGCCTACGGGCTCACACTCTTCATGGCTCTAGGATACGTACTAAGCGGGACCTTTGGAAACATTGGATCTCTATCTACCTCTGTAATAGCACTTATCACAGGCCAGATCGCACTAGGAGGGGTACTCATCATATTGATGGATGATCTAGTGAAGAAATGGGGATTCGGACAGGGAGTCAGCCTGTTTATTGCAGCAGGAGTATCTAAACAGATAATCGTAGGACTAATCAGTCCATTAACAGAAAGCCAAGACCTATTCTGGCAAGTAGACGGCAACCCAGTAGGAGCTATAATCAACTTCGCAGTCAATCTCGAGCCTTCAGCTCTCCTACCTGCGCTCGCTACTCTGATCGTATTCGCAGTAGCAGTATACCTACAGTCAATGAGGGTAGAAATCCCACTAACCTTCGGAAATGTTAGAGGGTTCGGACAGAAATGGCCGCTTAAATTCCTCTACACAAGTGTAATGCCAATCATCTTCGTAGGTGCAATAATCGCAAACGTACAGATTGTAGGAAGCACATTGGTAAACGGAAACGGAACAAGTATCCTAGGAACATTCAGCAACGGACAAGCACAATCCGGATTCGCATCCTATCTGAACGCACCTACAGGGGTAATAGAAAACCTTATCTCAGGAGGTATCGCAGCAGTAGGAGCAATGGACGTATTCCATATCTTCTTCTACCTAGCAGTCTACATGGTAGGCTCAACAGTATTCTCAATCTTCTGGGCACGCACAAGCGGCCAGGATTCACAGAGCGTAGCAGAGCAGATCAGCGAAACAGGTATGAAAGTTCCTGGATTCAGAAAAGATAGTAGAGTCATCAAAAAAGTACTCGACCGATACATTCCCGGCCTAACCGTGCTATCCGGGGCAACAATGGGGCTGCTAGCAGCATCAGCAAACATGACGCAGGCAGCAGGAGGAGGAACAGGAATCCTGCTAACAGTTATGATTATCTACAGAATGTACGAACAGCTAGCACAGAAACAACTGGAAGAAATCCATCCGGCACTTGGAGACTTCTTCCAGACATAAAAACCATCGCATCTTAATTCATTACACACCAAAAAATCCTTATGATCTACTCAATACTCACAACCCTATTCGGGTTCTACGATGCTATTTTCCAGCCATTACTGGCGCAAGGCCCCTACATTAGTCTGGGAGTAATAGCAGCAGGACTGGCTGTAATATTCTCACTTCTCTACTGGTTATTCCTTGACAAAGAAAAAAGAGATGAGATCAAGGAGAAGCTTGACAAACAGCAGGAAAAAATGAAGGAAGCACAGAAAGATGAAAACAAGGACGCTTCCGAACATATGAAGAAGACCTTTGAGCTAAACAGGAAATTCATGATGGTAAACTTCAAGCCATCAATAGCAACAATGGTCTTCGTAGCACTCCTATTCCCATGGCTTGGTGCAACATACGCACCAGCTGTTGAACTACAGCAGACAGGCAACAATACCGGTGTGTTTGAAGGCAACTTCACGTACGCACAGCAGAACACGCCCGTAGTAGTTGACAATACTACCGGCAATGTATCGATACGGATTGATGGAGAAGAATACAGTGAAGGCGGAGCTTTCCATCAACATGGTATACAGTGGAGAATCAATAATTTCAAGTATCAGAGCGGAGGGCTTACCAGTGCTGAAGGATACCGTCTCAAAGTATCTGCAGAGTACATCCAGCTACCGTTCTCAATACCGTTCGCAGGAACTGCCCTGAACTGGCTAGGATTCTACATAATCATTCTGATGCCGCTGAGCATTCTTTTCAGAAAACTACTTGGCGTACAGTAATCAGTAATTAAAAAGTCTCTTATCAGAGTCTAAGTATGGTACAGTGGCACACTAAAGAGGAAGCAGAACCAGAATCCGAATATGGCAAGCCTCCTCACCGTAGAACAGCAGAAGAACTTCTAGAACAGGGATTTGTAGTAATTGACAAACCTTACGGTCCTACAAGCAACCAGGTCAGCCACTGGATAAAAGAAGAACTAGACTGTAAAAAGACAGGCCACTTTGGAACACTAGATCCCAACGCAACTGGCGTTCTCCCTGTAGGAATAAATCAGGGAACGAAAATAGCCGACGCACTATCCAAAGCACGAAAAGAATACATCGCAGAGATAGAACTGAGAGAAGAAATAAGTGAAGAAAAAATCCTGACAACACTCAAGGAATTCGAAGGAACAAATACTCAAACGCCGCCGGATAAAAGCGCAGTAAAACAAGAACCACGCGAACGAGAACTTTACGAAGCAGAACTTCTCGAAGCAGCTGAAGAAAAGATGCTTGTACGTCTTGAATGCGAATCAGGGTTCTATGTACGCGTACTAGCTCAACAACTAGGCGAAGAACTAGATACTGACGCAGAGATGACGGAACTCCGTAGAACAAAACAGGGAGATCTTGAAATCTCGGATTCTCATACTATTCAAGATGTTGTCGATGCATACCACTTCTACGCTGAAGACAACGATGGCGAGGAACTCGAAAATATCCTGCAGCCAATAGAACAAGCAGTAAATCACATCAAAAAACTGGTGATCAAAGACACAGCAGTAAACGCAGTAGCAAACGGAGCGGAACTCGGTGTCAACGGCATCAGCAAACTACAGGACGGAATCAAGGAAGAAGAAACTGTAGCAATCATGACATTGAAAGGGGAACTTGTCGCGCTTGCGGAAGCTCAGATGAATGCACAGGACATTTATGGCGCAGAAGACGGTACCGCAGCAAGTCTGGAAAAAGTATTCATGAATCCTCAAACATACCCAAAGAACTGGAATCAGTGATTGATTGTGATGCCTGAAGATATCGACTTTCTGATTGAATCATACAACGTAAAAGATGAAGTACGTAGATCGCCTGAACGAGACATGGACGAATTCTTCGAATACACGGAACAGCGTCTTAACACCGAGACCGGAAAAACAGCTTTTTGAAGAAGTCAGAGAAAGATACAGAAGCGTCAAACAGGACTAGGTTATAAGATACTTAACATAAAAAACAGTTCTATAGCACGTGCCGGGATGGCGGAGTTTGGTTGAACGCGCCGGTCTTGAGAACCGGTGGGGCATACCGCCCCTCCTGGGTTCAAATCCCAGTCCCGGCGTCCAAATTCTATAACATGCTTTTTATACCGCTAACTACCTTTTTCGTTTATGGTCCTTACTGCCCGCGATATCATGGATGAACCCGACTATATTCCTCATGACGCAGATATGGATCAAGTTATCGAAGACTTCCACGGATCGGAAAATACCTTGATTGTAACGAAGAACGGCGACTTTGTAGGAGAGATACATGAAGCCACACTTCTTAAGGACATAATTCCGCAGGATCGATTGGATGAGGAAAAAGTTGTCGGAATACTGGGGTTCGGCTTTGATGGATCCTACTCTCCGGATACAGCTGAGGATCTCATGAATAATCATGATATAACTGTTCCGCCTGACGAAGAAGCCGGTGAAATGGCTTTTATAATGGATAGGGAAGATCTTCGATCGCTACCGGTAAAAGAAGATGGCGAAATAATCGGGGTTGTGCATGAAGACAGATTAATAGAGGAGGCTCATAATGGCTAGTCTAAGTGGAGCAACACTGCTTTCTGTAGGAATAATACTTGCAGTATCGTTTATAATCGGAGAATTATTTGAGCGGATAGGTCTTGAATCAATACTAGGCTATATACTTGCAGGAGTTCTTCTCGGACCTGGAATAGCCAATTTCGCATCGTATACGCAGTTAATACCTGAAGGTTGGGCGATATCAGCTTCTTCAGTGGCGGGATTCGCAACAGTTGGTGCAACGCTCATACTTTTCCAGGCTGGGCTAAAGGAAGAAAACGTAGTAGATATATTCACTCATAGGGAAGGACTCCAGTTGGGAACGGCGGTTCTTGCTGGAACATTTGCTGTGATTTTCGCCACCCTCTATTTCCTGAAACCAGGATTCCTCCCGGAGACAGGTGCGAGTGCATTCCTTTTCATAGCCTTGGCCTATGCGGTCGTCGATATAGGAGTTCCTTCAAAATTAATGATGTCCAAAGGGCTCCTGAGAACAGAGATAGGGAAGTATACGATTAAATCATCTGTGATAAATGTTACACTAGGATTTATACTCCTTACCGTTCTTGTTGTATACGCAACCCAAGGTTTAACATCTAAAGCGATAAAAGTAGGGTCGATACTAGGATTTGTCGCAGTATTCTACATACTACATGAGTTTATCCACAAGTTGGATGACTACATCATGATGTTTGAAGAGACAGAAGCCCAGTTCGCCATAACGTTCTCTCTGCTCCTGTTCATGTCCTACATAAGCCAGACCGTAGGGCTTTCATCTGTGCTAGGAGCTTTCTTTGCCGGTGTGATAGTTTCCAGAAGCGACTTCACAGATAGCCGTGCATTTCAGGAAAAGATAAGTGCAATAGCAGAAGGACTATTCATACCGATATTCTTCGCGTGGTTCGGACTGGGACTGACATTATTCGGAAGCACAGGAATGATAGCAAATATAGACGCAGCCTTCCTACTCTTCGCATTATCTACGGTGCCAAAACTGGCGATCGGATATGCAGTGTCCAAACTCCATGAAATGGAGAAACCAATGACAATAGCAGCATCCCTGCTAAGCCTCGACATAGAAACACTAGTAGTGCTCATAATCGCCATAGATCTTGGAGTTCTATCTGAACAGATGCTACAAGTCTTTGCGCCAGCAGTACTGTTCTCAACACTGACAATAATACTTCTCTACACATTTTTGGACAGAGAATAAATTAGATGGAATTTAATCGGCTTTGTTCAGAATTAGCTCTCTTTCCACGCGATAGAGTTCCTCTCTTCTCTGTTTTATATGTTTTGTAACAGTGTAAAGCGCTAACACAACGGTCACACCAACATAGGATGCGATCTGCTGTATTATCCCTGCTCCCCAGATATTGAATGTGCTAGCGACCGAATTGATCAATCCGGCATAGAAAAGCATGCGGCTGATATTGAAAGCAGCTAGAGAGAGTCTGTAGCTCTTGAGTGATCTTTCATACTCGGTCAAATCTATTTCTACCCCCTCTAGGTGCGATCGCAATTTCTGGTCTGCTGCTCCTATAGGAGATAGCTGGAATATTTTATCGCCGATTTTCTGGAAAAGTGACATCTATAATAAGTCTATAGAAATAGTGAAATTTAATACGTATCTTCAATTAAGTATTGACTGGAGAGGTCAAGAAGCAAATGTTTGTAGGTGATACTGTTGACGATATTGAAGCAGAGAGTTGGATAACTGAAAAACCAGATCTTTCCAGTGGAAAATATATTATACATTTCTGGACACCTAGCTGTCTTAGATGTCATACAGAAGTAGAAATACTTGCAGAGATAGCAAAACACAGGGATATCCAGATACTAGTTCTTAACACTCCTAGATATGAGTTTGAAGATCAAGAGTATTTGGAAGGTATGTTAGAAAATAAAAATATTACTTGCTTTGCGGCACATGAGCCGCAGGCAAACAAATGGCGATCAGAACATACTCCTAAGAAAATAATTATTCAGGATGGTGAAATAAAATATCACTCAACAGGAGATCATAAACTGACAGGTCTAGAGAAGCCTCTAGAAATAAAAACTACGTTAGAGACACCTCATACGAGCGAAGAAAAGTATCTTGGCCTTAAGAACTCGGGTATAACACCTGAGCAAAGGTTTTATGGGGAAAAAGAAGTAGAAGAAACAAAAACTTACAGGAAGATATCTCTGTCAGGTCGATGGCTGCAGGGAGAGAATTTTATAGAATCTAAAGGAGAAAACTCTTCTCTAACCTTTACAACAGATAAGACAGAACTCTATGCTACTGTTGACCCCAAAGAATCT
This sequence comes from Colwellia polaris, assembly GCA_047617785.1. Classification (GTDB taxonomy): domain Archaea; phylum Nanohalarchaeota; class Nanosalinia; order Nanosalinales; family Nanosalinaceae; genus JBEQAZ01. The sequence continues at coordinate 73,699 of JBLGBK010000001.1, read as the reverse complement.
ATTAGAGATATACAGATTACTGTAGATGGAGAGCTTGACAGGCAAGTTAGAGTTAAGCAGCCGGGTATTACTAATCTAATGTCTCTGAATGAAGGACGGAGCCACGTTGAACTAGATGCTGAAGAAGGTCTTCGCCTGTATAAGATTGATTTGGCATGACTTCGAAAAGTTATAAAATCGTTAGAAACTGTTCTAATTACTGTGAAGCCTGAAACAAGGATTAATGTCTTTATTGCGGCATCCTTATTGCTTTTTGGAGCCTTTATAGGAACATTTACAACCTATCAACACTTTGATAATCGCATATCTAGCCTTGAAGAACAAATACAGTCTCAGAAAACAGTAACTATCAACTCTAGCTTTGATAATTCTCTATCTAACGTATTCCAACAATCAGATCAATCGGTAGTTTCAATAAGAACATCAGGATCCTCGGCTGCAGAAGGGTCAGGGTTCGTATATACTGAAAGAGGACACATAGTAACAAACTACCACGTAATAGAAGACGCAGATCAGGTAAGTGTAAGTTTCACTGACGGCACAAGTCGTAATGCAGAAATAATAGGTGCCGATGAATACACAGATCTAGCAGTTCTTAAGGTAAATAAAAGAAACTTAGAATCATTAGATCTAGCTAACTCCGAAGAAGTACAAGTAGGAGAGCGTGTAGCTGCAATAGGTAATCCTTTTGGTCTTAGCGGTTCAATGACCTCGGGCATAATCTCCCAGAAAGAAAGACGCATACGTGTAGGCGGAGGGTTCTCCATTCCAAATGTTCTACAAACAGACGCCGCTATTAATCCTGGTAACAGCGGAGGACCTCTTATCAATATGAAAGGGAATGTTGTTGGAGTAAACACTGCAATACAGACTAATACAGGTACATTTTCCGGAATAGGTTTCGCAGTATCATCGCGGACTGTCGAAGAAGTTGTACCTGAAATAATAGAAACCAATGACTATGAACATTCCTGGTTGGGCGTCACAGGTCTAAATGTTAACTCTGAGATCGCAGGCGCGATGAATCTAGAAAATGCTTCAGGATTTCTGATCCAAAGTGTAATTGAAGATGGCCCGGCTGCAGAAGCAGGGATTAGAGGAGGAACGACGGAGATGGAAAGCAATTCTAATGTACTTCTAGGAGGCGATGTAATAGTAGGGATAGGAGATAGAAAAGTTGATGATATAAACGATATACTCGACTATCTGCTTAGAAAAACCGAGGTCGGCGATCAGATAACTCTACATATTATACGTGATGGAGAAAGAAAGTCTGTAGAACTAACCCTTCAGGATAGACCTCAGGAAATAGGTTAGACACGGTAACGTAGTATTGCTGCAACACCAGTAAAGCCTTCAATTCTTTCACCAGCTTCATGATCTGTATGAACTACTTTTACCTCTCCGCCCTGTTGTTCAACAGTCTCAACAAGTCCTTTCTTTTCACGCACCTTCTTTGGAGTGATAATAAGCGTCTCTACAGCCCCCATCTCTGCCAATTCTTCCACCTCTTCACCGTAACTAACCGGGTCATCCTTACGCAGTTTCTCCAGGAACTCCTCAACTATAGTTGTTTCGTCTGCAACTCGTGAAGAACGTACAACTTTGTCCAATGCACCTCTTTTAATCGCTTCATGCAGGCCTGTCTTCCCTGTTACCGAGGTATCTTGTACAAAAAGATTATCTATTTCCAAGAAATTCTTTAATCTTTCCTTAACGAATCCGGGTCCTCCTATGACCACATAATCTGCTTCATCTTCCACTCTTCGAATAGTAGCTGCTACTTGTTTCAGGAACTCGTCCTCGGATTTATCGCTACCATACATCTTGCCTGGAAGATTCTCCTCTACCCCTGAAAGGCTCTTTATGCCTGATTCACGGACGATATAGAAGTCTGCTTCACCTTTCTCAACTAGACAGAAAAGCACGCTATACGGATCCTTTTCGCTCCACTTCTCTAGGTTATCCCAGTCTTTATCCGAAAAATTACGCCATATCTCCAGTTCGGAACCAGATTCGACGTTGAAGCTGTGATATCCGAGTTCTACGTCGTCTCCAGCTTCGGTTATCTCCCCTGTTAAACGAAGCCGACCATTCTCAAAGCTGTGCTTTTCTACTTCTATCGTCAGCTTCATGCTTTTCTTCTCTCTTCCCTCTAACATTGTTCTCTGCGTGAATTTTCTTACTTTGTCGCCTTCGTGGAAGAAGTCCTTCAAGCGCCATAGGTCGTCTTCATTCTCCACCTCTATCTTGGCATATCCTTCTTTTCGATCTTGATTTAGTAGTTTCATATAACGAGTTTTTCCGGCCTACAAATAAAAACCTCCAAAGTCAAAAACCTGTTATATGGCTCAACAGTTCGCAGCGATACTTGGAGTCGGCCTAGCTATCTTCGGACTTTTCTTCCTAGCAAGCGGCGAGTTCGGCACAGGCAGCCAGCAAGCTGAATCAATGACTTTATATGATCAGAGCTTTGGTGAAATAGGTGCTGCGAACGAAGACTATCGTAATATCAACTTTGAAAAGATAACTGTCGGCGAAACAAGAGGTAATATCCCTGCATATAACAGAGAGGAAATAACTCTCTCGGATAAACTATTCGGAAGCCAGAAGGAAACAATATATTATAATGCAACACAACCTCGTTCGGGAAATATAACTTTTGAAGTACTAGGAAAGAATGGCGATGGAAGAATATCTGTCAAGGTTAATGGAGAAACAGTCTTCAATAATTACCTTGTAGCTACTGCTGAAGAGGAAGTAGAAATACCGGAAGGCGCTCTTAATCCGGGTACAAACACTATTACTATAGAGGCTAAAAGATCAGGATTCTTTGGAAGCCTTGAGTATGTTCTTGAAGACTTTGAACTTGTTGTAAATGATAGAAAATATCATGATTACGAAACCAGTTTCAGGATGTATGAATATGAAATAAAGGACTTTGATACAGCACAACTTAATTTCCGTATCCCTCCAGGTCAGTCAACAAAGAACAGCCCTCTAGAAGTCTATGTAAACGACAACAGAGTATTCTCTCAGACAACAGTTAGAGGAGAACACAATGTTGAATTAACTCCACAGAACAGTGATCTGCAACCGGGCTACAATGAAATAAGATTTGAAACCGACTCTGACTCAGCTTATACTTTGGAAAGTACTGCTCTATCGGTCAGATACCGTGGAGCTGTACAGCTTGAAGAAGTAGAAGAAGGATTCTCGCTTAATGAATCTCAGCTCAACTATGTTCAAAGAGATGATACTAATGAAACGCTAAGCTTTAGGTACCAGAACCTTCTAACAACCGAACCAATGAATATCACTCTTAATGAAGAAGTGTACGAGTTAAATCCTCAGAATGGTCTCAATACAGTTAATATAGATGAAGACGTGTTAGAACTGCAAAACCAGGTAAGTATTCGCAGTAGAAACGTCTACGAAATGAATGACTTTAGAATTCAATCGGTGAAGGAATAGTGGGCTGGCTTAAAGTAATTTTGATAATTGGCCTATCTTTTGTTCCTATAATAGGCCAGCTTATGTGGGCATACTATATCATCAAGTTCTTATGGAAGTATATTGAAATGTGTATCAAGGTTGACTTCTGGACTATATACCTAATTGCCTCGGTATTTATCCAATTGCCTATATACTGGCTAATAATAAAACCTGGCTTTATTGGCGCTCATTATGCTGAAAGATTCCTAGGAGGGATTCATAACGGGGCTGAGGTACTTCATAACATGCCTAAAAAGGCAGGTATAGTAATGGTTCTTTTAAGCGGATTAGTGTTCAGTTTCTATCCACTATCAATTCAAAATCTATCTATCGATACACTTGCATCTAATCTAACCAACTTTGGTATTATAATAGGTCTAGCTTCCTTTATAACTATATTACTAGCGGCTTTAACAGATAAATTCTATTCAAAAGATCTTAAGAGTTCTGGTGGAGGCAAACAGAATGCTTTAGATCCTATGTATACTGCAGGGGCAGGGAATGCTGCAAGAAATGCTGGAAATGCTGCAAGAGAAGGTGTAAGAGATATGTATGGTGCAGGCGAGGCAGCATATGACGCCGCGGAAGCCGCTGAAAAAGCATCTAAGAAGCCGTGGATACCGAAGAACATGACTTCTGCAGCTTCAAAACTTAAAGGAAGTATTCCTTTTATGAGTTCTGAATCTGCAGCTAAAACAGCTGGTAAAAGAGCCGGTAACGCTGGTAAAGCTGCAAAAGCCGGTAAGGCCGGTAAAGCTGCAAAAGCCGGTGTGGCTGCGGCAGGGGGTTCAGAGGCAATAGTGGCTGTTTTGGCAGCTCTTCTTTTAGGGCTTGTTATATTTGTAGTTCAGTTTGTAGCGGTTATGGCTATTGCAGGAGGAATTTTCTATGCTTACTTGCCTCTACTATCTGGCATATTTGGTGATGTGTTCGGATTCGGTATAGATTATGGTAACTACGGAAGCCAACTACTAGCGCCTTATATGCCAGAAATTGATACCGAACCTTTGGTTATGATGGTGCAAGGCCCTATTGCAAAAGCGCAGTGTTTCTTTAAAGGGCCTGCGTGCTTCAGTGAATGGCAGATGAATAATACTCAAAGACCTAGTTCAGAATCTGTAGGTCAAGAATATGATCTAACTGTCGATGGCTTTGAAGTTGCTAATGGTCAGACTATAGATGTGGCCTATAAGAGTCCGGATCAGCCGTTAAGTGTTTCATTTGCTCTACAAAATCCGAGATACGGATTGAAGGGTATAGAAGCTAATAATGTGGAGTATAATCTGAGTGTAAAGGACCAGGATGGCCGTACTTTATGCGGTACCGGATTTATGCCTATAGAATTGTATAATGGTAATGACAGAGAGCCTGATACTATTTTGCCTGGTGATAGTTGGGCTTTCAGGAGCAGCGATGCAGTTAGGGAAGAATTAACTCTTAGAAATTGTAATCTTCTACAGCCTGGCCAAATTAAATTAGCCAGAGAGGCTGAAGTGCAAGTACGTTATGATTATGGCTCACAATCTAATTTGAACGTTCGAGCGATGTCTTATGATAATTTAGATGAAAAAGAGATTGATAGAGAGTTTAAAGAATCAGAAACAGCTGATACTCCTGTTAAGAGCTATATAAATGCCTATGCGCCGGTTCTATTTGACGAATATGGCGATGGCGGGCGTGAGCCGCGTGCCTTTGATGTCCAGGTTGGTTTAGAAACAGATAGGACAGATATCAAGTATAGGGTTGAAGCAAATAGTATAAGATTCACTCCCTCTACTGCTACAGAGATAGCAGATACCTCGAGATGTGATTTCACACCTGTTGAAGGTACGGAGGATCAAGCTCTCACCACTTATAAGCTAGAAAAAGATGCTAGAGAACAGATAAAAAGAGAATCAAAGCTTAATGGTCTTTGGTATGATATGTCGCGCAGTCCTAGCGTTATGGAGTGTCCGCTTCAGTTAGAGAACCCTGAAGAGATAAGTAGCTCGGGAGAGACTCTGATAATGGATGTTAATGCAGATTATACTGTTATTAAGGAAGATGAAACTTATGACTTCCAAACTTGGAACACTCTATGTTCGGGCAGAAATTGTCCTTTCTTGATTGCTGAACAGGACAGGCAAGACCTTTCTGATTCTGAAAACTTCTTAAGTACTTGTGAGCCTTCTAAGAGAGCAGATGCCTCGGGGGGCTGTGATGTAAGAAAAGTTTCCGGAGATCTAAATGGGTGGGAAAATCCTTCAGAAAACGATCTTAATTTCAATTATGAGATTATTGGTAGAGGAGAGACAGCCTATATATGGAATAAAGAGGATGTACACGATGAAAGCAGCGATGCGAAATTCTTCCCCACTGATAATTCGGATCGACCAGTTATAGGGCTTTCTAAGGATGACTGGAAACAAATCGCAGGCCGGATCGATGAGGATGAGAAACGGCAACAGATGATTGTTGCGGTTAGAAATAGAGAAGGGGAAGAGAGAGACGTAGAAGTCGAAAATATAGATGATACAATATTGTGTAAGGAAGAAAGCAACGTCGGGGATGGACTACTGAAGGAATTCGGTACTATATGGGCTGAAAGAAATATAGCTGAGGAAATACTTTATGTCCGAGTTAGAAATGTCAGTGATAACTGCGAGCCTTCTGTAGGTCTTCTAGAGAGATGGGGATCTGCACTAGGTATAGATTCTGCTAAAGAAAGATATAAGGAGGTTAAAGAAGATTGTAACTCTGTCTTCGCTATAAGAGAAGGCGAATTTGTCTGCTACGAGGACTATTAGCCTGTTATGAGAGATAGAATGTTTCTAGTTCCGAGCGCAAATCCAAGCATTGCGATGATGAAAAGATAGTAGTTTCTTTCCTCTTCTTCAAATTCTTTGTTTATATACAGTACCGCAGGGAAAATAACTAAGCCTTTCATTAGGAAAATACCTTTTGGCCCTAGCAATTCTATGAATAGATCGGCTAGCACATGTTTTTCTACGCCCCCGTAACTTAGTACTACGTATGTGCTAGAAGCATCCCAGAAATGAGCGAATATTGGACCTACAGATGTAATACTTGTGATATCTGCGCCAAGCAATCTAAGAATGCCGTAGATTGCCGCTAGGCTCATAGATGCGGTTATGAGGAACCACGAAAGACCTTCTAACAGAGTATAATCGAATAGGGACAGAATCACAATTAGGCTTGAAATACCGGTTAGAGCGGTGATATTGCTGTAGCTATACTTTATTCTTTCTTCTATTTTTCTTGATATGAAAAGTGTTGTTAGCGTGAATCCAATCATGACTATGTAGATTATTGGAGTCTCTAACAAAATTGTATCTAAATAGGCGCCGTCTTTTAGGCTGCGTACTGCTCCGCTTAGGAATATATACGGAGTGAGTGCAACTGTAAGCTCCTTATCGAACTTGAGGTTAAGTCTGTCAATAAACCACGGTAGAAAATATACTGCTATAACCCCGAAAAGCAGAGCGTATGTTATAGTGTTAACAGGGTTGTAGTATACTGACTCGTCTATAATAGGCAGCCAATAGTACTTGTAAAGAAAGCTTTTAATCCAGCCGAGCATAAGACACTATTATATGCGGAAGAGTAAAGTAATTTTGCTAATACTAGCGATAACAATAACTGTTTCAGGTTGCTCGATTATAGGTGGCGAAACCAGTGATCAATCTTCTGGCGATGCAATATCAGTAGACCGTTTTGAAGTAACTCCGCAGCAGATATATGCAGGATCTGATGTTTCAGCAGTGCTTCAGATTACAAATACTGGCAACACTAAAGCCGAGATAAATGTAGGCGATCAGGGGACTAATATACTCAAGAGCTACACGCCGGATCTCTTGAAAATTGAAGATTTCTCAGCTTCAAGCTCTAATATCTCTAAAACTAAAAAAGAATATCATTTGAGGCCTGATGACAGTCTTTCAATGAGCTGGGATTTACATCAGTTTGATGAAAGCCGGGTAAGGTTTTATGCCGATCAACAGATAGATATGGCTTTCCAGATACCTTTTGATTACAGTGTTGAATCATACCAGCAGTTTCAAGTTAAGGAAGATAGAGATGTTTCAGATCTTGAGAATTTAGCTTCTGCATCATCCAGTGGACCTATGGATATCCATATTCAGATGATTGGAAGCAGTTCTGAACACGGTTCCCCCATCTTTTTGTCGCAGGATAATGTGCAGGTGAGAATACGCTTCATCAATAACGATGTTGAGGAAGGTGACGGCGTCGGACTTATAGAGATTGAGAATCCTGAGATTAGAGCTCTAGGAGATGATTTCAGTATTCCTGAGGATGGATGTAACACTCCTGATAATATTAGGGTATCAGGAGAATCTTCAACGACTATTACCTGTGACTTGAATATCCCGGATGTTGAGTCAAGTAGTCAGGGCGAGATACAGGTTGCTGCTGATTATACTTTTACCAAAACCGTTTCGAAAGATCATATAACGGTGCAATATCGTGGATAAAAAGATAATAGCTCTTATAGCCACTGTAGTATTTGCTTCAGGTTGTGCTGATCTTGTTCAAACTGATAGTTCTCCTGAAGGTGTAGAACCTGATCCGGGTGCAGGACTCGAAGTAACCGAACTTTCAGTTGCTGATGAGACCTTAAGAGTCGGTGATGGCCAAAGAGGACAGAGAACAGAAGTTACACTGCAGTTAACTAATCACCACTCTGTGGAAGTCGATCCTGAGATCGAGCTTGACAATCTAGGGCAACTTAAGGCAGAGGGGAAAGAGCAACCATGCAATCAGGAAAGCTTGGCTGCAGTTCAAGAAGAAATTGTCGATCAAATGGAGTGCACTTGGGCAATAGAGGCACCTAGTCGTTCAACTATGGGTTCTTTCGATGAGAAGCCATTATCCTTTAGTGTTATCGTAACATATGACTCTCAGATCCAGAACCAGGAGGCTCTTCAGGTACGGTTCAAAAATAGAGATCAAATAACTGATTCAAATCCTGTGGAGAGAAAATTCTCCAATAATGAAGTACAAATGACAATAAGAACTGATAATCCTTCGCCTCTGGATTCCACAAGGAACCGCTTGGAAATAGCTCTTTCGAACAATGGGCCGGGACGAGTAGTTAACAACCAGGAATATGATATTAGCTATCAGCCTAATATAGTAGGAGAAGACTGTCCTACGGATGATGTTTCAGGTAGGATAGGTTCAGAATTTACTGATACCTGCTCATTTGATGTCTCATCTCCTGCTACCCGGAATTTATTCGTCTCCGCAGGCTATAAATACCAGAAACAACAAAACCTCGGTGTAACCTTAGTTCGATAACCATGGAAACTAACAAAACAATTCTTGCAATTATAGCGGTGACGATAATAATAGCTGGTTGTACAGATACCAGTAACGAAGAAACTAGCTCTACTCGGGGTCTGGATATAACTAACTTCACAGCTACACCCTCCAGTACTTTCAGTGAACAGAGTGCTTCTATACTTCTAAGTGTCACTAATAATGGGGGTATGAACGTTGAAAACTCCGCGGTTAGGCTTTATAATGCACCTATTGGAGATGGTTCTGGCTCATTCACTTTAACCAGTGGCAGCGAAGAAGAGATTATCGGACAGGTTAGAGCTGCTGATGAAAGCAGCAATATACCTGCTCAGACACGTCAGCAGCGGTGGAGCCTTGAAGCGCCATCTGTTCAGAGTCAGCCTGTAGATTACAATTTCCAGGCACGTGTCTACTATGGATATCAAACGCAGGCAACCACTCAGATTCAGCTTGTTCACGAGGATGAATTCCTTCAAGAACAGAGTTCGGTTTCACGTCCATCGACAAGCAATACTGCTGGACCTATACAACTTGAAGTCAGTACTAGAAGCCCTGTAAGATACTTTGAGGACTCAGAAGATCCAGAATCCGATCTATGTGTAACGGTTAGAAATGAAGGTAATGGAACACCCTTTGATCCTTCTGCAATGGACGACTCTGAAGAGATTGATCCATCAGGAGAAAGAGACGAAATAACCTTGACAGTACAGAACACTGCAGGTGTTTCATTTACGGGAGAAGATGCTGAGATGGGAGAAGAAAAAGAAGTAGACGTACCTTTAACAGGTTCAAGAGGAAGTCATTGCTTCCCTATGACCTTGCCTAACAGAGAATCTTTCTCAATCCGTCAGGATGTGCCTCTTTCAATCACTGCAGATTATGGATACTACATTAGTGATAGTCTAGTGGTCGAGGTACAACCACGATAATCAGGACTTTTCTTTTTTCTTCTTTTATCCTAGGTATTTTAGATAAACTAGATCTTCTTGATGTATCTAACAGTCTATTGTTGTTTGTGAACAATAAGCTATTTTCCCTTAGAGGCATCCACATCTTCAGAGGACTCTTCTATTTCTATATAGGTTCTCTATACTTCAAAGAGTTGGTTCTAAGGACTAAGTGTCTTTACCTAGTTCTAGTCTTGCCTAGTTGATAGTTTAGTGATAAGGAAAGAAGATAAAGAGAATGTAGAAAGAAAAATTGATTACCGGGTTTCCCGGTAAAGGATGATTCCTGTGAGAAGTAGCCCTGCTAGGATTGCTCCGAGCAGTTTGACCAGTGAGCTGGAGTTTCCAAGTTTTTTGACCGTGTCAGAGAGGTTCTGTGTGAACGAGCCTGTTACTTTGTTTTCTCCGTTCCGGATTGCATCTTCTACTTCTTTACCTACTACAAGTGTTACGTCTTCTGATTCTGTGACGTTTGTTCCTACTGCTTCCGCTGTGATCTGAACCTGTCCTTTCTTCTCGTAAGGGATTCCTGCGTAGATATATGCTGTTCCAGTCTTTCCTGCTGCTACTGTTACTTCTTCAGGTCTTACTGATACCCAGTCAGGTCCTTCGTGATCTAATGCGTAGGTGTTCTCTTTTGTACCTGTGTTCTCCAGCTTGACTTCGAATACTGCGCTTCGGTTCTCTCCTGCGCTCAGTACTGTTGGTACAACGTTCATCTTTAGATCCCAGCAGTTCTCTACGTTGAGAGATGTTTCTGAGGTGCTGCTTGTTTCTTCAAATGTCTGTGAAACTGCTTCTAGGTTTACAGTTGTGCTGCTTCCTTCTTCATAGTTGTTTCCGCTGAAGTCAATTTCTACTGTTTCTGTTTCTTCTGGTGCTAGTTCGACTTCTTCTGTCTGAAGTGCACCTTTGTTTGTTGATAGAGTAAATGTGTCTGTTGCCTCTCCTGTGTTTGTAACTTGTGCTTCTGCAGTTGTTTCTTCATTCTCGCAGACTGTGTAGCTGCTCTGACTGAAGGAAGTGTCTACTTCCATTCCGTTGTAAGCTTCAAGCTGTACTGTCTGACTGCTTGTTGAAAGTCCTTCTGCAGTTATTTTGATGCTCTGTGATCCGAGTTCTGTTGGTGTGTATCTGAGCGTGGTTGTCTCCGTGCTTTCTGCACCGACTTCTATCTGGTTGCTGCTGAAGTCGCCGTTGGAAGCTGAAAGTGTGAATGTGTCTGCTTTTGTTCCAAGGTTTCTAACTGTTACATCATACTCTGCTTCTGTGTAAGCAGCTGTCTCTCGGTTCTGAGGTGTTACGCTAACTTCAGAATTGTAGCAGGTCTCTGCCTGGAAGTTAACAGTCTTTATGCTCTGTGCATAACTGGTTGTTGATGCAGCTATTACGTTGAAGTTTGTGTCGACTTCGCTTTTTGAAGAAGTTGTCACTATGACTGTTCTCGATTCTCCTTCCTGAAGGTTTACTCTGCTCTGAGAGATCTCTCCTCTTTCTGTTGTTAGCTGGAATTCTTCAGGCTGCATTCCACGGTTCTCTACTGTGAACTGGTATTGAGCCTTTTCTCCGAGGCAAGCGACCTTGCTTGCAGAGCCAGTAATTGCTACGTCGTGACCTCTAATTACGTTTGCTATGCCTTGTACGGTATATGTCTCGCCTGAGGCACGTGACTTGGCCTCAATAGTGAAAGAATGCTCTCCGGCTTCTCTGTCAGTGTCTGGATTGTACCAGACGTTAAGTGTTGTGCTTTCGCCCGGAGCTAACGTGCCTTCGGTAGGTGCTCTCGAAGGTTCAACTGTGACTTCGGAGCTAGATGATGAAATGCTGTAAACGTCCTCTGTGGTTCCTGTGTTCTCAAGTTCTACCTCGTATTCTGTAAATGAATCAATTCTGACGTCAGATTCGCCAGGGAATATGTACATTTCGGCTGGACTGGCTGCAGCCATTGTTGTTGTAAGAGTTAATAGTGCGAATAGTATTCCAAGTTTGGAACTTTTCGAGTTCATAATTGTCACGTGTTAATAACACATCGAGTAAATCTTTTATATCAATTTGTAGTAGTGAAAAAATTTAACCACCGCTGGCTCAAAACCAGCGATGATTTTACCAAGTAAAGAAACGAATAATCCTTTGAACAAGTCCTACCCTCTGCGGTCTATCTGTTCCTTCTGCTTCAAGGATTATCTCATTGTCGTAGATTGTCTCTCCATTCGAATCTACTCTCAGAGTTGGCCGGTACTCTCCCTCTGCTCGTGGTGTCAGATAGAAGTAAACAGTATCTCTCTCACCACTGCTCAACTTCACCGTATCGTCTGATTGCGAATACCATCTCTCATCGATACCTGAAAGACTTAAATCGTAAGTTCTCAGATCATCATTTGTGTTGTAGAGTTCAACACGTGCTATACTCCCTCCGGATTCAACAGATGCTAACTGATCAGGGAAGCTTTCGACCTCGTTACCTTGCTCAAGCACTTCGATGCTTTTAGTTGAGCTTCCTCCTGTTCCGCTTGTTAGAGCTCTAATTTCGTAAATCGCTGTTCCCGGTTCACCTGCTTCTGTAGTGAAGCATACGCGACCGTTACCTTTCTTTGATTCGATTACTTCTCCGTTTCTGAGCAGTACTACATCTGCCTGAACCTGTGAACTTACGTCTGCACATATCTCGAACTCTTCTGATTCGAAAACCTGTCTTGGAGAGTAAATCCCTCCAACGTTTGCGGTTGCAAGTACTTCAACAGTTCTTGAACGTGTAAGCCCCCCTGAACTTACCTCAATATTCTTTGTTCCAGGACTGTTGAACCTAGTGTAGGTTGAGTAGTAACCGGATCTGTCTGTGCTGGTTCTTGCAATAGTGTTTCCGTTAGATTCAATTTTTACTTCAGCTGAACCTCTGATACCATCGACAAATCCTTGTACTCTGACTGTTTCGCCGACTTGAACGGTTCGTGGACTTACTTCGGCTGTTAATCCGGTGGCCTCCTGATCTGGTTCTTCGAATCCGCAGCGTTCTACTTCAACTGTTCCTGTCTGTAAGTCGTGTACAGAGTTATCGATTGATATTGTGAAATCTTGGTTGCCTGAACCCTGTACGTTTGTGAATCTCATTATTCGAGTTATTGTCTCTCCTTTCTTAGTGACTACGCTTCTTTTAGAGTCTGATCCTAATCCTTCTCCCCGGAAGGTTACTAGTTCATCGGAATCTCTGCTGTTTGCTATTGAGACTGTTACTTCTAGCGTGTCTCCTCTACATACTGTATCGGAATAATCGAGGTTGGTTATCCTTACGCTGTCCTCGTCTTCATCTGTCATCTTGAACAGCACAGGAGTTCTTTCACCGGCCTCGATCTCTACATCTCTGGTCTGGGTGTGGTAGCCGTCTTTCTCTGCTGTTACTGTGTAGTCACCTTCTTCTAGGTAGAAGAATGCTCTACCATTTTCGTCAGTATACTCTGTTTCATCATCTCCATTTTCTGCGGTTATCTGTACATCTTCGATAGGTTCTTCGTCAAGGTCTTCTGTCAGTATTGATAGTTCTCCGATGTCTTCTGCATCTTCTTTTCTATCAAGTGTGAAGTCAACTGTCTTTGTTTCTCCGCTATCGATTGTCCGTGTCTTTGTCTCTGACTCATAGCCTGGTTTGGATGCTGTTATCTCGTATGTACCTCTTTCAACGTCAGCTGAAGCTTCACCATCATCATCTGTGTAACGTGTGAAAGTTTCTCCATTTTCTCCTCTTATTCTAACGTTTTCAAGTTCGTCGCCATCATCATCTTCAACGTTGAAGTTGAATGTTGCATCGTTGTTCGTACCAGCCTGGTAGACGGGTAGGTAGTCCGTTCGATCCCATCTGTAGTAGCTGCAAGGATTGTCGCCGCTGCCATCAGTTTCAACTATTGCTCGGAGACCAACATCGTCTTCAGGACTTATTGTTATGCTGTATTCTTCTGTTTCTCCGCTTTCCAGAGTGTCTTCTTCTACGCTATGTTCATCGCTGTTGACTTCGAAGGTTACTACGATATCTTGTTCCTGTCCGTTGTTCTCTACTGTTACTGAGACTTCGCTTTCTGCTCCAGTAGGAATCTTTTCCGGATCAACATGCAGATCGCCGACGTCAATATTACATGCACCGGCTTGCTGACCTACTTCAACAAGCTTTGTCTCTGTATCTGTGTTTTCTCCGTCGTCAACTTCAAGTTCAACAAGGTACTCTCCTTCGTCATCGAAAGTATGTGTTACGGTCTCTCCTTCATCAACGTTTCCATCGTCAAAGTCCCAGTTCCATTCCTCTATATCTCCGGAACTAGTTGACTCAAACTCTACTGCCTCGCCTTCTTCAGGACTGGAAGGACTGTAGTCGAAATCTGCTTCAAGTTCGTACTCGCTATCGTCTACTACTTTGAATGAGGCCTTGCTTGAACTATCTCTTACATCTCCGTTGTTATCAATTGCGTCTACACTCCATTCGTAATCTCCAGTTTTCAGGTCATTATCTAATGTATGAGTGGTTTCATCTATTCCATCTACTGTTTCTACGGTGTCTCCGTTATCATCTGTTATCTCAAGATCGTATTCAAGATCAATGTTTTGGGAGTTGTCTACATTCCATGAGAATTCTACAGGGTTCTCGACTTCGTCGTTGTTGATTGGGTAGTTTGGTGAAACAGATATGTCATCATCTAAATCTACTGAGAATTCTACTTTTTTGGCGTCTGTAATCTGTTCGCCATTCTCATTCATGCAGCCTAGGTATCGAGTGTAGTCTCCTTCCTCGAAGTATAGATCGACTCTGAAACGTTTGTTGCTTCCTGAAACTTTTTCCATGATTCCGCCATTGTTTTCCTGTGTATCACGTTCTGTAATCTGGTTGTTTTCGCTTACTCTGCAGCTGTAATCATTATCTACGTCCTGGTTCAGTTTCAGATTGAAACGCACTTTTCCGGAACCACGATAATCTGCACCATATTCCGATATCTCTACAGGGTTATTGCTATCAGTTGATTCAAGAGTGAAGCGTTCCTCGTTCTGACCCGATTCCAGCTCTACGGTTCTCTCTACAGTCTGGTAGCCGGATTTTTCAACGTCAATTCCGTAGGAGCCTGGTTCCAGATTTTCGAATTCAGGGTTGTTTTGGTTATCTATAGTCTTTGAAAAAGTTGCGCTGCTTACGATTACCTTTGGGTCATTAACCGTATTTCCGTTTTCATCATCTACGTAAACCTTAAGATCTGCTAGTTCGTACGGCTGAAGTTCAATGTAAGCAGTATCTCCTGTTCTCTCATCTATGATTTCTCCTGTATTGTCTGCTGCTGTTGCTTTGAGATCGTATTTGTTTCCTACTTCTAGCCCTTTGTCTTTTAGTTGCTGCCATGATATTGATCTTCTAAGAGTTTCTGTTTCTCCTCCTTGTATGTCTTTGCCTCTACTTCCTAGATTAATTTCTTCACCATTACCGACCGCATACCATTGAACTGTTGTTTCTTCCTGAGTATCCCAGTTGTTCTGTATATTTGCTCTAAGCTCTGTTTCCTCACCTTTCTCTGGCTCGAAATTGCTTGCTGTTACTTCTGTGATGCTGAATACATCACCCTCGTTTCCAGGATCTCCTCCACCGCTCCCGTCGTCGGTAAGTGTTAACGTTACGCCATCTCCATCGTTAACCACGCTCTCGGTAGATCCTGATAATGTATCTGTTTCTGCTGAAATCTGGTATTTTTCTCCTGCAGGGAGGTCAAAGAAGCTGGAGTAGCTGTCGTCGCCAGTATCTTTTGTTTCGTAGAAATTGTTGTTTATACCTTCAACTGTAATTGTTCCCTGTTCTACAGGGCTGCCTCCGCTATCTTCTAGATATACCGTTAGTTGTGCTGCTGTTGCACTGCTTACGAAAAGGAGTGCTGTTAGAATTGTTAGAATTTGTTTTTTCATTAGTATTTTTTCACCGCGCTGTGATAGAGATTATTTTGTTTTATTCACGTAAAAAAGAAAAAGTAGAGTGAAGGTGTTTAGCCTTCAAGTGATCCGTCGTAGACGCCGTCGCTGATGTCTTCGAACAGATCTTGACCGTCAGGTCCGTCTGGTAGGTGTGATTCTGTGTACTCGCCGTTTTCTGGGTTAGCGAGATAAGTATCTTCTCCATCGTAGACTACGACCATTTTTCCTGTTTCGTTTGCATCTAGTCCTAGGTCATCAGCTTCGCCTTGGAGATAGTTGTCGTCGCCCATTGCTTGGTTGTCGATTGAATCCCAGTTTCTAACTTCGCCGAGCTTGACTCCGGTCATGTCTTCTCCTTCAACTTCGACTTCTTGGAAGATGCTGCTGTACTCTGAATTGTTGAAAATCTCTTCAGATCGGTTGTAAGCTCTGCTTACTGCTTCCTTCATTACTCTGGTTTCAGCAAGGTTGGCTGCAACATTGGTGGTGAAGTCTTGGTACTCGGTGTTGAGTTCGTTAGTTCTTTCGAGTAGCTGTTCTGCCTGTTGTTTGTCTTCTACGCCGCCACCGAATGCGCTGACTCCGAAGACTCCTTTTCTCTTTTCTGCATCTTCGAGACCGTTTGTTAGTTCATTCTGGTATTGGTCGATTTCCATTCCTTTGCTTACTGCTTCTTCGTAGGTGTTTTCTAGATCTTCTTCGAGTTCCTCTATATCGTCTAGAGCTGATTCAAGTGTCGCCGGATTGACTACTGGCTGTTGAGTTGAGAGTGTTGTTGGAACCATCACTCTTGCGCCTTGTGCGCCTTTAAATGCGTTCTGAGCTGCTTCTATGTCGCTTTCAATCTGCATCCCGTATTCTTCAACAATATCGCTCTCGAAGTCCAGGCCTATGTCTGTTCCATCAAAGGCCGTAAATCGCTGTTCTGATGCCTCTGTGTCTCCATCACCGTTTACTATCTCGAATGTGCTTCCTTCTCCTTCGAAGGATAGCATGTACGCAGGATCTTGGACTACGTCGTTAGGTAGTTCTCCTCCTGTGGATGAGGGGTTCTCAGAATAAGTCAGGTCATGACTGTCTGCATCGAAGAAGTTGGTGCTGTTCAGTTCTGTTGACTGGCCTACACGCATTGTTTCTCCTTGAAGCAGATCGCTTAGCTCTTTGTTC
The DNA here is from genome assembly GCA_047617785.1 of Colwellia polaris. Classification (GTDB taxonomy): domain Archaea; phylum Nanohalarchaeota; class Nanosalinia; order Nanosalinales; family Nanosalinaceae; genus JBEQAZ01. Next base: position 56,837 of record JBLGBK010000001.1, on the reverse strand, counting down.
TGAATATTATCGTATTCATTACTTACTTCTGCTAGCTGTTTCTCAGCTTCTTGAAGAACTCTTGTGTGTTCGTCGAATTCCGATTGATCTTCATATCCTGGTATATCTGAATCTCGAGACAGTAGCCATCCTCCGACTGCTGCGCCGCCTGCTGCACCGATCCCGCCAAGTACTTTTCTTCTTGTTAGGTTTATTGATGATGAGGATCCGGAGCTTCCTGTGCTGCTAGATCCTGGACTTCCGCTTCCGCTGGTTGACATTTTAGTTATTCACCTGTTGTAGTATTGTAGTACTAACTGGAGCGCCAACCTTTAAATACCTTTTGTTACTCGTGAGTAAAAACTCTAGAAAAGTGGGTTGAATGCGTGCTCTAAATCCTCTTCATCTTCAATAGAATTCATGTATTTGACTTCTTCTTCGTTGAAGCTGTTCTCTTCTTCATAATTTAGCCTTTCACCGTTCTCGAAATCTCCTTCGAAATAGTTCTCTCCAATTTCTATATCTCCGGGAGTGAGTTCTCTTCCTAGAGCGCCCTCATTATCTTGGAAGAACTGTTCTACTACAAGTTCGCTTCTGTAGTCTAAGGACTCTGTGTATAATGGTGGAGGAGAATCTTCTCCGTCTTCGTAGTTGTTGACTATATTATATATTGTGTCTTCGTCCTCGTCAAAAGCCTCCCATACTGCTGCTCCGGCTCCTCCGGCTGCTGCACCGCCTGCAAGTAAAAGACCTGTCTTTTTGACGCCGTTCATAAAGTCTCTTCGGGTTGGTGTCTCTCCAGTTTCTTCTTGACTTTCTGTTGTTTCTTCTCTATCGTCTCCTATTCGAGCAATATTTATGAGACCTGTCTGTTGGATGCTAATGCCGCCTTCGGAGAGTCCTTCTCTGTATCCTTTATATCTCTCAAGAAGTCTTCCTGCTAAGCTCTCACGTTCTTCTGTCTGATCTACAGTCTCGTCATATAAGTCGTCTATAGGATCTGAATTGTCAGAGCTCATAGTTATTCATGAGTAGTAAAAGTTAAATTATTTTTGTGTGGGTATTTTTCCCGGTACAATGTTTTGTAAAAAATATAGAGAAAAAGGAGCAGAACTGGTTTTTAATCTTCAAGTCGATCTAGAGATTCTCCCATTCCTTTTCTGTCTTGTGTTCGCTCCTCGAGCCGTCTGAGTCTTTCAAAATCTATATCTTCTCCATCTTCCTGTCTGTTCTCTAGTTCTTCTTCAGCATCGTCAATTGACTGGTTTAGGATCTGAAGATACTCTATGTCTGTTTCTAAATCTTCTGGTCGACCCATGTCTACTCCTTTGGATTCTCCTGCGGATAGTAGTCGGTCAACAGCTGTGTCGATAGTGTCTGCACCGCTTGAGAGAGTTTCTCGTAGTAGCTCATAGGTTGGTTCTGTTTCTTCGTGAGCCTGTGCTACTCTTTCTGTTCCTTCGGACATACGGTCAACAAAGTACTCTAGCTGCTGTACTTCGATTACTGCGTGTCCAGCGTCTCCTGTTCGTTCTTCCGTCTGATCTAGGAGCTCTTCATATGCTCCATCGAGGTTGAGATGGTCTTGATATGTTTCTTTGGCAGCCATTACTTCTGTCAGAAGCCCTTGATCTTGAGCGTAAGCTGCAAGGTCTCCGTCTGAAACTTCTTCAATTTGTCCGTTCTCTGCTAGCCAGAGATCTAGAGCAACACCGTATGCTTCAAGTTCTTCATCGCTGTAATCGTCTGCGGAGTCGCCTTCTATTGCTTCTACTGCGGATGCTCCACGTTCTTGGAAATAGTCGCTTTCAAGTTCTGTCATGATATTGTCACCTCCTTTATTGTTTTCTTCAGGGTTTTGACTAAAAATAGTATAGTTTTCTACAGGAACTAAACCTGGCTCCTGTCCTTCGGGTATGAAAACAGTATCATATGTTTCTTTAGGTATTAGATTGGTTTCGCTATAGTCTTCCTCGGAAGAGCCAGGTCTATCAATTGTGTGTCTATCCACTCTGACAGAATCATACTGTTCGTCTTCAAGATATTCTGCAAGTCTTTCGGCAGCTTTCCCGGCTTTGTCCATAGCAATTAATCCGCCTTGCCCAAAAATCAATCTACCTAGTGGCATTATTTATCACTCAAGTCTAATAACAGGCTCTAAATTTTATATTCGTTGTCTATAGTGGCTAGAAATTAAGGAAAGAAAATGTAGTAAAAATATGTTTGTGGTGCAGAAGAATTTATCCTAATTCTTCTTCGACGTAGTCTTCGAGAAGCTCTTCTAATTCGTCCTCTCTGCTTAGCGTCTCTACTTTGCCTCCAAAATCTTCGGAGTATCCTAGTCCGGGAGTGTCGTTGTAGAGGTGCGCTGGGCCACTGTCATTTACTTTTAGTTCGTCATCTTCGACTAATGCTCTGTATATTTCTTCGCCTCCTTCTTCGTAGGCATCAAGCAGGAAGTCGTTTGTGACTGCAACTGAATAATCAGATTCGTTATACAGGTCTTCTGTGAAGTCCCCTACGTCATACGTCTCGAACCATGGAGTAGAGTCGCTGTCGTCGTCTTCGTAGCGCTCCCCGTTACCATTGTTGTCGCCATCTTCGACGTTACTTGGTGGATCACCACCTTCAAAATCAGAGTGGTTATCTACAGGGGTTTTTCCATTATCTCGCTTCTTTGTTAATGGAGATCTTAGGTCTATGTCAATTGGGTCTTGTAACTTGTAATTTTCTGCTACGTGATCGCCTGCAAGAGCCACTGTTCCTCCGCCGACTGCCAAACCTACTCCGGCTAGAATCTCGCGTCTAGTTGCCATTTTGTAATTACCTCTTGATAACAACTATTTGAGCCAAGCTTTTTATTTCTATTCGAGTTCTATATCGACACAAACTCTTTTGGTAGAAGGACTTTTCTCACCACATTCCACGATTCCCTTGATGCTGAAACCTCTATCCAGGATATCGCTGATCTCTGCTCTTAGCTGTTCCTCTCTATCTTCTTCCATGAAACGATAGTAATGTATCGTTGCATTTTCTGAGGCAGCTTTTTCTGCTATCTTTAGGAATTCATTGGCCTTTCCTGGTAGAGGCATTACTATATGATCGAACTTCTTATTCAATTCTGGCAGAATATTCTCTACATCTCCGCAATAGCCTTCTATCCTGCTCTCATAGTTGTTTAACTCTATGTTTTCTTTCAGGTATTCGCAGGCTTCAGGATTTTTCTCAACTGCAACTATTTTTTCTGCTTCTGAATGTTTTGCAGCGATCAATGCGAACGGTCCGACGCCAGCAAACATTACAAGAACCTTATCTCCTGACCCTATCTGCTTAGCTACACGTCTTCTCTCCGTTGAGAAACGCTCTGAATAATATGTTTTTGTCGGATCGACCTTGATATCAACTCCGAACTCGGTATGCACTGTTTCTGTACTCTCTCCGTAAAGTTTTCTGTACTCTCCTACACGGAACTCTCCAGAAAGTTGTTCCTCCTTAAGAAGCATAGTTTCAATATGAGGGTGATTCTCCTTGATACCTTCAACAACGTCTTTCTCCTCCCGCCCATCAAGATCGTTTATAACCGCTATATCGCCGATTAACTCGAAACTAGGCAGATCGTAATCTTTACTATTTTCTTCATCTTTCAGAACTGATACTTTACCTTCAACATCGATATCCTTCAATTCCTCATCAACGAAAACGGTGTTTACATCCTCCGCCTTCTCTTCAACATCTTCTATTCTGTATTTTTCTGAGGAGAAAACCTGAAACTCTAATTTGTTTTTATCTTTTACAGCGCTGAACCTATTACTGCTCTTTTCGACTTCGAATCCTTGTCTTTCGAAAAGTCCTGCTGCTTTTTCCTCAATTTTTTCCTGGTTCAATGTGTAAAACCTCTTCGCTCCAACTAATTAAAAACAGTTACATAACTGATTAAATCTATAATGCTCCACCTCATAGGCCTAGGGCTTGACAACGATGAAATAACTGTAAAAGGACTGAATGCTATAGAAAACTCAGAAAAAGTATTTGCAGAGTTCTATACTAACACGGAGACAGTAGATTTGCAAAAGATCGAAGAAAAGAAGGGTAAAGAGATTGAGAAGCTTACACGTGAGCAAGTGGAGCAAGAAGACAAAATAGTTGAATCAGCGAAAGAACAAGAAACAGCCTTCCTAGTTTCCGGCGATGCATTAACCGCCACAACACACTTTGATATCAAAAGACGTGCAGAAAAACAGGGGTTGGAAACAAATGTAGTGCACGCGCCGTCAATCTTCACAGGTATTGCTGAAACAGGCCTCAGTATATACAAGTTTGGAAGAACAGTTACTCTTCCTAAAAACATGAAACCAGGCTCTATAACTGATTATATCGAGAAGAACGATTCAATAGGGCTTCACACGCTGGTTCTGCTTGATATCGATTACTCTGCTGATGAAGCGGCGGAGAAACTGATCGAGATGGACTCTGACTTAGAAAAGGCTGAAGCTGTTTTCTTTGAGCGCTCTAATCTTGACAGTCAATCGGTTCAGGTCGGAGAACTTGGAGAACTTTCTGCTTCCGGTGAACCTCCTCATTCAATTATAATAATAGGCGAAACCTCGCACGTCGAAGAAGAAAACTTGGAAGACTTCCGATGAACAAGACACAGGAAAAGCTTAAACAAGAAACAGAGAAATGGTTGGAACGCCTTGAAGGTAGGCTTGAAGACAGAGATAAAGATGTAGAACAGATGGAGAATGTCCTCGCCTACCGTGATGATACCTCTCACTTTCTTGAGGAAGAAGACTATATACGTGCATGGGAATCGGTAATCTACGCATGGGGTATTCTGGAAACGCTAGAAAGACTTGGAAAATTTCGTAATTCTTGATAGAAAATCTTTATAAGGCGTGATTTGGTAAGTTTCACTAAGAGGTTACAATTATGGATCGAGATGTTATGGGTACGATTAATTCGGCAATAGGAAGAGAAAATGAAGAGAAAAAAGAATTAGAGCAGATTATAAAGGACTCCAAGGAAGAAATCGAGGAGATGAAGAAGACTATACAGATGGATCACACAGTTGTTGAGGAAGCCGAAGACGCCGAGCAAAAACTTGAGGATTTAAAGGCGAAAGAAAAGGAAATTGGCGAGATAGTTTCTGATTTAAAGGAGAAGAAAGCTCAACAACAGTCTAAGAGTCTATGGGACGATTTGAGAGGAAATAATAATGATCAGGTTCAGCAGGAGATAAATAGGCTGCGAGAGGACCTTGATTCTGCATTATCAGAAGCTGAAAGTCTAGAAAACGAGATTTCTGATATTGAGAAACGTATTAAAGGAGAGATTGAGCATGAGAAAATCGCTGAAAATGATATGCAGGAGACTGCCAAGATTATTCAGCAAGTAGATGAGCACCAAAGTCAAGCAGATCAAACTTTGGTCTCAATAAAGAAACTGTTGAAGGGTACGCAATCACCTCAGTAAGCAGTCCTACATGTTTCCTTTATCTCTTCTTTGAAGACCTGTCGATAATTTATATTTAAATTTATGTTAAGGGAATAGTACTACATGAACGATCCCTGGAAATTCTTAGCCTTCCCCGCTTCCGCCGCATCCGGACTAGCTGCTGCTAGCGTGACGGGAGAGTCATTTGCAAAGATGGTTGGATTACAGCCATTTGCAGGAGAATATGCGGTTGCAGCCGCTACTGGTTTGCTTGCAGGATTTATTATTGATGAGATGCTTCCTACGTATCTCCAACATATCAGAAGCGGCGGTGGCGGTATGGATGCTGATATGGGAGGTGACATGGGAGATGACGACTTTGACTTCTAAAGCCTTCTATAGTCTCATATTCCTGATGTTGATGGTTTCTGGAGCAGCAGCATCTTTTCATGGCTCGACAGGAACTGACAATCCGTATGAGAATTTTCAGATACCTCACTATGAATCGAATGTTGAGCTGCTTACAGAGCTAGTTGCTCCGTTTCTACTAATATTTTTCATCTTCCAGATAGGACTAAAGCAGGCGCTAAAATTTGCTTTAAGCCCTGATGATGAATGGGCTCAGGATAAAAAGGCTAAAAGGAAACAGCGAAACAAGTACGCGACGCTTATAGCTTTGACCGTGACATTGATGCTAGTTCCTACGAAGCTTTTCCAGGATATAAACGAATTGATTTTCATCGTATTTGGAGGGCTGACATATATACTATTCATTGGTGCAGGGCTAGTAGTTGTCTATATGATCGTGAAAGCAGTATTTTAGGTAAATTAATTTAAAGAAGGAGCTGATTAACTACTGCATGAACAAAAAAACCATTTTAACCTCTCTTCTTATCTCCTTCACTTCTATAGCAACTGCATCTCATGGCGAATCAGGAGGTCTATTCGGTCTTCTCACACAGATACCGCTCCCTACTGAAAATTGGCGTCAACTAGTAGCGTCTGCCTCAGCTTTCGGTCTGATGTGGTTCGCAGTTTATCTAATTATAAAGAAGCTGGTAAACAAGTTTGGCTTGCAAAGCCTGTTCAACATGGGCGGAAGTAGCAGCACAATAGGAAGCAGTGGAGGAAGTAGTAGAAACCTTGGGGCAATACTATCTCTCTTAATTGTGATAGTCATGATGACGGGCGCACATACATACTTCAACGTCCTACTGACTATTCAACAGGTTCTCTTACTAGCACTAGTGTTTGGAATAGTTGCACTTGTTATAGCTGTCGTCGGAGGCGGTAGCGCAGGAGTTTTAGCCTCCGTGGGTGCCTCCGGAAAGGCTCTTGCATGGGGCGGAGGAAAAGCTAAAGATGGTCTAGACAAAGCAGGAGTATCTAGTGCTGCTAAGCGTGGAGTCAACGGAGCTAAAAAATATGCTAGTAGTGCAAAAAGCGTTTTTGGTGCCAATAAATATGTAAATCAAGCAGGCAATAAATATGCGAGCGCAGCTAATAGCTTAGGCTTTAAAGTGTGTTCAAATTGTTATAAATTAAATCCACAGAGTGCTAAAACGTGTAATGGCAGTGGTTGTTCAAACAGTCTTTAGGTGTTATAATGTCAGAAGATAATCCCAATAGAGAGAAAATCCATCAGCAGCTTTATGAGGCGGCAGAATCATTAGAACAAGCTTTGGAAAAAGATATAGAAATGGAAGAATTTATTGAAAAAGAGATAACAGAAGATATCGAACGGCTTGAAGAAATAAAACAAGCAGCCAAGCAAGTTATGCAGGATGAAAATAAAGAGTTAAGAGATCTTAAAGAGATACATAAGGATTTTGTAGCGATAAACAAAGACATAAAGAAAGAATCGCAATCCAGATCTCAAGATGAGCTCCTCAACTATCTCCATGACCAACTTGAAAGAGTACGTGATGCTGCAAATGCTCTTAGTGATTTTCAAGATAATTTTCAAGAGGAGCAGTATGATGTTGAGATTGAAGTAGAGGAGGCTATTGAAGACGTAATTGAACTTAATGCTACTTTTCAGTCTATGGCACAACTTAGGAATCAGCTTCACAAGATAAGGAATATCGAGGAGGGTCTGAGAACTATAGCCCAGCAAGAAGGTTATGATGATGTTCTTGGACTACTTAGAGAAGCAGATGGTGCTGAGAGTACTGCAGAAGAGCACTACAGCAATATGGACAATAAGGCGCAAAGACTTGCTCAGGAACTCCAAGAGGTAGACTCGGCTATAAATGACGAAGCACAGTTGAATAAAGAGGAAATACAAGAGCTGAAGGAAGATCTTACTGAAGATAAGAAACTTTTCAAAGAGATAAAACAGCGGCTTGAACCTCTTGTAAAAGAACGTGTACAGACATCAACAGATGGACCTGGAAGAGCAAGTAAGACTGACCGATCCCAGGAAGCTGAAGAGATTGTAGGTGAGTTAGAAACTTTAGAAGAAGGTATGAAATCTATAAATCAACAACTAGAGAAAATGATCAAGTTTAAGACTCTTGAAGAGCAGGGCGAGCAAGAGGCTATTAACAAATTATCTGAAATGTGGCAAAAGGTATCTCAATCAGCACAAAATAATTGAAGATAGATTTATGAGAACTAAACTAAAATCTGCCTTAATTGCGGGTCTGACATATTTTTTGGTGTCTTTTACCGCTGCTTCACATGGTCAAGAGACTTCATTATCTTCATTTGAGGGTATTATTTCTTTTGTAGGTCTTAAGTCAGGTAGTTTAATGCATAATATCGGCATAGCAGCTACTTTTGGTCTTCTGTGGGTATCAGTTTACATGATTCTAAAGAAGCTAGTAGTCAAGTTTGATCTTCAACAACTGTTCAATCTAGAATCTGGAGGCATAGGTCAAGCTGAAAATAAAAGAAACTTGCTTGCGGTCCTATCACTGCTCCTAATAATATCTATGATGGGGGCCGGCCACTGGATAGAGCCTTTAGGACTGATCTGGGATATCCAACAGATTCTTGTAGTAGCCCTGGTTTTTGGGGTGATAGCACTTCTTATTTCTGTTCTCGGAGGGGGTGCAGCAGGAGTGGCTTGGACAACTGGGAAGACGGGTAAAGCATTGAATCAGGGCCTACAGGAGATAAAGGATGCAAGACAAGAGCTAAATAATATAGGAGGTGGCGGGAACGGTAACGGGGGTAACGCCTCTAAAAACGCAGTAGACTTGGAGGAGGCAGTAGACGATATTGAAAGTGCTTACAGTCATATCGAACCGGCAATTCATCAGTCTGAGCAAGATATTAATTCAGATATCAATGCTATTATAGACGCGGTAAATAATCCGGGGCGAGGCAGTTCAGCCAGTTACAGACAGGTTGGTGCAAGAATCAATAACTTTCGAAATGCTCTAGAACTACTTTACAACAAAGCGAATACGGGCTCTGGTTATACTGAGGGCGATGTGATTAATGGACAGAATCTATTTCAGAATAGCAACTCCGACTTAGGAAGCAAAGACTTACCTGATAAGTACAAAAATTTCGGTTTAAAAGCTGCTTTACACGATATAACTGAAATAAGATCGGCTGCTGATAGAATACAGTCTAAGGATGAGCATGATGTTGCTGTGCTTGATGATGAGCTCAATAGTCTTATAGCTGATACTAAAGAGATTGTTAGGTCTGTAAAAGCCTTAAAGAAGCTTTTAAAAGAGGTTGAGGAGGCAGAAGACAAAGAAAAAGTTATAAAAGAGGCTGCTAGGGAAGTGGAGGATCGTAAATTATTCGATCATCACAGAACTATGAATAAGCACATAGAGTACTTGGAAAATCACCTACAGAAGGATAAATCCGAGCTACAAGATATAAAGGACAATTTGGAAGAAGCTAAGAGAAGAGTTAAGCATGAGTTGGCAATAGAGAACCCTAGCGATATACAAAATATGGTGGATATGCTTCAGAATAACTCTGATAGTGTTGACGATCTTATAGATGATATATGCAGTGAGGTTGCAAGCGAGGTAGGTGGCTTGACTACTTCAGCTAATTTGCGAGATAGTATTGATTCGGTGAAAGATGATACTGTAAATATTCTTAAAGGCATGTTAATGACCGAAGAGCATAAGATTGAGGATGATGAAGAGATTCTGAAAAAATTAGATGAGGGGATTGATGCTGTTGATGAAGTTCTTGGTTCATAATCAACTTAATTTTTACTGTCGAATAACTAATTATGTTTGGCTGGTTGTTCCAAAGCAAGTCTGATAGAATACTGTCTTCTACCGATACCGAAGATGCCGACATTTTATACGCTGGACAGGTAGACACGCCGACAAGAAGAAAGACAATTAACCAGCTAGATAAGGATGGCTTCAAAGTAACCGATCTATCTGCAGGTGAAATTGATAAACTGCAAGACCAATCCGTCTTCTACAGGCATAAAATGTTCACTGCAGGCATGAATGAAGAAGAACAAAAGAAAACTGTAGCAGATCTCAAGAGAATTGAAAATGAGACGGAAACAGGATTTATCCAAGATCCATACGTTTCTTGGTATCATAAAGACAAAAACAGAACTGCAGACTACTTAGAACAACAATTCTCGGAATATGAAAATGTTCGAATGACACAAGAGTTTAATGATGAAGAGGCATTCGAAATAATTGAAGAAAATGCGGTAGTTGCCAAGCCCTCTCGTAACTGCTGTGGCAATGGTGTTAGAAAACTTCAGGAAGAAAGCAATCTTGAATCCTATATTGAAGAGCTAGAAAATGATAGTTATAGATTAGAAGAGGCAATAGACCATGAAGATGTAAAGGACTGTAGGGCAATAGTTCTAGGAGATGGAGAAGATGCAACTGTCCTAGAAATAGCAGCTAGAGAGAATGGTGCAGGATTTGCGAATAACCTCTCAAACGGAGGAAATTACACAGATTCAGGGGAAATATTTGACTACGAAATAGATGCCGCACTAGATGCAACGGAAGGACTAGAAGTAGCAGCATTTGACTATATGAAGACTTCCGAGGGGGAAATAGTTGGATTAGAAGTCAATTCGGATATGGGTACAGCAATAAACGAAGAGTATTCAACTGAGATCGATATAAATGAAGAGATAGCCGATTACATACATTATAGAACAAAAGACAATTTTGAATATGATTCTCTCGATCAAGACTATGCTTCTCATCTAGAAGTTACCCAGACCAACAAATCCGGGAAAAAGCCTTCTACGGGTATGGAGGGTTCTATGAATCAAAAGGCAGCCCCGGTTTAATTATTTAAACAAGGAGCACATAAACAGCATTACTAGAGGAAAAGAAAAACCATGGCACTAATGGAACAAATAATGAGCGGCGCAATGGCCAATCCTGATGTACTTCTAATCGGAGTGGCAGCCGGTTTCGTAATTGCAAAAGTTATGAATATGCGTAAGAACAGCATGGGAATGGGAGGAGGCTTCTAAAATGAATCTAGAAAGATTCCGAAACTACCTATACAATGTAGAAAATGTACTAGACGAATTTGTAATCGTGATTCTGTCAGTAGGTGCAATAGCAACAGCACTATGGACTGCACTCTACTCATCACAGGCAGACACACTGGTATCATTCGGACGAGATATCCAGCCATGGATTACAATGCTTGCACTGATGATAATCGGTAGAGAACTATGGCTCATGAACAGAAAAGTAAGCCACTACCTAGAACAGCAAGGTGAATAAGTAAAGTGAGCAGCCACGAAGCGGCAACAGGAGGCTTCAACAACCTTCTACAAATAATGGGCGAACAAGGATTCTTCTCAGGTCTCCTGCCGTTCGTGGTAACCTATGTTTTATTCTTTCTTACCTTGAAGAGAATACCTCTTTTCAAGGAAAACGAAGATGATAACCGTTTCGCAGCTATACTATCAGTAGTGTTTGCGTTCTTCGTAGCGCAATTCCTAGTTAGTAATCCTGTTTACCAGCAATTCTTTGTTGAATATCTTGGCACAATAGCTTTGACTGTTGTAGGATTGCTCGGTCTGCTTGTAGTACTAGCATTTATAGGTCTAGATGTAGGAACTAAAGATGATCCTGGCAAAGGAATTTACGGCATAATATTAACAGGTATCGTTATACTAGCATTCTTCATAACTGGAGGAGGACAGCTGTTTATACCTGATAACATAAACAATCAGGCTATTCAACAGATGATATCCTACGTGGTTGACTCTGGCTTGATCTGGATACTAGTTGTAGCAGGTATAATATACTGGACATTAAGTGATCCAGGTGAAGGTAGCGGACCTAAACTCAGCGATTTATTCCAACCTGTTGGAGGGGAGTGAAATGGCATTCGAATCGATTATTCAGTCGATGGTAGAGATGCAGGTTTTCCGCTTTTTCTTCCCATGGCTGCTTGTTCTAGCTGTGAGCTATGGTGTACTTGAGAAATACCATTTTATTAGCGAAGACGAATTTGTTAATGGTTCTATATCCTTGGCAATAGCCTTTATGGCGGGAGGAGGCGCATATCTTTTCATACCGGCAGGGCTGCTTACTAATGTTGTCGCAGCTACAACTTTTGCTATTTTTGCAGTAATAGGGCTAATGATTGTATTAGGAGTTGCGGGTTACGACCTTGAAAAGCTGCAGGAGAATGATAGATCTATGCCGCTCCTTCTTGGAGCTGGTATATTTTCAGTAGCGCTTCTAAGTATTATAGCCTCTTTCTTTGATCTATCCCAGTTTATCCCTCAGATAGAGAACTGGGAACGATTCTTTGAAGAGTTCGTCATGCCTATTCTTGTACTCGGTTTGATACTAGGCGTAGTTGCTTTGACAGCTAGATCTTCTTCAGAAGAATAGAGTTTTTCTGTAAAAGAATTAGCTAAGAAAATATAAAATCCAGAAAGAAGTAGTTGGAGTAGAGGGTTTTTACTGGAGATCTTCTACGTCCATATCTTCAAAGTCGCCTTCACTTACTTCTCCTTCATCTTTCAGTTCTTGTACAAGATCAGTAAGCTCTCTGACATTGTCGACTAGCGACGGTAGGACTTGCTGGAAAGCTTTTTCCAGCCCGCCGATACGGGACTCATATTCATCGATATGTTCTTCAACTTCGTCAATTTTCTGTACAAACTGCTGTTGATCTTCGTCATCACGAACCTCAAGATCGTGAACACGTTGCTTTAAATCCTCAATCTCTTCTGCAAACGTGTCAAGCTCATCGTAGACGTTATGGAATTCTGCCTCAACTTTCTCGAAGTTTTCAGCAATAATTGTTTCAATTAACTCCTCTACAGCAGGATCAACATTTCCTGACGCATTATAGTTACCTTGGCCCTGCCTACCGCTTTGCTGTGTGGGTTGTTGCGGCTGCTGAGGGTTTTGTTGTTCTTGCATCATATTATCATTTTGGGTGTTCTGGTTAATGTTATTCATTTCATTGCCGCCTCCATTTTCGTTTTTGTCTTGACTGTAGCCTTCGTCCATAGGACTTACTGCGCCTTCATCTCCTTGATATGGTGTCATTGGTTCAGGTCCATCATTACTATTGTTGTTTCCTGTGGCCGATGAGGTAACCACTCGATTAATCGACTGAGTTATCTCGTTTTCGGCATATTGTCCCTGTAACTCGCTTTTTATCTCGTCTTCAGAATAACCTTGATCAAACATGTTTTGAACTGTACGGTCTAAGTCTCCACCGGTCTGGAAATCTTCTTCTCCGAATCCGGCATTAAAACCGTTATTTCCGCCTTCCTCTTGATCTTGCTGGCCGTTGTTATCTCCTAGGCGTCCAAATAGTTCAAACTTCATATATCAAGGCTACCTCTGGTAAACATTTTTGGTTTCTTCCGTTATTAAATCATTCATTTTTAATTCAATTTCTTTTCAATTAAAGATTCAACTTCATCTTTATTGAGTGCTTTATCATCTATCTTCTGCTCGACCTGCTTTTCAGTTGTAAAATTCGAGTTTACAGGGTTCATTAGATCCATGTAGTTCTCCATTTCTTCTAATTCCTGTTTACTGACAAATTTCCTCTTTTCACGGTTAATCTCTTTTACATCAACCTCTAGGTTCGCTATACGGTCTCTGACCTCGCTTAGATCGTCTTCAAACTCCTGCAAGTCGGTGTTTAATGTCTTCGTCTTATTCATGATTGTGTCATCTAGAGTATTGACACGTGCAGTGAGGTTCCGAATTTTCTCCTCAAGATCTCTCATCCGCCGGTTAAAATCATTCACTCGAGTGACTAACTGATTGATCAAGTTTTGATCGGGCATCGTATCTTTTAATTTAGCAAACCCCGAATAATAATGCTTGGTATGCCACCTTCAGACAAAGACATCTTCGACTACGAATATGACGAAGAAAGCGGCACAGTAGAAGTAAACACTCTCGGATCAGTATACGGCGCCTCAATAGAAGACTATCCTGAAGTAATGGGTAGAGTAGTAGATATACTGGAAGAAGTGCCGGGAGCAAGATCAGTAGTACTATCAGAATCTAGAGACTACGAATACACCGAAGAACAGATAGAACTGCTCAGAGAAATATCGAAAGCAATAGAAGACATCGCAAACCAAGGATATCTTTCACAAGACATACAAAGAAACAAATGCAGCGAACTATACCAATCCGAACTGCCTGAAGTACAGAAAATAGTTCTAGATCAGTTAAGAAGAGACCCAGTAGGCGCCTACGTCAAACTGAAGAGAAAAGAGCGCCATATGAAACAGAAAATGGAAGATGGATATCCGCAACAGAAGCGATGCAATAAATACTTCGTGCAGGATGTTATAAATCCAATAAGACAAAGACTGGAAGAATGCCAGATAATAGATCAGGCACAGGATTACATAACAGGATTCCATATAGGCGACAGAGACGTATACAGAGAGTTCTTCCATCCGCTAGTCCGGCCAAACTTTATGCTTACGAAGTTTATGAGTCTGCCTCCGGAAAAAGGGGAAGAAATTGACCGATACGAAGCACACAACGATGTAGAAGTCACGGTTTACAGGGTGCCGGGTAAAACACGACCGGTTTACCATATTGATCCTCCGGAATTTAACCTTTCAGAGGAGAAATACAAGCTACTGGATGCTGCACGGCGCTATATGGCGTCGCACAAACCTGAATCTGGAGAGTTCGCACAACCGGATCGTATGCGTGATGTATTCGAGAATATTGGTAAGGATATGCTTCGAGACATCGCGGCACAGATGAACATCCAATTGGATAGAGACGAGCTTGAACAGCTAACAAGCATCCTAAACCGTTATACTTCCGGGCTTGGAGTTCTTGAGCTACTTCTATCAGATCCAAAAGTTCAGGATGTATACATCAACTCGCCTATCGGCGACTCGCCGATGTATATCAGCCATCAGGACTATGAAGAGTGCAAAACCAATCTGATACCTACGAGAGATGAGGCGGAGTCGTGGGCAACCCGGTTCCGAATACAGTCAGGTCGGCCGCTTGACGAAGCCAACCCGGTACTGGATACTGAGACCGAGGTTGAAGGAGGACGAGCACGAGTAGCGGTAATTCAGGAGAGTCTCTCGCCTGAGGGGTTAGCGTTTGCTTTCAGGCGACACCGCTCCCGAGCATGGACGCTACCGCTTTTTGTCAACAACGGTATGATAAACTCTCTCGGAGCAGCGCTTTTGTCTTTCATAGTGGACGGAAACAGGTCTGTACTATTTGCTGGAACACGTGGAGCTGGAAAAACATCTATACTGTCAGCTTCCATGCTTGAAATTATGAAGAACCATAGAATAGTCACGGTGGAGGATACATTGGAGCTTCCTATACCGCAGATGAAGGATTTGGGATACAATGTTGAACGTATGAAGTCGCAGTCGGTAATTACCCAGAATGAAAGCGAGCTAGGAGCTGATGAAGCAATTCGTACCTCGCTGCGTTTAGGAGATTCTGCGCTTGTTATTGGAGAAGTGCGTTCAGATGAGGCTCAAGCACTTTACGAGGCTATGCGTGTAGGAGCAGTAGCAAACTTTGTCGGCGGAACAATTCACGGAGAAGACGCTTACTCTGTATTTGACCGTGTTGTTAACGATCTTGGTGTGCCAAAGACGTCATTTAAGGCTACAGATATCATCGTCTCCGTTAATAAGATCCGCAGTCCAGATGGACTGGAGACTTATAGACGCGTAACAGGGATTACAGAGGTTCGAAAATCTTGGACGGATGATCCAGAAGAGGAAAATGCCTTTGTCGAACTTATGCGTTACGACAGCAACAAGGATGAACTTGTGCCGACAGATACACTTCTAAATGGGGAATCTTTGATTCTGAACCGTATTGCTTCTAATATACGTGAGTGGAAGAATAACTGGGAGGCTGTTTGGGACAATATACAACTGCGGAAGGACATGAAACAGAAGATTGCGGACAAAGCCGACGAAACCGGTAATGATGAATTACTGGAGGCAGAGTTCGTTGTAAAAGCAAATCAGAAATATCATACCATCGCTGAAGATGTCAGGAAGGAGTATGGCGGTCAAGAAACAGAAAGGATAATGGCTAGATGGGAAGAATGGCTGGAACAGCAGGTGTAGACTTTCTTTGAGAGATGATGAGGGTCTTAGTGAGGACGAGAAGGAGGATATTAAGGACATTCTGGATGATATAGATCAGGATATGGAGCTTCCTCCTTATGATTACGATCGTCATAGTCTCTATTCAAAGCGGTATAAAGATTTTAAGGAGGAGGAAGAAGATTCCAAGGAGAGAACTCGGTATGAGAGTTTATGTGCTTCTATGGCTTCATATCTAAGCTTGAGTGCTGATGAAGGCATGCAGGAAAAACTTAATCCTCCTCTACGTCTTCTAGGGTGGAATTTAACCCCGGGAATGGTTTTATCTGCAACTGTTGGTGTTGCAGTAATCTCTTTCTTTGCTTGGATGGTTTTGTTTGGAGTAAACATTATGTTAGGCGCTATCATACCTGTATCTCTTATGGTTGTGGCGCTTTCTGTACCTATTGGTCTTTCTGTATACACTTTCTATAAGCCTATATTTGATGCTAAAAACAAGGTTATCCGTAGTAGTGGTGATATAATATTTTCTGTACTTTATATGGTGGTTTATCTCAGGCAATCACCTAATTTAGAAGGTGCTATTAGGTTCGCGGCTCTAAATCTAGAGGGCCCTATTTCAAATGATTTAAAGCAGGTTTTGTGGGATGTAGAGGTTGGTAAATATAGCTCTGTAGATGAATCGCTTGAAGAGTATACTAGGCGGTGGAAGAACTATAATGACGACTATTTAGAGTCTTTAAATATGATTAAAGTAGCTATAAATGAATCTAATACTCATAGGAGAGAGAACTTGCTTCAAGATGCTATTGATAATATATTAGGCGGTACAAAGGAGAAGATGAAACACTATGCTCAGAATTTAGAGACTCCGGTTATGATAATAAACGCAATGGGTGCTATGCTGCCTGTTTTAGGTATGATAATGCTTCCTCTTATATCAGCCTTTCTTGGAGGCGTAATATCTCCTTTACATCTAATAATAATATTTAATATCTTGCTGCCGGTTTTCCTGTATGTTTTCATGCAGAAAACTTTAAGCAGCCGTCCTCCTACCATACAGTCCAAGCCTTCAGATGAAAATTTGATGCCAAAAAGAGGAGTTTATCATTTTGAGTTGGCTGGCCGTAAGTTATCTATACCAACTTGGAGTATTGGACTCTCTATATTTCTCGTAGTTTCTTTTTACGGTATCGTAGGGTATATCTCGTTCCCTGCTTTTTACCCCGTGGATAATCTAGATCCTGCTCAAGTACCAGGGATATTTCTTTCAGGAGAAAGCGCTGCACCGCTACCTATGCTTCTCAGGAGTTTGTCTATAACTCTAGGTTTAGGTCTTGGTATAGGAGTCTCTAAGCTTTTAGGAAATACGGAAAGAAAAGCGGCGGAGTCTGATATTGAGAAGATAGAAAGCCAGTTCCCCAATGCGCTTTTCGAGTTAGGGAATAAAATATCAGGTGGTACTCCGGTAGAACTCGCTCTTGAGAAAGCTGCAGAGTCAACTTCGGATATGGAAATCTCTAATCTATTTCGGGATGCGTCTAACAATATCCGAAGAATGGGTATGACCTTTGAAGAATCGCTTTTTGATGAGGACTACGGAGCAATACGAGATTATCCTAGCCAGACCATTCAAACAATAATGCGGGCAGTCCTTTCTTCTTCTCAGAAAGGAAATAAAATGGCCGCTACAGCGATGACTACGATTTCTCGCTATTTGAAGAATATACACGATACGCAAGAACAACTAAATGATTTGATGGAGGATACAACCACCACAATACAGTTACTTGCCTATATGCTAGCTCCTGTTATTTCAGGTGTTGCTGTAGGAATGAGTCAAACAATAATTACTGCCTTGTATTCTCTGGGAGAGACTTTTACACAGACTCAAGGAAATCTTCCTGCCGGGCAATCAGGAGCTTCGGGAGCGGGCTTGGGCTTCCTAGATAACTTGGATTCGGTTATTCCGCCAGAACTACTGCAGTTTGTTGTAGGAATTTATCTCCTACAGCTTCTGTATATACTAGGTACTTTCTACATGAAGATTACTCATGGAGAAGATCCTACGTATAAGAATCTCTTTATTGGCAAAGTCATGATCTCTGGCATGGTTTTCTATACTATAACAGTTCTTATGATAAGTCTAATGTTTGGAGGACTCGTTACGGGTATAGGCGGTGGTTTATCGTGAGAAAGGGCTCCTCAGGATTTACTTTAGATCAATTAGTGAAGTTCGGCGTGGCTATTGCCTTTGTCGCTCTTCTTCTTTTTGCCATAGATCGGGTTGTTGAGCAGATATATCAGCAAGCTCTTGATAGCGCTATCAGTTAATTTGACCAAAAACCCCTTATATGAACGATACGCCTAAACTAATATGAGGAAAGGTGCCAGCAGCCTACCGACAGATACTGTGCTTAAACTAGTACTAGCGCTTTTAGTCGGTCTTCTGTTGCTGGGTTTATCAGGTCCCATATTTGAAAGCTTAGGTATAAACGGGATTTGCACTATCTTACAAGGCCTTTTCTCAACATTGGCGGATCAAACGAGTTTATCATTATGTTAACGCAAAAAAAGAAAGGAGCAGGTATTAGAATGGTTGGAGGTATCCTTCTAGGCCTATTAACTTTGTCTGTAGTTTCTACAACGGTTGTAAGCGGAGGTCTAGGAAGCTCTATAAAAGAAGGTTTTAACCTAATTGAAGGAAATGTAGATTACACTGTAGATGTTGAAGAAACGGAACAGGCAAGTGCTAAAGAGGTTATATCAGATGCTGCTAAGTTCTCTTATCAAAGAGCTGTGAGTTGTGAAAACGTACAGCAGCAAAACCAAGATGGAGGGTATCCCGGTCTAGCCCATACTTATCTAGGTCAAACTCCGGAGTGTCAAGGAGCTTCCGAAACGTGGGCGCGTCCTGGGGAAGAGATAAAACCAGGAGAGAGCGGAAACGATATGGAAGGCAAATATTCTAAAGTAAATTTTGAAGTAACTTCTGAAGAACCTATAATACTTGATGAATCTGCTGGTGAAGTTTGGCTTGAAAAAGGCAGGATAGCAGGTGCAGCGCGAGGAAGTTTTGAAGATCGAATTTCCCAAAGCTGTACTCAGTCCGATATTGAAGATGGAGACGCTGGAGCTGTAGTAGGCAGTGTTGCCAGCGGAGTAGGATTTTATACAGGGGCAAGTCTTGGAGCCGCAGTTGGAACGGCTGTTCTTCCTATTGGAGGTACTATAGTGGGAGGGGCTGTTGGAGGCACTGTTGGAGGTGCTATTGGATGGTTTGCTGGTTCTGAATCCTTTGATGCAGAGTATATCGGTTCCGGGGATGCTTTTACTTTCTATTTCCAGCCTCAAGTTGGAGACATTCGAGCTATGTTTCTAGAGGGCGCCGGTAGCATGCCAGGCGATTTCTCAGATAGTATATATTGCAGTAGTTGGACTGACCGTACCGGTGAATCGCTAGAATCTGACGCTATATATATTGATGCTTCTGCTTTGAACACGGCAAGAAGGAGTATGGAGAGTTATGTCGTTTTATGTCCGGGCGATAAGGGTTATATACAGACTAATAAGCAGTCTCCAACAAATGATGGCGAGGCTGGAGAAAATTTAATTCTGGCTAAAAGATTCCCTTATATAGAGATAACCAGTAAAGGCTCTTGTGAAGACGGTAATATCGACTTTAATGGCGTTGTGCCGTCATCAGCTGCGCCGGGCCAAGATTTGAGGATAACGGGAACTGCATCTAACTATCGCGTATTTGACCTCCAGGGAGCAAAACTTGAAGGTAATATGGCGAGTTCTTGTGATGTGAAGATAGGGAATCCTGCTGGTACTGTTAGGTTCAAAAAAGGCGCAACAATAAATGCTCAAGGCGAATTACCGCCGTTGTATTCGACGGATATATACACTGAAAATCTTAATGAGGAGAATAGAGAGTTCTATAACAATATCTATCTTGACGGATCTAATATTGAGTCGGCTTCTCCTCTACTCGTCTCATATCGGGATGGCAGTATAGACAATGAGATGTACGGTGATCTGCTATGCGCTAACCCGTCTGGCCAGTTTAATGCTATGTGGTATCCATGTACGGAGGATGCAGAAACACAGACTCGCATTAATGGCTATACCTACAGTTGTGATTCGGGAAGTAACAGCTGGTCTTCGACTTACGATCCAAAGAGGGATATAACTGATGAGTATGACTCGGCTTTTCCAAATCCAAGCAGCGAAAATGGTCTAATTGATGATTCTGGAATAGGTTTCCGGTTTAATCCGCAGAATGTAGATCAAGAAGCCTATGTAACTTGGGATGGTGAAATACCAGAAGGTTCAAAGACTATTACAATGGAACTTGAGTTTGAAGAGAGAGGGCATTTTCAAATAGATGCGCAGAAAGGACCTGGAAGAGAAACGGTTACTTACATTAATACGCATGCGCAGGGCGAACCTCCTATATGGTACTTCGAAAGTGAGTCAGGTTCTAGTTATGGAAGCTCTTACGAAAACCAAGATTATAGTGAAACAGATATGACTTACGAGAGGGATGAGATATATACTGTAACATTGACTAAGAATTCTGGTGAGATTGTATGGAATATTCAGGGAGGGGGTCAGGAATTGACAAAGACCATGGAGACCAATAGAGACTTTACTAGGCTAGTATTTGAGACCTGGACGCCAGCCCATTATCCGGGCCTAGAAAAACCTATAGTTCAAGTGAGAGATATAGAGTTGGAAACGTGATTTGGTTATGAATGCAAGAAAAGCACAGAACATGTCTGTATCAACGATGTCTAAAATAGTTTTAGTACTACTGATTATTGCAGCTGTTTACGCTGCTTTTAATGGGTGGTTTACTGAGCTGGCTTCAGGATTTGTTGACTCTATAGTATTTCCTGACGTATGACAACGCTTATGTTTGGGTTTAGATAATTGTTTACTATGTCAAGACCGGGCTTCAATTTTAGTATGACAACTTTGGTGGTAATGTTAATTGGTCTTGCTACGGTAGCAGTTATTCTATCTTTGGTCTCAAATGGATTTTCTGGAGCTGAATCCTTCGGTTCCGATCAAATAAATATCTCTACAGGTGTTTTTTAGATGAGGATATCTATATATACTGTTTTACTTTTTGTTCTTGGTCTCACAGTAATAGCTCTAGTTGTTGGTCTTGTTAGTTCGGTAATTGGCGATGCTGGAGAAGATATAGATGGCACGGGCTCTGAATTAAATCAGGGTTATGATTGCTTTTTTCAAAACCCAGAAAATCCTGATCAAGCATGCGATATAGGATATGATGCAGAGAGTTATGAAGAGTATGCAGTATAGAAAAGGTTTTGGTCCTGCGGCAGTAGTATTTGTGGTGATAGGTTTGTTCATTTCTCTATTAAGTATGGGTGTATTGAATAGTTTTGTCGCAGGAATAGGAGGTCAAACTGCGTATTATGAAGATGTGGCGGCTATTGAGGATAATTTGATACCTAGTGCTGAGAATAAATGCTCGGATGTGGCTTCTGAAAGCCGGTCAACTGTTTCAACTTCTACGGATGAAGATATTGAGCTTACACAGATCGATACATTGACATTTGATCCTTCTAATGACGAATTTAACTGGCAGACTGATAATAGTAGTGGTTCAGCAGAGCTTTCGGGTTCTTGCGATTATGTTTTTGAAAATACTAGGACTGGTGATACCTCTATAGGTTCGGGCAAATGGGTAATAACTATCACAGGTGAAGTAGAAAATAATCAAGCGACGGTGTTCATGCGTGCTGATGACTAGAAAGGCTCAGTCTGATAAGCCTGTGTTTATACTGGCGATGGTGTTTATAGCCCTGTTCCTTTTTGCTATAGCCTATGGTGTTCAAACTTATACCAGCGATTATGTTAAGGAGCAAACGGTGGATTTACGCACTGAAAGAATAGCTAATGCTGCTTTTGTTCTAAATTCAGTGCCAAAGGGTCATATAGAGATAGAAATGAGCGGGTTTAGCTATAAATATGAAAATGGAGAAATATTTGTAAAGTATCAAGACGAAGAGGGCAGCGTTCCGCTGGAAAATCTTGACGTTACAGAGGTTAACGGTGAAAATGAATATACTGAAGTGGAATCGGTTTTGTGTCTGAGTAAAGAGTCTTCAGTGCTTGATATTAAATCGGAGCCCTGTTAGCTATGATTTCCTATGATGCTCCTGAAGCAATAGTTTTGGCAATAATGCTCCTTACAGGCTTAGCCATAGTTCTTCAAATGTATCTAGGCGGTTTAAATAGTGTTTCTGTAAATATTGATAGCTATAATCAGGGAGACTTTAAGAGATCAGCTATAATGGAGAATACTCTTTCTTTAAGCTCTGATTATACTCTTGATTACAACTATAACAGAAGAAGAGCGATGCTGCCTGTAGAATATTTTACTAGGCAGGCAGAAAGCGAAGATGATATTGGATACAAGAAGAATAATGGCCATTGCTATTTGCCGAGAGTTGAAGCTCTGGACGGCGAAGAATTCGGGTTCTATATCTCGCCTCTTGAAGACCCTGCCCAAAAAGCCACTAACGTTAGGGAGCTGAACTGCGATGAAGAAAAAACACAATACCGAGATCAAGCTGTATTCAGCCCTGTTCTCTTAGTACGTGAGGCTAGAGGCAACCCTCTACTACCTGCGAGGTTGTATGTCTATGAAATCTAGGAAAGCACAAGGATTACTCGTCTCAACAATACTCTTCATGTCTGCTGTAATGATTTCGATCTTTGTCTATCTAATCATGACTGTACCTGGAGACAACGTTGTTGAAACCCAAGTGGATGAGGATGTAGGCTATCAATTAGCGGAACTTCGAAAAAGATCGGTCGTAACGACAACTATGAACGATTACATGTGGCGTTCAGGAGAGGTCGGAGAAACTTACGGCAACTATACAGCTTATGAAGTTATCTCTTTGTACTTCTCAAGTGAGGAAGATGAGATATACATATCTGACGCCTCGGGATCGGGCACAGTAGAAGTATCTCGCGAAGAGGTAAGAGAAGATATAGAAACCTACTTGGAATATAAGATGGATCAATACTGGAGAAAAGGACCTAATACTATCGGTTACTATCTTGAGATACAGGGTCCAGCAGATAAAGATATTGAACCGCTAGTAGTGAGAGCGCCGGAGGATTATCAACCAGGATCTTTTTCCCGGGTTACCTATCCCTTGAGTATTGCAGAAGGAGAAGTTGCAGAGATAACTTTATGGACACAAACCTCGCAGAACATTTATGATGTAGGTGTCTCATCGTAATGAAAAAAGGTTCAATGAGCGGTGAGGAATTAATACCGTTTATAGTGCTTCTCCTTATTTCTGCAATAATGGCTATGAATTCACTTCCCATAACAGAAATATTTAGTACTGAACTTTCTAACACCCTTACTGACGTGAGCAGAGTCTCTGAAACCAAGTCATATGCAGATATGTATTTCTATAATTATGTTCCTATGGGGGCTTATCATTCTCTAAATCAGAAATCATACGAACTAGGACAAGAAGGTGGTGGAGAGGAGATAGAATGGCACTATGACGCCTTTTCAGCTGACAAATCCCATACTTCTCAATTGTATCGTATTGTAGCTGATTTAGAGGAAGGAACTACACAATACTTCAACAACCGATATGGTCAAACTTCAAGAAGCCAGACTTGTCAAATACCGGATATACAATATACCGCTGACGTTTATCCTGATAAATTCGACTTATTTGAGGCGATGCAGGATAATAGAAACAGTATTCCTGTGGAGATAGGGTCTGAGATAGACTATCAGGTTCCAGAAGGCGGGTTTGGTTTCCCGGTTCCGGAAGCTGCACCCTTAGAAGTGGAATGCGATTTTACTGCAGGTTCCACTCGATACGTTGATACAGGAGGTATAGGTTTTGCTACAACAGAGCAGGTTAGAGCAAATCGCTATATTATAATGGCTAACCAGACTATTAGGGCCTACAAAGATATTCAGAGAGAGTGGAGAACAGTTGGAAGTGTTACCAACACTGAGGAAAACGTTTGCTCGCCAGACGATGATGATTGGTCTTCTCTGGAGTCTGAAACAGTAAATGATGTAGATTCCAACGTAACCTCCAGTTTCTATTCAGGCGTAGGTGAAGGAGTAGATATACCCTGGATACCTGGAGATTCATTGATCGAAGGCAACTTTAGTCTTGGAGATTATACGCTGGATTTAGATTACGGAGAATATAGCACGAATTATGATGGTTCTGCGTACTACAGCCAGGAGGAGGTAGGTAACTGTAATTGTCATGGTGATCATGATCACGATGGTGACGACGCTGATGAAACTCACTGCTTAGATGATGAATACGATATCGAAGTCAAGATAGAACCTACTAATTCTACAGCTACTATAGAAATGGTTGACAAAGCAAATAGAGTGGTTACTGAAGAAGGCTGGAAGAGATTAAGTTTTCGCGTAGATAGCTATTTCCAAGAATTTCAGAATGATGCTGAATCCAACTAACATATAAAACAATGAAATCATAAACCCGGTTTAAGGTGATTTAGTAGTGGCAGACAACCAACCAGAAGACGATGACAATACAGTATATGTCGGTTCTAAACCTGCTTACAGCTACGTTCTGGCTGTAGTAACTCAGTTTTCCGAAGGGCATGAAACGGTTCACGTTAAAGCACGAGGAAAAGCAATTAGCCGTGCAGTAGATGTAGTAGAGATCGTAAAGAATCGTTTCCTAGAAGATGTTCAGGTAGATAACATCGAGACAGGAACCGACCAGATTGAGACAGACGAAGAAGACGAGCTCAACGTTTCAAGCATCCAACTCAACCTATCACAATCTTAAATTTTAGAGAGGAGTCTATTCCCTCCTACATAGTTCTTCTTTTATTTCCGGTTTTCGCAGAGAAATTCGCCATATTTTTATACCGCCATCTCCAAAGTAGCTTATATGGCTAGAAAAGGTTTATCTCAAATACTATTCCTTATCATTGCAGCCTCAGTATTAATGATGGCAGCACTAACTCTTATATTCGCCTTTAATCAGGGAATAGGAGGAGGTACTAGTGATGTCAGCGACAGCGCATGTGACACAGCTATACGATCGCAGTGTAGTGTCGCAGGATCTGGCGAAACTATTTCTGTGCCTGCAAACTGTCCAAGCGACATTTCAAGTTCCGAACTTCCACAGGGAGTAAATCTTGGAGAGGACGAAGGAACACTTGCCTGTTAGTGGTAAATAATGGACAAAACTCTTGAGATTGTTATAGCCGTGGTTGTACTGATGGCCACGGCAGTAGTATTATTATTCATGCTTCAAGGAGAATCTGACAGCTTCTCAGGATTTCTTGAAGATAGAAGCAACAATGCCAGCTGCCAACTTCTTAAGGCTGAATACGAAAACGGAGATACTGCTGCTAAAGATGAAGCACCTTCAGAATGTAATACCGCTAGTTGGGAGGACCCTGGTTAGTTCGTCCCTACCAGTTTTCTAATCTCCCATATCTCTTTTTCTTCAAACTTGAATTCGTGATCTGAAATGACTGGTATCGGGTTCGTAGTATGAGAAGTGTTAGGGCTATCTTCTGTTCCCATATCCTCGCAGTTCCCATGATCAGAAGTTATAATGAAATTGTAATCTGTATCTTCTAACTTGTCAGCTAGTCTGCCAATATTCTTATCAACGGTCTCTGCAGCGGTTATGGTTGCTTCAAGATCTCCTGTGTGTCCAACGAGATCACAGTTAGCAAAATTAAGTAGTATAAAATCCTTTTTACCTTTTTCCATTGCTTCTAGCACTACGTTTGTGATGTCGTCTGCGTGCATCTCTGGTTTTTGGTCGTAAGCTTTAATCTTGTCAGATTCGACGAAGTGACGTTCTTCGTGTTCGAATTTCAACTCTCTCTGCCCATTAAAGAAGAATGTGACATGCGGTCTTTTCTGGCTTTCTGCAACACGTAGCTGCGAGTAACCTCTTTCTTCTAATTCTTCTCCTAATGTATTTTCTACTATCTTCTTCTCAAATATTACAGGATTATCTATTTCATGCTCGTAACGGAACATAGAAGTAAAATTCGGATGAACTGGTTCTTCATATTCGTCAGGATTAACATCGGCAACCAGTTCCTCTTCAATTTGTCTTTCACGATCGGCACGAAAGTTATAGAAAACAATTTCATGATTATTTTCCATACCAGAGTAGTTTTCGCTTACTGAGGGCTGTATGAAATAGTCATAATCATCTTCTTTATACGTCTCGTTAAGCGCTTCATAGGGGTCTTTGAATTCAAAACCTTCTGCCTCCGCCATTGCCTGATAAGCTTTGTATGTTCGATCCCAGTTATGGTCGCGGTCCATACTATAGTATCTACCCATAACTGTGGCAATATCACCGCCATAATCCTCTGTCCATTCTTTAATCTGATCTAGGAAATTCTCCGCTGACTTTGGGGACACATCTCTTCCATCTGTGAAACAGTGAATATTTACTTCTACATCGTATTCTGTGGATATCTCGAGAAGGGCTTTCAGGTGGTCTATGTGGCCGTGGATTCCTCCGTCGCTGATAATTCCGGCGAGATGGATTGGTACTTCTTTTTCCTCCGCTCTCTGGAACGCATTTTTCAGTGCTTCTTTCTCACGAAGTTTGTTATTTTCGATTGCTTTGTTTATTCTGGTGAGTCGCTGTGGTATTGTTCGACCCGCTCCTAGGTGTAGGTGACCAACCTCTGAGTTGCCTGTGAATCCTTCAGGTAATCCTACGGCAGGTCCGGATGCGTCTAATTCGGCGTAGTTGTATTGTTGCTTGAGTCTGTCGAGGTTTGGTGTGTCTGCTTGCTTTGCTGCGTTTCCCTGTATTTCTTCTCTTACTCCGAATCCGTCGATGACTACCAGAAGAGTTTTCTCCATGTTTACTTTATTGTGGTTCTGGAGGATTTATTAACAACGCATCACCAAACACAAGATACAGCAATGGGTATCTCTGACAATATACAGGAAGTGAAGCAGCATATTGATGAGCATGATGAGCCTCAGGAATCTACAAACGAGACGCTACAGAACTTGGAAGAGATGATTGTGGATAAGGAGTCTCAGGTTCAGGAAAGAGTCGCAGAACTTGAGCAACGGATCGAAGAATTGGAGATTAACTATCATAATGAAACTCTTCACCAAGAGGCTATGAGCAACCGATTAGAAGCACTTGAAAGGGAATTTGAAAGTCGAAATGGTGTTGAAGACTTTGAGAACAGGCTTGAGGAGCTGGAAAACGATGTTGAATCTGTTGCTGACAAGGTTAACCAGAATACTGCTCCGGAAGTAAACCGGCGCTTGGAAGAGCTTGAGGAAACTGTTGGCGAGTTAACTTCGGATATGGCTTCTCTTTCAGAGGTTCTGAAAACAGAGTTAAGCGAACGCTAAACGTGTTGTTGCGGTTAAGTAAATAAACACTTTTAACTCTTAACGGATAATTTTCTTGCAAGAGGCGAACACTGTAATGGCTGAAAACGTAATTTTCGGAAGCGACGACACAGAAGAAGAGGAAAACACTGTTGAAGAGGAACAAGAAGAACAGACAACAGTAAATCAGTCATTGCAGCAGGAAACAGAATCTGAAGAAGAAAAAGATGCTTCTAAAGAAGACTCAGAAAACCTTCTAGACCAAACTGAAGAAGACACAGAAGAAGTTGAAGAAAGCGATACCTCTGAAGAAATAGATGAAGAAGGAGGCGCCGAGCCTGAACAATCTAATTATGAAGACGTTGTTCCCCGAGAAGACTATGAAGAACTACAGGAACGCGTAGATGAGCTTGAACACAAGATCGAAGAATCCGAAAACACGGATCAATCAGATAAAGTTGAACGACTTGAAAAAAGACTGAAAGAACTTGAAAATGAAGATCAAGGTTCCAACGTAGATCCGAAACAACTTGAAAAAATTAAAGATACTCTAGCAGAAAAGACAAGTCTTATCAAAGATCTAAAGAAGAAAACCGACCAGCAGAGAGAAGAACTGGAAAGCCAGATCAACGAACTTGAGGATAAAGAATCAGTAGATGAAGCGCAGTTAACCGCTCATGTAGAAGATATACAGGAGCAAACCAACAGTATTAAAGAAGAGTTAAACGCCGAAATTGAAGGTCTAAGAGACGATATAGACAGTGATCTCAAAGACATAGAATCCGAAGTCGATGAAGAACGACTTGACGAACTAGAGAAACATCTAGGTGAGGTTGAAGATCTGAAAGAAACAGTAGATAATGTTCGACAAAGACAAGACGAACTTGAAACGCAGAACAACGAATTTGAAGAAGGTCTTGAAGAAGTTGAATCTATCAAAAAGCGTCACGAAGAGCTTGAAGAACAGAACAACGAAATAGTTGAACGCTTAGAAGAAGTCGAAGCACGCAAATTCGACGACTTGCTTATCGACGTAGAGAATCTTCAGAACAAGGTAGAGGAACTAGAGAAACAGGAAGAAGAAAGAGATGTATCGAAGCTCGAGAAGCAGGTCAAAGCCCTGAAAGACATGGTATCAGACTTCAAATGGATATTCAACGACTTCGACGATCTTGCACAGCTCAAACTGCTATCTGAAGACGAATACCAAGAACTCCGGGGCAGAAAGGACGAAGAAACTGAGCAAAACACAGATGTATCGGAATTTGTCGACAGAATGTCTTCAGAAATTGAAACACTAAACGAAAATCTAGCTGACGTCATAGATCGGAGCAACGAATCCGAAGGAATTGATGAACATGACGTTAAAGCTTTACTAGATGAAATCGAGGAACAACAGGAACAGATTGATGAACTCCGTGAAGGTTACCAGGAGCACAGCGAAATGATGCAGCTTATTTTGAAAGAGCTCCGCGAAACAAGAGGTACTAACGTTACTGATTAACTATTTTTTATGTAAAGCTGTCTAAACCAGATTGGCGGCTTTCTAATGCTTTTTCCAGGTTCTCTATACCTGAATTCACGCGATCCTCAGAGAAATCATGTTTTTCTACAAGTATCTTCCTAATTTTATCTGGGTTTGGATCTGAGAAACTGTAATCTGTTTCAACAACGGGAGGGTTCTTCAGAAAATCGATAATCGCTTCAGGACTGTTCTCAGACCCCCATTCAAACTTATCCTCCTCCGTAATCTCTTCCCAGCTATCGTTCTGCTTAACAATCTTCAAAGCAGTCTT
Organism: Colwellia polaris; assembly: GCA_047617785.1. Lineage (GTDB taxonomy): Archaea > Nanohalarchaeota > Nanosalinia > Nanosalinales > Nanosalinaceae > JBEQAZ01. The sequence goes on along the minus strand of JBLGBK010000001.1, from coordinate 27,694 downwards.
AGGGCCGATACCGTGTACACCGTCCGGATTAAAGTCGGTACCCATTAATACCCCCATCCAGATCAGCTCTTCATGCGTTATCTCAAGCTGCGCAAGAACATTATCAAGTTCAATTAATTCTGTAGAGATCTCTTTCTGACCTCCTGAGGAAGTTTTCCTCTTTTTCCGTGTAGTCAGGTTCTTCACCATTCTATCTGCGCCAAACATCAGACAGTCCCAGTCCTGACTTCCGACTGCGTAAACCTGATCTTGTTTAACCATGTGTGCAGCTTGAGCCTCTCCTTCACTCGGCGCCTGAACGTGAGCTAACCCCATAGCGTCGAGCAATTCTTTTGATTCCTCAATCATGTCTCCTGTAACTTTAGAGGACTGTGTTGCCTTAGAGTATGCTTCTGAAATTTTACCTTCTTCTTTCAATCGCTTCCACTCTTCACGCGCCTCTTCCCTCTTCTTCCTTCTCTTTGTAGTTTCCTTCTCCTTTAGATCAGGAGCTTTACCGTCAAATACAAATACTGGCCGTATATTGTTCTCTACAAGGTTAATATTCCTGTAGAAAAGCCCTGAAAGATGTGAGGTTACTTTTCCGGAGGAATCCTTCAGCGGAGTCCCATCTCTCTGTCTTATTATTGATAGGAACTGATAAAGTGTGTTCATAGCGTCTACAGCAATTTCTTTATCGTTTAAATCTGCAAAATCAATTTCTTTCCTGTCAACTAGTTCTCCAAGATTTACTCCCATATCCGTGCCAAAGAATTATTGAAGTGAATGTTTAAACAGTAACCATGCAGGAAACACTCTGCGAAAACTGCGGCCAGAACAAGGCAACAACGAAATGTGGTGTCTGCGGCTCAATGATCTGCTCGAAATGCAAACTTGATCATGGCTGCAAGGCCTGTAACGGAGGAAAAATGAGTTTTTAAACTAAAAAAGATATAGAAGAACAGATATGCGTTGTAGAAAAATTGGTTCTTACATCTTGTCGAAGTGTTCAAGTTCGATGCTCTGGACGTTCTCCAGTTTCTCTAGCTGCTCTTCAACAGCGTCAGTACCTCCTTCTTCATCTGTTGTGATGCAGGAAACTTTGACTGCCTTTAAACCGAAAGCAACTTCTTCCTCTCCCATATCTTGGACATCAAGCAGATCTCGGATCTGATCCTTAATTGATTCTAGATCGGTTTCAGCATCTTCCGGCATAACTTTGTATACACATGAAATCTTTCCCATAATAACAATCAAAGAGAATTCCAAGATTTAAAAATAAGTAGTAAGATGAAAACGTGGAAGGTTAGACGCTCTAGAAAAGGCCACTAAGTTTTCTCTTGATCTTTTCAATAAATTCCATTGCAGATAACCTCTCAAAACGCATTATATTGGCTTTCCTTTAAAAACCTGTAGGAAAGATTGGGAGAAAACTAATGTAAAACCGGAAAACAAAGTTTAATACAGTGGTATCGGAAAAACTCGAAGATAAACTGCGGGTACAGGGATACTGCAATATAGATCCAGAAACGCTAGATGAGACAGCTAACTGGCTCCGCCTCGCACCCGCAGTATGCTTGACAGGAGCCATCATCGGAACACTGCTGCAATCATACTTAATATTTGCAACACTCGCGCCAATAGCTTTCCTTGGAGTGCTACTCCCACATACCCCCTTCGGGTACTTCTACAATTATGTAATCCGCAGATCGACTGGAACAGCAAAACTGCCGCCAAACAAAGCACCAAGAAGATTCGCGTGCTTAATCGCCGCTCTATGGGTGTCTGCAACAGCATACGCATTCTACACGAACAGGATACTACTAGGGCAGATGCTTGGTATTGCAATGGCAATAGTGGCAAGCCTAATGGCCTTCAAACACTACTGTATTGCATCCGTGATATGGCGCAAAGCCTTCGGCTGGAAAGAAAACGAACACCAGTAAATACGGCAATCCTATTTAAAAATGAGATGAAATCTTCTTTTCTACAGGCCCGCATGGTCTAGTGGAAAGACGGCACCTTGCGGAGGTGCAGATCCAGGGTTCAAATCCCTGTGCGGGCGTTCTACATTCCGTAAATCAATTCGGTCACAGTAAAAGGTGGGTAGAGAACTGTGAAACATGACCCAAGGCGACATCCACAACCGCTCAAGAACTCTAGAACGTATACAAAACCAGATAGAAACCGGTCCTAGCGTATCTGAAAGCGACAAAGAACTTCTAATACGCGGTAACTCTGACTCAGACTTCACTTTTTCATAAGCTTCATTTATTTTATCTGGTTCAGCATGTACGCTATCGAAGGGTGCTTCTCTCTTTGTCCTGTTTTTCTTTCGTTTTTCGATTATGCGGTGGTCATGAATGGTCATAATTACAGGTTGTTGATGCCGGTATTTGTTTATCTTCAAATTGAAAATAATATGAGGTATTATTTTCATAACCTGTTGCTTTTGGGGATAAAAGAACTCTTGTACTCATGAGTGGGGCTAAGAATAAGAGGAGTTTATATTCTTTTCGCTTCTTATTTTCAAATCGGTGTCGATTTGGTAATAAGGTTTTTATTAGTTGTATCATGAAAATAAGCTATGGAGCCAGAAACCTTTAGCGGTCCGGGTAGAGTGGATCAATCTCGAGGTTACCCGTTTTACATACCTAAAGGCTTGGTTAGAAGCCTTGATGATCTCAACCTTAGTGAAGAGACGCTTTTCTATTTGGCTGAAGCTGAATCCGCTTTAGGTAATCTTTCTGGAACAGGTAGAAACCTGCCTAATCCCCAATTGCTTATTTCGCCTTACATGAAGAGAGAGGCTGTATTATCATCTAAAATTGAAGGAACTAAAGCATCTCTGACGGATCTCTATCAGTATGAAGTCGATGAAGAGGTTACCGACCGGGTAGGGGACGTACAAGAGGTTAAGAATTATTCGCAGGCTCTAGAATACGGACAAAAGAAAATAAGAGAAGGGGAAGGCATAGATCTAGATTTAATTAAAGAACTACATGAAATTCTTCTAGACGATGTTACTCCAGAGAGGGGCTCTGACATTAACGCAGGAACATTCCGTAATGTCCAAAATCATATTGGAGGTACAGATCTAGAGACGGCAACTTACATCCCTCCTGCTCCCGATAGAGTAGAAGGGCTCATGGAGGATCTGATGCGATTCATAGACAACCCTCCTAAAATGTCTGATTTAATTAACGTAGGTCTAATCCACTACCAGTTTGAGGCCATCCATCCATTTGCAGATGGGAACGGGAGAATAGGACGGCTGCTGATTCTGCTTTATCTGATGGATCGAGATAAGCTTTCTGAGCCACTTCTCTACCTGAGCGCCTACTTTAACAAGAATCGCCAGGGTTATTACGATCATTTGCTGGATTTGAGTCAGGAAGGTGACTTTGACGACTGGCTAAAATATTTCTTGAAGGGAATAAAAGAACAGGCTGAAGACGCGCTAGAAAGGGCTAAGAAGATCGATGAATTGCGTGAGAGCTATATTACTAAGATGAGAGAGGAAGGAAGATCGGATTCGTATGTAAGAGCTGTTGAATTTATTTTTGAGAAGCCGGTATTCACGATCAATGATATGTCCTCTGATACAGAAAATATGAGTTATAACACTGCTAATAGGGTTGTGAAAGAGCTTGTTGAAGACGAAATTATTTCTCAAGTTGGAGAAAGGAGAAGAAATAAGCGTTACAAGTGCCAGGATCTGCTAGATATATTAGAGGAAGAAGATATGAGCTTTGAGGATGAAGAAACTAGACAAATTAGCCTTACGGGAACAGTGGCTCAAGACGACGAATAGCTAGAGAATTGCTTGTAACTTTGAATTGGTGAACGAAACTCTGTGAATCACTTATAAAAGACGGAGTTTTAATCGGTAATTACCCTCTGTGTGACCTAGTTTGTTTACGGATTGTAGGAGTCCCCGTGCGGGCGTTCTGCCTATTTTCAGGGGATAAATTTTTTCTCGTTTTTGTTGGGCTGTATGAGTGATTACGTCACTAAGCGGAATGGTTTGGAATATTTTTCCGATTGAAGCCGGTACGGAGATATTTTCTGAGGTCCAGGGTGTTGATTACCGTGAAGAAGCAGGTATTGTCGGACAAAAGCATCATTCTGCTTTACCAGAGCAAGGAAATTATTTGATACTTTTTTACAGGACAGCGGCAGAGAACGAAAGAATTCGAAGGTGAAGAAGACTCACAAGGTTTTGTATTCGAACCTGAGCAACTTCTTTTCCTCATATTATGAAGGTGTTTTTATTTACCTAGATCAAATTGTTATTCAACCGGTGATAGATAAGTGAGCGATAAATATGATGAAGCAGCAGATAAACTTCTGGAAGCTTACAAAGGAGTAATAGGTCAGGCAGCATTCGGGATAGCCAAGAAGAATGAGAATATAGAGCTAGAAGATGAAGAAGTCAAGTCTTTTGATGGCGAAGAAGACGAACTAGCCGATCTTATTGAAAACTATCACAATGTCATGGGGGATGTGGCTTATACCCTAGCGCGCCAAAATCTTGAGGATATAAAGCCAGAGAACATAGAGGAATAATTATGACTACAACAGCTCTCAGCTTGGCACTAACCTTCGCAGGATTACTTGTGCTTCTATACGGACTTTACCAGGCAAGAAAGCTTAGAAAAACACTGGGGACGGGAAGCGTAAAGGAAGCATGGGATATACTATCAGTATTCATAGTAGTATTCATGATGGGTTATGTAGGATTCATAGCAACACTGATAATGGATATAAATCTAAATAAAGACATCCTAACAGCATCAGTATTCTTCCTGGGAGCAGTATTCGTCTTAATGACTGCTTACTACAACAAAGAAGCCTTTAACTATTAGTAAGCGGGCTTTATTAAGAAAGAATTTACAACTGATCCTGTGAGAAATAAACGGACTTGGCAGATATTCCTGCTCTCGATTGCAATTTTCGCAGCTCTTTCTCATTTCCTCCCGATTTTCAGAGATATCACTGAGCTCCTAAGCTTGGCATTAAGTGTTACAAGCATACTTTTCGGATTGTTAATAGGATTCTTCATAACCCAGATGTGGAATAAATTTACTGCAGTTAGAAGAGAAAGTGCAATATTCCGTTCAGCTTTGCTCGGAATGATTACCAACATGAGAAGGCTGGAGGGAAATGATAAAGTGAAAGAAGAATTTGAGAACAGAATGGAGAAATTCCTTATCGCGTTTACAATGATATCCTGGGACAGCGTTGAAGAAGAGGAAAGATATTTCGAAGTCGTAACCAATACTATTTCGGATGTAACTCTGTTCAACGATCGAGACAGCTCAATCTATACGCAGCTTCTAGATGCAGAAAGCAGCGCAGGTAGCGCACGTTCACAGCTTTCCTCAATAGGAAAAGAAGGCCTCATGAAACTGGAATGGGCAGTACTTATAATTCTATCAAGCATCATAACGGTGAGTGTCCTGCTGCTAAGAGATGGTTCACTTTTCTTCCAAACCCTGTCATCACTTCTCCCTCCGCTACTCCTTTTAACTATGATGATGCTCGATGATTTAGACCATCTAAGATGGGGGGCTACTATAGTCTCCTTTGAACCAGCTCAGGAAGCCCTAGAAGCTATCAACAAACAGAGGTTTTACGAGAGCCGTTACATCGAAAAAGGCTGGGTTGAAGAGCCAGAAACATACAGAACGGAAAAAGACCTGGAAGGAGACCTAAAAGACGTCTACGATGAACTAAAACTCAAAGACTGCCTAAGAGAGGATGGAATTCTCGGGCCAAAACTCTAGAATCTATGAAAACTCAGAAAGTGGAAGTAGGAAACAGAGAAATAACTGTGGATATTGCAGACAATTTCCTCACGAGATCATGGGGATTAAGCTTCCGTAAACAAGGTAAGATGCTTTTCAAGTTCTCTGAGCCAACTAAAGCACGGATAGACATGATGCTTCTATCAAAACCGCTCTGGCTGTACTTTCTAGATGAAAATAAACGAGTTATAGATATTCAGAAGGCAGAACCCTGGACATCAAATCCAAAGACCTGGAAGCTCTATAGCCCTGACTGTAAATACCGGTATCTGCTGGAATCATTTGAAGAACTGGAAGTTAAGGAAGGAGATCAGATAAAGTTCTCTTAAGACTGCAGGAACTTTTTATAGGATTATAAGCTTCACCACTTATTTCACCACTATGGAACTATCAAAATTCTGCCCGCGATGCGGCAAGGAAACAGACCAACTGTACGGCGAAGAGAAAAAACTATGCGCCGACTGCTACCCAGATAAAAACGATCTGCTTGAAATCCCGGATCAAGTAGAGATAGAAGTATGCAGCGTCTGCGGCCGGATGAAACATCAAGGTCAATGGATAGAAGAGTACACAGTTGAGGAGCAGTTGCTGAAATCCTTCGAAAAATACGGTAAGGAAAGTGTTCGCTTCGAACTGCAGTATTGGGAAGAGGACGAACAGATGTATGTCAAAGTCCATGCATTCAAAGGAGAAATTAAGGACGAATACACGACACGTATCAACTTCACGAAAGACCAGTGTGAGGACTGTTCGCGTTTCCAAGGAGGATTCTACAAGGTGAAAATCCAGCTAAGAGGTGAAAAAGACCTGGAGAACGTCTCAAATGCAATAGCAGATAAAGCAGCAGAGATAACCAATAGGAATAGGAAAAACTTCCTTGCCAACATCGATGAAACCGATCACGGATACAATTTCTATCTTTCAACAGAAGACATGAACAAGCAGATCCTCACGATGTTAAGAGACCGTTATGATCCAGACATTAAGAGATCCTACGAGCTAATAGGTGAGGAAAACGGCGAAGAAGTCTACAGAAACGTTGTATCAGTCCGTATAAGCTGATTGGCTAATTAATTCTCTGGTTTTTAAAAGAGTTCTCTCTATAAATATGTAATATAATGTCTGACGAAGAACAAGAAGCACGCCGAGTACGCCGTCCAAGTGACGGAGAAGTACTAGGCATAGTACTCCGAAAGGAAGGAGGCGGAAAATATCGCGTCTACTGTACCGACGGAGAAGAACGAATCTGCAGAATCCCAGGCAGCAAGAAAAGAGGACTATGGGTCAAAAGAGACAGTCTAGTGCTCGTAGAACCATGGGATATCCAGGGCGACGAAAAAGGAGACATCATTGAGAGTTACAGTAACGCAGAAACAGAACTTCTCGAAGACAAAGGTTACCTGGACGAAATCAAAGAATTCCTTTAAAAACTTTTCTTTAATTTCTGCTCTATGAATTCAAGAAACAGCAATATCGCGTTCAGCGCTCTGGCAATAGTACTTCCACAGATAATTGCAGTTCTTCTGGATAAGTCTACAGGCTTTGCATTTCTGCTCGGAGTAGCTTTAATTGCTTTCTACCAGGTATACATGAATAATTTAACACCTAGAGAAATTGCATCAGGGGCGGCGGGATTCGTATCTTCATCGATTTTAATCTCTCTGACTTCCAAAAAGCTAATTTACGACCGATTATGTCAGGTTGCACGTACTGCAAGCTCTAAAGAGTTTAATTCAATAGTGAGCTCGGAATCAAGCTGCCTCAACACTGCAGAAATATTTGTCGATCTGATAGCTGCTAATCCATTAAACGCATGGTATTTCTGGATTGTAACTCTTGGAACATCAATTCTGGCAGTACTTCTATACAGGAGATACACGAGGGAAAAATAGATGAACAAGGACCCGCGTGACTTCGATGAAAGATGGCGAGAAGAAAGCCGGAGAATGTTCGATACGTCTGAAGCACGTAAGGCAATTGAAAATGTCTTGGATGACCAGACAATGGATGCACTTCTCGAACTGAAACAGAGGGAAGTTATCAAGAAGATGTATGGGACAATTGAGTCGGGAAAAGAATCGGTGGTATTTCTAGCTGACACCTACAACGAGGAAAGAGTTCTGGTAAAGATCTACATGACGCAGGCGGGTAGCTTCCGCAACATGAAAAACTATCTGCGTGGGGATAAACGCTTCAGAAACTTCAAGGATGATAGAAGATCTGTAATCAACGAATGGTGTAAGAAAGAGTTCAAGAATCTGAAAAAAGCATCTAATATTCTCAAATGCCCGAAACCGATAGCTTTTGAAGAAAATATCTTAGTCATGGAATTTATCGGGCGAGGATTCTCTCCATTCCCTAAATTGAAAGATGTAGCGATCGATAATCCTGAAAAAGCGTTTGAAGTAGTTCTTAACAGCATAGAATCGCTTTGGCGTGAGGAAAAATTGGTCCATGGTGATCTATCGGAATATAATGTTCTGGTGACTGATGAATCCGAACTCGTATGGATCGATTTTTCGCAAGGAGTACATAATACGCACCCAGAAGCAGAGGAATTACTCAGGCGAGATATCGAAAATGTCGCCAACTTTTTCCGTCGACAGGGAGCGCAGATAGATGAAGAAGAAGCGTTTCAAACGGTTCTACAGCAGGAATAACGGGTTTTCAACCTCTTCCAAGGTATAAAAAGATTGGCAGAGAATCCAATTATACAGTTTAATGAAACAGGTAAGGATACCAGAGGAACGCGTCGGCGTAGTAATCGGAAGCCAGGGAGAGACCAAGGAAGAGCTTCAAGACATGACCGACTGCGATATCAGCCTTGAAGGTAACACGGTCAAGATAGAAGGTGAACCTCTGGATGAGATGACTGCGGAACAGGTAATCAAGGCGATAGGACGAGGATTCAATCCGAAAAAAGCCTTAGACCTGGTTCAAGAACAGCATGTCCTCCATCTAATAGATATCAATCGTTTCGCTGATACAAACAACGATCTTGAACGACTTAAAGGTCGTGTGATCGGAAGAGACGGCGAAGCGCGTAGACATGTCGAGAAAATGACTGAAACACAGATTTCAGTCTACGGAAAGACTATTGGAGTCATAGGACATGCACAGAACATAGAAGTGGCTGTCGAAGCTATTAACATCCTTTTAAAGGGTAGCAGTCATTCCACAGCTTACAACTACCTTGAAAAGAACCAAGATAAAATCAAAAAGTAGAGTACAAACCAATTTTTTGAGGAGATACAATGCCAAACGGAAACGGAATTGAAGAAGAAATGCCAGAAGAATCTGACCATCGCGAAATATCGGTAGCAGAATTCTTCGAGAAGAACAAGCACCTGCTTGGATTCGAAAATGCACAAAAATCCATAATAACAGTAGTAAAAGAAGCAGTAGATAACTCGCTGGACGCATGCGAGGAAGACGACATACTGCCAGAAGTACATGTTCTAGTCGACGAATATGATGATAAGAAATGTCGTGTCGAGATTCGAGATAACGCAATCGGACTTGACCGTGAAACAATACCAAAAGTCTTTGGAAAGCTACTTTACGGATCCAAGTTCCATAAGCTACAGCAGAGCCGTGGACAGCAGGGAATCGGAATCTCCGCATCGGCTATGTACGCACAGCTGACAACGGGAGAACCAGTAACAATATACTCAAAACAGGAAGGCGAACCATGCCACAAGTTCGTAGTCCGCATTGATACGGAAACTAATGAACCAGAAATCATGGAAGATGAAGTAGTTGATCCAGAAAGCGATCAGTTCCCGGGCGACAAAGACTATTACTTTGATCACGGAACCACAATCGAGATGAATATTGAGGCCAAGTACACACATGGTCATCACAGCGTACGCAACTACCTGAAGCACACAGCAATCATGAATCCGTACGCAAGAGTTGTTCTTAGAGAGCCAGACGGAAACAAGATAGAGTATCCGCGTGTCTCAAAGCAGTTACCAGAGAAGCCTAAGGAAATCAAACCGCACCCTCATGGAGTCGAACTGGGAGTGATGCTGAGAATGATCGACAACAGCTCGGCACGCACAATCTCCAGCTTTCTACAGAACGAGTTTACACGCGTAGGAAGAACCAGTGCAGAGGCAATCTGCGAAGAAGCAGATATAGAAGATGGTCGAAGGCCAAACACGCTCGACAAAGATGAAGTAGAGCAAATACTGAAAGCCGCACAGCGAGTTGACCTTCAGAGCCCTCCAACTGACTGTCTATCGCCTGTTGGAGAAGATCTAATGCTGAAAGGACTGAAGAAAGAGCTTAATCCAGAGTTCACGGAAGCAGTCACCCGTAAACCGAAAGTTTACCAGGGTAATCCTTTCCAGGTAGAAGTAGGACTTGCGTGGGGAGGAGACATTGAAGATGAAGGAAGCTACAACGAACTCCGTTACGCAAACAAAGTACCGCTACTATACAAGAAAAGTAGCTGTGTAACCACAAAAGCTGTAGAAAGCGTTGACTGGAGCCGATACAATATAAGCCAGTCAGGAGGTCGGCCACAAGGACCGCTTTATATCTCAATCCACATCGCATCCGTATGGGTGCCTTTCACATCGGAAGGAAAGGAGGCCGTAGCAAACTACGATCCAATCCGGAAAGAAATGAAGCTAGCGCTTCAGGAGGCAGGAAGAAAGCTTGGAAAGTATCTCAAGAGAAAAGAAAGAAGAGAAATTCAGGAAAAGAAGAAGAGAAAGCTTACAAGCTACGCAAAAGAGATGGGTCCAGCTATCGCACAGCTAGCCGGCGAAGGAGATCCAGAAGAAATTGAAAAACAGATTCAGGCGATGGTCGAACGCGACTACAACCCAGAACAACTTTAGAGGTGAATTAATATGCCAAAGAAAGACTTAGCAAATGACGAATCCACTGTAGACAGGTTAACCCGTCTAGGAAGAAAACTTAGAAAACAACTAGAAAATGAAGACAGCGACAACCTGACAATTGATACTCAGGTAAGATCTAAATCCAACGTTGAATACGATGAAGAGGAAGGAAGACTTTCGCTTGGAGACAGCTACTCTACAAGAAAGTTCCTGAACATTAGCCATGCTAGAAAATTCATGCAAACCACTCTGGTTGCAAACAAGGCGAAAGAACTGGTAAATAACGGAAGAACAGCATCAATCCGAGAAGTATACTACCAGCTAAAACACAGCGTACCAGGACTTGATGAGAACACTTTCGAAGATCAGGATGAATCCAACAACGTTGTAGTAGATATCGAGACCGCGACAGGAGCGATCCGAGAAGATTTACACTTATTCGCAGAACCAAAGGGACGACTATTTGGACCAATCAAGATCAATGATTCTGGAGACGTAATCGATGGAATGAGCATGGGAAGTGCTGGAATGGCAATACCCTCTATCGTCGACCACCTAGAGTTTGAGGAACACGATGCAGACTTCATCCTCGTAGTCGAGACCAGTGCTATGGTTAACCGACTGGTTGAAGAAGACTTCCACGAAGAACAGAACGCAATCCTAATAGGTACAGGAGGACAACCAGCGCGTGGAGCAAGAAGGCTCATTAACATGATGCACAACGAACTCGACCTACCGGTCTACGTCTTCACTGACGGCGACCCCTGGGGATACTACATCTACTCAGTCCTCAAATCAGGATCAATGAGCCTAGCCTTCCAGTCCGATAGACTAGCAACACCGGACGCAAAACTCATCGGTATGACAATGGAAGATATTCAGGAATATGGGCTTGAACACGTAACAGAAGATCTGAAAGGAAAGCCAAAAGATGGAGGAGGACCAACAAAGGACTACAAACGAATCCACGACGTCAAAGACTACGAATGGATGAAGAATGAACAATGGCAAAAACAGCTACAGCTAATGCTTGACAAAGGCGTAAGAGTTGAACAGCAGGCGCTGGCAGCTAACAGCCTAGAGTTTGTAGCGAACGAATATCTGCCAAGGAAGATCGAGAATGAAGAATTCTTAGACTGATACGTTCTAAGGATCTTAGGAGATATGGCCGAGCTTGAAGCTGCTAATAGGTTGAAATCGCTCGGTCATATTGTATTATTTCCTTTATAGGGCGTCAATTATGCAGAGGATTACAGACTATAGAAGCCGCCAATTGTTTATAAGAATTCAGGTATAATTCGGATGTACAAAGCCCAACTAGCTCAGTAGGTAGAGCGCCACGCTGTTAACCACGACTTCCTTTGGAAGTTGTTTGAAGCCGTAAATGGCAATTAGACAGTAACGTGGTGGTCCCAGGTTCGAATCCTGGGTTGGGCGCTGAACCTTTTCTTTCCAAGTTTTAATCTATTTATTTGAGATATTCTAAATCTATGATATATGAGAGGGCTTTTGGGACCTGCTATTTTTATCCTTACTTTGATTGTGATTTTCGCCGGATTAGCAATTGTAATGTATAAACCGGCAGGTGTTGCTGTTGAATGTCAGGGAGATATAGAAGGTTTTGGTGTTCCAGGAGTCCCTATTGGAACATTTGATAGTCAGTGTAGTGCAGAGGTTGAGGTCTCATTTAGGAATCAGTCTGTTTGTACAGGAGAGGCAAGAGTCCAAGGAGCAGCTAGTGTAATACCTTGCCAAGGGCTATCCGACTATACGGGGGAAAGTCTACAAGTAAATGCCAGCTTCTATAATGAATCTGGCAAGTATGCGGAAGATAGTGATGCATTTGGTTATTGACAGATTTATCCTATTATTTAGGTATGCCATTATAAACGAAGCTCGATAATTAATGTTTATGCTTAAAGAGGTTTCTGGAAGTTTAATTGTACGCAATCAAAAGATACTGCTTCTCAAAAACGAAAGTCAGGAACATTACCGTGTTCCTATGGGTCATGGTGAACAAGGAGAGCTTTCAGCGGATGTAGCTGAACGCATAACCTCTGAAGTCACGGGATGCGGTTGTGAAGTCGAACGATATAAGAAGAAGCTAAAGACTAGCTTTGAAAAAGAGGGTGATGAAGTTACTATGCAGCCTTACAAAGTTACTATTGAAGGGGAGCCCCAACAAGGAGAATGGATAGATCTTAAGGATCTAGAAACTATAGATCTTCACTCTTCTATCTCAGAATTGACTGAAGAGATGGCTAAAAGGCTTTAAAATTAACTGAAAAACCTCTTTTTAGAATTTTTTCCTATGATTAATAGCTACTATGAGAGGACAGAAAACGGCTTCAAGTTTGATAAGGATATGGAGAAGGGTAGTTTCCGGCTGGTAAATCAAGAGGAAGAAATTAAGGTCTATGATTCAGGGGATGAGCTTGCCTCATTTAAGCATAATTACTCCGAGAATAGAGATGCGGGGAGAACCGGGCAGGAAATTGTTCAAAACTTTCTTGAATCGGATAAGGTGTCAGAAGAATTTATAGAAGCGGCAGGCGGCACTGATTATCTGAAAATATTTATCTCAAGGATACTTGACTCGGATAAAGATTAATCAATGTCTGCCAGAATATTTTAACTTCTACAGGTTATATAGAAATTAAGAGGAAGTGAAGTCAAACAGTGGAGTTTAGAGAAGGTAATTGGGCGAACTTGGTATACATTTCATCATTCGTCTATCCGAAGACACAGGAAGAAGTAGCTGAAAACTGGAATATGAAGGAGCCAGAAAAAGTTCTGAGTCCAACAGTCAAAGCAGAATTGGAGAGGTTAACACAAGTAAGAATAATGAAACATGAGGGCGAAGGATATAAAGCTAAGTTAGATTCTCAAGCCTTCCAAACAGAGATTAAGACCTTTCTATCAAGTCATGATAAATGGGCCAAGCCAGAAAACTTTAAAAAATATCTAGAATATCTTGGAAAAGACCATAACCGAGAGGAACTGCTTAATGCGGATAGAATAAGACACTACTACAGTAATGAGCCCGAAGAAGCAATTAATAATCCTGTAACAATATTTGCGGAAACCATTGAGATGATGCAGAAAATAGATAGTGGAAAGCCGGTAGATGACTCTCATAACGCCAAACTAGCTGCTGCTGTTAGCGAATATTACGGAGAGTGAGATGCTTAACTTCTTTACAATGGTTTTTGCCAGCATATCTCGATATCAGAGTTGCTAATATCTATACTTATGTGTTGAGAGGCTCTGGCATAATATGCATAAGCTCCTCTCTTCAATCGGCCCTGTCTTACAGGATTCTTCGGTAAATCATCTAAATCAGTATTTTTTGAATGCCTCAGCAACTAGAAGCGGGAAGACAAGTGTGGCCTCTGCTTCTATCTGAGTGTAGTTCTTTGTGTTCTCCTTAATCTTCCCCCATGAAACCGCTTCTTTTGGGGGTGCTCCAGATAGGCTTCCGTCTCCTTCCATGCCTGTAGAAATGTATACAGCGTAATCGGTGCCGCCTCTGAAAAGGTTTGACATGATTGCTTGGTGCTTAGGTACGCCGTCCCCGACTGCTATGATGCCAGTCTTCTCAGCTTCGATCGCCTCGTTGATTAGACTGTCCCAGTCGTCAAGGATCTCAATCCCGATATCTTCATCCTGCTCTTGTCGATAGTAGAACATGAAATCGCCGATCTCTGCATCAATCATCGCAGGACAGTAAATACTGATGTCATTATCCGAAGCATGATAGACGAAGGAATCTGACTCATCAAGATTTTCATCTTCGCCTACTGCTTCTCCAAGTTCGTAAGCAAGGTCGCTTGGCGTTCTAATCTTTTCGTCTGCGAAGAAGTCGTCGAAGAAATCTTCGTTCAACCAGCTTTCTAGCCAGACATAGTGATCTGACTCTACATAGATATTTCCGAGCCGATTGATTCCATTCTCTCGAAGTTCAGCTTCGTCAGCTTCCCATTCTCCCATCTTGAAATCGTCGTTAGTCTTGATAACATCCTCGGTATGGGATCCGGCAGAAGTAATCATTACATCAACGTAGTCTTGCCGAGCTAGATATGCGACCACCTCTCTTAGACCTGAAGAAATTATGTTTGAAGTAAAGGTCAGGAATATTTTCGCATCTTCGTCTCGCATCTCTTTTACGAGATCGATAGCCTCCTTCAAGTGTGTTGCCTGAAAACCTGTTGTACTGTATTTTTCCAGCATCTCAGTCATGTCGAATTCGCCGCGGAAGTCATATCCTTCCACGTCTTCTCCAGTGAATTTCTTCTGAGTTCCGGGAATTACATGTTCTTTGGTGTCGGAGGCTGGATTTTCCTCGGTCATAGAAAAATGGTTGTTAAGCAAATTTTTTATGGTTCTGCAGAAATGATGGTTTTATTTCTTAAAACTCACCTTTCAAAGAATGGTTATACAAAGGCCGAATAGCTCAGCCTGGGAGAGCGCTTGACTGAAGATCAAGTTGTCCCCGGTTCAAATCCGGGTTCGGCCACTCGCAATTTTTCTTTCAAAAATAATTATTTACGGTCGCCCTCATCCTTGTCTTTGTCATCTATCCGCAAAAGTTTGAAGGTGGTATATGAGAATTTAGGCTAACTACCACGGATCGTGTTCGTAACCGTGATCTTCCGCTATTTCTATCATGTCATCTTCTGACTTCTCGCTACATGGCTCCATCTGCCATTCCTCGAAGTCATCATTTATCTTCTTCATAGCTTCAGCCTCCTCTTTGCTCATTACAGAGATATTAGCGGTTTCATCATCGTAAAGTTCGATAATCCAGAAATTGTCTTCCTCCCCCATACCCGATATATTGACATCCACATTTTTAATCAATACGATTCACTTGATCGTAAATAGAGAAAGATGATGTATGGGGAGAGTGCCTCTGAACGAACTCTTGGTATTACATCTCTTCTAGATCTTCAATGCCTAGAAGATCAAGACCTGTGTTTGTAACTTCTATAAATGACTCTACGATCTTTAGGCGTCGCTTTTCTACTTCCTCATCAACCCCGACAACTTGGCATTCGTGGTAGAAGCTGTTGAACTCTTCGCATAGATTTGAGAGGTAATTGGCAATCTTTGCTGGTTCGCGTTGTTCTGCTGCAAGTTCCACTTTTTCAGGGAACTCAGAAATTTTCCGCACCAGACGATGTTCGGCATCAGTGAACTCTCCTTCTGCTTCAGGTTCTTTATCTGATTCACGTAGAATGCTCTTTGCCCGTACATTTGTATACTGGAGGTAAGGCCCAGAATCACCTTCGAAAGTTAGTACTTCGTCCCAGTTGAACTCAATGTCCTTTGGACGAGATACAGACAAGTTTGCATACTTGATAGCGCCTAAACCAACCTCTTCAGAGTTTCCGACATCACGACCTTCGATTTCCTCAGCTTTCTCAACTGCTTTTTCGATAACCTCATCTAAGGTAATTATGTTTCCTTTGCTGCTGCTCATTGAACCCTCTTCTAGGTGAAGCATTCCATATGATATGTGTTCGCTCGGAAGAGTGATGCCGAACTCCTCAGCGATCTCAAATAGCTGCTGGAAATGCAGATCCTGTTCATTTGCTACAATGTACAGATTATGATCGAATCCTTCGCGTTCACGCTTTCGGATATTAGCTACATCGCGCGATAAGTAAAGTGTAGATCCGTCGCTACGTTTCACGATAGTGCTTGGATATTTTTCGTCTTCAAAGTCAACGTATACGCTTCCATCGTTGTCTTCCTTGAAGATGTCTTTCTCAACGCCTTCTTCAATTATTTCTTCTGCTTCTTCTGCTACTACAGATTCGCCAGTCCATCGGTCAAACTCAATATCCATGCGTTCGTAGTCTTTCTTGTTGTGTTTGATTGTAGCTTCTCGGAACATCTCCCAGAGCTCTAAAGCCTCGTTGTCTCTATCTTCAATCTTCTTGCTCCATTTACGGGCTTTATCCTTATCTTTCTCATCTGCTTCATCATGAAGCTTGACATACAGCTCGTACATGTGCTCCATAGGATTCTTTTCAAACTCTTCCTTGGATCCCCATTGCTTGTATGCGTAGATCACCTGGCCGTGCTTTGTACCCCAATCGCCGATATAGTTCTCTGAAGTAACTTTATATCCTGTGAAGCGCAGAATTCGCTGTAGAGAGTCTCCAATACAGTTATTACGTACGTGTCCGATATGCATCGGTTTCGCCAGGTTTGGACAGGAGAATTCTACCAGTACTTTAGTATCTTTATCTTCAAACCCGAAATTATCTTCTTCGAGTAGCTGGAAAAGCTTCTCAGCGAACCTTTCACGGTCGATGTAGAAGTTCAGGTATCCTGGTCCTGCAACGTCGACTGCTTCAACTATTTCTATTTCGTCAATTTCTTCTGAAGCTTCCTCCGCAAGCTGCCGCGGGTTACTTCCTAGTTCGCTGGCTGCCTTCATAACCGGGTACGCGAAGTCTCCGTGCTCCGGTTTTGGTCTCTCGATATCATCCTCTGTTACTTTTGTTCCGAGGATTTTCTCAAGTTCTGAAGCTAGTTCTGTTTTAATCTGCTTCATAACACTCAAATAGGTTTCAAGATTCAAAAACGGTTCCCGCGTAGATTCGGTTTCGCTTCAAGGATCATTCTTTGGCTGGTGGATTTAAGGAGAAATTTCTTACCAGTTTGTTGAGAATCTTCTGTGAGTTTTCTACAGTCTTCTCTTTTTTATCTAGGGGGGGCGCTGTTTCAACGAGGTCGGCAAAATCAGGCTCAATAAAACCGATAATCTGTTTTGCTTCTTCAACACTAAGATCTCCATCGGGGTAGCCCGTACCGGGAGCCTCTTTCTCTGTCAATACGTCGATATCAACACTCAGATAAACAGGTTGTTCGTCTGAATCGAACTCTCGTTTGAATTCTTCAACCTCTTTCGGTTCGTAAACATTAATTTTACGATCTTCTAGGAAAGCTTCTTCATCGTGATCGATCTTTGTGATACCTACAAAATATATTTCGTCTTCGGAAAAACCATGTTCGAGGAGCTCCCGAGCTACAACATCGTGTGAAACGTGATTGTCTACTTTCTCCTTTAGGTCTAAGTGCGCATCCAGCCAAACTAGTTTCATATCTGGATTCTGTTTCTTCAGTTCTTTGATAACAGGGAAACTTATCGAATGGTCGCCGCCGATAGAAATTATTGGTTTGCCGTATTTCTGAAGGTTTTTAGTATTCTCTGCGATATTTTCATGTGTTTCTTCCAGTGAGAATTCGTCAGGAAAAACTTCGTCTATGAAAACTTCTTTTTCGAAACTATAGTCATCCAGTATTTTCTCTGGCGCGTTGAGCGTCCCCTTCCTAGGGTTGCGATGTATGCCCATATCGCTTGGAAGCTTCTGAATTATTAGATCGGCTTCTTCAGGTGTATTGGTTTTCATAGTCGGAAGATGGTTTTAGTGCCGGGGCCAGGATTTGAACCCGGGAACCCCTGCGGGAACGGATCTTGAGTCCGTCGCCTTTGGCCACTTGGCTACCCCGGCATTTCAGCTTTTCAAGAATTAATGGATGAAGACAATCTTTAGTAGTTATATCTTTAGAACCGAATACTCTGTCTTTTTCCAACTTTGGAAGGATCAGGTTTCTTGATACGATACGCGTGATTCTGGACTTCCGCGAACTTTCCGCAGTCGGGACATCTCACGTAACCTGAATGGTCGCCGTTTACTGGTTCGTTATATCCGCATCCGCATTCGACTGTTGTTCCTGTTGACTCTACTTCAAGATCGATTCGTTCTAGAATAGTTCCCTGTGTAAAGTAATCGAAAAGCTGCTTGAACTGTTTTGGATTGCACAGATTTTCGTTTACCTCGACCTGTGCATGGCCGTTTGTAGAAATACTGGAGAGATCCTGTACTAGGCTAATTAATGCGTTGCCGACTTTATCCATTTTTCTTCATCACTTTTCATTTATTCTCTTCTCCCCCTTAAACATTGGAGTGTTGTATGCACTCCTACACAATAGTCAAAATATGCAGACACTCTTATTTAAGTTAATGCACCGCTCCCAGAAATTTATCTTTAACCACTAACTGGTTTTTCCATGATCAACATTAACGTCGGGATACTGTGAAGTGGAATCTATCTTACCGCGAAAACAGCGCTGAAACAAAACTAAAGGAGGAATACCTTATCGAGCTAAATCAGAATGAGAAATGCGCAGAGTTCTGGCAATACTGTCAGTCAGAATAGTTATAGCGGGGCAAGGATTTGAACCTCGGACCTCCGGGTTATGAGCCCGACGAGCACTCCTGACTGCTCCACCCCGCTATGGGTTGTAATAAAGAATCGACAAGTGAATATTATAAATGGTGTGAATTAGGCTTCATTGGATAACTTAATTTCTGTCACTCTCCACTTCCCAACCTTTCGCCTCAAGTAATCTCGTCAAAGATTGATCAATATACTTTTCATCAAGTCTATCGTTCTCTACAGCTTTGTCAATTGTATTGATTATCTCAACAGTATCCTCAACATCTCCAATAACATTGAGAATTACGTCGTTTGCCCTAAAAGCATCGATATATCTTTGTTCGCTGCTATTGTAGTATTTGGTAAGACCGCCCATATCGATTGCATCGGAAACTATCAATCCGTCGAACCCTTTTTCTCTGATTCTGTTCCTTGTTACCTCCGAAACATCAGCAGGCTGGTTTCTAGTATTGACATAGCCAGTTGATATTTGGTGGGAAGGCATAACAGCATCGACACTGCAGTTCATTGTTGCATAGAAAGGAGCGAGGTCTCTTTCTGTCACATTTACATTCTTCATGTCATGATGAGGGTCTTTTCCTGTGAGGGTTCGGCCGGGATAATGTTTGGCTGTCGCCATCACCTCTTTTTCATGAAGCCCTTCTATGTAAGCGCAGGCTTTATCGCTAACAGCGCTCTGATTTCCGGGGAAGCTTCTGCAACCCCATATCGAATCCTCAAGATCTACAACTGGAGAAAAGTTGATATCTACGCCTATATTGGATAGAAACTCTCCCTGTCTTAAACCTGATCTGTATGCCTGATCAGTTGTATTAATGTGATGGAAGGCTCTGAAACTTCTGAAGGAATCTGCAGGGGTGATGCAGCCTTCCAAATCGATAGTTATCAAAGGCTCAATAAGTCTTCCTTCTCTGTAACTAGCTACTCTTTCATTAAATTCTTCTTCAGATTTTGCAGCTGAAAGATGTACTCCTCCGACTATTCTGTTATCTGAAACATTACTTTCATACGAGGTTGAGACGATCAATAACGCAGCTTTCTGTCTTGTTGTCATTGAATCTAGGTTAACCGTTTTGCCTGATTTATTGAGTTCTATGCCCTCAAAGCTTGGTAAAGTGGCGTTTCTAGCATCAGTCTTCTTTTCTTGTTCATCTGAGAAATACAGCGCTGAAGTGGACGAAATAAGAAGAAGTGTGAGAACTAGGTGTGCGTGTTTATTCAATGTCAAAATCCTCCTCACTACAATATTCTACTGCTTCCTGATTTAGGCTGTAGTTCCTGTATTGAGACCCGTAGAAAAATTTTTCTTCATTTTCACCTATCTTAAGTTGCTGGCTGGCATGGTAACAGCATCTCTCCATAGGAATAGAGTTGCTTTCTTCTCCGTGATTGAATTTGCAGCTAGGTTCTTCCTCTACGGCAAAGAAGTTCCCTGTTATTCCTGGAGATAACCCCAGATAGTTTCCCAGCATGAGAACGAATCCTACGGCAAGTAGAGAGTTCAGCACTTTCAAGTATGTCTCAGTATCTCTGTCCGCCATAAACTGAAACAGTATGGGTATTTTACTGTTAAAAAATAACGCCGATAAACTCGCCGTTTAAATCAGTCAAGTTTTATTCTTGAGGGAGCAACCGTTTGATGTGATTAAAGAGAAATGAAGGTACTAGGTCTAGATGAGGCAGGGAGAGGGCCGGTAATAGGGTCAATGTTCATCGGTGGATACATGCTGGAAGAAGATGAAAAAGACTTCCTCACTGATCTCGGTGTAAAGGACTCGAAGAAACTCTCAGATAAAAAGAGAAACCGTATTGAGGAAGAGCTTGAAGAAAAAGGAGAGAAATTCCTTAAAGAGATAACCGCGGAAGAAATCGACCAGCTACGAGAAGTAATGACCTTAAATGAGATAGAAACACGGGCATTCGCCGACGTTATCGAAAGGGCAGAACCTGACAAAGTAATACTAGACCTTCCAGAACCAAACCCGGAAAGATACATCAAGAAAGTGAAGGCAGAACTTCCCGCAAAGCTACAGGATATCGAGATAATTGCAGAACACGGGGCGGACGACACATACCCGATCGTTTCCGCGGCATCGATAGTTGCAAAGACTGAAAGAGAAAACCATGTTGAAAGGCTTCACGAAAAGTATGGCTACGACTTCGGATCAGGGTACCCTCATGATCCTCCTGTGAAAGAATTCCTTCGTGAATACTTCCATGAGAACGGCGAACTACCTTCGGATACGCGCAGGTCTTGGAGTTCAGCTGAGAAGATAATCGAGGAAGAATCACAGAGTGGTTTAAGTGAATTCTAAAAACAATAAGCATACAACTTGAGAACTATGATTGATACTGAACTCGTAAATAAACAAGTGCTTGTCTGGGATGAAGAGGATATCGAAGAGATTTACAGCGAGAAATACTATGGCAAGAAAAATGAAGACCGACTGGAGTTATCGTTAGTCGAAGCCGCACACCTCGCAAAGAGAGATATAATCCAGATCAAAGATGAAGACGAAGAAGTGGACGAAAAAGAAATATTCTCAAAGTTCTCAAATCTAGATAAAGATTTCAAGAATAAATACACTGTATATGATGATCTTAGAGATCGTGGCTATATAATCAAATCTGGCTTCAAGTTCGGAACTCACTTCCGCGTCTATCCGCGCGGCGCAAACCCTTATACAGAAGAGGAAGGGAAGCGTGCGCATACAAAATGGGTTGTACAGGCAGTAGATGAAACACAGAAACAAGGATTTGAAGAGCTCTCGCGCACCGTCAGATTAGCGCACAATATCCGGGCGAAAATGCTTTACGCAGTAGTTGACTCAGAAAGCGGCGTAACTTATTACGAGACTACGCGTGAAACTCCTTAATATGACAGTGGGTCGAAAACGCTAGTTCTACGCGCCTTATCTCTTATCCTTCTACCGTACCATAGACCTACTAAAAGCCCTGCTAGGTGGGCTGAACTTGCAAAGTTTCCGATTATCGGAAGAGTAAACCCAAGTAATTTCATGACGAGGTTGAGTGCTTCTATACCTGCGAAAGCATATACTGCAGTCTTGATCTTCATAGGCACTATGAAGTAGAGTAGAACCTCTGCTTCCGGATATAACATGGCAACTACGCCTAAGAATGCAACTACTGCGCCTGAAGCCCCTACTGCCGGTCCAAGAGGTGCTCCGTTGATCAAGTGTGTTATATTATTGAATCCTACATAGGCTAGGCTTGCTACAACTCCTGCGCCAATGTAGAGCTTTAAGGTTTCTCTAGCTCCGACTATATTCTCCACAGGTTTCCCGAAGAAGTAGAAGGTCACCATGTTTGCAAATATATGTAGTACTCCTCCGTGCAGAAGCATAACTGTAAATATGCTCCATGGCTTCTGCATAATGTCTTCTAGGCCTGGTTCAAGAATCATCAAGCTGGTAAGTCCGGGTATTAAATTTTGCAAGAGGAAGAAAATTACGGTAACTGCTATTATACTGTATGTAATATTGCTTCTGAAAACATTTAGTATGTCTTCTGCTAGGCTTGGTTTCTTTGGCGGTGTTCTTCTCTTTGTCTTCTTCTCTTTCTTGGCTTGCTTCTCTTCAAACCATTTATCGTCTTCCTCTTTCTTGCGTTCCAGTTCTTCCTCCATTTTCTGACAGTCATGGTTCTCGGGCAGTCTGTGATCTGAGCAGAAGCTTTTCCCGCAATAACTGCAGGTAAAACTCATAGTTTCTTTTCCGCATTCTGCACATTCTGCCATAAAACTGAATATCAAGTCCCAGTCTTTTATGGATTCTCAATTTTCTAAGAATAGAAAGAAGAGGGTGAGAAAGTCAACGGAGTTCGTCCGCTAACTGCTTGATTTTTACACGCTTCTGTTCTGTGGAGTCACGATCTCTTACGGTAACAGTCTCTGGATCCTCTTCAAGTGTCTCGTAATCAATCGTTACACATACAGGCGTACCAACTTCGTCCTGTCTTCTGTAACGTTTACCGATGTTGCCGGTATCGTCGTACTTCACTGAGAAACCTTTTTCTCTCAGCATCTTAGCTACTTCGCTGGCTTTCTCCCCGAGACCTTCCTTATCCATTAATGGGAAGACAGCAACCTCTGTTGGAGCAACTTTCTCATTGAACCGCATAACTGTTCTATCTTCGCTGTCAACTTCATCTTCGTCGTAAGCATGAGCTAGAATGGTATAAACCATTCTATCAATACCGAAGGAAGGCTCAACTACGTGAGGAAAGATATGCTCTCCATTCTCGGTAACTTCTTCGACATTGAAGTTGCATTTATCAGCAGGAATGGAATACTCTTCTTCGTCAATTTCGACGAAAATCTTGTCCGCTTCAAATGCTTCGGGATCCTCCTCAGCTAGCTCTTCAAGAGCTTTCTTGATATCTCCGGCTTTATTACCGAACTCTGGACCGAGAAATCCCATATCTGGATTGACTGTGTTTTTCTCTACGGTCTTCGGTTCATCGTACTCCTTGAAGATCGTGTAATCCTCACGGCTGTACTGGTCGTGCTTCTTCAGATCGTAACAACCTCGGTATGCGAAACCTGTAATCTCGATCCAGTCGCCGTCAACCTGGGACTCTGCATCCCAACAGTCGCTTGCGTAGTGAGACAGTTCATCATTTTGGTGCTGCCTAAATCGGAAACGTTCCATGTCGACGCCGATAGATTCGTACCACTGCTTTGCTATACCCAGGTAGTATGCGATCCAGTCAGATTCAACAACTTCGTCTTCAACCGCTTCCCTGACGGTCATGAACTGTGGTTCGCCGTCTTCAGCGCTTTGCTGATCTCTACTGTAAAGCTTCAATTCAACATCTTCAACATCCTCTATTGGAGGCTCATCCTCTTCAGGATCAATAAAATGCTCGAGCTCTGCCTGAGTCAGTTCACGGACTCTTACAAGGCCGTTTCGCGGACTGATCTCGTTTCTGTATGCTTTACCGATCTGTGTAATTCCGAAAGGCAGCTGGTTCCGTGCATATTCTTTCAGTCGTGGGAACTCAACGAAGATACCCTGCGCGGTCTCCGGTCTCAAGTAGCCTGTCTGTCCGCCACCGGGACCGATACTGGTTTTAAACATCAGGTTGAAGTCCTCGACTGCTACATTCGACAGATCTTCTCCGCATTCCGGACATTCAAGGTTGTTTTCCTTGATCAGTTCCTCGACTTTCTCGTGTGAGAAGCTTTCCGCTTCCTCAATTTCAGTATTGTCTTCCACGATGTGGTCCGCTCTGGAACTGGTTCCGCATTCCGGACATTCGATTATCATGTCGTCGAATGTGTCCAGATGACCTGATGCCTGGAAAACCGGTTCAGGCATAATTGTCGGTGCTTCAATTTCTCTGTGACCAAGACTGTCTGAGAATGCTTCTCTCCAGCTGTTCTCGATATTTCTCTTAATTTCTGCGCCTTCGGGGCCAAAGGTCTGGAAACCTGCTGCGCCGCCGTAGGATTCGCTTGACTGGAAAAAGAAACCTCTTCTTTTGGATAGCTCTGCCACTTTCCTAGTTAAGTCTTTCATATAGAAACACCTGTATCGGAAATTTTTATAGCAGAAAGTCTAGAAGGTTTTGAAAGAGTGTTGATTCTACCGTGTGACTGCCATTTCAGGCAGTCCAAAACATTCACCGTTCATTGGTAATTCTGGTTAGTTTGACGGATTTTTAAATAATCACTTGAAATCATTAAAAACAAAGAAATGTATTACATCGTAATATAACGCCATGAATTCGATTGAAGATATTGATATAGAAGGTAAGAAATTACTGCTGCGAACCGATCTAAACCTTCCTGTTGAAGAAGGAGAGCCACAGAAAACACTTCGCTTCGAGAGGTACATGAAGACAATAGAAGAACTTAGCGAAAAAGGAGCAAAAGTCACAGTAGTAGCCCATCAGGGGCGACCTGCGCGCAACGACTTTCTATCTCTAGAGAAACACGCAGAGATGATCGAAGATTCTCTCGGTAAAGAAATCGAATTTATTCCCTCGTTCTTCGGCAACGAACTATCAAATAATATTTCCAGTATGGAGCCGGGGGATATAGCTCTGCTTCAAAATATACGTTTCCTGTCTGAAGAACTTCAGAACGCAGCTCCTGAAAACCATGCAGATGACATATTCGTTAAAGAACTCTCAGATAACTTTGATATCTATATAAACGATGCTTTCTCCGTTGCACATAGAAGCCACGGGTCAATGGTTGGTTTCAATCAACATCTCGAATCATATCCTGGAAGCGTGATGAATGCAGAGATCAAAGGCTGTACACAGGTAAAGGAAAATTTTGAAGGAGGCGTAATGGTACTTGGAGGAGAAAAACCGTCCGACTTAATAGGGATGCTTGAGGAGATGATAGAAGATGTAGAAAAAGTTCTTCTCGGCGGAATACCTGGAGAGATAGCTCTCGATGTTCAAGGTTATAGCCTTGGAACCAAAGTTGACTGGATAAAAGAACACGGATTCCATAACAAAAGAAACGATCTAGAACAACTTATAGAAGAGTACTCAGATAAATTTGTTCTTCCAGCAGATATCAAAACGGATTCAGGAAACTACTCTGTAGATGAGGTGCCTGAAAACGAAATGACATGGGATATAGGGGATGAAACAGTCGAAATATTCTCACAATATATACAGGAAGCTGACTCAGTTGTTATGAAGGGTCCCATGGGTGCTTTCGAAGAACACGAAGAAGGAACCAAGTCAATAGTAGATGCAATAGCAAACACTGATGCCTATACCGTACTAGGAGGAGGGCACACTTCATCGCTAATACGTCGATTCGGACATGAAATAGACGACTTCTCCCATGTATCAATCGCTGGTGGGGCATTCGTCCGATTCATGAGCGGGGAAGAACTTGCAGCAATCAAAGCACTGGAGAACTGATCTGTGCTCGAGAACAACATTTATAACTTCCAAGTACCAAATGTTTGGGTATGCTCAATCAACGCTCCGACAACTTCAGGTTTGTATTCAGCGGGAGCTATTTCTATAACTTCTAAGATTGAGCCTAGATACTTTTCCCTTCAAAATTTCTCTAGGTGATCTACAAATCAAGCTAATTACCCAACTACGCACGTCCAAGCAAGGCGATTCAAAATGAGTCAAAACCGGTCAAAACAGAATCAGATCCATCCGTTACTGGAGGAGGATGCAGAAGAAATCCTATCCAACCCCGAAAGATACAGTAACAACGAACCGCAGAGAGTAGGAATAGAATCCGAATTCGCAGTACTTAATGGTGAAGAACCGGCATCAGACGATAAAAGAGATGAAGCAATTAAGGATCTGGAATTCGCAGAGGAAGAGCTAGGTGCGGCAATGGCTGAAACGCAGACGCCGCCAATGCAGCTTGAAAGCCTTCAACAGATGGAGAACGCGCTGGGAGAAAGATACAACCAGCTAGCGGAAGAAATGGCCGAACAAGGACTATCTCTGATAAGATACGGAACGCATCCATTTACAGATGTAGATGATATACAGACTACAGATAAGGATAGATACGACGTACTTGTAGACACTTTCGATGATCTGAGAGAACAACATATAGGTGAACTGCCGATGTTCGGAGAAGAAGAGCAGATAGATCCGAATACTGCAGCAATACCGGCTGCGATATGTTCCACGCAGACTAATATACAGGCAGAAAGCTGGGAAGATGCAGTGGAGAAAAACAACTATGCCGCGATGACACTACCGTACGCAATCGCTTTATCCGGCAACTCAAGGATTATAGAAGGAAAGGATACAGGGTTCGCTGATACACGGATGCAGCTCTGGGAGATGAACTACAATACGGACGAAACTCCTGCCAAAGTTGGCCCTCTTGATGGTTACGTAGACGATACTGAAGATTACCTCAGTAGACTAGGTATATTCTTTGAAGATGATGGCGAAGATCCAGATCACTTCGGCGATGCGATAGGAGAACACTGGAAAGACGTTAGAATAAAAGTAGAAGAGGAAGAACAGCAGGGAGGGACGAAAGAGCATTATATTGTAACTGAAATACGACCGCTATCCATGCAGCCCTCGGTGGCTGAAGAAACAGCAGTACACGGCTTCATGATAGGAAGAATAGCCTATGCGCAGGAAAACGAAGAGGAGCTCACGCCGTACGACGAAGTCCTAGAGAATAGAGAGAAAGCAATGAAACAGGGTCTATCTGTAGATCAGATGGTTTACAATAAAAACGGACAAGTAGTAAGAGCAGATACAGATACAGTTCTACGTGAAGAGATTGATAAGGCAAGAAAGGGGCTTGAAGAACTGAGTATAGACGATCCTGGATACATGGACTTGCTGGAAGAAAGAATAGAGTACGGAACACCAGCCGATCGCTCCGCAGAAATCTACAACCGGCTCTCATCAAACGGATCAACACAGGAGGAAGCATTAAAACAAGCACTGGCGATAGATGATGGCGCAGTTTGGGATTCGCAAAATCCTATGGAAACACACTACTCATCACAATGAAGGCGGAAATAATCGGTGAAGGAAAACCAGAAGTAGCCGTAGTGGGGTTGGTGCATGGTGATGAAGCATGTGGGCTTCGTGCTATACGCAGATTTAAAGAAGAAGTGAAGAATGGAAATTACAGCCTTGAAAAATCGGTGAAATTGGTTCTAGCCAATGAAAAAGCATTTAATCAGGGAAAGCGCTATGTAGACAAAGATCTCAATCGCAGTTTCCCAGGCAGTCATGAAAGCGATCAGTATGAGGAAAGGCTAGCTGCACGTCTAAGGGGCGAACTTGAAGGATTGAAAGTTCTTG